>CAZPDM010000015.1:0-31046 GCA_964585305.1 uncultured Planctomycetota bacterium | reverse complement strand
CTTTAGCTTTCTCTTCTAGTTTAGGCAAATCAGTAAGTTCTGGTTCTTTAGCTTTTTCTTCTAGTTTAGGCAAATCAGTAAGTTCTGGTTCTTTAGCTTTTTCTTCTAGTTTAGGCAAATCAGTAAGTTCTGGTTCTTTAACTTTTGAAGAAATCATTTTTGGGAAAATAGGAATCCCCATTTTACTTAAATTTAATGGAGTTGAATACTCTATTTTCGCCAGATTTTGTGGAGTAGGTGTATTTATTTTGGGTAACGATATTTCTCCTGTTGGAGTTGTGGAAGTTATTGATGTAGTATGAGATGTACTAGAAGCATCTATAGGGAAATATCGAATCATAGTTACTTTATTTCCTCGCTGATTATATAAAAGTTCATCTGCAATGCTTTGAACACTTGCGATACCAAGGCCACCTGGACGCATACCTATTTTTTTTCGATACTGCATAACTTCCATTGCAGCATGCCTGCGCTTACCAACAGCAGCGTGAGGAATTTGTCCAAAATTGAATCCTTCACCTTCATCCTCAATTTCAAATATAATAAACTTTTTGGACATAAGATAACGAATATTAACTTTTTTATCCTGGCAAAAATGACTTCCATGTTCAATAGCATTTTGAACTAATTCACGAAAAGCAAAAACTAGACGTTGGGTATCTCGTTCAGAAAATCCAGCTAACCATTTGTTTATCCAATTACTAAGCCGTGGAATATAGCTTGTAACCGCTGGTATACTAACTTCAATCCAAGATGGAGTAGCAGAAAGAATTTTAATATGATCTGTACTTTGGGCAATATCTAAAGCAGATTGAACTAATTCTAGTAGTTCTACACAATTTATAGGTTTCTTTAAGAATGCAAATATTCCTAATGAAAATAGTTCTGTATTTTGAGGAATTTCTTCTTCTACCAAAAGAATAATGGGGGTTTTTTGATTAAAAGATACAACTTTTTCAAAAAAAGCAATTTCTTCAGAAGTAACTTTGGCAAGCTCCCATAAAATTGTTCCACTCAGTCCATCCTGAATGAAATGCAATGCGTCTTCTGTAGAAGAAGTAACCATAAATTCAATATTATAATCAGATAGGCCATCTTTTAAAGAGCTTTCATAACTACTACTATTTAATAGGAGAAGCCGGCAGCATTGCATTGTTAGTTCCTTTGCAAAAATACAAATCTGCAAAATAATAAACGCAGAATTAAGATCCAGGATTTAATAAATCCTAGTTTATAAAAAAATTTTAGCAATTATTCAAAATAAATGCAACTGAAAAATTAGTCCCAAATGAAAAATGAAATGGCTATTTTTCTCTCATTTCTTTCAAACCATCAATAAATCAATTCCTTTAAATTACAGATTTTAGAGATTTTAAAGAAACTCTAGAATCTTTTTACTAAATCTTCGCCAGAAAGCCCCAACCTTCAGGCTGTGGGATGAATTATGGCGGAGAGTATGTCAGATAAGAGAAATAGGATCTATATCTAAATAAGCATGCAGATTTCCAGAATTTTGGATAAATCTTTGCAAAATATGAGCAACTTGAGATAATATTTTGATATTGGAAGCCTTAATAAGAAGATTCCATCGGTAGCAATCTTTAATTTTTGCCATAGGAGCTGGTGCTGGGCCAAGAACAATACAATCTTCATTATTAGGAATACTTGATGCTGCTTCTTCAGTTTTTTGCTTTACATGTTTTTCATCTGCACCTTCGACAACAAATCTAAGTAGTTTTCCATAAGGAGGATACTTAAATTCCTGTCTCAATGCAAGTTCTTCTGCTGCAAATTTTTCATAATTTTGACTTAGAGCAAACTGAATAGCATAATGCTCCGGATGGTAGCTTTGAAGAATGACTCCACCTTCCTTTTCCCCACGCCCAGCACGGCCTGCAACTTGAACAATAAGTTGAAATGCACGTTCCGACGAGCGAAAATCTGGAAGTTGCAACGAAATATCTGCGGCAACAATACCTACTAAAGTAACTTTAGGAAAATCCAGTCCTTTCCCAATCATTTGGGTTCCAAGCAATATATCAATATTGCCATTAGCAAAATCTAAAAATGTTTCCTCATAACTCTTACGCGAAGTCATGCTATCACTATCCACACGTTTAATTTTTGCTTTAGGAAATTTTTGTATAAGAATGTGTTCCATTCTTTGTGTCCCAATTCCTAAAAAGCGAATACCTAAAAAATGACATTTAGGACATTCGTTTGGCGTTGGAATTTCATATTGGCAATAATGGCAAATTGCTACATCACGGCTAATATGATATGTCATAGCTATTTCGCATCGAGGGCATTTAAGTTGTAATCCACAAACTGGACAAGAAATACTTGTCGCAAATCCTCTGCGATTTAGAAATAAAATTGCTTGTTCTTTAGCAATTAAAGTTTTTTCAATGGCTTGTAATAAAGGCTGAGAAAAATAAGCAAACCGCCGTTGTTGTTCAAATTCTTCACGCATATTGATAACATAAAATTTAGGCATTTTTGCTTCCCCAATGCGATCGGGCAGTGTTAACATAGTATATTTTTTTTTGATGCAGTTATAATAAGATTCTAAAGATGGTGTTGCAGAACCAAGAATGATTACAGCATTATTTTCCTGCGCCCGTTTTACAGCTAAATCTCGTGCATTATACCTAGGCGCATTCTGTTGCTTAAAACTAGGCTCATGTTCCTCATCTACTACAATCAATCCTAAACGATGCGTTGGTGCGAAAATAGCTGATCTTGGTCCAATAACGACTTGTATCTTTCCCTGTTGAATTTGTTGCCACTGGTACGAACGTTGAGAATTTGTTAATTCACTGTGTAAAACAGCAACCTGACGAAATCTTTCTTTAAATCGAATAACAGTTTGCGGAGTCAGTGCAATTTCAGGAACTAAAACAATTGCCTCTTTTCCTTCTTGAAGAACCTTTTCTATTACTTGCAAATAAACTTCTGTTTTACCACTACCAGTTACTCCAAATAAAAGAAAAGCCTGAAATTTTTGTTGAAGAATTGCAGTTTTAATTTCAGAAATAGCATTTTTTTGCGCCTCAGTTAAAGAAAAAGATTTTGACGGGCTAAGTGGCAAATGGGAAAAAATATCCAATTCTTCTTCAGTTTCTTCAATAACAATTAAACCTTTATTTTCTAAACTTTTAAACGGGGCTATATTTTTTAGTTTTAATTCAATTTTAATGTGCTCTCGAGGCATTCTTCCTTGATTTTCCTGAAGTAAACGAATAATATCTGCTTGCACTGGAGCACGACGTTGCAATTCTTCCAATTCTCTATATATATCTAAAACATCTTGTAAAATAACATGATAACTTTTACGACGTTTTTCTACTCCAACACACTTTGGAACAGTAGCTTCTAATGCTTCTCCCAAAGAGCATTGATAATATTTTGCCCACCATTTTGTAAATTCTATCATGCTTGGGCTTATCACAGGCTCAACATCAATTAATTTTTCAATTTTTTTCAATTTTTCATTTTCCACTTTACTAAAATCTTGAATATTCACGCAAAATCCTGTAATAATGCGATGTCCAAACGGAACTTCTACTCTGCATCCAATTTTGATTTGGGGCAATAAATCATCAGGGATAATATAATCATAATAATCATCTAAAGGTAATGGTAAAGCAATTTGAGCATATAACATTTTTTATTCCTTTTCCTTTTAAAAACAAATTGACTATATGAAAAAACTATGTTAATCTATAGAAACGGTCGGAAAAGTTAATCCAAAAGTACTAATTTTTTTATAGAAAAAGAAAAACTCATTAGGAATTTTCTATGAAAATATTTATCATTATTTTTTTCTTAGCATATTTTTGCTATGGTCCATTATTTGGGCAAGATACCATCACTCTCTTTCGTTTAGATAAACAAAGTTTGTCATATTCTTCATATCCTTGGGGCGATGAAATAAGTTTAGATATTTCTGGTTATGCTGTACCTGATTTAAATAAAGGTGTACTAGCAGTAGAAGTTTTCTACGAAGGAATGCGGTTATATTGGAATAATCTTCCTTTGCTTTTAAAGCCCAATCAAGATAATATTTCATTTGAGCTTGTTTGCGATCCTATCAATAGAGCAACACAAAAAATATTAGCAGGGGAATATTTACTACGTATCGCCTTTTATCTTGATAATCAAGAAACTAAATTGGCAGAAGATATTAAAAAACGGCTAGGAAGTAGAAATATTCAAGTTTTTGAAAAAAAGTTTCAATTTGGTAACCCTGAAAAAAGAAAAGAATCTCTCGACGAAATACGGAATTTTTATTTACAAAGAATTAAAGCAATCAATGACTTATTTGCAGATCTTGGCACTCAACAAAGAAATGCTATGCTTGTACAACGAGATTTAAAGTTTAACAAAAGCAATCCTTTTATTAAAAATAATGCTTTTTCAAAAGATCTTTGGAGTGCATGGTGGCTGGCATTTCTTCAAAAATTGGAAGAAGAAAAAAAAATATTAGATAAAAACAACCAAAAATATCTTGTACAATTTTATCCAACAACACATATACATCTATTAACTTATAATGAAATTATAGAACAACTTAGTAGAACAACCACTATTTCAATATATGAATTTTATAAAATAAATGCCAATTCTGAAAGTCAAAAAGTAGATAATTATAGAGTGGAAGGATTTCGAGATATTTTAAGATATATTCGAGAAATGCACATTGCTATGGAAAAAGAAATGAATATAAATCTTAAATCAAAATTGGGATATTTTCCCCCTCCACTAAATAAATAATATAAGGAGTGTCTATGGCCTCTTTACCCGCAACTATTATAAGTAAAAAAGAAGAATTATATCATTATATTGAAATTCCACAAGGTCTTGAACTAAACAAAACAAGTTTATCTCAACTTCGGCAATTGCTCAATCTTGCTAAAGGGAAAAAATGCTTAGTTTGTTTACCTCCTAATTTTACTTATGATGCAACATTATGGAAAGACTGTTTAGAATTTGCCAAAAGTTTATTTCAAAATAATATTATGTTTGTTGCCCAAGAAGGTGTAAAATGGGGAGATGGTTGGAATTTGCTTTTAGATGAAAATTTTATTGCTGGCGACAAAGCAAAGGGACTCGAATGGGTGAAAGGAAAAGAAGAATCGTTAAGCAAATCTAAAATAGATACATCCAAATTAGAACTTGCTGGAAATGTTCAACTGATTGATCTTAAATCAACAAGATATTTAAAATTTACAGGTCAAGCTTCACAAGCTCTTATTATGCTTCCTAGAATATTAGAAAAAGCTATCGCTGGAATAGAAATAAAAGTAAAAAATCCAGGAAAGCCTTGGATGATAGCAAGTGAACGTACTACAACTTGGACATTTTTTACAAATACTTTGGTTTTTGATGTAGCAGACTTATATGGTATGGATCGCAGATTTTTTAAAGGTATAGCTTCTGTTTTAGAAAAAATTAAGCTTAAACCTGAGTCATCTGGCGTCTATTTTGTTACATCAAGTTTTTTTGAAACTTGGCTGATCCGTAGAGTTTTAGGTGAAATTCGCGAAGCAATCAATATTGTTAGAGTCCTCACTGCCGACTCTAAATCTAATGATGCTGTAAAATCTGAAGTTGAAAATCTTTATAAACAATCACAAAAAGCTCGTCCTATTCCGTTTATTTTAACTCATCAAACAAATGGAGTTGAAAATTCAGTAACCTTACTGAAACAATTTTATCCGGATATTATTGTTGCTGATGATATTAGCGAAGCAAATTCTTTGAAAGAAAAAATTAGTATTCCTCTTAAAGAACGATTATACCATATCACTCCAACAACCGATCCAGGCGTTCGCCTCTTACAACCACAATTGATTACAAAAGGTTATGATGTTCGTTTATTTGCAGAATATTTAATCTCTCGTTATCGCAATCATCGTGGTTTTCCCAATGATACTTATTTTTATTATCTTGACGCTCAACCAATATATGTGAAAAAAGTTAGCAATTTCTTTTTAATGGAATTTGCTGAAGTTTTGCCAGAAATCTATCAGAAAACAATTCAAAAAGTTGCAGAATGCGAGACAAAAGAAAATAGTCAAGGAAGTTTTACAATTTCTGTTCTCCAACAAAAAATTTTAAAACTTGATATTCTTCTTCCTTTTACTAACCAAGGCGGTGCGCAATTCTTAGGAAATTATAATGAACTATTTTCTGAACATTGCCAAGTACTTTGCGATCCGATGCGTTTATTCTTACGTGGCGATCGTGATTTAGCAACACAAGCAATCTTACACTTAAGCGAAGAATATAATGAATTTCTTATTCAACAACCAGGTTTTGAAATTGAAGCACGTTTTCAAGCTCAAAAAGGAGTATTAACAGTTAAAGCTGCTCCAGAAGCTAATCTTGAACGTCGTTGCTTTACTTTATTTGCGTTATTAAATAGTAGCTCTGTATTTGAGCAACTACCTGATAAAGAAATTTTAATTGAAATTATTTCCTTGATGTGGAAAAATTATACTCAGTCATCAAAATCCCAACCTGGTCAAGGTTTTTTAATCACGATAACTGCTACCGATCATAGTACACGAATGAAAATTTATCAAAGCGATACCAATAGAATTTTCCTGGAATCTTTTGAAGAAAATAATCAAAAAGTAGTTACACTTTTAGGAAATGTACCTTACTATAAAGAAGCCCAACGACATTTATTAAAAATGCTAAGTCTTCTTTTTAATCAAAATACACCGCAGCAAACCGCTTGGAGATTTTCCTGCTTTGAAGCAATGGCCCAAGTAGTAAATAATACTATTAGCGATCAGAAACTTACAATAGAACTAGGAATCAAAGGGGATACGCAACGGGCTATATTTATTTCAAGTGCGAAAGATTTCAATGCTATTCCTCCCAAATCAAAAAAGACTTTAGAAACTGGTGCTGATAAAGTTCAGATTTCCAATGATAGCCGACAAATTAGCATGATTAAAAATCCTAACCCAGAGGACAAAGAAATTGGGCAACTTTCTGAAAACCTCTTAAAAGAATTGGAACATTTACAAGAAAATGCAATTCTTCAAGAAGTTGAAGATGAAAAAAATAAAGAAGCCGAAGCACGCAGCTTACGCTTACAAAAGGTTTATGATTCTGCTTTGTCGGTATATAATAAACGCTATGGTTTCGAAGAAGGCACTGGAAAAAGTACAGATGAACCAACAGGAAAAACTTTGGATGAAGCAGTTGCTACACGTGTAGTACATCATAAAGAAATAGGATTTACTTATAAATTGCGAATGGGTATTTATATCACTGCTGCTATTATTGTCTTTGCGGCTGCATTTATTTACCTATATGGTTATAACACAAAAATAAGATTTGAAAGCGAAAATCAGCTTATACTACCTGATAACGATCGTCCTCCCTTATTTATGAAAAATTCTGATGATGAAGAAGAAGTAGATGCTGATGCTGCAATCTTAGCTAAAATGATGGCTGTGGAACCTAAAGTAGAATCTAAATTACCCAAAGATCCTGGGGAAAAAATTGTTATAGAAATAAACAATGAATTAAGCAGTACTATTGCTCCTACTCAAGATCAATTAAATTCTTGGTTGAAAAGATTATACTTTGCCCCAGATAATATGAAACAAGGGGATTTATATAATCTCATGGGACGTTTGTATTTTTATAAGATACAGCTTGATCAAGAAGAAGGATTTTTTTCTAAAGACTGGATCGATCGTTGGCAAGAAGAATCCCGTGAAGCTTTTAAAAAGGCAAAAAGCTGTTATGGACAAAATCTCTATGCAAGCAATTTGAAAATTGTTTTAACGGCTTGGAAACCTGAACGAATTTATTATTCTAATATTACTGTAGTAGAATATCCTACATCGCAAGATGCCGTAAACGATATGCAAATGTTGTTGGATAAACTAAAATAGGCTTAAAAACATTTTTCTCAAAAAATCTATGGAGAAAACAGATGAAAAAGACTTTTCTTACAATCTTAAGTTTATTTGTATGTCTATCTCTTATGAGCCAAGATATTGCACCAAATGAACGTGTTGGTACAGATTGGGAAGTTGAAGTAACTCTATCCAGTGGCTCTAAAATTAGTGGAATTGTTATTGCTAACCATTTTATCGAAAAAGCTAAATATGGTCATGTTTATCAAGAAATCAGCAATATTAACGAACCTGGAGCTGGTGTCCGTGTATGGTATGTACGAGAAAATCCTGGATTTGTTTTTATTTCTTATAAAGATATTACAAGTATAAAAAAACTAGGAAGAGTTTCCACTCAACGTCGTGAACAATTAGAAAATGCTATTCGTACTCGAATCGACCAAACAACAAGAAGTAGCCAGGAACAAGAAGAAAAACTGAGACAAGCTGGTATTGTTCTAACTGAAGAAGATGAACAATTTCGAGAAAATAAACGTAATCGTGAAATTGAAGAATTAGCACGTGCAAAAATCAATCGTAGTGCGATTATGAGCCGTCTTTCTGCACAAGCCCAAAATCTTTTGATCGAATTTCCAGAAGAACAAGGCTGGTCTGCAGAAATGTATGAAAAAATTAAACCTCGTGTTCTACGAGCAAAAGGGCGTTCTGAATATCGTGGATTACCCATAAGTTATCGTAGATTTTATGAAAATTATGAACAATGGGCTATAGCTATTGAACTTTATAAAAAAGAAGAGGCTGCTATTTTACGTGAAATCCGTGAAAAAATTGCAAAAGAGTACGATAAAAAAGAAGCCTTGGCTTTAAAAAGTAAGAAGGAAGCATTAGGAGAAACAAAGACAGAAGAATCTTCTAAAGTTTCTGATGCTATAGAAGACATTGAACAAAAAAATATCATACAGGAATCCATTCAAATAATAATGAATTCCAATAATGAAAAAGAAAAATTAGCCGCTATAGAAGAGCTTGCGCAAGCTGGCCCACAAGCATCTCCAAGCGTACATACTTTAAAATTTGCTGCACTTAAAGATAGTTCTGTTTTAGTACGACAGGCTGCGATTCGTGCAATGGCAAGAATTAAAGAACCTCAAAATATTATTTTAGATACTTTAGCAGAAGCAATAGAATTAGGCGATTTAGTTGTTAGAAGAGAAGCTGCAACCGCATTCTATGCTTATGGGAAAAATGCTATAAGTAAATTTTCTGTGATTGCTTCAGTTGCAACTATAGATGAAGATCCTAAAGTTCGCTATTTTATGGTACGAACATTGGAAACGATGGGAGAACCACGCGCTATTAGTTATCTTCAAAAAAGGCTATGGGATGATGATCCGTCTGTACAAGTTGCAGCAGTATCCGGTTTAATTATGCTCATGTCCAGCATGGAAGATATTGATGTTTGGGGACGCGAAATATTATTGACAGGGTTAAAACATTCGGATGAAAAGATCAGCATCTTGTCTTCAGAATGTTTAAAAAAATTATCTACTGGTGTTAATCAAGAAGAAGGAATCCAAACTTTAAAACAAGATATCGAAAATATTATTGACAATTATCAAGGAGAAATTAAAGATAATCTCCAAGATGCTATTACTATCTTAAACACCAAGATAAAAGATGTTACAGTACAACCTGCAGATAATAAAGAAGAAACTAGCCAAGATCAAGAAAATAATGAAGGATCCGGGGAGTTTATACCTAGTGAACCGACCGAAGAAGAGGATGAAGAACCTATTTACTAATCATATCTCAGGGCTTTGGTTACTTAATAAACCTGCGAACATTTCCTCCCGACAATATGTGAATGAATTTTGCCAAAAATTGCAAATTGCAGACGCCGGACATACGGGAACCCTTGACCCTTTAGCTTCTGGTCTATTGATTTTAGTTACAGGAAATGCTCGCAAGTTACAAAATTTTTTCTGTGGGGCAGCCAAAGAATATTATGCAACAATCACTTTAGGAGCTACATCATTAACAGATGATGCAGAAGGGCCAATAACAAAAAATATTGTTGAATATATTCCAACTTATACAGAAGTTGAGATTATACTAAAATCTTTTATTGGTCAAATATTACAAATTCCACCTCAATATAGTGCGATTAAAATCTCAGGACAAAGGTCTTATAATCTAGCCAGAAATAATCAAGTTGCAAAATTATCAGCACGCCCAATTACTATTTATAATATAGAAATCTTATCATATCAATTTCCAGAGTTACAAGTAAAAGTTGCTTGTAGCTCTGGCACATATATTCGTTCTATTGCTCGTGATGTTGGAATAAAACTTGGATGTGGAGCATATATACAAAATCTTAAGAGAATTTCTATTGGACATTTTTCTTTAGAAAATGCAAAAGATGTAAAAGAATTAACAATAGACTCTTATATTTCTCTTGAAGAAAGTTTATATCCATATCCTAAAATTGTTCTTCCAGAATCACTATGGTTTAATGTAAAAAATGGCCAGAAAATAAATATAAGCAAATTATCTGAGCAAGGTATTGAAATTACAATAGACAAAGAAAAGTCTTTTTTTATTTGGATTTGCAATCGTGTTGTTGCCCAGGCTGAAATTAAAGAAGAATGTCTAACAGTCCAACGGCTTTTGCTAACTAATTAGAAATTAAAAAAAGTGCGAAAAGTCGCTAACCCTCCAGGGTAGCGATGAAAGCACTCTTAATAATAAGCGTAGGGCTTCAAAAATTTTTCATGGAAAAAAAGGAATAGCGATGGCACTTTATCAAAATTCAGTTTGAACAGGAATTATATGGAAAATCTGGAATCAGAAAAACAAAAAGATAAACAGAATTCAGCAAAACAAGGATATGATCCAAATGCTATTACAAGCAGAAACACATTATATCCACAACATATAACACAAGAAAAGAATAATTCTAGAACAAATCTTCCTGTGGATATTACCCAACGAATAGCAAAAAATGATGTAATGGCAAGCATAAATAACCAACTTGCCAGTCAAGCTAAAATTCAAGAATCCCAACCAACCAAAAAAGCAGAGCAGTCAAATATGGCATTAGGACAAAGTATAGAAGATCAATCCATCATTGGACAATCTGAATCATCACACAATATTCCCAATCTTCAAAAACAACCTATATCCTTAACAACATTTAATACTTCTCAATCTTCTTTACATCTTCAATCAATTTCTCAACCACCCTTTTCTTCTTCTCTGCAACAACCTACATCATATCCTCAGCAAAATCTTTCTTCTTCGCAGCAACCAGGTCAACAAAATCTTTCCTATCAACAGCAAAACCTTTCCTATACTCAGCCAAATCTTTCCTACCAACCACCAGTACAACAAAATCTTTCCTATCAACAACCTGTACAATTACAATATTCACAGCATTCGAATCAGCCATTATCTCCCCAACAACCTTTACAATCGCCAAAAATAAATCAATCTTTATGCTCTCAGGGGAATATTGTCTCATCTGGAAAAGTACAGCCATTACCCACTCTACAGATAACGCCTTCTCAATCTTTTCATACTTCCCACATTTCTCCTATAAAATCAGAAACACAAAATTTGCCCATACATCCCGAACAACAATTTTGCAAAGAGCAAAAACAACAAATATCTTCTCAACAAAATTCCCAAGCTATTCAAGTTAATCCTGAAATACAGCAATATATCCAACAGTATATTCAAGAGGCTATACACACCGCACTTTCCCAATTTCTTCCTCAAGCATCTGCAAATGCTCAAAAGATTCCCTCTTTAGAAGATACTCAAAAGATTCCCGCTTACCATTATTCCAATAAACAGCCTTCTACAAAAAGATCGGCAATTGCAGAAATGCCAACAGATTATGCTGTAATTAGGAATCAATTAAAAGAAAAAAAAGATGAATATCCTATTTCTTCTCCAGTAACTTCTATCGAGAATAGTTCTGGGCTTCCTTATATAAAAAGTTCAGAAACAGGAATGGGAAAAGCTAAATCTCTCCAAGAAACAAGCCAAGAAGTGGTAAACGACAAACAAAAAATTGCAAAAGAGTCCACTGAAAATGAACAAGAAGTAACACAATCTTACGATCCTAATAATACAACATCTATTTTTTCTGTTACCTTTGGTAAAAAAGAAGACTCTGATATAGAAAAAACAACTCTTATTACTGCTCCTGTACAAAATTGTGCAAGTACACATTGTGAAGCAGTTTTAGAAGCCCGTGCTACAATAAAAGAATTGGCTCAAGAAATACAAACTTGGAAAAATCATTTAAAAAAACTATATGAAGCAAGGCAACAGCTTTCACAAATACCTAAATTTGAAAAAATTGAGGAATTTCAATCTCCCCGAAAAATAATAAACCCAAATACATTAGCACCAGTCGCTTCAAAAAAAGAATCCATTGATTACTCTTCAAATATTCATTCTTATACAAGTGCTGTTGAAATAATGAAAAAAAAGATTATTGGCGGAGATCTAAATTCTCAGATCTAAACAAAAAAAAACAACCCTTGGTAAAAAACAAAGGTTGTTTTTTTTGTTTTCTATGGCAATAATTTGGCTATAAAGTGACCGCCCACCCATAAAATAAAAGAAATTGGAAGTAGGAATAGTATATATTTAACAACATTTTTAGGATTATCTTTATTTTGCTCTTTTGCATTTTGAAGTTTTTGAGAAGTTTTCATATCTATATATCGGGCTGCTATCATAATTCCTACAAACATCCAATAAATACCATCAACTATGGTATAGTTTTTTCCTAATTTGACAAGAAATAAAAATGAAATTGCTAAAGCAACATTTCCTAGCAAAAACCAAATCATCCGGAAAAAACAACCAGGGTTACTTTCTTCTGTATCTGTAGATTCATAATGATCACTCATAATATTCTCCAGCATTGCTTCATCAGTTACAAAAAAATTTTTTTATTTTTTTGTTTTAAGCACAATGTCAGCTTGGGGAAAACTGCAATTCCCAGTATTCACATATATTGAGAATACGATATAATGATGGCGGCCCGACCACCAAATCCCTATGATAGTACTCACTACCACACCCTTTTTATTAAGGGGAATTATAATCCCAAAAAGTAAAATTGTCAAGTGAAAAAACTTTATAGTAACCTAATTTTGAGAAATCTTCCAATTTGCAGGTTTTAAAAATATATGTTTAGAATTAAGAGAAAAGTTCTTTAAATTTTTATGATAAGCAGTATATAAATTAGGTTGCCATAAAAATAAATGGGGATTAACTTCTACCAAATAACGATGAATTTTCTGAGATATAGAACGTATGGAGCCAGGGTTCAAGCTGTTTTGAAGTTCATAAAATAACTCAACCAATCTAGAATCAACATATCCGGAAAAATTACTTTGCCCTGATTTTATTGCATTAGGATCAAATAAAGGAAATAAATTTAACGTTCCATCAAAATTATAAGTTTCATAAAGTAAATCAAATTGAAAGTTATGATAAGCCTCTTTTCGTAAAAGGGATTGTTCTCGTTGTTCTAGTTTAATAGAAATTCCTAACTTTTTTAAATTTTCAGCAATTTGAAAGCAGGCTTTTGCAACCGTTTCCTGTTCCTGTGGATATTTTAAACTAATTTCTAATACTCCAAATTCAGGTTTTGTCCACATTCCATTGATTTCTTGGTATCCTTTTGGGAGAAGAGATTCTCTTAATAATTGACGACTATAATCAAGATCGTATTTTAAAGGAATAATACTTGGATCATTTGCCCAACTTCCTATAGGAAATGGGCCAGGAAGAACTAAAGAAATCTGTTTATTCTTAGAAGCATGGAAATAAAAAAGAGTGTTCCAAATTTTTTCTCTTTCGATTGCTTGTAAAATAGCACGACGAAATTTTATATCTTTGAATAAAGTATAAAAGGAATTTTCAGTATGATGGTTAAATGCTATAAAATGGATAATGGGACAAAATTCGGATGACGTTTCGGATACACCTAGTTTCTTTTTAGGGGTTTCAGGAATAGGGTTTTGTGAATTATATATTTTGATCTGAGAGTTTTTTTCTAGTGATATAATTTCCTCTATAGAAATCTCAGGAATAATATGTATTTTTTCTTGCAATAATGCTTCGAATGCAACTTTACGGTCAGAGTATATATTTATAATGATATTGTTTATAAATGCTTTACGACGGTAATAATTAGAATTTCTTTCCAAAATAATTTGATTATTTTTCCAAGCTTGATATCGAAATGGACCACATCCAATTGGATTCTTTCCAAAATCATTTCCATATTTCAAAATAGGCTGCTGAATTTTATGTTTAGGCAATAATTTGAAAGTAAATAAAGATAATGGATTAAAAAATGGCTGGGAAAGGTTAATACTAATTCTTTTAGGATTTATACATTCAACATCCTCAACATATCTCATTAGAATGGTATTGCATTGATCTGTTTGAGGGTTCATAAGTATTGCTAATGTAAATTCTATATCTAAAGTAGTAAGAGGAACCCCATCGCTCCAAAATAAATTATCATTCAAAATAAATGTATACGAAAGGCCATCTGGAGATATATCTAAATCTTTTGCTAAAGATAAACCTAATGTACCATCATAATTTTGACAGACTAAGCTATCAAATAGAAATTCGCAAATTCTCAATTCACTGTTCTGCGTACAAGTAATAGTATCTAACGTTTCAATAGAGCCAAACTCTGCGTATACTAATGTTTGATTGTCTTGTGCATATATTTCGATGGTAGAGAAAATACATAATATAATAAGAAAAAATTTTATATTCTTTTGCATATATTTCCCTGAAGAAAAAATCCCATAATTTAATATCCCTGAAACTAAAAAGTTCAGGGATATTAAATTATTTTTTTCTAAATTTAGCATATCCTAAAACACCAAACAATAGCAATACTAAACTAAAAGGTTCCGGAACTGCTCCTCCAGCAATACTTGCAACTTCTTGATCGGTGATAGCAGTATTAAAAACTCTAACATCCTTTAAAGAACCAGAAGCATAAATCCCTGGTGAACCAACCATAAAATAATCTAAGCGAAAAGACATAACATCTTGACTGGGCGTGCCAGCTAGCAAGGAGGAACCTGAGACTTCAACAACACCATCAACGATTACATCCGCAGTTCTATTAGAATAATTGCGAATGATAATATTATGCCATTGATTATCAGTAACGTTTGATGTTCCTGTTAAGTTATCATAACTTGTCTGATAGCCATTATCTGTTGCGTGAAGATATTTGGCCTTCCCATCTGTAATAGCCATCGAAGCCCACCAATCATTACCAATTGTTCCTAATAGGGTAGCCCCTGTCCAATCAGTGCCTGCTGTTGAGCCTTTATACCATACAGATATTGTCCAGTTTTGTTCATCATGTAAGCGAACTGTACTAGAAAGAGCAACATAATCATTGACACCATCAAACTGAGCAGAACCATTGGAAAAAGTACCACCATAGATTGTTCCATTGATATTCCCAATAGAATCATATACTATACTTCCAGATGTTTCATCTAATTTCCAACGATGAATTTCCTCAGCTTGAATATAAAAAGAAAAAACAAAAATAAAATAGAGAAAGAAAATTATTTTAATTTTCATATTCTATCTATCCTTTAATCATAATTAATAGCATTTTAAAAGATTCTGAAGCATGAACAGCATGCGAAATATTTGCAGGCATCAACACTATTTCCCCAGCTTTAGCTTCTACCATTTTACCACCAATCGTAAGCTCTGCTTTGCCTTCTAATATTTGTACCAAAGCATCGAATGGGGCGGAATGTTCGCTTAACCCTTGCCCTTTATCAAAAGCAAAAAGTGTAAGATTTCCCGCTTTATTTTTTGCTATAGTGCGACTCACAATCGAGCCAGGATTATAGTTTACCATTCCATTTAATACAACTGGTTGTGCGGATGTGAGCTGATTTTCCTGATTTTCTGGCTTTTCTTTTTTTTCATTTTTTGTTTTAGGCATATTCTTTCCTTTAAACAAAACAAAAAAAATTATTCATGAAATTTGGGTAAAGGATTGGGAAAAGTAATTCTTTTAGTAAGAATTTTTATTGTCATTTCTCCATAAGGAGTCTTTTTTGTCCAGTATACAGCTTGATCAATACCACTTTGCACTAAGGAAGATATATCTATCTCTGTATCACCCAGACTTTCATTTTTGAGCAAATTTCTTTCAAAAAGTTGAATACGTATAGCATAATTATGTTCAAAGTCAAAATTAATTGTAACATATCCTAATTCAACATCGCCTACAATATCATTTTTTTCAAACAACCCATTACCTATTTGTTTCCATTCTGCTGGGAAATAGCGATGTTTTGGATAAAAAGAAAATACTTGCAGTTTAATTTGTGGATCTGGTCCAGCACCTGTGTCTTTATAGCCAGAACTTGGATTAACCCAAACACTAATAGCAAGTTGATAAGAAAGTTTTGCAAGAGATTCTGTCATAATTTTAAAATGAGTAGTTTCATTGCAATATTGACCAATGAGACTTGTTACTAGACGTAAGTTATTTTGAGAAACAGCCGTAGCAATTTTTTCATAACTTTGAGCATCCAATTTCTGTATTTCTTTAATTTTTTCCATTGTTGCATCAAGCTGTGCCTGTAATGCACGTAATCTAGGAATTTCTTGTTCGGAAGATTCTTCTATAACATCATCTAAATCTCGGCTAGAATTTTTCATTGCTTTAAGTATAGGGCCATAACTTCTATTTTGGATAATACTTTGTTGCCAAGTTGCTAAGTAATTTTCTGCCTGTTTATCAAGGTTAGGAGTTGGAGTTTTTGTTTGTTTGACAAATTTATTGAGCATTTCCCATTGCTCACGTTTTACTAAGATATACTCTTTATCATCTTTGTTTTCTATTTTATTTTCTTTAGTCTGATGAAATCCTTTTGCGGCTAGCGATTGATAAATTCCTTCTAAAAATTCATCAAAGGTATTTGCTTTAATAGAATCGCTGATAGCAACACGTGCTGTTGCAACTTCTACAATACGGTAGCCACCATAATATTTATCACTTACTTTAGCAATTTGACCAAACATTACTAATTCAATATTTAAGCTTTTCAAAAGCTCAACATTATCAACAGTTAAAGATTCTATTAGAACTTTTTGTTGGATATTTTTATCTAATGCAGAGCGATCCAAAATGTAATATTTGCTTGTATTTAATCTGTTTGCGGTTAAATCAGTAACTGTCTCTCCAAGAGTTCCAGGAAGTTCACCTTGTATTTGAAATGGCAAAATAATTAGCTTGGGAGCATTTGTATTTTGCCCAAGTACAAATATACAGATAAATAAGAAAAATATGCTAAATATATATAATTTTTTCATAATAAAAATTATGCAACCTAGAACTTATTAAAAAGACGGTTGCATATTCCTTAAAAGAGTTTCTTTTATTCTCCTGAAACAAAAACCATTCCTAAAAAGCCTACACTAATCCAGTTTTCTTCTTCTTTTATTCCAGAAAATAAATAAAAGTTATAAAACTTTGCATTTGTTTCTATTCGAAGTTTTGTCAAACTAAATGTCATTTTTTTTAAGCCTTCCGAAGAAGTTCTATTTGTTCCCTTTTCTATATCAGAAAGAAGTGTGTTGTTGATTGCTTTTATATGTTGATCTTTGTCAGGTGTAGTTATAAACATCAAAACAAGAAATGCAACAAGGATAGCAAGGATTATTATTTTTATTTTCACAAAATTATCCTAATTATATTCGAATTTTTGTGTAAAGAACTATTTTTGACTTTGCACATTAGCTACAATTCTTTTAGCTTCATTTTCTAATTTGGTCCCCAATTGTCTTACGGCTTCTACATGTGCTTCTCTGATTGTATCACCATCATCACAATACATATATGGCTTCATTTCTTTAGTTTCACATTCGCCACGAGCAGTTCCATAAACATAGCCATTTGCAACATCCACTAACATTGCATCTACGACAATATAAGCATCTCTATGATGCCCTGGAGCTACCCAAAGGCCAACTAATACATAGTCAAAAATACTAAAAAAATTAAGATATTTTTGAATATGAGCAGCTTCAGAGAATACTAAAACTGCATCGGCTTGTAATTGCGCACCTGCAGTTCGAGCAAATTTAAGATAATCTGAATAGGTATATCCATTACTCATCATACTACGCGGAATAAGGACAATTTCTTTAGCAAGATTAGCATTTTGCAAAAGAGGCAGCCAACTTTCTATTATTTTTGATTCATCTGCTTTCCAAGCAGAATTATATGGTTCTGCCACTGCAATACGGATAGGAGGTTTTATCTGCGCTCTAAGTTGCTCGATTTCTCGAATACTAATAGCCGATGGAGCATCATTATATTGTTTTTCTTCTGGTGAGGGTAGTGCACTATAAAGTTCAGCTTTATCATAAGATGCCGTTCCACATGAAATAGCTAAAATAGATAAGCAACATAGAACAATGATTTGGAATTGCATAGAATTTTCCCCTGAACAATTTTTTTAATGTGGTACAGTACGAGCAATTGTTGCTACATACACATTCTTAATACCTGCGAGTTTAAGAATATGACTGCATTCTTGAGCTGTACTTCCTGTTGTAAAAATATCGTCTACAAGTAAAACATTTTGATCCATAAGTTTTTTTACTATCTTAAAGTTTATTTCAAAAGCATCAACTAAATTTTTTTTACGCTCTATATGAGTAAGACCAACTTGAGCTGTTGTATGTTTTATCTTTTTTATTGCATGAGAATAACAAGGAATTTTTAATATTTTAGATAATACCAATGCAAGAAGTTCTGCTTGGTTATATCCTCTACGATGCTTATCTGATAAAAACATTGGAACTGGAATAATTGCGGTAACTTTATTTGAAAATGGACGACGCCGAATTTGCCATGCAATCATACCTGCAAACAAATAACATAGTTGCGCAACTCCATGATGTTTAAATAATAGAATTAAATCTCGTAATGAATCCTGATAACGACATGCACAACGAACTTCGCTAAAGCTAAATTTTTTTGTCCGACAGGCAATACAACTCTTATTTTCTAATCCCCCAAGAGGTAAACCACAACGAAGGCAAAATGATTCTCTAATAAGACCAATATTTCTCCAACAATTTTGGCATAAATAATGATGACTGCTATATATAAGAGATTGTTTGCAAACATAACAATTCTGCGAATAAAATATAGATAAAATGGACTGGCCCACTTCAATAATAAAATAATATAATATATTAAATATAAAAAGTTTTATTTGCCATATAAGATGATGAAAAAATTTCATAAGAAATTTTCCATTTCTTGTCTAAAAGTAGATTGTAGGAGAAAAATATCTGTTTGAAAACCTTGATCAGCAAGAGATGTAACAAATTCAACATGGTTTCTTCCCTGTCGGTATGCAGGAGTAGAGGCTGGCATTTTTAAATATCTTTCAATTGTTTCCGAATTTTCAGATATGTTTAAAACCGCGTGAAAAAAGATTCTTTGCGAATTACGATACATAGCAGAACCTACTATCTTTTTTCCCTGCAAAGTAATATCTGAAATTCCCTGTACTTTTATATCTGTTATATCAAACTTTTGAAGGATTTCAATAATTTTCTTATTATACTCAAAAAAATATTGTCGTGAAGGCCCAATATTTTTACTATTCCGAATAATAGAAATTGCCAGCATATTAGGAGAAAGTAAAACAGTTTGCCCGCCCGTAGGTCTTTTTATAACAGGAATTTTATCTTTCTCTACATTTTCTTCCCAAATTGCTTCATAAATTTTGTTACTATTGCCAAGAACAATACATCTTTCGTGGGGAATCCATACTAAAGAACGATAGGAACTTATATAATCCTGCAAAAGTATTTGATCTGGTAAATTGTAGGGTTGTAGCATGTTTTTATTGTTTCTTATAAAGAAAACTCCACCAAATTTAGGTGGAGTTTATTTTTAGAATTTTTATAACTATTCTTTAACTTCAATAGAAAGAATTTTTATTGTTTCTTCTGGTTTAGCCTGAGAATCTACTTTAACTAAAGAAATTTTATCTACAATATCCATCCCACTAATAACTTTTCCAAATACAGTATGTTTGCCTAAAAGCCAATCTGCATCTTTAACTGTAATGAAAAATTGGCTACCATTAGTATTTGGACCAGAATTAGCCATAGCAATAACACCACGTTTGACAGGGTGAGATTTCAAAGATTCATCATATTTATAACCTAAATTTTCATAGCATTTTTTTACAGTTAGTTTTTTTATTTCTGCCATGACTTCTAATTGGCGTTTATTAAGTTCTTCCTGATCCTTTATCTTAAGACTATCAATAATAGGAAGAAGTATGACCATATTAAAATCACGTTGGCTACGAATAAGCAAATATTGATGAGGACCAGTTTCTTCGTTAAAAGCAATGAGTTTATCAAGACCTAATGCTGTAGCATTGATTTCATCTTTAAATTCATATCCAGGATTTCCAGTCCCATCTCCCTTAGGACATCCGCCTTGGATCATAAAGTTTTTAATAACACGATGGAATGTAAGTCCATCATAGTAATTCTTTTTAGCTAAAGTAATAAAATTTTTGACTGTTTCCGGAGCTTCTTGAGCAAATAACTCTAAAGAAACTTCTCCTAAAGAAGTCTTGATTATAACAACAGGATCATTTTCATATTCTTTTTCAAAAGATTGTGCAAGAATAAGAGAACCTAGAATAAGTAACGAAATTAATAATAAAGAAATTTTTTGCATAAAAAAAACTCCTAAAATTTTTTGTACAACTTAACTAAATTATGCCAAATTTTGCCATAATTCCAGAGACAATTCAAGTAGAAAATAAAGAAAGATTTAAAAGCTTCGATTCTCATTTTTTTAACTTTTTTAAAAAAAATAAATTTTTCTTGCACATTGTGTTTAATCTTTTTAAGATTAAAAGAAGTTTAACTCTGTGTATTTTTTTTAAAAAAGGAGTTTATTTTGAAGGTATATTTATATTTGTTGGTTCTATTTTGCTCCATTCTTGTACCTTTGGTAGGACAAAATTTGGATGGAAAACAGGAAAAGTTAGAAAAACAATTGCTCGATGATGTGAAAATGCTTAGTGATACTATTGGACCGCATAGTTCTTTACGTTATGAAGAATTATGTAAAGCAGCACAATACATTGAGCAACGTTTAGCAAATACTAGTTTGCAAACAAACCACCAAACTTATAAAATAGGGGATAAAGAATTTAAAAATCTATCTTTTAGCAAATCAGGTGGAAAACAAGAAATTTTATTGATCGGTGCACACTATGATACAGTAGAAGATAAACCTGGTGCAGATGATAATACTTCTGCTGTCGCAGTTTTACTTGCACTGGCTAATGAATTATCGAACTATCATAACCAACATACGTTATATTTTGTTTTTTTTACTTTAGAAGAACCTCCTCATTTCCGTACAGAAACAATGGGAAGTTTTTTATATGCTCAGATGCTGAGAAAAAATGAGGCAAATATTAAACTTATGATAGGATTAGAAATGCTAGGATTTTATTCGGATGAAGAAATCCAAGAATATCCTACTCCTTTACTCTCTCTTCTTTATCCTAAAGAAGGAAATTTCATTGCTGTTACAAGCATCAATAAACACTCTGAGATTACTAAGAAATTCTTTAACTTAGTCAAAAAACACAACTCTTTTGATACTCAAATACTCATTACTCCAGATACTATGTTAGATGTCCATCTTTCCGACCACGAATCTTTCTGGAAATTTAACTACCCAGCCTTGATGGTTACTGATTCAGCCTTTTACCGTAATAAAAATTATCATACTTACAGTGATACTTATGATACTTTGGATTATAAAAAAATGGCAAAACTTACGCAGGCTTTAGTTGCTGCTATTAAAGATTTAGACAAAGAGAATTAAAAATTTTTTCTAAAAAAAAAGAGAACTACCATAAAATTTTTCTGCTGACGATTGGGTGCACAAAGAAATCTTAAGTTGTTCGTTTTTTTACAAAACAGATTCTGCATCAACCGAGCATCAACAGAAAATACAAGGTATGGTAGTTGCGTAATATAGTGGAGATGAGCGGATTTGAACCGCCGACCTCTGCCGTGCGAAAGCAGCGCTCTCCCAGCTGAGCTACATCCCCATAAAGAAAAGTATAAACAAAAAAAGAAAAAAACACAAAAAAAAAGAAAAAATAGAATTATCATGGGCTGTAGAGGATTTGAACCTCTGACTTCTACCGTGTGAAAGTAGCACTCTCCCGCTGAGTTAACAGCCCAAATTTTGGGAAAAAAACTTTCCAACCAACAATCATTTTCCCATCAAAAAACTATAAAGTAGTTTGACGGAATTATTATATCATATCTTTTTATAAAAGCAAGAACTTTTTTTAAAAAAATTTCAAAAAAAGTTATAATTAGGCACACACCTTGACAATTATGGTAATATCATTGTATAATTTTGTCATAAATGCTTGCAATAAAATTTATAAGTTAATTTTTCGTCCCAACTTTAGACAGACTTATGTCTTTTTTTTTCATAAAATGAAATTTATAAGGAAAAAAAATATATATGAGTTATTATTCAAACTATTCTAGCTCTCCTTTTTCATATTATTGGACAAAAGGTGTTAAGTTCCTAATTATTACTAATTTAATTGCATTTGGTCTTCAAATAATTGCTTCGCTTATTCCAGGCATGCGTTATAACATTATGAATGTTTATCTAGGATTGCATCCAATAGATGTTTTTGAAAAATTTTGGTTATGGCAATTAGTAACATGTGCTTTTTTGCATGATGTTAATAGTATTTTTCATATCTTTTTTAATTTGTTGACATTATATTTCTTTGGAAATGTAGTAGAACGTCATTATGGCACAAAACGGTTTTTACAATTCTATTTTTTATGCGCTATATTTTCTTCTTTATCATTCTGTACAACTCAATACTTTTTAAGTAGCCCATGGGGATATGCTATAGGAGCTTCGGGAGCAATTATGGGAGTACTAGTTATCTCCGCGTGTTTACTTCCTAATGCAGTTGTATATATATATTTTTTATTTCCAGTAAAATTAAGCAAATTAGTTTGGTTTTTAATTGCCATAGATTTGTATATCGTTCTTATGCCGTATGGAGGAATTGCAGCTACAGGGCATTTGGGAGGAGCTTTATTTGGCTATTTATATTATCGTTTAAGTAATCCAATTTATCAATTTATTTCCAGCAAATTTACAAATTGGAAACAAAATCTTCAAGAAGAATATAAAAGAGAACAGTTTGAGAAATATTCAAAGATACGAATGAAAACAGATTGGCTTTTAGAAAAGATACATAAAGAAGGATTATCTTCCTTAACTGAAGAAGAACGTATCTTTTTAAAGAAAGCAAGTCAAAATTATCGTGAGGAATTAAACGATGATGAATAACAATATGGAACCTTTAAAAAACAAAGCAGATTCTCCCCCATCTAAACTTTCTGATACATTAGAAGAACTTGTTTTCAACAAAGAAAAAACTGTTCGCAAGATATTTGAAGCAGATTTTTTACGCTCTGCTCAACCTGCTGAATCTTCTGATTTTTTGGAAAATGAAGATGCCCAAGAGGCAGAAATAGAAGATGAAATTGCTCCTGAAACCACGAAATTTATTGATCCAGAAAATACAGATCATTTAGAATCAACTCACGACAATCTTCCCAAATTATTTATTTCTGAAACTAAAAAAACAGTTCTAATTACATCCCTTCCTTTTCATATTGGAAGAACTTCTAGCAATGATTTATCTATTCCACTTCCATCTGTCTCAGCTCATCATGCGGATATTTATTCTGAGGAAGGAAAATATTGGATTAAAGATTTAGGAAGTTGCAATGGTGTTATTTTATCAGGTAAAAATGTTCAAACAGCATGTCTAAAACATCGTGATGAAATTAAAATTGGCAAACAAACATTGATATTCTTATACCCTGAAACAGAACGATTCTATTTGATGTTTTTAGGAGGAAAACAAGACGGCGAAAAAATTTTCCTTTCTCCTTCAAGAATTTTAAAAATTGGACGTCAATCTTCCTGCGATATTCCTTTAGAAGAAAATGGCGTTTCTAAGCAACATGCTTCCATTGAATATAAAGATGGAAAATATATTTTGAAGGATCTTCAAAGTAAAAATGGAACATTTTTTAATGGGCTAACAGTTACCTCAGCAGCCTTATTGTATCATAGTTGCCAAATACAAATAGGTTCACAAACTTTTGTTTTCTGTGATAACAATTTACCCTATCAGCGGCCAATACCTATATTAACACCTTCTCGAAAGTCCTCATCAAAATTTTTATCATACTTTACTACTGTAGCAATAGGAATTAGTCTAATTCTAATGGCTTTGATTCCTGTTTTAACATCAAATCCTTCTAAGCCGATAGAAAAAAATATTATTGAGCAAACAGATAATATCAATACTGAGAAAAATATCATAGAGGCTAATAGTTCCTCTCAAAATGTTCCTACAGAATTTCCAAAAGAAATTTTATCTAACAATAAAGGTAGTTTCCCTAACAACAACACTCCAAATAGTACTCCTGCAGAAAATATATCATCTGTAAATAATAATCCCGGGGATGACTATAAATTATTGGAAGAATGTCGTAATCTCATACAAGAACATATCCTTTATCAAAATTATACTGCTGCAATAGAAGTTGTAGAAAACTACAGGAAGAAATTATCAATAAAAGAAAACTTTAAATACTTAGATAATTGGCAAAAGCAGATACAGGAAGAGACTATTGAATTTAAAAAATTGATCGATACCATACAAAAATATGAAAAAAATATTATCATTGATATTTCTAAACCAGGCCAACTACTTCTAAAAATTGCAATTTTGCAAAATAAAAAAGTAAACGAAAAAGAAATCTACTTAGAAATTGATGGAGAGGCTAATCAAAATATTACTTGGCAAGAACTTGCTCCTTCACAATTTTGTGAAATATTAGAGCAAACAAATTTTTGTCAAATGCGACCTGAAATATGCGCACTATGGATGGTTCGTCATAACCTTTATAGAAAAGTAGAACAATATTTAATTGCTGCCTGGCAACAAGAAAAAAATGCTCCAGAGCAGAAAAAGCTAGCAGAATTTTATTGTCATATCACTCAGCAAAAAATGCCGCCAGAAGGGTTAATTGTTTTTGAAGGAAGATTTGTTGATGCTGCAGAATTTAGAAAATGGCAAAAGCAGCAACAACAAGCATTACTTACACAAAAACAATCTCTTGAAAAAGACTTTATCTTAAAAGAACGTGAAAAAAGTAAAGATACTCAAAGTCAAAAATATCAACGTGAACATGCTGAATTTCAGTTGCATTATGACTATATTGACAGTCTTACACGTGTTTATGATTATCCTAATGCCTTAGAAAAATTTATTATCTATTATAACCAACTGGAATGCCCGGAAATAAAAGAAAAAGTGCAATATCGTATCAGTCAGATACGTCCTATGTCAAAATTATTCAATAGACTTATTATAGATATAAACCAAAAACAATTACAAGATGATCGCATTGAATTTAGTCCTACCTTATCTGGTCAAATTGCATGGGCAAATAATGAACAGTTCAAGATCAAACTTCCCAAAGGAGAAATACGACACCATTGGTATGAACTCAAACCTCAGCAAATGTATACTTTTTTTAAGAGAATGAAATTAGGAACAGAAGAACTATTTTGTTTAGGTGTCTTTAGTTTTGAACACGATCTTTTTACTGAGGGAAACCGTTGTTTTATTAGCGTTATTCGAGACAAACCTCAAAAAAAACCTGAAATTGATAGTTATCTTAGCAAAAAACTTGGCATTGATATTCCTGAAGGTGGTTTTGTTCCTTATCAAGATCAACTTATTAGCAAAAATGAGGCCGATCAAAGAAGAAAGGGCTTAGTTAGATACCAAGGACAATGGGTAACACCAGAAGAAAAAACTCAACTCAGCCAAGGAAAAATCAAACATGATAATAAGTGGATTACACAGCAAGAAAAAGATCTCTTAGAAAAAGGCTACATAAAGTACCAGGAAAAATGGTATAGCAAAGATGAATTAGAAAAACTTCGCAACAATTGGGATAATGCCTGGGAATTAGAAACAACAAACTATAGCATTAAAACGAATATTAGCGAAGATTTTATCAAAGAACTTGGAAAATTTATGGAAGCAGCGTGCAAAGAATATAAAAATATTTTTGGCCGTCCTTGCGAAAAACGGATGAAAATATTTGCTTTCAGGACTTATGAAGATTATCGAAATTATTGTCTTAAATTTAATAATGTTGCTCAACTAAGAGCTGGTGGATTTGCAAATAGCCTAACAAATACTGGAGTTGCCTGGCTACGCGATCCTAAAAATATTCGCAGTATTTTAGAACCTCTTATTCATGAAGGAGCACATTTATACCAATTTAATTCTTGCCCTAGACTACGTGCGCCTTCATGGTATGCAGAAGCTCTTGCAACACAATTTGAAGGTTTTGATTGGGATGGAGAAAGCTTGATTGTCCACAGTAAAGTTCCCAGCCGTTTATCGTGGCTGCAAGATAAATTTCGAAATAAACAATATATTCCTTTAGCAGAATTTCTCAAAGAAAACGGGCTAGAGCTTGTTGCTAATGATCCTGAAAAATCAGCCATTTTTTATGCTCAATCTTGGGGGTTATTCTATTATTTACACCGAACGATTGAAGAAAAATATCGAACTAAGTTCCAAAAGTTCGTTAAACAAATGAATAATGGCGATTTCTATGGCAAAGAACATGAAGCCTTTGAAGAAGTATTTAAAGATGAATTGGCAAAATTGGAAGCAGATTGGATTGAGTATATTTGCTCTCTAAATTAACAGGCTTGAAAAAAATAGTGTTATCATTTTTTGATGATAACACTATTTTTTAGAAAAATAATATTTTGGAAACTTTTTTTTAGAAAAAACGACAAATAATCTAAGAAAAATTATTCTCTTTCTCTTGCTAAAAATATGTAAAAATCTGCCTTATTTTTATTTTTTTAGGGGATAAATAATGCGTATTCTTTTGCTTCTTTTCTTCGTACTACCTCTTCTTGCACAAGCACCATTTTATGTTAAGCAAGACACAGTTCAAATGCCGGAAAATGCTCTTAAACTACAAATCCAAGCAAGTAGTTTTCCTTTAAACTGCACAATATTTCGTATTCATGATCCTGTAAATTTCTTGACAAAACAAGATAACATTCATAAAATTGTGCTTGAAAATACTCCTATTAGGGAAGAACTGAATCAGGCAATCGCAACTAGCAAAGAAAATAACAAGCCCCAAATTTTAGGAAATGCGGCGAATATTCCTGCTGAGCAACTTAATTTTAGTTATGTTGGAATGCAGGAAATCAAAGAATTAACTCGAAATGAAACTGGTTATGCTTTTATAAATTTCAATATAAAAGATTCGGGCGTATATCTTGTAGAAACTGTTAAAGAAAATTATATTGCTTATGCACTTTCTGCAATTTCTGACTTAGCAATGATCGTTCGCCGAGCAAATAACCAAACACTGGTTTATACCGTTCATAGAACAACTGGACATCCCTATTCTAATACTAAAGTTTCTATATTTTTAAAAGGAAAATTATTAGAACAAAAAATAAGCAACGAACAAGGAATAGCCATATTTCAAAATCTTAAATATAGCCCGCAAATCCAAATATTTGCTCAAAATGGATCGGATTTCACATGCGATGATCCTTTCTTTTTTCCTGCATTGGTATCTGGATATAAAGGATATATTTTTACAGAACGACCACTTTATTTGCCTGAAGAAACTGTTAATTTCAAAGGTATTTTACGCGAATGGCAAAATGGAGATTACATCATCCCCAAAATTCTTGAAAAAAAACTCGATTACATTGTAACAGATGCTCAAAATAATACAATCTTTACTGGAGAATGTAACGTTCATTCTGAAGGAACTTTTGAAGGCACTTTTCCTTTGCAAAAAAATCTTAGTATGGGACAATGTCAGATCGCTGTAAAATGGAATGAAAAGAGCTTTCAAACTGAATTTCAGGTACAACAATTTACAAAACCTCAATTTCAAGTCAGCGTAAAACCTGTGAAAAATATAGCAGTAGCAGGAGAAGAACTCAATTTTGAGATCTCCGCAACTTATTTTTCTGGTGCCCCAGTTTTAGAAGGAAATGTAAAAATACAACTATCTCAAAGTCGTTTTGATCAACCTTTATTTGAAAAAGTTGGCTTGGAAAGTTTCTATTCTCAAAGCGAATATCGTTCTTTTAAATCCAAGCAACTCAAAGAAGAACGATTAGAGTTAAAAAATGGCGTAGCAAAAGTAAAATTTACAAGTCTTTCAAGTGAAGAAAGCCATTACTATCGTTTACAAGCAGTCATTACAGATAAAAGTCGCAATGTTGGAGTAGGCTCTGCAAGTGTAAAAGTCATGCCAACAGATGTCCGATTTGACATTAAAACTAATAAACACCTTTATAGTCTCGAAGAGCAAATCCAAATTATTGTTAAAGCTGTAGATTTACAGAACAAGCCTATTGCACAGTCTTTTAGTATTGAACTGGTTCGCAAAGGTCGTCAATATCCTAAAGGTGGTAGTGCTGGAAGTCCCTGGATGCGTCAAGAATTACCAGATGTTCCCAGTCAAAGTATCACTGTTCTACAAGGAAAAACTGATGACAAGGGCAATGCAACATTAGAATACCCTGCGACAATGGCTGGAGAAATTGAAATTACTCTTACCGCAAAAGATCGTCGCGGAAAAACACTATCATTGAATAAAAATGTCTGGGCCAGCCAAAGCAATGAACCTTTATTATATAGCGGCGATATGATTCGTGTTATTTTAGATAAGAATGCTTATTCAATTGGAGAAACTGCTAAAGTATTAGTAATTTTGCCTACCTCTAATATTAGCCCTCTTATTACTTGGGAAAGTGCAAATCTGCTTATGTATCAGGTGCAAGCATTCAGCAGCAATGCTCTTATGCTAAGTATTCCTATTGCTTCAGATATGGTTCCGAATGTATATTTTAGAATAAGTGCAATTGCCGAAAATGGTTTTATGGAATGTGTTCAAAGTATTCAAGTTCCTCCTATCAATAAAATGCTTAAACTTGAAATCACCTCAGATAAATCTACTTATAAACCTCGCGAGCAAGTTATCCTAAAAATAAAAGCTCGTGATGATCATGACCAACCCGTATCCACAAATTTAAGTATCAGCATTGTCGATAGTGCTATTTATGCACTCGCTTCTGATAGCAATGCTCCACTGGCTTTATTTTTCTATCCACTGCAACGAAAAAATGTCGCCAGCTCATCTTCAATCCAAATGCTATCCTATGATCATGCTAAATATTCGGAGCGTTTAAATATTATTGTCGAAAAGCAATTGGTAAGTAAAGGAAAATCCGTATCACATATTGCAGATGATGAAGATAGATATGAAGGCCACGCAACTGCAGGAGCAGCAGAAACAGAAGCACCGATGGAAGAAGAAATGGCTCGTGAAGAAGCTGAACGTCCCAGACCATCTCCAACGCGTCTTATGGCTGAAGATTCAGCACCTACTCCAGAATCAATACCAGCAAATGAAGCTCCTTCCCGTTCTGTAGAATCACGACCAGAACCATCTACTCCAGCAATGGAACCTTCTAAAAAGTCTAAAGAAAAGTCCGATTCTAGTGGTGATGAACAAAATGTCTTAGAGCGCAGTTTATTCCAAAGCACTGCAGCATGGTTTGCAATTATACAAACCAATCTACAAGGTGAAGCTGAAGTTAAATTTACTATTCCAGATAACTTAACAGATTGGCAAATCACAGTAAAAACAGTTGATTCCAACACACGTGTAGGAGAAACAACAAGTAATATCTCTTCTCGAATGCCTGTATATCTGTTAGTCAATCATCCGGAATTTTTAATTTGTCGCGATCAGTTACAATGGGAATTAGCTGCTTGCAACGCCACAGGAAATACGCAAGAACTAAAATTATCCACCCAATTTTCCAGAAATTTACAAGCTGTACCTGTAAATATTACTCAAAAAGTTGCCACAGGAAATTGGCTACGTAGTACTGCCCAAATTGAAGCAATCAATCCAGGGGCAGCGATTTTATCCGCACAAGTAACTTCAAAATTTTCTGATGCTACCAAATATACAATCCCAGTATATACTCATGGAGTTCGCCAAGTACATTCTGATTCAGGATTGCTAATTCCAGAAAAGCAACAAACCATAGAATTATTTTTGCCGGAATCTGTTGCAAGTGCTAAATTAAGCATTCGCTTGTATTGCAATTACGTTGCAATGATCCAAGATAGTTTAAAAATGCTGGTTGGTTATCCTTATGGTTGTGTCGAACAAACTATGTCTCGTTTCATGCCTAATTTAGTTGCAAAACAAATTATACAAGCTCAATTAGGTGAAAATGCTATCGATCTAAAAGAATTAGATAAAAATATTGCAGCAGGACTCAAACGCCTTTATGAATTGCAACAGGAAGATGGCGGATGGGGTTGGTGGGAAGCCGACCAATCTGATCCGATGATCACTGCTTATGTTTTCTCTGGGTTAGCTCGTTGCCAGAAATTAGGATACAATGTAGAAAAGGAAAAACTTAGCAAAGCAACACAATGCTTGAAAAATTTGCTTTCATCTTCTTGGAGTAATAAATATATCATTGGCGAAAACTTTGACAAATATGCAGCTATGGCTTATATTTGTTATGCGTTAAGCATAATAGAAGATGTTCCTCAATCAACGTTGGAAGAACTTTTTGATACACAAGAAAGAAGCCAGGCAAGTCCTTACACTATGGCACTTTTGGCACTCTCTTTGTATAAAAATCATCCGGAAGAAGCTGAGCAAATTCTAAAAGACATTGCAGCGAAAGCAAAATCTGATTCTGATGGCATTTATTGGGGAGAAAAGCAAGACTATCGATGGTACACAAATTCAGTTGAAGTAACAGCTATCATAACACGAAGTTTTATTGCAATTGCTCCTCATCATGAACTCATCCCCAAAGCATTATCCTGGCTTGCT
>CAZPDM010000014.1:0-66370 GCA_964585305.1 uncultured Planctomycetota bacterium | reverse complement strand
AGCCAAATTATTCCAACTATAATTACTTTTCTTTATATTTTATATTAAACTGGCAGAAAATATCTCCTTTTGCAAAGGTTCTCTCTGTTGCTGTTATGTAATAAAGAATAGCCGAAATTTTAGTAGGAGATGTTTCAGATATTTGATCTTTTATGTTATCTTTTGATAAATAAATGTGTGCTAATGTTCCAAAGTTTGGCATTTTTTTTATAAGAACACCATTTTGTATAATTTTAAAATCTTGATTTTCGTCTTTTCTGGTTGGTTTCCAACAATGATACATGATAGTAATTTCATCTTTAATCCAAATGACTGAGGAGTATTCATTTTTTTGAAAAGCAACGATCCAATTTTTATAGGGATAGGCAGTATCTGGAATATTTTCTAATGGATATTCGTAAATTATTTTTCCCTGAGTATTATTTTTTTCATTTAGTATATGTATTTGATAGGCTTTTTTTTCTTCTTCACTATAGCAAAAAATATCTGGCTCATCCGAATTATCGGAAAAATTATGGATTCCAACTACTTTACTTGAAAAATTTTTATCGAATTGGCATTTAACAAACTCATTATTTATTTTCTTCCAAATACAGAACTCTAAGGGATTTTCTTGCGCAAAACAATAAATAGAATTTCCTTGTCCTAAAACATAATATGTGTATAAAGGAAGTTGAATTTTTTTAGAATCTTCCCATAATTGTATTTCTTCTTGACCTTCCAAAGCGTTTTCCAAATCTTGGTATGTTAAATTTCTTTGAGTTACATAATAATTTTTTCCTGCAATTTCAAATCTATTAAGTAATCTTCCTGAAATATATGAAGGTAGCGGAATATAAGGAAATTTTTTTTCTTCATATTTCATCCTGCTTTTATCTTCTATCTTATATACATCATTTCCTGAGTAAATTTCAATTGATTTCAAATTGGATGATATATCATAGCTATCTACAGGTTGTTCTAAAATATAAATTTTTTCAAAATCTGAAGCTGATAATATTCCGTCATGTTTGGGACAAAATAGATTTGCGCAACGAACTTGACATATATCTTCCTGATTTAGACATTGGTACTTATGCTCATGGCAATAACCATTTTCCTGAGAAGTTCTATTTTGGCAGTCTGCAACTTTATAGGAACATTTGTATTGATGTTCTGAGCAATAACTATTTTCTGTTTCTAAACGATTTTTGCAAGACTCTTCAAGGCATTTATAAGTAATTTTTGGAATATTTTTTTCTTGGGAATCCTTTGATAATTTAGGATTATTTGGTTTTATATTGTCAAGTAATTCCAGCTGTTTTTGCAATTTATCAGCACAATCTTTACAATAGCTATCTTCTTTATTAGTACGTTTTTGGCATTGTCCAAAGTTCTTACATTTATATAAATGGTCGGCACAATATCCCATTTTTGTGGTTGATTTTTCTCCACATACAGGGCATTTATAAGGATTTAAACAAGAGAGAAATGGCCATATTTTACCAGTAATTTCTTGATGTTTCTTTTTACCAAGATCAGTTTCTGAATTGCTGACAAAAAGATTTATTTCCTTTACTATAAAGGTATTATCCTGATAATATATGATAGCAATTTTTAAAACATCTTCCAAATTTTTTTTACTGGGAACATCAAAATCCGACCATTTAATTAAATTATTAAGATAAGATATAAAAATCTTATTATTTTCCTGCTCTTGTAAAAAAGAATAATTTTTTTGCTCTTCAACAAATCTAATAGAACTACTAAACAAAATTTTTATCCCAGGATCATATTCCGGTTGAGAATAGTATTCTTTACTTGTTGCAATATACTTAAGCAATGCATCTCGAAATTTGTTTTCTTCTTTAGATATATTTATACGATAGAAAAATTCTCGGCAAGATTTCCAAAATTTAGGATAAATAAAATAACCAAGAATAAAAAAGCATATCAAGATAGAAAATATGGAAAAAATTTTTCTTCGGCTAAAGATAGAATTTTTTACAACAGAAAGAAAATTATTTTTAGAAGAATCTTGTTCAAGTGAGGGCGTTTTATCTTGATAATTTTGTGAGGACATGCTACTTCCTTAAAATTCTTCCATATCAACAAAATTTTCTACAATTTCACCCTTTTGATATTTGCCACTTTTGGAAATAATAATAGAATATCCATTAATAAAAGTATTGGGAGAAGTTTGATAGTATGTACAAATACTATTTAGGAAATCATCATCATGATCAATAACAAGAATTCCAAGATTATTGTCTTGCGTGATTAAATCTCGCAGGATATCTACAATTCGTTCCATATATTTAGCACCATTTCCACTGGAAATTTCATCAATTAAAAGGAGGTATTCTTGTGGATGATTGCTATTATTTAAATATCGTAGCAATTCCCGATTATAATGGTATTTGAGTAAACTTCTCAAGAGATTCAATCTTTTTTGCTGTCCAACAGATATCGCGTTAGCAGTATGAGAAACAGTATGTTCAAGTCCTAAAATAGAAAGTAATTTTTGTCGGTGTTCTTGTATTGTGTTTTTTAATTGCTTAAATTTATCATCATTTAACAAACATTTCGCTGCGTGATCTTCAGATTCAACTGCCAAAGATTCTTCTATTGTTAATTTTGGATTTAAGCAATCTTGATTTTGTAAAATAATTGTACTATTGAAGCGACGTAATAATTGATATTTACTTTTCTCTGTAGAAAATAAATGGAATATTTTTCGTCCTGATAGTGATATTCCACAAAATTGTAACATTTCTATTTTTGAAGTTTCCCAACCTGTAATTATATTAAATAAGGTAGATTTTCCAGAACCATTTGCGCCTTTTAAAACAAAACAACGTCCGCCACGTAAGGGCATAGGAAGTTTTGCATGTTCAAAAATAAATCGATCCAAACTTATTCTTTTAACAACTCCAGATATATCAAAGACAATTCGATTAGTATCTTTTTGAGCATCTATAATATGTTTTTCTTTCATATACTCTTTTAATGTTGAAACTTTGAAAAAATTTTCTTTACCAAGAAGTCCATTGATAAAAGTATAATCGTGAGAGATAGCAATAATTGTAGTGTCTCCATGCTTTTGAAGCATATTTAGATATTCTAAAATTTTAGCACGAGCGCGTTGATCTAGAGAAGCCGTTGGCTCATCTAATGCCATAATTTGAGGTTTAAGAAAAGCAACAAACAAAAATAGAAGTTTTTGTCTTTCTCCTCCAGAAAGATTTTCTATAGGAGTTAGCAATAATGTTGAAATGGAACTTGTAAATTCCCACCATCTTACTTTTTCGTTGAACTCTTTCCAATTGATATTTTCTGGCCAACGAATTTTGGCAATACGATCTAAGACAAGTTCATTTTCAAAGACTTGACTCAATCCTTCATAAGGTTTTTGGGCTACAAAAGCACTTGTATATTCTGATAATTTTTGTTCTTTTGGAGTAATTTTTGTACTAGCCAAACATGGTGCTGTATAACCTAAAATTCCTCTAGCTAAAGAAGTTTTTCCACAGCCGCTTACACCAAAAAGAACATTAACTTCATTAGGATATAATACAACATTCATTTCTTTTAATGTATGATTTAAATTATCCTGATAATGCAAAGTAACTAGGGCATTGAAGCAAGGCAGCTCTTTTGTTTTATGGGTGGAAAATACTTCAAAGCAACTTTCTTCAACATCTATAGGAAGATTATTTATCATAGGGGGACGTTGCCAAAGATAAATAACTGTTTGTAGTAATAATAAAAATGTAATGAGAAATATAAGAGGGATAAATAATTTAAAAGAAGCAGACCAAATATGTTGAGTTTGTAATGCTTGTATCTCAATCATTGTTGCATAATTCTGCATAAGATACTTGCCAATCTGATCCACATAAACAATTTTTAAAAAACCTAAGGTTGTCAAATAAATTATATAATTTCGAAAATAGGCAGAAAGTATAACATGAAAATTTCCATTACGTAATATATAAACCCATATAAGCCGTATTTTATCAAGAGCATAATATTTTAATCGCTTCAAAAAATTACTATATTGAGAAGGTAAAAAAGTCCCTTGGTAAAATGATTGGAAGAATCTTACAAATTGAGATTTTCTAAGACGGTTTGTCTCTGTTAAAAAATCAGAGGAAAGATAAACTAAAATTACCCAAAAAAATAAATGTGCAAATTCTTCTTTTTCCAAAAGTTTAGATTGTACACTAAGCAAGCATAAAACTAAAAATGGTGGTGTACGTCGAACTACTCTATCAAAAAAACTTTCTAATTTTTCACATAATGAAATAGGAAATAATAAAGTAATAAAAATAAATGGAATGACACCAAAAAATAAAGCCTCTAAACAAGTCGTAATTGTCATATCAATTGTGGCATTAAGATTTTTGCAGGATTCGATAATAATTATTCTTATTGGAGGAACTTTATTATTAACATCATTAAAATCGATATTTTTATTGCTATCATCTTGATTTTCTTCGTTATCAATATTATGCTCAGATTTCCATTTTTCCAACGCTCCTATATTTTCTTCATCAGAAAATGTAAGCCATTTTTCTCCTTGAATAATGAACAAAAGTAAGAAAATCAGTATTATAGATATTACCCAAAGTAATCTATTTTGTTGCCAATTTCTTTTACATTTTCCAAAAAAATGAGTAGAGTGTGATAATGTATTACCTTTATCTTGCAAAGATACGTTAGCCATACAACTCCCTTCTAAGGAAAATCGTAGATCATGTAAAAACATGATCTACTTTTTATTTAAAGTTTCTAATTAACTATTCTTTATTATTAAATTGGCAATAAATTATTCCTTTAGCAAATGTTCTTTCAACAGAAGTAGTGTAATAGAGAATAGCAGAAATTTTAGTCAATACTTTTGACTTTTTGATCTCTTCTTTTGATAAATATATATGAGCAAACGTTCCAAAATTAGAAGATTGCTTATTTAAAGTAATTTTGTTTTGTTCTATTTCTTTAGAAATAATCTTTCCTTGATTATCTTTTATGATATCTTTCCAGCAACTATATTTTATTTCGGTTTCTCCTTGTATCCAAATAAGAATAGAATATCCATCTTTTTGCGTTGCAACAATCCAAGTTTTATCTGGATATGCGACTTCCGCAAGTTTTTCTAAATCATATTCGTGGATAATATTTTTTTCTTTGATACTAATTTGATATGCCTTTTTTTCATCTTCGCTATAACAAAAAATGTCTGCATTTTCATCTTCGGTAAAATTGTCAATAAAGTAAAGTTTACTTGGTAAAGGAATTGATTCCTTCCCATATTTAAGGAAGTATGATTTCTTGCTGGATCTATCAGCTTTTTCAAAGACAAGATAATAAATATTTTTTCCTTGTCCAATAATATCGTAGGTATGTTTAGGAAAATCTACTTTCTTATCGTTTTTATAAAATTTTATCTTATCTTTTCTTGAATCTTCATCGTCATCATAATCAGGGTCTATAAATTTTCCTGTGATAAAATACGTTGTTCCATCTGAAAGTTCAAAGGAATAGCGAATATTATCATGAGGAATTTTTTGTGAAATAGCAATATTATTTCCTTTATCATCAATTGCATACTTCTCTTTTCCAGAACTAAAGATAATATTTTTTAAGTCATCTGAAACAATATAATTATCAATGGGCTGCTCAAAACTATAAAACTTGTTAAAATCTTCTTTCATATATAGAAGGCCTTCATGTTCCGAGCAAAACTTCCTATCCAGACGATGCGTACATTGATTAGATTTGTCCGAGCATTTGTATTGATGCTTGCTGCAATATTTTCCATTTTCCGATTTTTGTCCATTGTCTAAAAACTCAGCTTTATTTAGACAATCACCATATTGGCATGTATGCTTATCGCAGTAAGCACTTCCAGTTTTTTTAGGATTGGGGCAAGTTTCTTTAGCGCAACTATGATCTACACAATATTCACATGATTTTTTCTTTTCTTTGAGACATGATTTACAGCTATGTTGAATACAATATTCCCCCACTTCAGATCGATCTTGTTTTCTAGGCTCTAAGCAAAATTTACAACTATGTTCCACACAATAATCTCCGCGAATATCTTTTTTATTCTTTCCGCAAATTTTGCAACCATGTTTCAAACAGTAATCGCTATTTTCTTGTTTTTGCTCTAGGCATACTTTACAACTATGATCTTCGCAATATTGGCCATCTTCATGTTTTCTAGGATTACCACAAAGTAAACAAGAATGATTTTCGCAATACTCACTACCTGCTTTTTTGGAAAGGGGACACTTTCTCTCTAAGCAACTGTGATTTGTGCAATTTTTGCTTTGAGGATTTCCCAAAAATTTTACTGGGTTAAAACATGATATTGTATCGCAAGTATGATTGCTGCAATATTTACTATTTGATTTTTTTATATCTGGACAAAGTGGAACTTCGCAACTATGCACTTCACAATAATTAGAAAAATATCTTTTTCCATCTTTAGTACAAAGTTTTTTCAAATTCGGGCATTTAGAAATTGTGCAAGTATGAGCAGTACAATATTTCCCAATTCCTTTAGGTTCTAAGCAACCAAAAACTTCGCAATTATGCCTATCACAATATTGTGTATAATATTTTTGATTATTATACATATAGGATTTCACTATTTCATTACATGTAGGATCTTTACATGAGTGTTCTTCACAATAATCACTCTTGTCTTTTTTTAGTTTGTAACATCCATCCATTTTACAAGTATGTTTATCACAATAATTTCCCTTAGCAACTTTATGTTGCAAACAACCTTCGATATTACAAGAATGAGCAATGCAATATCTTCCTATATATTGTTGATTATTCTTATTATAAAATTTTCTAAGGTTTGGGCAATTTTCGTCTGTACATCCATGAGTCTCACAATATTTGCTATTTGAAGATTTTTTATTTAAACAATTTTTTACCTCACAACTATGATCTTCACAATATTTGCCTAAAATAATTTCGTCTTTTTTATCCTTCTTATTATATATCTTTACAGATTTTTGGCAATTTTCTTCTTTACAAGAATGTTTATCACAATATTTATTTGGTGTATATGCCGAACAATTTGGAAAAGTACATTTTGTTTGGTTAAATGTAGAAGCAGGTGTAGAAGGAAGTTTATTTTCTGCTGCCGGATTTTTATAGTGTTCATAACAATAATAATTATTTTGATATTTAAATTCATAGCACCCTTCTTTTACACAGCTATGCTTGATACAATAAAACCCTGTGTTTAAATCTTTTCTACGTTCCGAACAACCTTCTACACTACAACAATGATCCCCACAATAAAAACTAGGATATTTTCTTGCATTTTCACAATGTATACAAGAATGATCTCTGCAATATAAACTGCCTTCTTTTGGGTTTTTATTACATCCTGGAAATTTACAGTATGTAGTATTTGAAAATGATGTTTGTGTGTTTGTTTTTTGACAAGAGGAACAAAAATCTATATTTTTAGCTACACGATTTTCTTCAGCATTTGAACAAAATCGTTTGTTCGCACAAGGATATAAATGTTCTTCACAATAAATACTATAATTAAGACGTTTATTTAAACAGCCTTTTAGCTTGCAGCTATGATCGATGCAATACTCTCCATACTTTACTTCTCCGTCAAGAATAACAGCTTTGATAGGTTTTCTGCAATGTAAACATGTAATCGAATTTATATTATTTAGGCATTTTTGACAATAACTTTTAGGAGAAGCAATTCTATTTTTACACGATTTACAAGAATACCGATGTTCTTCACAATACAATTTAGATGTCTCTCGAATAGGTTCAAAACCATCACTATCAAATTTTCTTACATTAGGACATCCAGAATATATGCATTTATGTTCCGAGCAAAATTTATAACTTAACAAAACAGGTTTTGTGCATCTAGCATTATTTGAGTAAATATATTCACATTTATCGCTAGATGTTGCTATTTGACTATGTCTTTCACAAACTCCGCCAAAAACAGAAGTACGATTGATACAATTATCTTTGGAACAACTGTAGCGATGTTGCTTACAATATCCATTAAATCTTTCTAATCTTGAGCAATCTGGACTTCCACATTTATTTAAGTAAATATTATAGTCTGCTGGTTGTTTTGGCATATTTTTCTGCATCTGGGCTTGTAAAATTATCTTATATTTTGTTGTATCAAATTGTTCTATTTTTATTGTTATTTTTAAATAGTCATTACTAGAAGAGTTTTCATTTATTTTTAAATAGGTAAAATTTTCTCCATAAGACAGCAGACTTACTGGTCTTTGGATATAATCTTCAAAAGTTTCTTTTACTCCTTCTGCAAAATCAGGAATTCCTAGTGAATTATTTATTTCTATTGTTATTGGGATATATGAGTTCTTAAAAAAAATTTCTTTAATACGAATAGGCTCTTTTTCTAAATTTCCAAATATTTCTTTTGAAAATTCATCGTTTGGATTATATTGATAAGGTTGTGCGCATAAAAATGATGATTGTACAAATATGAGTATTATGAAAATATAAAATTTAAAATCAGCTTTAGCAAACATAAATATATTCCTAAAATTTTTTTATTTGGGATCCATCCTGCCTGTACTTGCAATCATATAAATGTGCTGCAAATTATCTCCTAAAAAACAAGCAAAACCATATAAAGAGTTAAGAGATGTTGCCAATTTCTTTAATCGATAGTTTCCCATTGGCAAGTTAATATAGCAATCCTTATAAAAAATTTTTTCTTCTATTTGGCTAGTAACTTCACTTTGCCAAGCATATACCAGGTTATCTAAAGAGGATTCACTTCCTGATAAATTGCCTTGATAGTGCTGTAACAAGAATATAATTTGATCAAATATCACTTCTTGGCAGTCTTTAAAAAGAGAAGCAGAATTATAAAGATCACAATAAATTATTCTTTGGTTTTCATAGACTAATAAAATTCCATTCACAGGATCTTTGCTTACAAGCAAAAAACTTTTTAACTTTCTTAACGTCTGTTCACATTGTTCTTGTGTCATTCCTGTAATATACTCACCATATTTTGAAGGAAGCACTTGATGGGAATTGTAGGCAAATATTTTTTTCATATTTTCGCTGAGATTTTCTGTTTTGCAATTTATATATTCTACTCCTAATGCTTCGTAAAATTTTTGTGGCAAAGGAAGAGTTGTTATATTAGAAATATTATATTGAGAATATGGCTGTTCATCTGTTCTTAAATCAAAAAGATAAATAGAAATATCATTTTTTCTTAGTTTTTTGATAGATTCTTGTGCTAATTTTAAAGACATTTCTATAGAATTTAGATTATCTTTACTATTATTAGTAATCTCTTTTAAATTTGGCATATTATTGGAGATAATAATGAGATTTTTCTGAAAAGAAGTTATTTTTGATTCTATCTGTTTTTTTTCCTCTTCAAATTTTGAAATAGCCATGGAAAGACCTAAGTCCAAGCGAATTATTTTCGATTTTTCTATTGGTATTTTTAGCGCGTTGCATATTCTTTTAAAATTATTGGGATTTGTGGGAAAACAAATCCAATTTTTACTTAAGGCTAGAACATTTTTACTATACTGAATCATGGAAAATCTAGAACAGGAAGATAAATTTGATTGCACTTGAATCCAATCTAAAAAATCATGCAATTGCTCTTTGATGTCGTTTATTGCTGCACTTTCCATCATTGACGAGGCTTCTACTAAAAAAAGTAAACAAGTAGGTTTTTCTAAAGAAATATAATTTTCCCATTTTTCTGTTGTAATAAATTCTACCAAAACACGTGGGCTAACAATAGAAACATCTTCTTCTATTTTTTCAGAAATACTAAATTGAGCAAATGCAGCCGGACAAGCATTTAACCCATTATCAATATAATCGTTTAATAAAATAAAATATTCAGATGGACGATTTTCTAGATAAAATTTCATGCCAAACGGACAATATATTAAATTCTTTCCTGCTTTACTTTTGACTAGACGCAAATGGCCATTATGGAATTCAGCATGGACATTTTTGCTAGTCATTTCAAGAGATGGTTTATTTTTTTTGTCAAATTTACATAGATACAGTTTTATAGATTTTGTTAATTCAAATGGTTGTTCTATTATTTTTAATGTGGGAAAACCTGGCAAAGATATATTTTGAGATATAATCGTAGAGAGAAAAACAAACATCAAGCTCAACCATAATATTTTCCAGCGTAATATAATGAGCATACTTAATATTCCTTTTTTAATAAATGAATGAACAAAAGTTTTTGGACTAAAAAATAAGCCAACTAGGTGTTTGAGACTCAACTGTGAGGAATTAAACCCACTGCTGCAATTTTTTTTTCATTAAAGCTTCCTATCTATAAACGACGGGTTAATTCTGGGTTAATTCCTACCATGCACTAACGTGCGTGGACTAGTGCACTAGGATAAGGAAAATATGTCCAGCAATTTAGTTGACAAACCACTTAGTGTCTTTTTATTAAAAATTAGGATAAATCTAATTTTTCAGCCATAGCAACTCTTTGAAGATAACGATGGTAATTCAGCAAAGTTTTTGCTGCTGCAAAAAAAGCAGACGCAATAATAGCTAGAAATAACCAATACAAAAATAATTGAAAAAGTAAAGGATATAAAATATACCACATTCTAAAAGATTGACGTAAAGTCCCTTCTATAAAAATTCCAGATATTCCGGGAAGTTCAAAAATATATTCAATTGCAAACATTTCTGGAAACATAAAAATAAATTGAGATTTAATAAAAGAAAACAACTTATGATTATGAACAAAACTTTCTACAATATTCCATTCTTTAACATGCAAACTTCGAAGCATATTCCATTCGTTACTATAAAATGTTTTAAGTTGATCATCAAAGTGATTCCAAAATAATCCTAGATTAAATACAATCAAACAGAATGCACCTAATATATATTTAATTGAACTCCAAAAAGGAAATTGGCGCATAATAATTGCAATAAAAAATGGGGGTACACATCCGAGCAAGAAAAAAACAAACTTTAATCTTACCATTTCGGAATAATATCGCAATCGTGCAAGACGATATAAAATATAATTAGTAATAATCAAGCAAATAATCGTAAAGAAAACAGTTTGATTTGTTAGCTGAATAAAATTATGAGTTTCCGTATTATATTTTATATCTACTATAATATCATGAATAAGCAAACCAATTTTAGTATAGTAGTTGATTTCATCTGTCCCAAAAATTTTTTGTGCAGATTCTGAAAACAAATTTGGATTTACTATGCGACAATAATAGGGGAAAAGTAAAATAAGGGAAACTAAGATAAGTATCCATAATGCGCTAAAATGTAAAAATTGTTGCCAACATTTCCAATTTTCACGAATTAAAAATTGAAATAATTTAGGATGAAATCTCATAACATTTCCTTGCGCATAACTTTTTTATTCCCATGCAAAAAAAGCATGGGAATTTTTGCTGATTGGAGATATATTTTAAACTTAATTTCTCAGTAAATGAAAATGAAATATATTATTTTTTAAACCAGAATAATAGCCAATAAATCTTCCTCGGGCAAAGGAAACGTATCGTAGTTGATATTGGTAATCTCCTGCATCCTGTCTACAAATTTCTTGGCTAGTATAGTTTCGATTTTCCCCAGGTTTTGCAGAATTAAGAAACATTTGCAAAATTTTAGCAAGATCTAGTGTAGAATTTTGTTCTGCATCAGGAGAAATAATACGATTTAATCCAATGGCATAAGAAGCATAACGACGGCTAAGTTCATAGTTAGCAGACTGCAATAATGAAGTTGGATTAAACCAGTCTAACATTACGATTTCATTATCATTTTCTAACATAAAAATCCCAACAAGATCACGAGAGTTGTTGCGAATTTCATTAAGAATATTTCTTTCAAATTCGTCTTGAATTTTTTTTAAAGCTCTTGCAGCTTCTTCTTCTTTTTTTATTCTTTCAGCATCTTTTGTCTGTCCAGTCAATTCTTCAATAGTTTCTTTAGAAATCCAGTAAGGAGAAAGCGGGTTATCTTTTATCTCGTCTTTTAATTCCCCTATTTTAACTAATACAACATTAGGAAGTTTTTCTGGAACAATTGTTGTATATTCAGTACTGATTTTTTTAAAGAATTCTTCTTGAGAAGGCAATCCTTTATATTCTCTTTCTTCTAGTTCAAAACTTCGATATGCAGCATAAGGATCTTTATTTTCTTGTTCAGTAAAACTTAAAAAACTGTTTACTTTTATTCCAATTCTTTGACATTTTTGAGATGCTTGAATTGTTTTATTTTGCTCTTTTTTAAAACATTCAATAATTTTTTTTCTGGTAAAAGATGTTCCTTCAATTACTATAGGTAATCCATCACATATTAAAACAATATGACGTTCTATATCATTATCTAACTCATCTTTATCCATAATTAAAACTTTGTTATAAACAAGATTAAAAGCTGCTGCCATATTTGTAAAACCAGGATTTGTATAGACAAGAGAAACACATTCTTTCCCATTTATAGTTTCTTTTTTTTCAACTAAATCTTCTTCCATTTGAGCAACAATAGGATCTAAAATTTCGTCGCAATCAATTTTACTGGCCAAGGTCAAAGGGAGAACAATATCAGCAGTAGTTGCAAAAGTAATAATACTTATAGAAAAATTTTCTTGCTCCCTATAGCTGTCAATCAATTTTTTTACAGCTTCTTTTGCTTTGGTAAGTTTTTCTTTATCTGCCATCGAACCTGAAATATCTAATAATACTGCAACATGGCTTGTTCGAACTACTTTTTTTTGCTCTTTTTCAAATTTGATGTTTTCTAGAATTTCTATAGCACGATGCCGAGATAAAACCTTGATAATGCTATTATCAAGCGCGGCACCAAGCATAGGTGAATAAACATTGTTGTCGGAATCTGTGAAAAAATCTTGAAAAAAATACAAACTTTTATCTTGGTGTGGTTCTGGAAGAGGATAGCGAAATCCAAAAGGAATGAAAAGCCATTTGTTAGGGGATTTATTTTGCATAAGAAATCTATCGCCTTTAAGCAATCTAATATCAAGTTGATTTTTTTCAGTTAGAGCTTGTGCAATACTATTAAATTGTATATTATTTTCAGGAGAGTTCGACTGAAAAATAAAATAGACTTTATAATTGCTTGCTCCAATAGTATTAGGAATATCTTTTTCTACCATTGGTTGAAAAGTAAGAGTTGTTTTTTGTGGATATTCTACAAATACAGAATTTTGTCCATAAGTACAAGAAATAAAATATATCAAGATTATCAATATTTTTATGGTATATATTTTCATGTTTTACATTCCTTTTCTAAATATAGGCAAAATTCTAATCTTCGTAATACCATTCATGTACCATGCTAAAAAGATTGATACGACCACTGATCAATTTATCAGGGATTTTAAGATTTATATCCCCATAAAGTTCACTTTTAATTTTAAACATTTCAATAGTAGGAGGATTCTCTAAGCAATACTTTAGAATTTTTTTTGCGGCTTTCATATAGCCACCCAACCCTGGTAAAGTTTGTATATTCTTCATTTCTTCACTTAATGTTTTATCGCCTCTAAAATTTCCATAATTTTTCACACCAATTTCATCAAATTTAGATAGCCCTACTGTAGCAAAAGACCAATAACACAAATCCCAATCTCTACTAGGCAATAAATTTTTTTCTTCTGAAAATTTTGTAATATTTTCCAACATCTCTTTCATAGAAATTTGTTTTACTTCAATATCGATTCCAATTCTTTTAAATGGTATCTCAATGCTTTGACTAATTTTGTTTAAAATATCTTTTTCTTCTGCAACAACATATAACTTAAGACTAAGATGTTTTTTTGTTTTTTCATCAATTGATTTTTTTTGTTTATCTTCAAAGACAATATCATACCCGCCTTCTTTTAAAATATTTAAAGCAACTGTTTCATTCCAAGAGCCTTCAAAAATATCCTTTTTCATATTTTCAGGTAAATGCGCCCCCCAAAGTATACTGCGAGGATCTATAGTCCGATCTCTAGTTTGATCTCGCCCACAAAGAGTATTCAAAGCCCGTCGAAGAATGACTCCTTTTTCTCCCGTAAAACAATCTTTTTCACAATTGAAAATGAGAGCATGATGATTATTTGTATCAAAGGAATAATAGCTATAATCTTTATTTAACGTTGCAATATTTGAAAGTAAATTTCTAAATGTTGAAGACGGATGAAAGATTAAATTATATTGGTTACGTTTTACAAAATTATTGACCAAATCTTTAATGTTAGGTTCAATAAAAAAAGAATAGATTCGTATCTTCCCAATATTATTTTTATTTGATTTGTTAGAAAATAAAAAATGCTTTGTATTTTTCACTAATTCCCAAACAGAAGTATTACTTCCTGGAGTCATAAATTTCTTTACTGTATAACGCCCAGTTCCAATAGGTTCCTGTTCTTTCCAATCACCTCTAAAAGCCTTTGCTGGAACAATAGGATATGAAAAAATAGAGGTAAATATAGCTTTTCCTTTAGGAAATTGGAATCCAAAGCATCTTTGTTTTTCTTTATTAGAAATGAGTCCTGAAAACATATAATCTGGTAACTCTTCATAAGGAATTACTTTTTCATATAACATCTCATCTGCAGACTGATCATTTTGTTGTTTAGCTAAATATTCTTTTAAATTTTGATAAAAATCAGTTATATCTGAAATTGTAAGACTTGTTCCATCCGACCATTTAACCCCTGAACGCAACATAAAATAATATGTACAACGATCTTTTTCCAAAATCATTTCCCATTTTTCAGCTAAATTAGGTAAATATCTATCTTTAATTTCTACAATGCCATTATAATTATCACCCTCTTCTACAGTACGAAGCAAAAGACCATCATAAATTAAATGAGCTAATCTTTCTTCAGCAATATTAAGCTGACGATCTTTATTATAAGGATTTGTAATGATCACAGGCACCATTTCATAGTACCCAATAAAACTTGTATTTCGAGACTGCTGCGCAACTAGGAAATCTCCCATCAAATCAAATAAAAGAAAAAAGAATAAAATATATAATAAATACCTACGCATTTTCTTCTCCTTGTGAAAAACTAAAATATATTTTGGAAACGAAAGATACCTGGCCGATAATCGGCCAAGTATACTTATCTTTTTTTTCGTAATAAAAAAAGAAATGCAAATAAACATAATGCTATAGTGCCTGGCTCAGGCATTACTATGATGGAAATAGAATCTAAAGTATGAATTTTAAAATCTCCTACAGGGCCATCATTGATAAATTCTAGAAGAGTATTAGCGTTTGTACTTGTGGCAGTGAAATAAAAAGTTTGGATTCCTGTTGTATTAAAGGTAGCAACATAATCTCCAACTTTCACTCGGAGAGGAGTTGCATTAGGATGAATGCTGACAGCAGTATAAAAAGACAATTGGTATGAGACATTGGCTAAAGTAGCAAAAGTTGTTCGTATACTTGAGCCTTGGTTCAAAGATAGACTGTATGTTCCTTCATAGCAAGTATAATGGCCGTTTGAATTGTTCATCAAATATGAGGCTTCTCCAATACCATCATCGCTAACTACCCAACCTTGAATAGTTGTAGAATCTCCATTAAGAAGATAGCGATAATAATTAGGTACTGAAAAACCTGGTAATTCAAATCCGCCATTAAAAACTAGGTTTGCAGCATGGCTAGGAAAGTTGATGAGGAGAAACATCAACATAAGAAAAAATATATAGTATTGTTTCATTTTTTTCTCCTGAGCATTTTTTTTGCTTGGTCTGATAAAAAAATTGATCTGAATATAATTAACTATTTTTTTTGATAAAGAAGTATTTTATCAAAATGTTTTTTTTGTAGCTCTTTTAGATATTCTGTAAGGCTAGGAACTAATGGTTGAATTTCTCCTCCAATTACAATTTTGGGAATTTTGTGAAATACAATCCCAACTTCTTCCACTATAATATAGTCATCTTGTTTAGTAAAAATATAGCATTGATAGTTGTTTCGAATAACCCAATTTTCTCCTTGTTGCAATATCTCAGCATCTATTAAATTTTTATTTTGCCGTTGCAATTCTTGCATAAAAATAGGGGGAATTACTTTTTGGGACAGTTCTATTTCGCAGGAAAGTGGAATTTTTAAAATAAAGATTTTCTCTGAGCTATCTTTAGTGGCTTCTGAAAAGTAGCTGAAGATAACCAAAGGATTTTCATTATTTTGTAAGCTGACAAGATACCAAAGCAAAAGTTGGTACTCTCGCCAAAAAAGTTCAAAGCTGGAATTTTTAAGACTTTGCTCTTTTATATCTTTTTGCAATTCTTCTGTATAATTTTGCAAAATATTAAACAAGATAGGATAAAGATGATTGTGGTTGGTTGCTAAAATTTCCCAAATTGATTGCAATAATAAACTTCTCCATAGATGATGGCATAAATAAATTTCGTTTTCTGTATTCCAATCTTTCATTTTAGGATGATAGTAGCCAACCAAAAACTTTTTCAAAATTTCTATTTTAATATCCCACTCTGGAATAAAATCTATTCCATGCCAAACTAATTGAGTTGATAAAAAAAGTGAGTTTAATTTTGCATCAGTGCTCAAAATTTTAGTTTTAGAAAAACCTGGCAACTTTTGAATAGAAGGAATTTTTGATTGAGAATTCGGCAATTCTAAAACTGTACGATCGAAATTTTCCCAATCATTTATTTGTGTATGGAATATTGCTTTGAGCGACCATAAATCCCAATCTTTCTGCCAATCTTGCATAGATTGTAATTTTTCTAAACCTAGATCGGGTGTTTCTAATAGCTTAAAAAATTCTCTTTTATTTCCATAAGTTGCTATAATTTTTTGGAAAAGCTCATTTTGTTGCTCAGAAAAGATATTTTCTAAATATGATTTAAAAGATTCGAAAATAAGATGAAGATTTAAACGATACAAAATATCTAACAAAAGAAGGAAATTTTTTCTTTCCTTCTGAAACAAGTTTCTACATTCATTTTCTAATATTTTTCGTGGAGTAAAATAAGAGTAGTTGGAATTCATCAAACGATAATTCCATTCCTCATTAGCAAAAACTTGCTCTAATTGTTTTTTTAATTCGGGCTCGTATTTCTCTTGATGGGCTAAAAGAACAGCTAAAGCAAGATCTCCAATCCAAGGATCTTTTTTCTTAAAACCTTGGAATAAGGCTTCAGCATCCAACCGGTTGATTTGTTCTTGTTCCAAAAGTCTTGCTTGTTGCCAAATATCTTGTTCGCTCATTTCTGCAAGATTGAGTAAGACAATATGAAATCCTTCTTGAGAATTAGAACCACTATTTTTAAGCAATGCTTTTCCATTATTGGCATCCAAAGAAATTACATAATCGTGTTTTTGTAAGGCCGCAATACGATATGGTATCCAGAAAAAAAATATAACTACTCCAACTAATACTAAACTCGCTCCTAAATTGATCGCTAGGATATAAAATTTAGTAAAAAATGTTACAAGTATTTCTCGATATATATATTTCACAGATACCTCTCCAATTATTTAACATTTCTTAATTTCAAAAATCTAGATATTCTATTTTAGAAAAAATCATTGATAAAATAAATAAAAATATTTAATTTTTTATATTTTTTTAAAGAAGGTAGGAAAATATTTAAGGTGAAAAATTGTTTAGATTTACCAAAAGTAAGATATTGAGAGCTTACTTTTGGTAAAAAAATTATTTCACTCCATCACCTCCACAGCTTGAACAACTACGTGGAGAGTGGCCATGTACGCACCACATTACGGTAGCATAGCAAAAAGAGCAGTATTCTCCTACCCAACCACGAGCAGAGCAAGTACTACAGGCATTTTGATTTGGGCCAATATAGCCTTTACCATGGCAACCATAGCAATTCCGCCATGTATTTCCATGAATACACCAAATTACAAAAGCATGGCAAAATGTACACCAAACTCCTTCGTAGCCTTTTCCTCCACAATGAGGACAACGCTTGTATTGAGTTTCAATCCAGCCAATGCCGCCACAAGCATCGCAAGTTCGCCAACCGCCACCATGAATGCACCAACTTACAAAAGAATGACAAAATGTACACCAACTGCCAAGTTTTCCGCGCCCGTAGCATTTGAAACAATTCCCAGATGGGTCTGTCCGAGACTGTTCTTTGCAAAATGGGCAAATCGGTTCTTTAAGAATATGTTTTGGCGGCACTAAAACTGCATCATTTTCCATTGATAAAATATCACAATTTTCGTGTGCATGGCAAGCACAAGTGTAATTGGAAAAATACACTGCTGTAGGTTCTTCTTGGGCAAAAATGAACCCTAAATTTAAAATAACTGTAGCCAATATCAATATCCGATAAACCATATCTTTCCTCCTAAAAAAATAGTTTTAAAATTTTCTTATTCCTTATATATTATATTAGGTATATTTTTTAGTCCAAAAACTTTTGTCTATTCATTTATCCTATATTAAAATACTTTGCTTGAGGATGATGAAGGATAAAAGCAGAGGTTGTTTGTTCAGGAATCATTTGTCCGGATTCGATGACATTTATACCAATACGTTGTGCTTCAAGAATTTCAAATAAACGGATATTTCCTTCCATATCCGGACAAGCAGGATACCCAAAGGAATATCTTGAACCACGATATTTCTGCATGATAAAATCTTCTATTGTTGTACCATCTTCTTGTTCGATATTTAATTCTTTTCGAATTGCTTTATGCCAGTACTCGGCAAGTGCTTCTGTTGTTTCTACACTAAGGCCATGAAAGAGTAAATAATCTTTATATCTATCATGCGTGAAAAGTTCTTGAGAAATGTCTTGTGCCTGCGATCCAATTGTAACAATTTGGATTGCTATTATATCCATAATACCACTTGTTACTGGCATAACAAAATCTGCGATACAACGATAGGGATGTCTTTTTTGCCTTGGAAATGGTAGTCTTAACCAGGGATCTTTTGTATTGGGATGGTAAAGAACTATATCATTTCCATGACTTTGACAAGCGTAGTAACCATAAACGACTTTAGGAGTAAATATATTACTATACTTGCACCAATTGATCAAACGCTCAAATTCTGGTTTCACTTTAGTTTCCAAAAGAGCCTGATATGCTTCACGGCTCATATTATTGCGTCGGTATCCCCAACGACCGCGGAATAAAACTTCTTGTGTAAGATAGCTGAAGATTGTATCTAGATCGATATTTTCTACAATTTTACTTCCTAAAAATGGCGGGATAGGAATATTGATTTCTCTTGAAACAGATTCCGGCGTTGGCTTAGCATAAATTTCCGGGACTTTATGAATATGTATACTTTTTACAGACTTACTTTGAAGATGCAATGCTTCCACATAATCATCAATCGTTTGTTCTTTAATGTGCTTCATGGTTTTTAATCCATCAAAAGCATCTGCACAATAAACAACAGGTGCGTCTAAAAGAGGGGCGCAAACATCTTGAACATAACTACGAGTAAGAGCTGCTCCGCCTAATAATACAGGAATATTAACTCCTCTACGCTTCATTTCTTCAAGATTTTCTTTCATTACAATTGTTGATTTTACTAAAAGTCCGCTCATTCCAATTGCATCTGCTTGAACTTCCTGTGCCTTTTTTATAATACTATCAATTTCGCATTTTATGCCTAAATTATAAACTTGATAACCATTATTAGTGAGAATAATATCAACTAGATTTTTGCCAATGTCATGAACATCTCCACGTACAGTTGCAAGTACAATGCTAGCTTTATTCGTTTGTTCGCTTTTATCCATATAATTTTTTAAAACATCATCTACAGCAAATTTCATTACTTCAGCAGATTGTAAAACAAAGGGTAACTGCATTTCTCCCGATGCAAAAAGCTCACCAACTTTTTTCATGGCAGGAATTAAGATTTGTGAAATAATATCCGCGGCCTTCATATCTAGCAATTTTTGTTTAAGAAGAGGTTCTAATCCTATCCGCATTCCTTGGATAATATGGTTTTCAATCTTTTCTTCCAAACTAAAGTTGTGCATAGCAATCGGAGCAACTTTTTGTGGAGTAAGATTTCTAAAGTGTTCAATAAAGGCAAATAAAGGGTTCCCTACTCCACGATTATAAATAAGACTTTCTGAAACAAAGCGACTTTCTGTATCAATAGTGTAAAGCGGCAGAATTTTTTTTGTATTGACAATTGCCATGTCTAATCCAGCTTTAACTGCTTCAGCTAAAAATACAGAATTTAAAATATCTCGCGCAATAGGAATTAGTCCAAAAGAAATATTGGAAATTCCAAGAACAGTATATACTCCTGGTAAAAGACGTTTTATTTGTCGAATAGCTTCTAATGTTTGTACGCCAGCATCTGATAACGTCGTATCTCCACTACCTAATGTAAAAGTCAACATATCAAAAATAAGATCGGAAGGTTGTAAACCATGTCGGTGAATAGCAATATCATAAATCCTTTGCGCAACAGAAATCTTGCGATCGACATCCATTGCCATGCCTTTTTCATCAATTGCTAATGCAATAACAGCAGCACCATAACGTTTAGCAAGTTGACAAATTTTATCTGCACGTTCTTCGCCGTTTTCTAAATTGATTGAATTGATTATTGCTCGGCCACCGTACATTTTCAAAGCAGATTCTAATACATTAAGTTCTGTTGAATCCAAAACAAGAGGTAAAGATATTTGTCGAACAATACGTGAAATAGCTTGTTGCATATCTTCTAATTCATTGCGTCCAGTGTATGCAACACATAAATCTATAGCATGTGCTCCGCCCTGTTGTTGCTCAAGAGCAACCATAACAACGCCATCCCAATCATTCTTAAGTAAATATTCTCTAAATTGCTTGCTTCCATTTGTATTAGCTCTTTCTCCAATAAACAATGGACGTGGTTCTTGGGACATACTTTGAGCTGTAAATAAACTGGCAAGGCTTGGAAGTGCATTTATTTTTCTTGAAATGGGACGATAGTCTTGTAATTCTTTCCTTATTCCTTCTGATAATGCTTTGATAAATTCAGGTGTTGTACCACAACAACCGCCAACCATTTGAATTCCTTCTTCTTTAATAAATTGAAGAAGATATTTAACAAAGTCTTCCTTTGTCAAACTATAAACCATTTTTCCATCAATATTTTTAGGCAAGCCGGCATTGGGCATAATTAAAATAGGCTTATTAGATAGTTGGCAGAGTTGACGGACAAAAGGACACATCATTTCCGGACCAGTTGCACAGTTCATTCCTAAGAAATCGATTTTAAAAGGAGCAAGTATTGCAAGGACAGCAGCAAGCTCTGTCCCTACTAAAAGAGAGCCGTTTCTTTCAACTGTTACCGATACTCCAATCGGTAAATCAATTTGACACGCAATTTGTGCGTCATAGACTGCATGAAGACAAATTTTTATTTGCAAAGGATCTTGGCATGTTTCAATAAGAAATAAATCAATGCCACCTTTTATTAAACCAAGAGCTTGTTCATAATACGAATGATACATTGTATCATAGTCAGTATGTCCAAGGCTGACAATTTTTGTCCCTGGTCCCATTGAACCAGCAATAAACCGAGCTTTTCCATCGTTAAATTTTAGACGTGCTTTTTTAGCATGTTCTACTGCTGCAATATTAATTTCTTGGCATTGTTTATCTAAACCATATTCGCTAAGTACAATTAAATTTGCACCAAAAGTATTAGTTTCTACTACATCCGCGCCGCTTTGAAAATATCGTTCGTGGATAAGTTGAATTGTATCGCCCCAAGTTAGATTTAAAATTTCACTGCAACCTAACTTTCCTCGATAATTATGTTCTGTTGGGCCAAAACTATGGATTTGAGTTCCCATTCCGCCATCAAAAATAATGATGCCTTCTTGTAGTCTTTTTCTAAAATTCATGAAGTTATCACAATGCGATTTATATTAAGCAACAGAAAATTTTATTTTCTGTTGCCTATTCGCACCGCCTCAAAGTTCTTTAATTGACTGATGAAATTTTTTCTAAAGAATTCTTTTTAAATAAAGAAAATGTTCCTAAAATAACAAGCAAAATTGCTAATAAGCAAAGTATGATTGCAATAACTCTAATTAAAACGTTACTACCATCTTTCATAATAAGAGTAACAAGTGCAGTAATTGTAGTTCCTAACATAAAGATTGCAGGAAGTAACGCAAAAACATATTTCTTTCCGCTAACCTTCAACCATACAACAACAGATAACAACGCTAAACCCGCCAAAAGTTGATTGGTAGCACCAAAAACTGACCATATTACACGATATGCTGGAATTTCGACGCCCTTTTCATTATAAATATGAACAAACATAAAGGCAATTGGTAATGCTAAAGTAACAATAGTTGCTAAATAGCGATTGAATGGGCGATTGGAAAGCCCAAAAAATTCCTGGAAAATATATCGTCCAATACGTGTTGTTGTGTCTAATGTCGTTAATACGAAAGTAGCAATAGCAAGATAGCCAAAAGTTGCTCCAACTTTTGATGGAATTCCAAAAACTTCAAGAAATCTTCCCATTCCAGTGGCATAAATTTTTAGAGCATTTAATTTTGTAACATCAGAATTTTTCGCAACAATCATGATTGTACATAGTGCGATTACTGCAACGATAGCTTCAATAAGCATTCCACCATAACCAATTTTTAAACTATCATTTTCTTTGAACATTTGTTTTGCAGTAGTTCCAGAGGCAATAATAGAATGAAAGCCACTGCATGCACCACATGCAACAGTAATAAATAAAAAGGGAAAGAGCATTCCAACTTGGCTATTATCCCATGCAATAAAATGAGGATATTGTATAGCAAAACCGCCAAATGCTAATCCAAGTAGACCACCCAAAACAGAAAAATAAAGTAAATAAGATGAGATATAATCACGTGGTTGAAGTAAAAGCCATACAGGGGCAATAGAAGCAATAAAACAATAAATAAGAAGTGATGCGTACCAAATTTGTTTTTCGGTTAAATTGATTTGTTTTTCAAAACTTGCCAGAGAAGCAGGATATAAGACTCCTATATAAATTGAAACAAATACTAAAATGATTGCAATTATAGTAGCTTTGCCTAAACTCATTCCAAAGCTACGAGTTGCCAAGCCAAATAAAATAGCAATAAAAATATATAAACCTGATGCAGTTCCTACAGCCCGATCCTCGATAAAAGCATCTGCTGTAATATCTGCAAATGCGATAATAATATAGACAATAGCCAGCCAGACAAATCCTAAAAATAAACGATAAGCAATAGGATTCATATAATGTCTGCAAATTTCTGGAATACTTTTTCCTTGGTGTCGTAACGAAGCAACCATAGCCGTAAAATCATGGACTCCACCGATAAAAATAGAACCAAGTATAATCCATAACAATGTTGGTAGCCAACCAAATGCTTGAGCAGCTAAAAGGGTCCCAACTATAGGCCCTGCTCCTGCAATAGAAGAAAAATGATGTCCAAGTAAAATAAGTGGGTGCGTTGGAACAAAATCAACATTATCTTGAAATTCATGAGCCGGTGTTAATCGCGCATCATTTAAATCTAGAGTTGTCTTAAGAAACCATCCATAAGTAAAATAAGCCACTATTAAAATGGCTATAACAGCTAAAACAATATAAAGTAGCATAAATATCCCTTTTTTTAAAAATCATATTGCCGAAAGTACCCATATTTTAAAAATAGTTATATAAATTGCCAAAAAAAAATTTTTTTTTTCATAAAAAAAAGTACGCATTTTTCTGCGTACTTTTTGAAAAACAAAGATTCTGCATTAGAATCTATTCAACAATAGCTAATACCTGGCGCATCTCTACAGTTTCACCTTCTTTAACGCTGATTTTTTTAATTTTACCAGCTTTGGGAGCCTTGATTTCATTTTGCATTTTCATTGCTTCCAAAATAAGGACGGTTTCTCCTGCATTGATGTTTTCATCAACTTTTTTAAGTATCTTAATGATTAAGCCTGGCATAATTGCTGTGATAGCACCAGCTTCATCACTTGCTTGTGTTCCAGATTTTCGTTTTTTGCTTTCTTTAGGTTCTTCTAATCCAATAGCATCATAATTATAGCTGATGCCATCTACTGTTGCTACTTTTCCATTGATGGAAATTGTGTGAGCGTTGCCAGAAATATTGATTGTTTTGCCATCATTTCCATATTTAAAAGGAAATTCCTGGCCATTCACAACGATCAGATCACCACGTTGTTCAATTTCATAAGGAGACTGATCCAACATAACTTTGAATTTGGATGATGTCATTACCAATTGCCTCCTTGATAAAATTTATAAGCGTGTGCTTTCCAACCAGATTTTGTTGATGTTTTTGTTTCTGCTTTCATAGCTTGTTTGGATTGCTCTGCCTGTTTTTGTTGGATAAGGGATAAGGCAATAGCAGCAGCAATTTCTTCTTTTCCACCTAAGCCTTTATTGCGACGTTCAAAAAATGGTTTAGCAACTTGTGGGAAAAGAGCATAGGAAAGAATGTCTTCTTCGGATCTGGCTAAATCGCCAATTTCTTGTTTGGCTTTTTCCCATCCTGGAGGAAGCATATCTGCTGGACGACAAGTAATAGGAACTTCATCACCAATGATTTTCTTTTGTACTTCGGGATCAATAGGTGCAGGAGGTTTGCCATAGCATCCACGCACGTATTGTTTTGTTTCCTCAGAAATCATTTTATAACGTTCTCCAACAATTACATTCATTGTTGCCTGCACACCTACAATTTGACTGGAAGGTGTAACAAGTGGAGGATAGCCTAAATCTTTGCGAACTCGAGGGATTTCTTCCAAAACGTCGTAATATTTATCCATGGCATTTTGTTGTCTTAATTGACTAATAAGATTAGACAACATACCACCAGGAACTTGGAATTGTAAAACATTCACATCTACAGCTTGAATGCCAGCTTCAAAAGACGCATATTTTTTGCGAATATCTCCACTCTTCCGAGCAATATCTGCTAAAGCACCCATATTTAATTCTGTTGCACGATCTGTGCCTTGCAAAATTGCCACAAGCGTTTCTGTTGGTGGATGTGAAGTTGATAGAGCCATAGAAGAAATAGCAGTATCAATAACATCTACACCAGCTTCAATAGCTTTGAGCATAGATGCTGTTGCCATACCACTGGTATAGTGTGTATGCAATTGTATTGGCAGACCAACTTCTTTTTTGAGTGCAGAAATCAATTCGTATGCAGCGTAAGGCATAATTAAACCAGCCATGTCTTTAATACATATTGAATCTGCACCAAGATCTGCTAATTTTTTTCCTAATTGGACGAAACTAGCAATATCATGGACTGGACTAATGGTATAACTAATTGCTGCTTGAACATGTGCCCCTTCGCGTTTGGCAATTTTCATCGAAAATTCCATATTGCGAATATCATTCAAAGCATCAAATACTCGAAATACATCAATACCATTTCGTCGTGCTGCAACAATAAATCTCTCTGCAATATCATCTGGATAATGTTTATAACCTACTAGATTTTGGCCACGAAGAAGCATTTGTAAACGTGTATTCGGCATATTTTTTCGCAAAATGCGTAGGCGTTCCCAGGGATCTTCTCCCAAAAATCTCATCGCAGTATCAAATGTCGCACCCCCCCATACTTCGCATGACCAGTAGCCAATTTTATCAAGATGCGAAGCTACCTGGAGCATATCTTCAGTGCGCATTCGCGTTGCTAACAAAGATTGATGAGCATCTCTTAGCAGCAACTCGCAAATTTTTACAGGATTTTTGCTCATGGTAACATGACCTTTCTTTTGTTTCTTTTTTAACTACTTGAGAAAAATTATAGAGGAATATTTCCATGTTTTTTCGCAGGGTTGCTAGAACGTTTGTTTTGTAGCATTTTTAAGGCTTGAATCAATTTTGCACGTGTTTCGCTTGGTTCAATAACATCATCAATGTAGCCACGACTGGCTGCAATGTAGGGATTAGAAAATTTATCACGATATAGCTGAATAAGTTCTTGGCGTTTAGCTGCGGGATCTTTTGATTCCGCAATTTCTTTTTTATAAATAATATTTACCGCACCATCAGGTCCCATAACAGCAATTTCAGAAGAAGGCCAAGCAACGTTATAGTCGCCTCTAATCTGCTTGCAGCTCATAACAATATATGCACCGCCATAAGATTTACGAGTAATAACGGTCAATTTAGGAACAGTTGCTTCACAATATGCATAGACAAGTTTAGCTCCGTGCATAATGATTCCATCATGTTCCTGATTAACGCCAGGCATAAAACCTGGAACATCTTCGAAAGTAACAAGAGGAATATTGAAGCAATCACAGAACCGAACAAACCGTGCGCCTTTAATAGAGGCTTTAATATCTACAACGCCAGCCAAAATCAAAGGTTGATTAGCGACAACGCCTACTGTGCGGCCACCCAGACGAGCGAAACCAATTACAATATTTGCAGCATAATTTTCATGGATTTCATAAAAATCGCCATTGTCAACAATAAGTTTAATAACTTCTTTAATATCGTAAGGCTTGCTAGGATCATCAGGAACAATAGTATTTAATTTTTCTTCTTTGCGATTAGGATCATCACCTGTTTCTACAACAGGAGGTTCTTCCATGTTATTAGAAGGAAGATAACTAAGCAACTGCTTAAGTAGTTCAAGAGTATCTTCTTCATTTTCACCAACAATATGGCAAACACCACTCTTTGTACTGTGGATCTTTGCACCGCCAAGACCCTCAAAAGTAACTTCTTCATGAGTTACAGCTTTGACTACTTCTGGTCCTGTAATAAACATTTGGCTGGTATTTTTAACCATGAAAATATAGTCAGTCAATGCAGGACTATAAACAGCTCCACCAGCACATGGTCCCATAATCACGCTAAGCTGTGGAACAACACCCGAAGCTAAAGTATTGCGTAAGAAAATTTCCGCGTAACCAGCAAGACTATCTACTCCTTCTTGAATTCTAGCACCGCCAGAATCATTTAAGCCAATGATAGGTGCACCGTTTTGCATGGCTAAATCCATAATCTTGCAAATTTTCTGTGCATGGACTTCGCTTAAAGTTCCACCAGATATAGTAAAATCTTGGCTGAAAATATAAACAAGTCTTCCTGCAATTGTTCCCCAGCCTACAACTACACTATCACCAAGAGGCTTTTTATCAGCCATTCCAAAATCTGTAGCGCGATGGGTTACAAAACGATCGAGTTCTTGAAAGCTGTCTTTATCTAATAAAGCAGCAATACGTTCTCGTGCAGTCATCTTGCCCTTAGCATGTTGGGCGTCGATTTTATCTTTTCCACCTGCTATTTTAGCTTGCTCTGCTAATTTTTGCAGATGTTCGATCTTAGAAGGGGTTGGCATGAATGCTACCTTTCCCAATTTGGGGTTAATAAAATAGAAACAAACATTCTAATAGTAAAAGTATAATTCACTTTATCAAATAAAGAAAGAAGAATGCAACAAAATTTTTTAAAATCTCTTACTTTTTATGGAAAAATCCTGCGAAAACCATGTATTAAAACAATAACAATAAAACAAATATTACGTAACATTAATCCTAACAATGATAAAGATAATTCTTTTTCAACTTTTTGCTTGAGTAGAGAATCTTTACATGAAAATTTTTCTGCTAAACGTTCTCCTAATTTTTCTATCCATAAAAAAGTTCGCGGCCATTCCCACAAATTTTTTTGTAGATTTTCTGGAATTCCTTCTTTGCCTACACGACTTCCAATAAGTCCACCAAGAATTGCGGATGTTGTATCAGTATCTCCTCCACAGGAAATAATATTTTGTAAACCTGTTGAAAAATTTTCAGAATATTGTAACCAACTATGAATAACAGATGGAACAGTATGATATATATATCCTGAAATCCCTTTTTTTAAACCAATTTTTTCACAAAATTGACGAGTTGTTTCACCAGATTCTACGCTAGTTACAACACTTTCCATCAATTCTAAAAAATTTTGAATCAATTCTTTGGAAAAATTCTTTTCTTGAAGTAATTGAAATAAATCTTTCAATTGTTGAAGATATTCATGTCCGATAATTTTTTTCTTACTATCGGAAGAAATATAAGCAGCTAAAGCAATTGCTAGCGATCCTAGGGATGCTTTAGGATCGCGATGAGTAATATTTGTGCTTGCTAAAGTATATGAGATAAGAAGTTTATAATCTTCTCCAAACACTACGCCTAAAATAGGACTACGCATTGCAGGCCCATTTCCCGCAGAAAATACTCCTGAATATTTTGGAGAGATGCCTATCCAAAGTTTTAATATTGCTCTTAATGTAGCAAAACCAATGGCAGCAGGTAACCCCAGCAGCCACCAACGTAATCTTTTAGCAAGATCTTTTTGAAAAGTTTCAACATCTTGAGTTACAAGTAAAGATTGCGCAGTCATGCAGCTATGTTCTGTATCATCTGAACACATTCCTTTATCTAAAACAAGATGATATTGATTAAGATTTGGATTCCATTTTATAAGTCGAGAAGAAGAAATTCCTTCATAAGGTAAGCCTAAAGCATCACCAATGGCTAAACCTAATAAACAGCCAACAAAACTTTTTTGTTTTTCAAGTAGTGCATTCATAAATTTTTTCTTTATAAATAAAACCAGCTTTCTAAATTTAGAAAGCTAAACAATCAGTCAACTAAGTCTTTGGATATTTAATTGAGAGGAATTGAATCCGCTGCTGCAATTTTTTTTCGTTAAAGCCTTTATTTATAAAGCAGCGAATTAATTCCTACCATGGACGAGTGCAATTAAGATACCGAAATTATGTCTAATAATTTAGTTGACAGAATGTTTAATGAATTGCTAACTCGTTTTGATTGATTTCAATGCAATAGTAACAAGATATCCAATCTTTATTCCAAACCACAATAGCATGTTGCCAATATAAATCTGATGGAGGATCTTCTGGATAATATTCACATAAAGATAAGCATTTACTAATACCTGGGCAGATAATATTATAAAATGCTCCAAAATCATATTGGCTGAAGACAACTTTTTTTTCGCCATTTTCTGTATCAAAAATGCTAGCAAAATGCTTACTTAAAGAGTCTTCATATTTTTCTAAATGAAACCATTTCTCTCCTTTTAAGTTAGTATTTGTTCCTTCATGGTCTAAAGTTCCTAAATATAAAGCAAAATTATCTCCAACTTCTTTACAAAAAAGATGTACCTCAATTGGTTCTTTTTCATTATTATTCTGTAATGCTATATGGCGAATAGTAAATGTAGGATGACGATAAATAATGTTGTTTGTAACAATAAAATTTAATGGTCTTTTAAAATGTTTCAATGTTACACGATCAGAAAGTTTAATAACCTTTCCTTTACTTAAACTATGGAGAGATTTTGGAATAGTTTGAGAAACAGAAATATCCAAATCTTCGTAATCCTGTTCAAAATTTTTATCAGATTTAGAGTGAAATAATTCTGAAGTATGTTCAGACTTAGAAATTATAGGTTTATAATAACTAGAATTATTGCTTGTTTCATTCGAACGATCTAATTTTGCTTGCATAAGCAAGTTTATGATCAGACGGATAATAAAAAATATTGAAATAAAACCAAGAAACCAGGCAATACGAGAGCCGAAGTGTGTTCGTTTTTCAGGAATACCATTATTGTTTTCTTCAAAAGATTGTTCTATATTTTCCTGAGTTTGCTTTTCTTCTTCCGAAAATTGAGAAATACCACGGTATATAAAATAATTTTGTCTTAACAAACGATCTGTAATCACAAAATCATTGGGTTTTAATGGAATAAATTCTGTCTTTTTTTGTTCCGGGCCATAATAATAATAACCATAAATTCCATTTTCAAATGTTACTGGATAAATTTGGTTTTCTTGCCGAATTTGCGTAGGAATGTATTCTGGACGGGAAACTGGTTCTTTTGTATAAGTTGCAGAAAATTTTTTAAATGCTTCACTTTTTTGGAAAGCTTCAACAGCTTCACTGCGGCTGTTATACTGCGGTGTTAAAGATCTTGAAAGTTGCTGATTATGTAATAGATGTATATTTAAAGAAGGAGAACGGTTTTGATTATACTGAGAAGATTTTGAGCTAAATAAAGAAGAACTGCGTGATTTGGGTGTTGAAGAATGACTAGAATGTGTACTTATAATTCTCCCACCTCCTCGAGAATGTGGGCCTTTCCATGCATATACATCTATGCTTATAGCCGAAAGAAAAAATATTAAAAGAATAAAAAATTTATATTTTAAAGAAGTCATAAAAATTTACGATCGGAAGATCGCCTCCTTAATCATTCTATAATAAGCTTTGTATAATCAATCCAATAGTAATATAGATTGTTGCGATCATTAAAGAGACGGCTGAATTTTTTTGGCGAACTTCATCGTCGATAGAAATTTTCGGAAAAATAGCACGACTAGTTAAAATTCCTACACTTAATAGTAAAATAATTCCAAATATTCCCATTCCCATAGCATACAATAAAGGTTTTGAAATCATCCAAAAAGTAGCTAAAGTAATATTCGTAATATCTATATGAAAGTTTATATTATCAATATTGGCAGAAACAACAAGCCCTAATCCTATTAAAAAACTTCCCATAATAATACCAGCAGAGATATTGTCTCTATTTTCAATTTCTGCATAAAAATCATAGCTTGTACATTTTGTAAAAAGCCAAGCACCTAAAAAAAATACAATTTGGCCAATTATATATGTGCTGAAAATTGAAATAAAAAAAGATTCCCAATTTGTACTTTCACCAATAAAGCTACTTCTAATAATTAAACCTGTTGCAATAAAACCACCGCAACATATTGCACTGGTTCCTAGATTACGATCTTTTTCTATTTCTTTAGCAATAGAAAATTTATATAACAAAAATATACTTTGTAACCAAGCAGAAAGCCTCATTAGAGGAATTGCAATAACAAGAGCCAGCAAAATATTATATATCGCTAGCATAGGATCTTTTTCGGAACCACTCAAACTTCCAAGCAAAGCTAACGTAATACCAAATAAAAATCCTGCAAGATAAAGTCCCACAGCAGGGTTATCATTTTCTGTAAGTTCTTTTATAGTCGCAAAAGATATAGTCTTTTGATAAATAAATTTTGCTGCTAATAAGCCTAAAACTATTATAAAAATAACAGGAATTATAAGTAATTCTGAAGTATGTTTCATCAACCAAAGCTCATGAGTTGATGTCCATTTTTCTGATAATTGAATAAAAGATTGAAATTTTTCGGGATGACATACAAACCAAGTAACAACAGCAATAATAAAAATAACAAATAAAAAAAAGATAATTTTTTTCCATGCCAATATTTTCCATAAATGTTGGTTATTTTTATTCATGCTATTTTTTTTAGATTGTTCGGAGAGATTTTTTTTAGTAACAGATTTTATTATTGGTTTTGAAACATTCGATCCTATAAATAGTGGCATATCTGTTTTAGACTGATTAGTACTTTTTTTCTTATTTTTAGACACAAGATTCTCCAAATAAAAAAAGATAAAAAATATGTTACCACGCAATGCGTGGTAACGGAAGATACGTTTAGTCTGTTAACCAATGCCAATCTAGTTGCCATATTATAATTTGCTGATCTTTGCCTCCGCTAATAATAAATCGACTATTACTTAACGTTTGTAAACATGTAATTTCTGCAGTATGGCCTTCTAATGTTGCACAACAAGTTGAGTCATCCATATTCCATATACGAATTGTTTTATCCCAGCTTCCAGATACTAGAAATTGGCTATCATCTAAAATTGAGATATTTTGGATATCTTGAGTATGGCCATGTAAGACAGCTAAGCATTTAGCTGTCTCAATATCCCAAATACGAATAGTTTTATCAAGACTACAAGATATGGCTTTTGTTCCATCTTGGGTAATTAAGACTTGGTTGATCCAACTTTCATGGCCACGATATTCCGCAATACATTCGCCTTTTGTAATATCCCAAAGGAATAAACAATTGTCCCAACCACCTGAAATAACTTGTTTTTTCTTAGGATGGCAAGTTACACAACGAACATGCTCGGTATGTTTTTCAAGATTATGTAAACATTGTCCGGATTCCAATTCCCAGATGCGTAACGTTCGATCATGACTTGCAGAAACTATGTGCTGTCCGTCTGAGGTAATTTTCAGACTACTTATAAGATCCGAATGATTATTCAATGAATACAACTTATGACCGTTTTTTCTTTCCCAAATTTTAATAGTTGTATCGCGACTTCCAGAAATAACACGACGACCATCTGGAGTAAAAAGAACATGTTCTACCCAAAGATCGTGTCCTTCCATACAATGGATACAACGTCCGGTTTCCAGTTCCCATAATCGCAATTTTTTGTCTTGGCTTGCTGAAATAATAAAACGTCCATTTGGACTAATATCAAGAGATGTTATAGCTGAACGATGTCCCTTAAGAATTTGTAAGCATTCTCCCTCTTCAATATTCCAAATTCGCAAAGTTCCATCTTTACTACCAGAAACGACGATATCTTCTTTAGGTGTTAATCCCAAACATGTAATTGTTTGAGTATGTCCTTTTAATATACGATGTTGCCATATAGTTTCTGGTTTTTTTCTTGAAAAATGCCCTTCTCTTGCAGTGCGATAAATTGCATCTAAAACTTTTGTATTATTATGGAATCCTTCAATATTTTGGACTTCACGATAAATTTTTAAAGCTTCTATAGTTTTATTTTCTTTAACATTAACCTCTGCCTGAGCAATTAAGTTTTCTACACGACGTTGTGCTTCAAAATTACCTTGCTGAGAGCGAGGACTTTGTAAAAGATAGGAAAGTTTAGGTTCTTGTAAAGGAGGATAAAGCATCGTTGTTAAATCACTCCAAACACGTAAAACTGAATCATCTCCACCAGAAATAATAAAACGATCATCTGGAGTAACTGCAATAACATTTACTAAATCAGTATGGCCTTCTAAAGTGTCTAAATATTCTCCAGTAGCAAGATACCAAACTCGAATAGTATGATCCCAACTACTAGATACTAAAAAAGTATCATGTGCACAACTAACTAAAGAAGTAACATCTACTTTATGTCCTTTTAAAATATGAAGACAATTTCCAGTTGCTGCCTCCCAAACTCGGATAGTTTTATCTTCACTGCCAGATATAATTCTTGAGCCATCAGAAGTAATAATAAGACAATTAATTGTTCCAGTATGCCCTTCAAGAATGTTTAAACAATTTCCTGTTTCAATACTCCATATACGAATTTTTTGATCCCAACTTGTGGAAGCAAACCATTCTCCGGTAGGTGAAATAGCTAGAAAAGTTACCCCTTCTCTATGCCCTTCTAAAAATCGAATGGCTTCTCCTTGTTCCACATTCCATATACCAATTAAAGTATCTTCACTTGCGGAAATTGCATAATGTCCATCAGGAGTAATCGCAATAGAATTTATTTTATCAGTATGCCCCCGTAAAATTTTTCGGCAGGAAACCGCTCCTAAATCCCAAATACGTAAAGTTTTATCTAAGCTACCTGTTATTAAGTAACCTGTACAAGTAATTGCAACAGCAGTAATATCTCGGACATGACCTTCTAAAATAGACACACATTCACTGCTAATTAAATCCCAAACTTTTGCTGTACTATCTCGACCAATAGAAACCGCGAAATGCCCATCATAACTTATTGCGATTTGTGTTGTACCTTCGGCATGACCTTCTAAAATGCTTTTACAACGGCCTGTTTCAATTTCCCAAACTTTAAGTTGAGCATCTCCTCCGCCTGCAACTACAGTTCGTCCATCCGGAGATAATGCTAAGCAATTGATTCCTTGATTATGTCCATCTAAACTGCGTGCATAACTCCATATAGGAAGTATACCTTCTGGTTTTTTATTGATGTCTGTAACCAGTTCTCCAAAAACATGTAAATAGCCTTGTATAACGCGTGGCAAAAGAGGAGCTTTTTTAAGTAAACGTTCATAAAGTTTACAGGCTTGTTCTTGATTTGGGCTTGCTTTTTCATAAGGTCGTACATAATCTCCAAAACCAGCAGTAAATTCAGCTAAATGTAATAATGCCCAAAAATGATCATGCTCGTTTACAATATTTGTAAGTTGTTGTTGAACCTCTTCTAATCTTCCCTGCATCGCGGATGTAATAGCCTGAGCCAATTGTAAATCAATATCTCCATGGTATAATTCTAATGCACGTTCCCAAATTTCTTGTGCTTTTTTCTTTTTGCCATCGTAACCGTAACAACATCCTAAAAAGTACAAATCTTTCTTTACAGGATTTTCAATATTACAAAGTTCTTGCCATATCTCCGCAGCTTCTGAATATTTTCCCATTCTATAATAAATGGATGCACGAAGACGGTGTAATTCCTTATTTTTAGGAAATAGCATAGCTGCTTGATCTACTTCCCGTGCAGCTTCATCAAGAAAGCCATCTTTTTCTAAAGAAATTTTATTACGATAAAAACTAACGACTTCTCGATCAATTTCTAAAAGACGTTGTGTTTCATTACGAAATTGAGATAAACTTGCTGTTCCTTTACGCAAGCGTAATAAATAAAGATTGATCAAAGCACCTGTACAAAGAGGATCTGCTTGAACAGCTTCTTCTAAATATTCTTCAGCTTTTTCTTCTTGATGCAAATCGAGAAGAGACAATGCTCGATTATTTAAATCAACGGCAGTTAAAGAAGATACTTCAGGTTCTTCACGAGGATATTTAAATCCTGTAATTTCTAAATATATATTTTTCAATCCTTCAACAATATCTAAAAAATCTTGTATTCTTTTTTGAGGTTGGACCTCTAAGCATTGCATAATAATATCTGAAAGTTTTTGAGGGATTTGTTGATTAAAATTATGTGGAGAAAGTGGTGGTTGAGTAAGAATCATATTTTTAAATTCTTGTAATATACTTTCTTCTTTAAGTTCTCGATTAAATTTAAAAGGGCGATCTCCCACACATAATTCATAAAGAATAGCCCCAAAAGAATATATATCAATTGCAGGTTGCATTGGCCAATCTTTTTCAAATTGCTCAGGGGGCATATAGTGTGTATATTCTTGATTTGTTCCTTCTCGTGCGCGAAAATCTGCAATTTTAACATCTCCATCGTCAGTTAAAAAAACATTCGCAGGGCGCAAATCACTATGTAATACACCTTTTTGATGGGCATGTTGCATACCCCAAGCCATTTGAATAGCAATATCTAATATAGTCTGAACATCATATTTTTTTAGACTGATAAATTGTTGTAATGTTTTAGCATTAGTAACATACTCAACAAATAATCTAGGAATTCCTCCAATATGTTGAACATAATAGGCACTTACAATATTGGGATGCTTTCCTAATTCTACCCAACGTTCTGCCTGATGAAAAAATTGAACTTGGCTTTCTTTTTCAATTTGACTGCGGACAGCTAAAGGAATATTCCATTGACAATGTCGAACTTTATAAATAATTTTACGATTATCTTTAATAAGAATATCTAATATCTCATATTTTTCATCTATAATTTGGCCAATTTCCCAGGTATTGCTGGAAGTCCCTTGTGGCTTACGAATGTTTTCAGTTAACACAGAATATTTTTCGGAAGAATTAAAAATTTGTGACTCCATAGCATGGCTTCTCCAAAGTGGAATAATGCTAATTATGAAAAATGCTAATTGGGTAAACTGCAAATATTTTTCTCACACTTTGCGTGGAAATCCTTTTAGTGGTAGAGATTTCCACGCTTTTCAATAGTCTTACTTTTCGATTGCAATATTTAATTATAGAATACTTTTCATAAACTTCTCGATTTGTTGATATGCTTTTTCAAGAAGTTCTTCTTGCGGGAGAAAAACAATGCGAAAATGCTCAGAACCTGCTTTTTCTCCAAATCCTGAACCATGTACAACAACTACACCAGTTTCTCGAACTAATTTTTCTACAAATTCTTTATCTGGAATTTTAACATTGATTTTAGGAAAAGCGTAAAAAGCTCCTTGTGGTTTAACACAAGAAATTCCAGGAATATGATTCAGTCGTTCATAAGTAATATCACGACGACGTTGCAATTTTATATTCATTTGAGATATATGGCTTTGATCGCCTTCCAAAGCTGGTTTGATTGCAAATTGCATAGGATGAGAAATAGAAAGACGGGCGCGTGTCATTTTACTAATTGCAGCACAATAATCTTTAAGAGATTTTTCTGGCCCACTTAAAATTGCCCAACCTACACGCCATCCTGGAGCTAAAAAACATTTGGAAATCCCGCCAAATGTAATAATTGGAACATCTGTTGCTAAGGAAGCAATTGATATATGTTGTGCACTATCAAAAAGGATCTTATCATAAATTTCATCAGAGAAAATTAAAAGATGATTTTTTCTCGCAAGCTCTAAAATTTTCAAAAGAACTTCTTTTGAATAAAGGCTACCAGTAGGATTATTGGGGTTGATGATAACAATTGCTTTTGTTCGGGCATCAATTTGTTTACTCATATCTTCAATATCTGGCTGCCATTGATTGCTTTCATCCAAACGATAGAATCTTGATTCTACATTAAGTTTAGAGTTAATAGCTGAATAAAGAGGATAACCTGGAGATGGTAAAATAACATTGTCCCCAGAATCTGCTAACGCAGACAAACAAATTTCAATTGCTTCACTTCCACCATAAGAGGTAAATACATCGCGGACTTCTTTAATCCCTTTTCTGGCTGCTTCTCTGCGAATGGCTTCTAAGGCTTCTGCTACACCAGGAGAAGGTGCATATCCATTTTTCCTAGCATACATAGCAGATGAGGCTGCTTCAATTAAATGTTTCGGGGTATCAAAATCAAAAATATTGGGGTCACCAATATTAAGATAGATCATTTCTTTGCCTTTCTTCTTGGCTTCTTCAGCAACAAGAAGAACATCACGCACGGCATAAGTTATTTGTTGTGTTCGACGTGCTGGCGTAATTGCATATTCCTGCAAATTTACCATAATCTTTACTCCATTATTTTTCTATCTTAATCTCATCATAAAAAAATATACTCTGTTAAAAGACAGAGTTGTTAAGTCTTATTTTTAATAGAACTATTTTATCTTAAGATTTATATAGATCAAGAAAAAAATTGGAAATATCTTTGCATTTTCAGTTCTCTTAAAATAGAGCAACCCCGCTTTTAAGCGAGGTTGCAACTATAAAAATTATTTAGCTGGGCATTCAATTAGCTTAGGATATACTTCAAATTTACTGCCGGAATCAAGCCAAAGATAGCAAGGAAATAGATTAGTTCCAGAATAATTTACTAATTTGGGGTATATTCCTACTTCAGAATAATCAGCAAGTTTAGGATACGCATCAAAACATGGAGTAGTACCATACTTCGGGTAAATATCAAAACATCCGCATCCCATTAACATTGTGCATAATGCTAAAATTCCTAGTAATAGAAAAATTCTATAACTTATCATAGACAACCTTTCTTTAAAGTATCAAAAATATCAGAACAGAAAATATTAAAAGGACAATTTTATCGTTTACCTTTATATCAATACTTAATAGAAAATATTAGTTTCTGATAAAAAAATATTTTCTTCCTTTTAAATAACATTTTTGAAAATAATAATTACTTTTTAAAAGTTTTTTCACATTGTTCTAAAGTACTTTTGATGCTAGACAAAAGGGGAAAACGTCTTTGAAGCCCGAAAATTTTTTGAGCGATTTCACGATATTCTGATTGTTCTTCTGGAGTATGATTTGGATTATCAGCACGTTCCATAAACATTTGGAATATTCCATCTACCATTTCCATAGCTTCATCACGCTCTACCATCGCTTTGTCAACATCTTTTCTGGAAGATTCAATCATTTGAAGCAAATTGTCTGACGATATAGCAGATGATGAGCTTTCAAGAGTTTCATCGGATTTTGGAGTTTCTGGTGGCAAGTCCAATACTGTACTTTTGGGTTCCAATAAAGACATGTCGGATTTTTCTTCTGGTGGTGGGATAGATACTTGAAAGACATTTTGGCAAATTGGACAACGAATTTTTTTACCTGCAGCATTATCAGGCAATTTTAACCTTTTTTGGCAGGAAGAACACTGGATTTCCATAAAGTTTGATTCCTACGAGTAAAAAAATCATAATAAATCGCACTGCTATTATTTAACAAAAATTTACGCCATTTGAAAAGGATTTTTTTTATAGATGATAATTTTTTTTAGAATTTATGGTTTTTGTTTCTTTTCAAGCCGAAGTTTTACATTTTTAACTCCTGCAGCATTTACTTCATCTAAAACTGCAACAACAAATCCATAATCTAAAATGTGATCGGCACTTAAGATTACATCTTGTTGATTTGTTCTATTCACTTCAGCAATTAACTTTTCTTTTAAATCTGATAGTTTGACTAAAGATTTTCCTAAATAAATTTGTCGATCTTTATCTACAGAAACAGTAAGAGTAATTTTTTCTTGTTTCGTTGGCATAGTAACACTTGCTTTAGGAACTTGGATATTCTTTACTTCATAAATAGCAAATGTTGCAGAAACGACAAAAAAAATCAACAATAAAAAAACACAATCCATCATAGAAGTCATATCTAGTTCTATTTCTTGAATAGGCGGTGTTTTCCATCCAAATCCCAAATCTTTTTCTGACACAGTATCCGCACTTTTTCTAACTTTTTCTGGAAGAACTAAAGATTCATCATCTTCTTCAATAGAACCAAGAAAAGTTTGCAACTCAGAAAATTTTCCAGCAGATTTCCATTCTGACTGCTCGGAATTACACAACAGATCGTCTTTTTGAACACGTCCTTCCACAATCCAAGTTTTTAGAATAGTAAAAGAAATATTTGGATATATCTTGCTACTATCCTTTTTCTTTAACTTCCACAGAATATTTTTTTTTCCTTCACTCATAATAAAATCCTTAATTTAACATACACTCTTATTATAAATACTTGGAATATCATATAGTTATAGATTTCCATATTTTTTAAAGAGTTTTATAGAGTTGTGGAAGAAGAATTTCTTTTACGCATAGCCCTCAAAAATTTAGTTAAACAATGGAATATATCCAGTTCAAAACTACGTATTTTAGACTGAAAATAAGCATAAATGAGTAATATTGGAATTGCTACAACCAATCCACCAACGGTGGTAATTAAAGCATAACTAATATTTTGAGAAATTAAGCTTTGGTTCATATTAGTTAAACCTTCTTTTGCAATATTTTGGAACATTGAGTACATACCAATAATTGTACCTAATAAACCAAGCATAGGAGCTGTTTTGGCAATAGTAGTCAAAACATTTAAATTTTTATATAAACTAGGCAAAATATGTATTTGAATATCATCCACTAAAATTTGGCGGACTTCTTCTATGTTTTCATCTTTATTTCGTAATCCGACAAGAAGTAATTGTGGAATAATTCCACGAAAACGTTCACAATAGCTAATACTCTCTTGCATTTTATTAGCACGAATAAGTGTTTCTAACCCGGGATAAAATTGCAATAAATCACATTTTGCGTAATGAAACATAAGCAATCGTTCAATAATAAAACCTAATGCTATGACAGAGCAGGCAGTGATGAGATACATTACCCAACCACCTTGGCTAATAATTTCTAACATAGATAAACCTTTCAAAAACTATTTGTCTTCTAAATTTTCTTTCTTTAATTCTTCTTGCCATAAAGGATCTTCAATTGCAGCCATTTCTTCATTCAGTTTATTCATTGTAGCAATTTCTCCTTTATCTTTATAAATCTGCAAGATTTTTTGAAAAAGAGAATATTCTTGTTGTCGTTTATTTTTATTTTGACTATTTTTTATTTCTTCTTGTTTCTTTATCTCGGCAATTTCATTGTAGTATCCACGTATTTCCTGTTTTGCACGTGGCAAAAATAGAAAAAATCTGCCAGAGAGAAATTGAAGTTTTATTTCAGCTTCTTTATACTCTTTCAAAGAAAGCTGCTGTTGAACTAATTTTAAAATATTATAATGATTCCAATCTAAAAATGCTTGAAAAATAAGTAATGCTGTAATTGCAGCAATACTTATCTGTAGTGTGTATGCTGTTTTCTTTTGAGATATTTTCTGAAAAAAAACATTTACTTTTGCAGTAGATGCCAAATCTTTAATCTCAATTTGATATTGAGCGGACAACTCTTTTATTTTATTATGATATTCGAGAAAGTTATTTTTGTCTCCTATTTGTTTATAAAAATACATAAGTTGCTGATATTCTTCTAATGCAGAATGAATATTATTTTGCTGCATAGCAATTTCTGCCAGTTCTTTGCGACATTCAACAAGACCTCGATCCATCTCTAAAAGATGTTGACAAATATGTTGTAACATAGATAAATTTTTAGGTTCTTGTTTTTTTAAAAAAGCAAATATATCTAACCCAATTTTAATTGCTTGAGGCCAATTTGATTGTTCTTTATAATAAATGTTGAATAAATTTATTTTTGCTTCTTCCGCATTTGCACCTGTATCTGCCGCAAATTGGTAATATTGTATTGCTTTAGTTACATTATCTCGACGTAAATAAATGTTTCCCATTCTAGTGTAATATAATACAGCATTTTCCTTTGTTTTAGGAGATAATGTATGCCGCATCAACAATTTGAGTAATTCAGGATGATCGGAACTAAGAAATTCTATATCTTTAAGTAACTGTTCAATAATTTTCTGATTATTGACAATTGCATAATGATCTTTAGAAATATAAACACGTGTAATTTCTCTATTAGAAAGATTTTTTCTTTCAAGTTCTTCTAAAAGCGCAATGCCACCTTTATTTTCACTTGCAGAGCCATCTTTATTTGCCTCTTTAGCAGCAACTTCTTTTGCAACAGCTTCTTTTGCTGCAGCTGTGATTTTTTGTCTAATAGAAGCCTCTTTAGAAATATGAAAATCTACCTGTTTCATCATAAAATCTGTAGTTTCACATAAAATTTGTTTAACAATTGCTGCTAAAATAATAATTGCATGAAATGGAGAAAACTGAGCAAGAGTAGGAATTGATAGCCATTTTTGTAAATCTAAAGCACGATTTAATTCTGTCCTAAAAGATGCAATCTTATTCGAATTCCATATAAAATCACCTTTGGGATCATATTCAGACAATATATTAGTATTAGGAGTGAATTCTGCTAAAACATCCCAATTTGTTTCCAAAAGAAATGATAATATTTGTTGTATATTAGGAGGTTGATGTACCATATCAGCAGGAACTGGAGGAAATATCATAGGATCTTGGTATTCAATATGTACAACATTTGGAGTAAATATTTCTAGTAAAAGATTACTGACTTGATACAAATTAGATAGAAAGACTTCTTTGTCTTTGACAATCTTATAAATACAAATCCCCATGTCAGTAAATATAATAGAAACATTATCTGTTGCAGATTTAAAAACTATTCCACCAGGAATACTTACTGATTTATAAATTCTAATTATGATCTCAAAAAGACGAAAGAAATATTTTGTATTATATGGAATGGGAATATTAGTAGGATGAGGAGGAATAATAAAAGAATCTCGTTGGCGAGAATAATATTTAATCTTAACTAAGTTCCCTGCAATTAGCTCACAAATTTTTTGTTTCATTAAAAAGGTATTTACTTTTTCTAATGACATATTTGCAGAAAGATTATAACATTGTCGTAATTTTTCATAATTGGGATCACGTGTCTGCATTTGACATATCGAAGAATTTGGTGTTTTATCTAAATAAGAAATGTCAAAACAAAGACTAGTATCCTGTGTAAGAATATACAAAACACCATCGCCTTCTTGAGAAGAAGCATTATTTAAATTTTCTAACCATAATGGCAAATCTGAAACTTTTTTAGTACTGCCATCTTCTTGCGACATTTTTTGACAAAATTCACAATATTGTTTTTGAGGGACTAAATGATTCAGGCATAAATTCTTTGTGTTACAACGTGGGCAATCAAATACTTTTTCCAACGTATTTTCCTGGCCACATCGAGGGCATTTTACTTTTTGTAAATCAAGTTTAAGTTGTTCTAAATATTGGATAAGCTCTTCACATGAAGCAAATCTTTCTTGGGGATCACGTGCCATCATTTTTCTAATGCATCTGATTAAATTTGGCGGAGTCTGTGGAGCTAACTGTTCCAAAGGCACAGGGCTTTCATTAAGATGCAATTGGATAAGCTCTGCAACTGTATAATTACCATGAAAAGGAGGCACACCAGCTAAAAGATGATAGAAAGTTCCCCCCAATGCATAAATATCTGTACGCCCATCTAAACGGATACCTAGGCATTGCTCCGGAGCAATGTAATTAGGAGTTCCCATAATTTTTTCTTCGATTTGTTTTTCAACATCCATAATATATGCAATGCCAAAATCTGTAATTTTTATATGACCTTCATCATCCATCATAATATTTCCAGGTTTAATATCACGGTGAATAATTCCCATCTGATGTGCATACGAAAGGCCTTTGCTTGTTTCTAAGATAATATTAACTGCTGAAATTGGAGAAAATATTCCTTTTTCTTTTAATATCTTATCAAGTGTTTTGCCTAATATTAGCTGGGCAATAATATAATATTTTTTTGATATTTGATCATATTCAATATCATAAATTTTCATAATATTAGGATGTTGCAGTCGAGCAATAGCTTGAGCCTCGCGAACAAAATTTTGAATATGTTCTTGGCTAGCTTGGTGAATTACTTTAACAGCAACTTCCGTATAAAGACCTTCGTGATAACAACGATATACGGCTCCCATTCCACCTTGGCCTAATAATTCCAAAACTTTACATTTTCCCAGCATAGCACCGTATGGCAATATTTCAATAGGTTGGCTCATATTTTCACTTTCATAATTTCACTTTATCAGGTTAATTTTTTATGAGAGAGATATATTTTAACGGAAAATACTTTGTTGTTTAACCTTTTATTGTAGTCAATAAAAGGTTAAACAACAAATATTTTCTTATTTTTCTCATATCTTTTCTTTAACTAATTTGTGATAGAAAACAATTCCATCCTTTGTTTTTCAATTGTTCCATAACTTCTTTTTCTTTATTAGGAGCAAAAGCTATAAGACAGCCACCACCACCTGCTCCAGTTAATTTTGCCCCTATTGCACCGGCGTCTCTTGCATCTTGCCAAGCTTTATCAAGTTCCGGGCAAGAAACATTAAGTTTTTGTAGATTTTGATGATTAAGATTGAGTAGTTCTCCAAATTCTTGATATTTTTGAGACTGAAGAAGTTGATAACCTTTTATTGCGAAACTTCCAATTTCAGAAAAAACTGATTCATAGTAGGAAGGATTGTTTTGATATAATATTCGTACTTGTTCCACTACTTTTTTGGTATCGCGATCTTTTCCGGTGTTAACCACAATAAGAGAAATCGCAGATGAAAATTTAGGCAATAAACCGGCTGTCATCTTAGGTAAGAAAATTTTTTGTGTAACAAAATCTGGGAGTTGATATTTAGAAGTATCTGCAACTAAGCATAATCCTCCATAATTTGCAACAGTGTTGTCAATTCCAGAAGGAGTACCATGAAATATTTGTTCAATGAGATAAGCTAATTCATTAATACGGGAAAGTTCCCAATTTTGTTCATGTATAGATAAAATTGTTTTTGACAACGCAACTGCTAAAGCAGCAGAGCTTCCTAATCCAGCACGAAAAGGAATTTCTGATCGTACGATAATTTCACAAGGTTTGTGTGGCAATGGAATAGAATTTAAAATGATTCTTAAAGCATCTGCTATTGTTCCAGAATCATTTTGAGTAACTTTAAATTTTAATTGTGGAAAATCTAAAATAATATTTTTACTATTTGTTTCTGAACTTTTTTTAGAAATCTGACATTCTACACCTGCACATAATGCGGCTGCTAATGCAGGATAACCATAAACAACGACATGTTCACCGAATAAAATAATTTTACCATAAGCACGCATAGACTTCAATTTTCTTTCTCTTAAAATAGCATTGTATAACAAAATTTAAATTGTATTATTTTGCAAGGCATTTAATTTTTCTTCTTCTTCGAGTGTTGTTTTTTCTATTTTATAATGTAATTTTCTAGCCTTTATAAAAAAATGTACACCAGCAGCTAAGTATATAACAATTGAATAAAAATGTAAAGGAATTCCTAAAAGAAAAAAATTTACTTTTTCATAATTAGAAGTTGCCCATGCTGTAATATTGCCAGAGCTAGAGATGCTAGCTAAAATAGGAGAAAGAAAAGACAATTTAAATAGCCCTACATCAAAAGAACGTTGGAAAGCTAAAGAAAAAGGAAATTGTAATGTCAGAAGGCAGGATAAAAGAATATATCCACCTACAATAATAATAACAGTTTCTTTTTTCAAGAGGAAATGTAAATATGCAGAAATACTACTAATAAAAAATATGTAACTCCAACAAAAAATAGGAAGAAAAAGAAAAAGATTTATATTGTAGTCTCTATATACTCTTTCTATATTATAAAAGTGATCAGTCAATATATACGCTGTTACATACATTACTATAAAAGATAAAAAGGAAACCCAAATGTTAAAAACGGTACCTGTATACGAGCCGGGATATAGACATGTTTTTAAAAATTTTTCAGTGGATGTGGTAGCATTTTTTATTTTAGCTAAAATATGAACATGCGGAAGTCGAGCTTGTAATGGAATAGCAATCCCACAGATAGTAAAACCTATAGCAAATAGAACAACAAAAATTAAATATATCTCAATAATATCGCCAGCAATTACACCTTTATTATTTTTTTTATATTCCAACATTTCTAAAGAATACCATATATTACTGATGCTAAGAACACTTATAGTAACAAAGAGATAATAAACTCGAATCCCAATACTTTTAAGATGTTCCGCAGGAGAACGAAGGCGATTGATCATAGCCAAATAGGGAAAAGAAAAGAGAAAAACATATCCTAAAAATATTGATAATAAAACAAAAAATTGTCTATATCCAAACTCAGAAAAAAATCTTGCGATTTCACCGCTAAAAAGCCATTCACTCATTAGTGCAATTAAAGAAGGAACAAGGAAAGATGCTAACATCCATGCAGAGAGATAGCCAGCTAATGTAGCTTTTATCATTGTTTTATAGAAACTAGAAGACCATAAAGGAAAAATAATCATTAAACCACCAAGAAAAAATAATCCCATATATGCAATAACAACCATAAAAATAGAAACACCACCAAATAAAAATGAAATCATAATTAAAGGAGCAGTTGCAAATAAAAATATGATCATATATGTAAACGCGCTTAAAAATTTTCCCAAAACAATTTTATCCGCAGATAGATTGCTTGTAATTAAAAGATCGTAGCTTTTTCTTTCTTTTTCTGCGATGATGGATGTACAAGTAAATGCTGGGAAAATTACTGCGGTAAAAATTACTTGCATAATAAAAAATGCAAAGAAAATAGATTTTCCTATACGATCTGTTTCATTTGTATAGCTATCTGCTGATGCTAAAAATACAATACTTAAGATTGTTGCAGTTAATAATAGCAATCCCATAAATATCCAAAAAAAGCGTTTACTTCTTAGTGTAGTTCTAAGTTCTAGAATACATATTGGATTGAGTCGATAATCTCCCCATTCTTGTATTTTTTGTAAAAAGTTGGAAATACTTCCTTTTTCAGGATTAAGCATCATTCCACATCTCCTTTTGTCAAAGTCATAAAAATTTCTTCAAGATTTTTTGTATTCGGAGTAATTTTAACAATGGGAATATCAGCAAGAACCAATTTTTTTATAATTTGATAAATGTTTTGTTCCAACCCATTATATTTTACTTCTAAATTAGACGCGTCAAAGGAAATGCTTACAATATTGGGATCATTTTTTAAAATAGTTTCTGCCTCAGAAAGTTTTTGTCCTTGATAGGTACTAATAGTTAATTCTATAATTTTAGCTGCAATCTTATTGTTTTCTGCATTTAGTTCTAAATTTTTTTGACCATTTTCTTTCGAAGAAATAACAGAACTATTTTCCTCTTGAAGACTTCTAAATGTAATTTCTTCACTGATCTTTTTAGAAATTTCTTCAGGCCGTCCAGTAATTACAATTTTTCCTTTTTCCATAATTCCTATATGAGTAACAAAATCAGCTAATTCTGTAAGAATATGACTGGAAATAAAAATTGTTTTATTCATATTGGACAATTCTTTGATCAACATACGAAATTCAATACGTGCGCGAGGATCAAGTCCAGAAGTAGGTTCATCAAGTATTAAAACTTTTGGATCGTGAAGCAATGTCTTTGCCAAACATAATCTTTGTGTCATACCTTTTGAAAGAGACGCGACAAGTTTATTTCGTGACTTTGAAAAATCCGTCAATTCTAAACACTGCTCGATAATTTGATTTCTATTTTTAATAGAAATTTGATATGCACGTGCAAAAAAATCTAAATATTCCCAAACAGTAACACCTTCATAAACTCCAAAATAATCTGGCATATATCCTATTTTTTTTCGAACTTCTTTTTGTTGTGTACGGATAGAATATCCATCTATCCAAGCAGATCCAGCGTCAGATTCCAATAAAGTTGCGAGCATTCTAATTGTTGTAGTTTTTCCTGCCCCATTTGGACCAATAAATCCAAAAATTTCGCCAGTATTTACATCAAAGCTAATATTATCTACAGCTTTAAATTCGCCAAACTTTTTCGTTAAATTGCGAACGCAAATCACAAGTATTCTCCTATATTTGTAATCCGTCGGCTTTAAGCCGACGTTTTGTTATTCATTTATCTTAATACAAAGCACTGAAAATTTATCCCAAATAATAGATGAGGAAGTTTCAACACAAGAACTTATTTTATTTAAAGGATCATCAATAATTGGAACTAACAGTGTTATAGTAGGAATAGATTTATTAGGAAGAGTATTTTTCTCTGCATAAAAATTGAAATCTACTTTATTTAAAATAATTTTTAAGGAGTCTTGTTTTTCTTGTTCTACTTTCCATTTTTTTATAAGTTCTTCTTGTATAGAATATAAATCGTTAGCAATTATTTCAGGTTGCAAACGATATGTATTATTAGAAATACCATCAATTCGGGTTGCTTCTAAAAAATAACTTTCTTTAGGAGTAATAATAATTGCTTGTCCCAAAACAAGATTACTTTGGTTTTTGATATGAATGCTATCTCCGTTTTTTTCAACTAGAATATCTATTTTAGGGGTAATGTAATTTGCTTTAAAGTATCCCATTTCCCATATATTCAAAGAATAGCTGGGAATAGAAATATTCTTTTCTTGGTTATATCTAACCATTTTATTTTCATTATATCGTGATGTGGCAAGAGAAACTATATAACCATTAGTATTTTTTAGTTCAAAATTAAATAAATTATTTGCTCCAGATAAAATACTTATATATTCTGTACGAAGTGTTAAATCTGCATCAGGAAAAGTTTGTATAAATTGAACAGATTTTCCTAATGTTTTACTTCCTTTTAGCCAATATCCATAACTAAAAATAATACCTAAAAATAATAAGGAAATACAAGGTATTGTCCAGATTAAGTGGATTGTTTTATCTTTCCTTCTCAGATATATAAAATTAACTGGTCCAACACAAAACAAATAAAAAATAAGTAAAAGAAAAATTATATTAAAATTAGCTTGTTTGTTTCGTGAAAAATTCATTAAGTTTCTGAGACTAAAATCGTAGTATGATTCCATATTTTTTTGAGAAATTTCACATTGACGAGTATGATTATAATCTAGAGAAATAAGTAAATTCGGAAGAATGATCTTTTCCCATGTTTTAATAGAATATTGCCCATAGCTCAAATCAATCCCACAGTAAATAATGCTGCCAAATCCATTCCCAATTCTCCATATTATATTTGATATTCCAGGTTCATAGCTAGCTCCTTTAGGCATAGCCAGTGTGAAAATTTTATTTTTTTGATAAACGCCTAAATTTTTTTCTTGTATTTTAGCTATGGAGGAAGGCGTCATATCTAATTTATGATTTCTCTCATTGATAGAAAAACCTAGTAAATTTTCTACCCAAGGATTGTTTCTCAACCAATTTTGATTTTGAGGAGCTAAAATAAGAATTCCACCAGAAACAACCCATTCTGAAATAGCTTGTTTCTGTTCTTTTGTTAACTCCACATAATCTTGTAAAATCAATACATCTAATATTTCATAGCCAAACCAATTATCCGGTAATTCTTCTGAAGATAATTGAGTGACTATAATATTTGTTAATTTTTCAGCAGAACTCTGTATCCCATTACTATTGTTAGTCCAACTTTTCCAAGGTGTATAATCTTTAATGTCTCTAAGATAATCATATTTTGCTGTATTGTTGCTAAACACATATCCTATAGATATCTTATGATAGGAATAATCTTCTCGTATATTGATATTTATATTTTTTGTTTCTTTTTTGGAGGAAAATGTTAAATTTATAGAATATGAATTTTGGGTGATGTAAACATATATGGAAAATTTTTTCTTAGCAAGTGGAGATAATAATAATTTGGTTTCATTTATAGACTGTGCTTGAGAGCGATAATAATATCCTCCAACATTAGCAGAAATATTGATAAAATCTTCATCCCATGAAGAAGTAGTAGTAATAATACCAGTAACAATCCCCCAACCATTATAGCTCCTATTGTCAATTGGAAATAATAGTTTATAACTTTCTACTATAAAATAATCTTTAGCCCAAATAGGAGAGGCTATAAATATTAGTATGACAAAAATAAAAATTTTATTTTTCATAAAAAAATAATGCCCTTCTAAAGGAAAGTTAAAAATCTGGGATAGAATTATCCCAGATTTGAGCATATTGTTTTAAGGATTTTATTCGGAAGATTTTTGTTCAGATATATTTTGAGAAGAAGGTTTTGTTTGATTTTGTATTGGTAAACTTTGTGTGGGATTTTTTTGCGGCAAATTTTTTTGTTCAGATTCAGCAGGCTTTTGATCTGTTGTATTTTTTCCAGCATCTGGAGATACTTGTAAAAACATTCTAGTTCTATTATTCGCTGTTTTAACATCCCCTGGAATTTGTAACATTTTTTTTGTTGATGGTTGTAGATCGCTACCTTTGTTCATATTTATAGGTTCATCTACTTTAGATTGTAATTGTTTTGTTGCAGATGCTTCTGGTATTGCCTGAGGCAAAGCGCGTGTATGTTCCATATTAAATATATGAGAAGGTAAATTTGATTGGGCGGGAGAATTTTTAGTTAATGCTGATATTTCTATTTTGGGAACTACTTGCCCAGCATTTTCAAACTTCATTGTTACTAGTGTAATATCGTCATGCTGTTCGGCTTCTCCAATAAATTCGGAAATATCTCTGAGAATTGCTTCAGCTAATTCCTTCATAGGAAGCTGATGATATTTTTCTATTGTTCTTTGTAATGTAGGAAGTTTAAACATATCTCCATTTATATTTTTTGCTTCGGTAGCACCATCGGTAAATAATACTACTATATCACCTGGAAGATATTCCAACTTTTTTTCCTGGAGTAGTCGAGAAAAGTTACGAAAATCTACGCCCAATACTACACCACCAGAACGGTATGCATCACAGACTTTGGTTGATGCATGAAAATGTAAGATATGTTCATGCCCAGCAGAAGAATATACTAAGTCTTTTCCATCCCATTGAAACAATAGCATACTTACAAATTTCCCAGAACCAAAAATATCTTGTAATAATAATTTAGCACTTTGTAAGAGAATCTCTTTAGGAGAAGAATAACTTAACACTAAGCAGCGAATAAATGATCGTAATTCACTCATAATTAGACCAGCAGGAACGCCTTTTCCAGAAACATCTCCAATCGAAATAAAAAAATTCTTTTCCGCAGCAATAACATCAAAATAATCTCCGCCAATTTCTTTTGCACTTCGAGTAAGGCCAAAAATACTTAACCCTGGAATTTCTGGAAAACTTTTAGGAAGTAAACTATTTTGAATTCGAGAGGCTAATTGCAATTCATGCTCCCAAGCTTGTTTTTGCTCTAATTCAATCTGAAGACGACGATTTTCCAAAGCAAATGCAACCTGATGAGCAAAAATATCCATCAATTCTGTTCCACGGGTCATCATGTGTTCGCGATCTAAAAATAGTATTCCAATCTGACGATTTTGTACCCATAATGGGGCAAATAATCCACCTTCTGATAACCGTACAATTTTATTTTCTTTCAGTATTTCTGTATATAATGATTTTCTTTGAGGTAATTCTATAGAGTTAAACTGTTGTTCATTTTGAAATTTTCCTGTTCCAGCTAAATGCTTTAACTCTTTTGTTTTGCTATCTAAAGTTACTAAATATGTATCGCTACCGCCTGTAATACTTCTTAATGTTCTCAAAATCAATTGTCCAAGTTCAGACTCACTTTGTTTTTTTAAAAAATCAGGAGAGGCATCTAATATTTGTTGTAATCCGTCTAAAGTTGCCTCATTTTTTCCTAATGCCATTTCTTTTTCACTTTGAAGAACAACCGAAGCAAACAAATGTGAAATAAGCTGTTCCATTTGTTTTGGGCTATAATCATTTAAAAAATAAAGCCATTCACTTGGTGATGTGAATAATTCTTCTGGTTTAATAGTAGTTTTCGCATCTTTATTGATAGCAACTCCACAGATTAAAGAAGGAAAAAAATATTTTACAGATTGTATTGCTGGTAACATATCATTAAAACTTTTAAGATCAAAGAAAGCAACAGCAATGCGCCCGCTTGCATCATAAATTCTTTTTGCTACATCCGTGGCATCTTCTTTACCCAAAGCTAGTACAAGATCATATTGAATTATTTTTTCAGGAGAAACACGTAATTTTCTTGTTGTAATGTATAGATTATCGCGATTTTGTGTGGTACCGCCTTGAATATCACAATATCGAAAAAGTTCATTATATCGTCTTAATACAGCTTCATCATAATCCACACAAAGTAATACAGTATAAATTGTTTCAGTTTCTTTCACAGGTTCCCCTTGTTTAGGAAAAAAATTATTGCCTAAGTATTAACTAATATTGAGAAAGTATTTTAAATGAATTTTTTTTCTTAAAATAAAATTTGTTTGGCAATATTTTAACAAGTTTTTTATTTGGTAGCAATTTTTTTTTAACTTTTCTTAAGAAATGGTTAATTATAGAAAATTTTCTTATGTTTTAGGATATCTGACAGTTATTTTTTCATCTGTGCAGGGGCTAACAAATTCCCAAACATTTGGCTCAATTTTTTTTGATAATTCTGGAGCAATCACAATTTTTCCATAACCACCAGGAATATCTACAACAAGATCAGGAATTGCTAAACCGCTAATTTTGCCACGTAAAGATTTTACTAAATCAATTGCCTTTTCTAATGGAATTCTAAAATGGGAAGTTCCTGGAACTAAATCAGGATAATGAAGGTAATAAGGTTTGACTCGATGTTGAAGTAAAGTTTCAAAAAGTTCTTGTAAATCATTGAAAGTATCGTTAATCCCATGCAAAAGAACTGTCTGAGAAAGAAGAGGAATTCCAAGATAACTCAATTTTTTTAGAATTCCTGCTGTGTTTAGAGTAATTTCATCTTTTGAATTAATATGTATTACCATCCATATTGGCTTACTTGATTTGTGTAAGACTTGTAAAAGTGTATTATCAAAACGCTGAGGAAATGCTATTGGCATCCTTGTATGAATGCGAACAATATTAACAGTTTTTATATGTTCAAATTCTGTTAATATTTCCTGTAATAAAAAACTAGAAATTATTAAGGGATCTCCACCACTAAGAATAATTTCTTTTATTTCAGGGTGAGATTCTAAATATTGACAAACTTTTTGAATTTCTCTTAATCCTAAATCTGGAAATTGTTGTGCAACTTGTATTTTTCTAAAGCAAAATCGGCAGTGGATTGCACATCTTCGAGTAATTAAAAGAAGTAATCGATCAGGATAACGATGAATTACTCCTGGAAAAATAGAATGTTTTTCATCTCCAATAGGATCACTAAGTTCTTCTAAACAATAGAAATTTTCAGCAGTATCTGGAATAACCTGCTTACATATTTTTTGATTTTTATTTTCTACCGCGACATCAAAGTTTGGAGGAATTTTTTTTGAAAAAATAGGAATATCCATAATTTCAGCCTAAAACTAGATTTTTCTTTTAAGAAAAAATATTATCATTAAATAATAAACTCTCATCTGAAAAGATGAGAGCTATTCTATTATCGGCTTAACCCTTGTACAACACATAATATTGCTGCAACAAATAAAATCATACACCAAATTACTTTGAAAGTATAGACATAACAATCGGAACTACTTCCCGCACTTTGAAGACTCTTTACTTCAATATAAGGAACAGGAGAACGTCGGTACCAGCCTTGAACAGTAACTTGTTTTCCAATATAGGTATCTGTTCTAAATAAAGCAAAGAAAAATTCAAAAATACTTAAAGGTTGCCGATAATCTAAAAAGATAATACCGCTTTCATCTTCCATTACCATATCTTCAGAGAACATATATCCTGGAATACCACGCCCAACAACAGTTCCTGTTAAAGTTACAGGAATTGCTCGAACCGAGGATACTTTGACTTTTGAAAGTAAGCTTGAAATTTTCATTTTAGGAAATATATTTGAAGGATAGGAAAATCTAAGTCTAAAAAAATAAAATAATGCATGAGCCGCTAGCAATCCACCTAAATGCAATAAATATTCTGGTCTATGAATAAAACGATTTGATGCCGCATAAATGGTATAGGCAATCATTCCTAAAAATGGAATAGTTGGCAGCCAATACATAAAAACGTCTACAAAAAATTCATCCCAATAACTCTCTGGTTTTTGTCGGTTGAATAAAATATATGGTTCTTGCTGCATTGAACTTGCTTGATCGCTTAATGCGTTAATTCTTTTGGCAGGCAGGGGGTGTGTAGAATGAAGCTCATAATATCCGGCCCAAGGATTCCATAAGTCCCATTGCATAGCATCTGCTATAGATTCTTCATAAGTTCCGGGATCTTTAGATTCTTCTAATTTTTGTTTGTAAGCAGGATAAGAGTTTAATGCTAATATTTTTGCATCTTTATGATTAAAAATACCAAGAGCTTGAATAGGCTCTAGACTGTTGCTTTCTTTTCCTTCTGATTCTTTAGAATCTTGATTTTGTTTAAGTTTGGGAGAAATCAAGCCATAAGCAATTTTAACTAATGCTTTAGATAAACTGTTTGGATTTTTTGTAACATCCCCAGCAAAACGATCTGCCCAATATTCTCGAACACGAGATAACCAAAGAACAATATATTCTGAAACAATATACAAAATATATGCGACAGCAGCAATAAGTACTGCATTTCCTTTATCTTTTCCACTGCTATTTCGATTGCTTCGCATAATTACTTTATAGATTTGATAGAGGAGAATTGGCACTAATGAAGCTAGTGTCATTACCAGAATATCCCAATGGTACGCATGCCCTAATTCATGGGCAACGACAGCTTCTAATTCTTCTGGAGCAAGATATTCTATAAGACCGCGAGTAATTACAATACGTGCATTATTGGGTGTATGACCATAAGTAAAAGCATTCGGAGTCATATCTTCAATAATAGCAAATGATGGAAGTACCATATTTTTTTCCTTGCAAACTTGCGAAACAAATTTTGCAAGATGATCTGGTAATTCATCAATTTTTACCCAATTGCAGGTATAAAACCAGCTTAAGGATAAATCCATAATCCAGGGGCCAATAATAAATTGCACAAGAATTAGAGCACAAGTAGCTAAAGGAGCTAAATAGGAAGGCCAATTTGAAAATTGGCCTACTAAAATAAGCACAAATCCTAAAAATCCATATAACAAAATAAAAGAAAAAGTAGAACGAAAAGCTAAACTAGGCAAAGCCGATAAACCTAGTTTTAATGCGGTATGACGTTGCTTTTGCTCCATCCCATCATCTTTTATTTTAGTTTTAGAACGTTGTACATAAAAAGCTCCATCTTCGCTTTTTTCTAAGCTAAGATTAAATTTTTTTGCTCCAAGATCAACGGCAGTCTTTAATTCCCCATCATCAAACCACAATCCATGACATTTTTGGCATTGATCGATACGCAAATTTGGAGAAAAAAATGAGCCTTCTGTTAATTGCCCATGATCTTTACATTTAGGACACCGTCTATCGCTTATTTTAGTATCTTGTAATCCCTTATCTAACTCGTTTTTTATTATTTTGGGTTGTTTCGTGAAAAAGAAGATTTCTCCCTCATCCAACCATACTCCCTTACAAGAATCGCAATAGTCCACAAAAACACCCTGTTTAGTTTGTACAGTATGTAATTGTGTTTGGCAAGCTGGACAATTTAACATTAGATGTTCTCCTAATCTTTATCTAGATATTCAAAAAAGCTCATCACCCCATACCATGCAGACCAGATAAAAACTGCACCGGCTGCCCATTGTAAACTTGTATTTGGAATGAGAAAGCCTACGCCCATCAATATCAGTGCAACAACTGCTACAACAAGACTTTTTTGCCAATAGCGATATTTTCCAGTTCTAGTGGAGGTAACCATAAATGTCTCCTGGCTAACAATAAATTTTGTAATGGGAATTTTCTTTATCCTCTTGAAAGAAGACAAAGGTACTTTTAATATTATAACTATAACTAATGATAGACTTCTGCTAAAGAAGCCAATGTAGTATTTTCTAAATAATCTTTTATTTGATTATTGATCTTTTCTAAAATAGGTCCTAAAATACATTTGTTTCTGCTGCATACTTGTTCATCAAATAGGCAATCGCAGGATAAAAGTGGGCCTTCAATGGCTTCATAAATTTCTAATAGATTGATCGCATTTCCTTTGATACCTAAAGAAAATCCTCCTTTAGGCCCTCGAATAGAATGAACTAAACCAATCTTTGCTAATCTTTGCAAAACTTTAGATAAATGTGCCTCAGAAACTTTTAATACAGTAGCAATTTCTTTATTAGAAACTAGTCTATCGCTATGAGTACTTAAAAGTACCATAGTATGTAAAGCTAGGGAGGCGGCATCTGAAATTTTTAACATACTGGAACCACGCAAGCTAATACTCCAATACTTGTTTTAAACATTAAAAAAATTAGATAAATATAATATTCTTAGCCTCCCCAAGACATATCAGAATATAAACGAGAAAGACGATCATGATATTCACGGAAATATTTCTCATGCCCTCTTTCCCAATCTGCCAACATTTCAAAGGATTCTTTAGCTCTACCTTTTGATTTATCCGCCATACGGCCATAAAATTCGCTAATATCTTTTTCAATAAGCCATGCTGTATTAAATACTGTTACATCAGGGACCATAGAATTTTGTAAACATTCTTGCAAAAATTCAGATTGAGCACGTTTTGTAAAAAAATCAGATGGGGCAGTTGTTTCTTGTTTAATAGTCTCTATTTGAACTTCACCTGTTTGCGTAATATCTTTAATAATTCTTTCAATAAAAATAATATGTTTTTGTTCTTCAGCAACTAAAGTTTTGAACGCTGTAACAGCCTCCCCAATTCCCATCATATTTAAGGCATTACTAAAAAAATTCATACCTGTTTTTTCTTGATTTAAAGCAAATTGAAATATTTTAAGCAAATTTGTATCATAGTTCATAACTAAAAGTAATAAATTAAGTTAAACTTAATTTATACCCCTCCATATTTTGAGATAATTGCACGACTGTAGTTATTATGTAAGTAAATTGTCAAAAGCATGTGGACTAACCTGCCACTTATAAAAGAAGGCTTTAAAGAAAAGAAATTGCAGCGACGGGTTCAATTCCTCTCAATTAAATATCCAAAGACTTAATTAACAAAGCATTTAATCATTATATTGTAATAAAATATTATAATCTCTCAATGAAAAAATTGGCAGAAATATATCTTTTTTAAATAATTTTTATTTAACATGTTATTTAATAAAAGGTTATCAACTTTTTTACTCCAATACAAATTTCGTAAATTTTTTAAAAAGCTAAAGACTTCGAGAGCAAAAAAAAGTAAACCTTGATAAATAGTAAATTTTTGATATACTATGTAGTATACACCGTCTTCTTGCAGCCAATTCCTATCATTTTTTTATCTTAACTCCCATACAACATTTTTTGAGGCGGCACTCTTGTCAGCACGCGGCAGGGTTTGGTGTCGAATTTTATGAAACTTACCAAAGGTCAATTGATTGAAGCTCCGGTTGTTATTGCTGGATCAAATATATCCTCTGTTAAATATCAAGTAAAAGTTATAGATTGTATTGAGTCTGGCGAACATTTTGATATTTATCAAGGAGAAGATATCCAAGGTACTCATGTTTGTTTAAAAACAATCCACTACCGTTGTGAAAAAAAAGAAATTTCTACAGCCGCAGAATATATTCTAAATCGTCGTCAAAATTTGGCTATGGAACAGCGTATATTAAGTTTATCATATCCTATGCTTCCTGAACCATTAGCAATGTTGATTATAACAAATGATTGCCCAGAAGATCAAAAATTATTTCGACGTCTTCCAGAGTGGGAAAAATTAAGAACTAGCGAACCTATTTTTGTTCAAGAATATTTTTATGGGGCTTCTTTAGATAAATTAAAAGATAAATTACGTTTGCTTTCACTCTCTAGACGATTAGAAATTGCAAAAAAAATATCAAACTTATGCCAATTTCTCAATCATCAAGGATGTATGCTGAATAACCTTCATCCCAGTCAACTTATTATGGATCCTGATAACGATGAAAATATTTATTTAGTTGGGTTGCATAATATTTGTTCGATTCCACCAGAACTTAATCCTAATATGATCCCAAATTGTAAAATTAATTGGGAACAAATAAAAACTGGTCCTTCTTTACCTCGACAAGATTTTTTCCAATTTGGAATGCTTTTATATTTTTTATTAACTCTTCATGATCCTCCTAAAGAAGGATGGTGGCAAAGGATGTTAGAAACTGGATTATCAGAAGAATTTTTGAATCGACTTAATAAAGCAATGCGTGCATTTTCTTTTCCTGCAAGATGGCTTGTAAGTCTAGTGTCAGAACTTTTGCATCCTGAACCTCTCTTTCGGCCTCCAGATTGGGAAAGCATTATTAGATATTTTGATAAACCTCCCCAACATAAAATTTCATATCTTATTACCGACTATAATATAGAAAAAATTCGTCTACAATTTGAACAAAATATTGCAGATCAAGAATTTACTGCCCTATATATTCAAACTTCTATTTCTAAAACCAAAACCATTCTTCATGAACTTTCCTATCGTCCTGAAATTACTTTACCAGGTATTGGAATGGGAGAAGTTGTTATTTCTGTTGCAGCACGAACACAAGAAGAACGGCTTACATGGTGGAATCACCAAAAAATCCAAATTTTTCCGGATATTGATTTGCAACTAAAACCAAACGTAAGTTTAGATAAACTTGGTTTCCAATGGCGCTCCCTTCCAAATCTTACTGGAGTTATGTTTTTGGCAATAGATCGTCAAGAAAATTGCATTGTTTTAGGAAGATATTCTGGTAATGAAGTAGTTTTGCCACCGCCAAATGTTGTATTGCCGTTTTATCAGAAATTACGTATTGAAGCTAAGCCTATTTTTCTTGATAAAGATAAAAATGAAATCATTGGACCTAAACACGTTTTTGAAGCAGAATTGTTGCCTGCAATACCTGAACCATCTTATCGAAAAGTTGACAATGAATGGCAATTTTCGCTTGCTTTGCCTAAACGCCAAGCTAAATTTTATGAAGATTTTGAATTATTAAAAAACGGTTGGCCGCAAAATGCCAAAATGAATATTACTTCAGAAAGTAACGAAGATTTGGTAGTTTTTCATTGGCAAGAGGAGCTTGATTTATTTGAATCACATCAGTTTGCTTTTCGTGTTTTAGTTAGTAATGTTGGATGGAGAACAGGGCCAACTATCAATGTTGTGCTTGATGCTAATCCTATAACAGAGCTAAGTGGATATGAAGAAGAATGGGGTTCCTTAAACATCCAGTGGAAGCCTGTTCAACACAGTCAAATTTTATGCTATCAGATTAGTTGCGAAGGAAAAGTTTTAAAACGTATAAAAGATTCCTTCTTTGCTTTTGAACCTGACATTCAAACTACTCTTACAAAAGAATTCGTAGAGGTTTCTGTAGCCGCAGTTTACTCTAATGGACATACAGAAAAAATTTCTCCAACAGTCAGTACAAAAATAAAAATATCTCACAGTAAACAAATTGTTGGACAAAATGTCCGTAGCCAAATAACACCATTTTCTGTTACATTTTCTGTAGCGGTTTCTAACCCCAAATCCTTACAAGACCTTGGCAAAGAAATCTTATTACAACGTCGTGCAGGGTTAGAAGAATCTCCCAATACAATTGCTCGCCTGGGTGTAGGGCCTTCCATGATATTAACTGATACTAATGTTACCATGGGAAAAACTTACCAATACTGTTTAAATATTGGAGATACTGGTGGATGCCTTTTAGAAAAAACTGTTACTATTCCAGAAATAAATATTGTATGTACCTTGCAAAATGTTGGATTTGAAGATCTTTTTTGGGATATTCGAATTCCTCCTGAAACAGCATTATACATTGAAGGACAATTAGAAATTCGTCGCACCGGAGAAGGAACTCAACAATCACATCTTTTTTCTTGGAGTAATGACGAAGGTGTATATACCTATGAAGATAATGATTTGGCTCCAGGTGGAGAGTATCATTATACTCTAATTGTTCATTGGCAAGGAAGAGTTGAGCCTTATTATCGTGATATGGGGGTTGTAAAAACAAAAGAATTTCAAATTCAAGAAAGCATTAAAACATTTTATAATCGTGCTATCATCCATTGGGCACCTACTCCACAAGGACAAATAGAATCAATAGAAATTTATGATTCTACAGGTAGATTTATTGCTTCTACAAAATCAGACTCTATTACATTAGAAAATTTAGAACCATTTCGAGAATATAGATTTCCTTTAAAATATCGATATTTTTCAAAGAAAAGTCGTGATGGAAAAATCATTGCATTTAAAACATTACCATTTTCTATTTCTTCTCAAATTACAGATGTTGGCGTAGATTCTTTTCGTATGAGATGGGAAATTTCTGATATTCAGATTGCCAAACGAATTAAAGAATTTGTTTTACAAGTATCAAATATTGATGGTAAATATATGCTAAGTTCTGGGACGCGTACTGTCTATTTAAAACAACTTTTCCCTGGTACAGAATATAACTGTCAGTTGTCGGCTACCTTAAAATCTGGCCACTCTATTACTCTAACCTCTAATAATATTGTTACTCAAATTCCTAATTTAGAAATTTTAGGAGAAAGTGATCTTATTCACCATCTACAATGGAAATTTCCTAACTTTCCTTCCATAGATAAAATAGAAATTTCTCGAAATGAAAGTATTCTTACACAAAAATCTTCACAAGAACCTCAAGAAGTCTATGATAGCGAATTTAAACATGGAGAGGAAGCTTGTTATAAATTTTATTACATCTTAAAAAACGAAAAGAAGATTTTTGTTACTGAAAAAAAAATCAAAGCCTTAACATTACAAGAACTTTCTCAGTTGCTTCAAGTAGAAGCAAGTCAAGGTCGTGTCCATTGGGATTATAATAATTTCAAAAAATTCAAATATTTAAAATATATTGAACTTTTCCGTGATAATATTAGCATTGATAAAAAAGGAAATTCTACAACTTCTATGTTTTTTGATGATTTAGGACAAACCGTAAATGGAGAGCCATTAGGGCTACCTGGTTCTGTAGAATTAAATTATCATCTCGATATTGTTGGCGTTGCTCCAACAGGACCAAAGTGTAAAAGAAAGTGGAGTTTAAATATTCGCAAATTACGTTGCGAATATAATGATCTTCCTGAGAATTTTAGCTATGCTTTTGAGAATTCTTGTATTTATTTTGATTGGAATAAAATGGACACTGCTTTTTTGCAGCAAATTATATTACGTCGCAGCGATACAGGTATTGTTTTATACCAAGGAATAAATCAAGAGAATTCTGTTTATGATGATAATCAGGAACACGGACTGATTATTGATCAAACATATTCATATACTGTTGAACTAATTTATAAAAATCATCGTACTATACGAGAGTTTGAAATTGTGTTTGCTGGTATGATTGACACAAGTCGGCTCAATTTAGATAAGAAGATAATTGGCAGTGTTCTTCAAATCGTTTGGAATGGGGATATAAAAACATCATTTGAACAAGTTGGATGTAGACAAATTTTTTCACCAACAAAAAGAACATGGACTAATATATTCCAACAAAAAACTATATCTCCAAAAGATGTTTGGATTCCCTTTGCTGCCGGAATGTTGGCAATTCCACTACCTGGCAATAAAGAATTTCAATATCAAATTTTATTACAAGATAAATATGGGCATATTAATGAATTTCCTGTTGAAAAATTTGAAAATCCGGATTCTCATTAAGAAAATTTTCGCTAGATCAAGGTCAAATTATGCACATTTTGAGACAAAATAAGGAACATTCCACACTTCCTACAAAACAAGAAACTGATTCCTTAGATAAAATTTATCAATCATTGATTCAAGCAATTGGAGAAGATCCTCAACGTGAGGGGCTTCTCAAAACTCCGCAACGTGCTGCAAAAGCCTTTCGATATATTACTCGTGGTTACCAACAAAATATTGAAGAAATAATTAACCAAGCTATTTTTATTTCTCCCAAACAAGATATGGTTATAGTTAAAGATATACCTTTTTATTCGATTTGTGAACACCATCTCTTACCATTTTTTGGCAAATGTCATGTAGGATATATCCCCAATGGAAAAGTTATTGGACTTTCTAAAATTCCTCGGATTGTTGATGTTTTTGCACGCAGATTGCAAATTCAGGAAAATTTAACACGCCAAATTGCTTCTGCAATAGCTACACATACTGAATGCCATGGTATAGGAGTTATTATAGAAGCCCAACATTTATGTGTTATGATGAGAGGTGTTGAAAAACACCAGGCAAATGCTAAAACATCTTGTTTTTTAGGCAATTTTGAATCCGATCGCCAAATTCGTTCAGAATTTTTTCAAATGCTTTAGAATTAAAATATTCTAAATGATTGTTAGTTATATTCTTAAATTTTTTTTATTTTCTTTAAAAAAAATATAAAAAAAAAGATTTTTTTAATTGAATAATATATTTTTTTGATACAATATTAGTGATGTTTGCTTCTATGTAAGAAGCATAAAAAATATCTTGACAAATTTTTATTTTGATGCTAAAATAGACTTTCTTAAGGATCCGAATTTTCGTTAGGATCCTTTACCTATTATTTCTTATCCCTCACCATATATTCTCATGGTGTGTTTGGAAGGAGAGAGGTTGAATGAGTCAGATTAGTCTTAAGATTTTTGTGGCAATGTTAGTTATTATCTTCACAGCTACAAGCTGCCTTTGCCCAGCCACAAAACCCGTTGTAAAACAAGAAAAAAAAGCTAAAGTTGTTGTTGATAAACAAGAACAAGAAGTTGTAGTAGATGGTTGTGATGTATGCTCACTAATCAAAGTTAGTGCAAATGGTCCTAAAGAAGCCATTATTGGCCAAGAATACATGGATGAAGTTGACGTCACCGCTCTTCAAAACGCTGGTGAAGTCCAACTAATGACTCGTATTCCTCCAACATTGCAATACGTCCGCAGCGAACCTCCTGCAGATGTACAAGGCAATAAATTGGTTTGGGATCTCCAATCCCTAAATAAAGGCGATGTAAGAAAAGTCAAAATTTGGGTCCGCTCTAACCAAGAAGGCAGACAATGGCTATGCTTCACCGCTTTCGCTTTACCAAGATATTGTGTTGATACTAACATTGGTAGTGCTAAATTAGCCATTCGTAAAGATGGTCCAGCCACTGCTCAACTCAATGGAACAATCACATATACAATCGTCGTCGAAAATACTGGTACAGCAACAGCTAGTAACGTAGTTGTCAACGATCAACTCCCACAAGGATTGGTTGCTACTGGTGCCACTACTTTCCAAGTTGGCGATATGCCTGCTAAATCTAGCAAAACTTTCTCCGTTACTGCAAAAGCTGCTAACCGCGGCAAATTCTGCAACGTTGCAGTTGCAACCTCTGGTAATGCTGGCCAAGTCCAAGCCGAAGCATGCACCACAGTTGTCAAAAATGATCTCGAACCTAGCCTAGTATGCCCAAGAGAAGGCGTAGTTGGCCAACGCGGTGATGTTGTAATGGGTATTGCAAATACAGGTGATACTCCTCTTACCAATGTTCGCGCCACAGTTGAATATCCAATGGGTGTTCAAGTAGTTTCCTCTGAATGCACTCCTGCTGGCCAAAATGTATGGAATGTTGGCACAATCGCTCCAGGTGCTCAAGCCAATTGCAAAGCTGTTATTATGGGCAAGACAGAAGGCAAACATTGCATTAAGATGGTTGTAACTTCTGCCGAAGGTATCAACAAAGAGATTACTTGCTGCACAGAATACAAAGGTGTTGCTCAAATTCAAATTACCAAAACTGCACCTGCTACTGCACAAGTTGGTGAAACTTTCAACTATAATATTGAAGTGAAAAATGTCGGTACTGGCGTTGCAAGAGACGTTGTTATGACAGACACTTTCCCTCCAATCGTCAGCTCTCCTCGCGGTCGTGACATTCGCGAATCTATTGGTGATTTAGCTGTTGGCCAAAGCCGCACTTTCACCTATCCAGTCAAAGCTGAACAATCTGGCACAGCAGTCAACGTAGCAAAAGCTACAGCAAGCAATGCTGCTCCAGTCGAAGCCCCAGCAACAACAGTTATTCAACAAATTGCTGCTAACTTAGTTGTTACTTGCCAAGAAGTTCGTTTTGTCAATCAACCTCAAAAAACTGAAATCGTATTTGCAAATGTTGGTGGCGTAGCTCTTACTAATGTTACTATTACAGCCCGTTGGAGCAACCAACTTAAAGTTCGTACAACCGAACCACAAGCTACAATTACTGGACAACAAGCTGTTTGGACAATTCCAAGTCTTGCTCCTGGCCAACAAAAATCCATTGTCATGTCCATGATGTGCATGGCTCCTGGCAGAGAATGCATCGAAGTTATGGCACAAAATTCTCAAATCACCAAGACAGCACAATGCTGCACCGAATGGAAAGGCCAACCTGCTCTATTACTCGAAGTTATCGATACTCAAGACCCTGTTTCTGTAGGCGAAGAAACTACTTATGTCATCGAAGTTACCAATCAAGGTACTGCTCTTGATGAAAATATTCGCATTACAGTTACTTTCCCACAAGAAACTCAAGCTATCAAAATTGGTCCAGACATCCCTGGCACAATCCAAGGCAAGAAAGTTGTCTTCCAAGCTGTACCAGTTCTTCAACCAAAACAAAAAGTCAAATACAGCATCGTTGCTAAAGGTCTCAGTGTTGGAGATACTCGTCTTGTAACCGAACTCGAATCCAAGATGTTAACAAGACCAGTACGCGAAGAAGAAAGTACTCAAGTTGTATACTAATTTATTATTAGTCTAAACTAAAAATAAAAAAGGCCAATCGTTAGATTGGTCTTTTTTATTTTTAGTTAATCTTGCAATAACCCTGGAAGAGGAGCAGTACGTGTAGGATTAAAACTAGTAATACGATTTGTCCATTTTATAGCTTCTTCAGCAGCAATAATATCTTTTTGTACTAACAATTCTAAACATTTTTCCATTGTGATCATATTTTCGTCTTGTTTTTCTTTCGAACGAGTTTGCATTACAGAATAAATTTGCTCAATTTTTCCTGTACGAATAAGGTTTGCCACAGCAGAATTGTTATTAAGTATTTCCATTGCAATAGTACGTCCTGTTGAATTCTTTTTAGGAATAAGTTTTTGAGAAATAACATAAATTAGACTTAAAGATAGTTGGTTTCTCATCTCATCTTGTCGTTGTGCAGGGAAAAAGTCCATAAGCCGAGTAAGAGTTCCTGTAGCATCTCTAGTATGTAAAGTTGAGAAAACTAAATGTCCTGTTTCTGCAGCAGTTAATGTCCAAGATGTAGAATCCATATCTCTCATTTCACCAACAAAAACAATATCTGGATCTTCACGCATTAGTGAACGTAAAGCACTAGAAAATGATTCTGTATCTCGATGAATTTCACGTTGTGAAATTAAAGATTTTTTTGATTTAAAAAGATATTCAATAGGATCTTCCAAAGTAATAATACGACATGCCCGATTTTCTGAAATACGTTGAATTAAGGATGCAATAGTAGTAGATTTTCCAGCTCCTGTAATTCCTGTTACTAATACCAATCCTTGTTTGCGATCAATAATATCTTTCCAAACATTATTAGGAAATCCAACTTCTTCTATTTGTGGAATATTCATAGATAATGCACGGATCGCAGCAGCAATACCATCATTATCAAAAAATACACTTATACGAAATTGATAATCTTCAAAATGGTAAGAGGAATCAATTTCTGTTTGGCCATTGTGTAACTTTTGCATATCTCCCTGCCCTAAAAGACTAAATATCAAATATTGCGCAGTTTCATAGTCTAAAGAATCTCCTGCTCGAACTAAATCACCATCTACACGGAAGCATGGAGGTTCTCCAACTTTAATATGCAAATCTGAAACACGATTGCCATATTTTTTAAAATCCCGTAAAAGATCATGAATACTTAACTCAACAAGTTTATCTTTCTTGTAAATTTTGTAAACTTTTTTATTAGGATCGTAGTTTGTTTCGTTGCCCATCTTATTTTCCTTAACAATGGAAGATATTAAAAAATTTTATAATAAAAATATTATAACAAAAAATCATCTGTTGATATTTTAATATTATTTATTTTTTTATGAATATTAGCTATAATAGTTAAAATTTTTTTATCTAAAAATATCTTAACTTTAAAAAATGGAATATATATGCAGAAAGATAATCTTCTGATTCTTTTTATTTCAGCAGCTATTGTTGGCTTTATTATTTTAAATTTTATTTTTCCTAGTTTTTTTTCAGTAGGAAAAATTCCACAATACTATTTTGCAGGAATGCTGACTTTAAGCATGATAGGAATCTCTGTTGTAGGGTATCGACAAGAAATACAACAATCAAAAATATTTTATCAGCTTAAGGTTAAATATGAAGAAGCATGCAAGGGACATGAAAATTCAGAAGAATATAATCAACAATTAAAGCAGCAACTAAATAGCAGTTTACAAAAACTACAAGATGAACATCAAAACTTACAAAATGAACAAAAAAAATTAGAAGCACTTTACCAAGAAGAAAAATTCAATAACGAAAAATTACAGCAAAAATTAAAGCAACTTGAAGAAGAAAAAGCATGGCAAGAATCTGCATATCAAGAGTTAGAAAGTCAACATCATCAACTGCAAGAAAAACAAATTGATATTAGCAAAAGTTTAGAAGAATATAAGGAACAAAATCAATCGCTATCTATAGAATTACAAAATCTTCAGCAAAATTTTAAAGAAGAAGAACAATATGCTGTAGAAGAAATTCATAATTTACATCAAGAAATTGCTCAAAAAGAATATAAATGGGAGTTATCACAACATTCTTCTGAAGTTTTAAAAGAATTTTTAGAAGAATTACCTAATATAATCTCAGTTTTTCAAGAAAAATTAGAGCTTTTAAACCAAGGGACATTAAATAGATTACTGATTCAAGAGCTTGTTTCATATTTAAGTAAAGTCAAAAGCCGTGCTCAACTTTTAAGACTACAAACATTATTTCCTACAACAGAAAAATTGGCGACATTGCTTCAAATATTCAAAAATGCCCAAGGAGTTTTTCGTATAGAACAGATGTATGAAATACATCAAGAAATTGAAATTTTTGTAGAAATTTTACAAGAATATCAAAATATTGGTATGCAAATTTTACCATTACTTCTTCAAAAAGAAGCACAGTCAAAAAATAAAAATAAATTAATGAATGGTTCTGAGGAAGAAAGTATAGTAACAATAACTGAATTAAAAAATGAAACCGAAAACTCATCCCCCTATTCAGAAGATGAAAATATTATTATTCCTAATAAAGTTGAGGAGCCTATTCAAGCTAATGAAAAATTAGCAAATGTAAGTGAAAAAGATGAAAAATTATTTCCAGATGAAGCTAATTTTTCTGATGAAAATACTCTTGTTTTAGAGGACAAAAACGTTAAGCCTTATAAAAGAGATGGATCGATTTCTTTTTCAAACGAAGATAATACAGAATATATGGTTTTGCCTATTTCTACTTCAGAATTTTTTGAGGAAAAAAAATCTTTATCAGAAA
>CAZPDM010000013.1:0-68142 GCA_964585305.1 uncultured Planctomycetota bacterium | reverse complement strand
GCTTGATTATCTGTATCAAGCAAAACAGCTTTTTCTTTTACTTCAATATAAGCAAAACCAATTTTCTTTTCTTCAACAAATGTTAAAAATTCACCTATAGCAGCAAGTTGTTCTTTACCACTTGACTTTTCAATCTTAGCGGATAGTTCATCACGTTTAGTTTTATTTCCTGCTAATTCTTCTAGATGTTTGAAATATTCAATTGGGCCGCCTTTTTGATAGCCGGTTTTTGCATAAATTTTGCCATTAGAATCAAGCAAGCAAATTGTAGGAAAACCTTGGATACTGTATTGTTTTGCCAATTTTTCATTATAGGCTTTTTGTTCTTCAGAAAGTTCTTTTTCTTGAGGGAAATCTAAGGAAACTAAAACATATTTCTTACCAACTTGTTCTTTCCATTCTTTAGTTTGGAAAACTTCTTTGTCAAGTTTTTGACACCATCCACACCAATCTGATCCAGTGAAATCTACTAAAATATCAAGGTTATCTTTTTTGGCTTGATTGATGGCTTGTTCAAGGTTTGTTAGCCATTCTTCTCCATCTGCCATAGTCATTACAAATCCAGCAATTACCCATAAAGTTAAAAGGATTAGGCTTTTCTTCATATAAATTTTACAGTGCAACCGCGTTTTTTAGGCGTGGAGTATGCACTCCTTTCTGAAAAATAGAAAAATCTGTTAAAAGACGTGTTAAAAATAACTGTCTTAATTTATTTTAGCACAATTTTATACAATTTTTTTTTAAAATCTAATCTTTTTTAAATTTTTTTTTAGAAATTTAAATTTTATGAAAAAAATAGCAAACAAATCATATTTCCAATACTATGCCAAATTATTGCTAAAAGCAAACTTTGGCTTGTTAAAAATATTCCTGATAATAAAAAACCTCCCAATATATGATACCACATTAAATTCCCATCGGCTAAATGCAATATAGAAAAAGCAATAACACTTACGCAAATAGCCCATAATTTTTTCTCATTATGTAGAACAATAGTTGTGCAAAGTATTCTTCGATATACTATTTCTTCACATATTGGGGAAACTAATAACAAGTTTAATAAAAATTCCCATGTATACTTACGAAGAAAAAAGCCTAAATAATAGAAAGAAATTGTAAGAAAAAAAATTCCTAAAAAAATTTGAATGTTCCAAATCTTTTTTTGGCAATTTGAGATGATTTCATGTTTGGGAAAACTTAAGCAATCCCAATAATAAAATAAAACGATTGCAGAAGGAATATTTCTTATACCCATCCAACTAGAGGAAGAAATATTAAGATGCTTTTGAAAAAAGACAAAAAATATATCCCAACAAACTATCAAAAAGGAAAAAATAAATAACTTTTTCATAAAAATACTTTAAGCACGCAAAGTAAATTTCCACATACAATAATATTCGGGATGAGTTATATCTGGTGGGCAACTTAAAACTTCTGTTTCAAATCTTTCGTCAATTGTTTTAGCAAATAAACTATATTCCACAATACCAACAGATTTACAAGGAAAATCTTTCAATTGTTTTTTTCTTCTAGCTTCTTGAACTCGACAAGTTTTAACATAATATTTAAGAGTATGCTCATCTTCCACAACAATCTTATCCTCATTGATCGTTGCATACAATCGAAAACTTAAAGCCTTTTTCAATCCATCAATCCCAGAATTAGGCTTTAATCCTAGAAATGCTATAAGACGTTTAGCTTCGACAACTGTAAACTTTCTCCAGGCTTCTCTATCCATATCAATAGCCTGCTCCATTCCATGCTTTTCTTCAATAGATAAAAACCAGCATCCATCATGCGCCAACCAATTTTTGGCATAAATTTGGCATAATTCTAACAATTTTTCTTTTGAGAGTTCAGAAATAGCTTCTATAGACATAAAAAAAACTCCTCTATAAAATAGAACAATAAAACATTTTTTTGAATAACTTTTTTCAAAGGCTTAAAAAACAGATGCTTAAAAAATGAACTTGCTTCCCGTAATACAGACTGCAAATTTACTTTGCAAATATTGCCGTAAAAAGTAGCTTGCAATATTTCCTGTACAATGAGCAGGTGCAATTACTTGAACACGATAATTAAGAAAAGCCTCTAATGTAGCATTAAGCCTTTCTGAAGATGCTCTTCCTAAGTGCATTCCACCTAAGACTGCAAAAAATTCTTTTTTGCCTGTAATCTCTGCAATATAGTTCAAAATATTTACTACGCCAGAATGAGCGCATCCCAATAGTATTACAATTCCTCGATTAGTTTCTAACCAAAGAGATTGATCATCGTTTATAGGATCAGGATGTCTGCATTCTTCATCAAGAAAAAAATCTCCACCAACATCTTCATAAAGTGTTTTTCTTGGAATATATCCTGTTGCATGTACTCCATCCATCAAACAAGTTGGGCTTTCTGTCCACACTATTCTATTTTCCATCTGCTTCAAATATTCTTTTATTTGTAGCGGCATACCGATTTCTCTAGCAGAAGAATCTTTTGGTTTATTATATCGAATTGTTAAAGCATCTGGATGTAGAAAAATGCGAGCATGAGAATTTTTCTCTAATATATAAAATAAACCGCCTGAATGATCATAATGTCCATGGCTTAAAACAACAGCCTTTGCTTGTTCCAAAGGAATATTTAACTTAGCAGAATTTTGAGAAAGTACTAAGCCCTGTCCTGTATCAAATAAAACTTGTCCTTGCGGCGAATCAATACAAAAACAAAGGCCATGCTCACCAATAATTCCGCGTTGATTAACCGTGTCCTCTGCAAGAACAGTTATGCTAAAATTATTTAACTCCATTTATTTCCCCGCAATAAGAAATGACTAAAACTTCTTGGATTTCTGTTTGATATTTTTTAATATGCAAGCCTTTTTGAGCAAAATAGCTATATACATCAGGCAATTTAACTACGCCTACTTCGTGTTTTCTTCCTTCTGTTGCTAAAATTTCATCTATTAAATCGAATCCTCTCTGAGTAAAATCAGCAAGAATTATTTTGCCAGAAGAAGTCATTATTCTCAGTATTTCATCCATAACTTTAAAAGGATTTAGTAAATGATGAAGCACGTTAACAGAGAAAATTATATCAAAACTTTTATCAAAAAAACTTAAAGATTCTGCGTTTTCTACTTGAAATTTAATATATTCTTGTACTCCAAAAAATTCAGCATTCAACTTAGCCATATTCTGCTCTATTTCTGAAATATCTATGCTAATAAGATGTTGTTTTTGCATGGCAAGCTCAATTGCCAAATAGCCTTTTCCTGTGCCTATTTCTAAAATCTTGCCATAAATAGGATGCGATTTTTCCACAATAAATTCGCGTTCTTTCTGTATATCATAGCCAAAACTTTTATATAAGTCGATTCTTTCTTGATATTTTCTATGATTTTCTAACACTTCTTGTTTCAAAATAATTCCTTTCTATAAAAAAATTTGTTCCCACACATATTTTCCTATATTTTTATATGTGGGAACAATTTTATTTTCTACAAATTTAAATTTTTCCATATATTTCTTATATCGTCAGCAACAGGAGATTGTCTTTCTATAATAGTTTGACTATTCATCTGAGCTAAAGTTACAGAAGGATCATATCTCACTCGTCCGGCTAAAATAATTCGTTTATCTATTTCGCAAGCCTTTTTTTCAATTCTATCAGCCATTTCAGGATTGATGTCCCATTTATTGATACAAATTGCGATTGGAATATTAAAATGATGAGCTAAAGAAATAACTCTTTCCATATCATGTTCGCCAGAAACAGTAGGCTCTGTTACAATCAACACTAACGAAGTTCCGGTCATTGATGCAATAACAGGACACCCTATGCCCGGCGGGCCATCAATAATTATCAACGAATGTCCATTTTCTTCAGCTATGCGTCGTGCTTCATGTCTTACAGTAGATACTAACTTTCCAGAGTTTTCCGCAGCCACACCTAATTGCGCATGAACCATGGGACCATAACGAGTTTCTGATATCATCCATTCACCAGATAAACGTTCTGAAAAATCTATGGCTTTCGCCTTACAAAATCGAACGCATACACCACAGCCTTCACATAAAAGCGGATTTATATAAAATTTTTTAATTTCTGATTCTTTTTTTTCGATCTGTACAGCATTAAATTTGCAATGTTGAAAACAATCTCCACATTTAACACAATCTTCCTGACGAATTGTTGCTTCATGTCCACTGCGAAATTCATACAATTTTTTAATTTGAGGCAAAAGTATAAGATGCAAATCTGCAGCATCCACATCACAATCTACAATAACAGGATGATTTGCAAGAGCAGCAAATGCCGCAGTTAAACTAGTTTTACCAGTTCCTCCTTTTCCACTAATAATCACAAATTCTTTTATTTGTGTTCGCAATTCATTCATAATTCTACCTTTTTTTCTATCTTTTGATCAAATAAAAATGCTGATCTATTTCTATTAGACCATCTTTGACAAAATTTAGTTTTTTCCACACGGTGAACTGTCGCAGCGATTTTCTCTGCCGCAACAAGTTCTTCCTGTCGATTCTAAAGAACAACTATGCCCATTTTTTTGTCCAGAATTTTTGAAAATAAAACCAGAACCGCCACTCACAATTTTTTTAACTTCACCTTTGCATTCTGGGCATTCTCTAATTGGAGCATCTGTCATACTCTGTTGTCGTTCAAATTTAAAACCACATGAACTACATTCATATTCATAAATTGGCATTTTATATTCCCTTTATTCATTAACTTTAGATGGACTTCTTTTGTAATTCTACAATTTTTTTCCAAAGGTTTTCAAAATAATTTCTATATTCTGGTAAAGAATCTACTATAATTTCTCCCCTGGAATAAGCCTGAGCAATTCTACGATCGTCAGGAATTTCTAAAAGAATGGGAATATTCTGCTGTTTACAAAATACATGGATTCTATCATCACCAATTCCCAAGCGATTGATGACTATGCCAAAAGGAATATCTATTTTCTTTACCATTTCTACAGCCAATTTAAGATCATTCATTCCGAAGGGAGTAGGTTCGGTAACTAATACTACAAAGTCTGAACCTTCTATTGTTGTAATTACAGGGCAAGAAGTTCCTGGTGGCGCATCAAGTATTACTATTTTATTTTGGGCAAGTTTTTTAACCGCTTTAATAACAGGTGTTACCATTGCTACTCCCACATCAATACTACCTTGCACCAGAGTAATATTATTTGATTCTAAAGTTTTAACCACCCCAATACGTTTTTCAACTTCTCGAATGGCTTTATTAGGGCAAGCTTTTAAACACCCCCCACAACTATGACAAAGCTCAGTAAATATAAGAATCATTTGCTGAAGAGAAACTATTGCATTATATTGGCAAAATTTGCTACATTCTCCGCAAAAATTACAAATATTTTTATCAATTTCAGGAATAGAAACTGTAACAGTTTCCTGTTTAGTTATATTTCCTTTAAGAAATAAGTTTGCATTTGGTTCCTCGACATCACAATCTAGGAGTTGTACATTTTCAAGTATCCTAGCTAAATTAACAGATACTGTTGTTTTTCCAGTGCCGCCTTTGCCTGAAGCTACGGAAATAAGCATTCCTAGTGTCCTTCAGCATTAGCAGATGTAACTTGATTAAGTTTGCCAGATCGGAATTGATCTAGAGCAAGATCAATGGTAGTAGCATCTGTGTTATAAATAGTAATTCCTGCTGTAGAAAGAACACGAAATGCTTTTGGTCCGCAATGTCCAGTAACCAGAGCATTAACACCTGCCTTGACTATTGTTTCCGCAGATTGTATACCAGCTCCCTGTGCTGCATTTAAATTTTTTTGATTATCTATTATATCAAAAACATTATTTTCCAAATCATAAATCAAAAATTTAGGAGCACGTCCAAAACGAGGATCTAAAGAATCTTTCAAAGTTATTCCAGATGTAGTAAACGCAATTTTCACGCTTAGACTCCTTTGTCTTTGTAGTCTTTATTATTTTTGCTTTTCAGCAGATTCTATTTCAGATAGACGATTTTTAATTTGAGATAACTGTTTTTCTATTTCCTGAGCTTGTATTGTTAAATAATTTTTTTCGTATTCAACATTTGGTGGAATATTTTGATTTGCCCATCTCCAGCCTGGAATATTATTTTGACAAAAACAATTTCGCCTTCTCCCTTGAAATCCGAATTGCCCCAAATTATGATTTCTTGCACAATATCCAGCAGCACGTCCTGTCATTGGCCCTAATCCATTAGGACCCATTCCATTTTTTCCTGGCATAACATTTCCTTTCAAAAATTTTTTTTATTTTTTACAACAATTTCTTTTTCGCCTTTGGCATCTCTTCCTGCATCCTGGCATAAGAAAAGAACTTTCTAATAATTGGTCGGAAATATAAGCGAAAATAACATTTTCTATTTTTCCAGAGATAAAAGGGATAATTTTGATATTTAAAGAAGAAAGTTCATCGGCTAAGTTTTTTGATATTGCCCCACAAATCAATGTATGAATAGAAAAATAACTTAATTGAGATATTTTTTTTAAAGGATCGTCATCAATAAAATTTTCTTCTCTTTGCGAAATAATCTTCTTATCCTGAATATCTAAAATAAGCATTTTTTTACATACATCAAAAACAGGAGAAATATGCTCATTCCAAATTGTAATGGCGACTTTCACAGAATTCCCCCTATCTCGAAAATAACGGTTATAAAATTATTTTTTCGAATACCACTTCTAAAAAGATGGTACATTCTCGCACTTCTATTTTAATTAGCATTTAACTAGCAAAATGTATGCCATATAAAATAAATCGGTAGAAAGCTGATTTTATCAAGTAATTCAAATTATATAAGTCGCAAAAATGCGACTCATTTTTTTATTTAAGTAGCAAAAAAAAGACTAAGTGTAACTTAGTCCTTTAGTTTTCTTCTTGTTTAGAAGGAAGAGATATTCCTAATGATTTAATTTTACGAAAAAACGTACTTTTATGAATTCCCAATTCTTTTGCAGCCGCCAAACGATTGAAATTATTTCTTTTTAAAGCTTCTAAAATTGCCTCTGCTTCAATCGTTTGCTTAATAGCGGAAATATGAAATGGTGAGACTAGAACTTTAGTCTCCGAGTAACTAAAATTTTCTGACAAATGTTTTGGTTCAATCATTCCCTCAGAACAAAGAATAAATGCCCGTTCAATAAAATTTTCTAATTCTCTAATATTACCAGGCCAATTGTAAGACATAAGCAAAGCAAGAGATTCTTGAGTTATCCCTGCAATATTTTTACGTTGGATTTTATTAAATTTTGCAATAAAATGATCAAGTAATAAAGGAATATCTTCTTTTCTTTCTCTTAGTGGAGGAAGATCAATTCTAATTACGTGAATACGATAAAACAAGTCTTCTCTAAAAAGGCCTTGTTTAACTAAAGAATAAATATCTTTATGAGTCGCGGCAACAATCCTTACATCAGCTTTTGCAGATTGAGTTGCACCAAGTGGATCATAATTTTTTTCTTGCAGAACTCGAAGCAACTTTACTTGAAGCATTTGGCTGATTTCTCCAATTTCATCCAGAAATAATGTTCCGCCTTCTGCTAAGGCAAAACGTCCAGGCTTATCTTTGTTTGCTCCAGTAAATGCTCCTGCTTTATAACCAAATAGCTCGGATTCTAAAAGAGTATCTGGTAATGCTCCACAATTTATGGCAATAAAAGGTTTTTCCTTACGTCTTCCTGAATAATGAATTGCGCGAGCCAAAAGTTCTTTTCCAGTTCCAGTTTCCCCTTGAATAAGAACAGTACTATCACTAGCTGCAATCGAAGGTAAAATAACAGATACCTTTTTCATAGTATGACTACGACTAATAATATCTCCAATTTTAAAAATACCTTCTACCTTTTTACGTAAGTCTTCTACATCGCTTAGATCACGAAATGTCTCTGCTCCTCCAATTATATTTCCTTCATCATCTTTAAGTACAGCTGTAGATACACTAATTGGAATATGGTTTCCTTGAGCGTCAATAATAAAACATGATTTATTAACAATAGGATTTCCTGTTTCTAATGTCTTACGCAATGCACATTCTGTTTCACACATACTAGATCGAAAGACTTCAAAACAATATTTTCCTATAGCTTCGCTTGGTGAAATTCCTGTAATTTCTTCAGCAGCTCGATTGAAAGAAGTTACTTTCCAATTGGTATCAACAGTAAACACACCATCAGAAATACTTTGTAAAATAGCATTAGCGTTAGCTGTACTTAGATGACTTTTCGATTTATTTTGAGTATTTGGTTCTTTTTTTAATTTACACACCATTATTTCTGGTTCCATTTCTAAAAAATTCAATAATTTCTTAGCAAGAAATTCAGATTCTGAAATTTCTTGCTAAGTGTTTTCATTCGCTAACTGAAATTCATTTTTTCATAAATGAACGAAAATCCTGTACTACTAGATATAATGAGGGAGTAACAAATAGCACTAACAAAGTTGATGTGAGCAACCCACATACTATAGTTAAAGCAAGAGGAATTACCATTTGTGCTTGCAAGCTCTTTTCCGAAAGAATTGGCAATAAGCCTGCAATCGTAGTCAAGCTAGTCAACATAATTGGACGGAATCTATCGCTGGAGGCTTTACATGCTGCCTCTTGAGGAATCATTCCTTCTGCCTCACGCATTTTAATAAAATCCATTAACAAAATTGAATTGTTCACCACAATCCCTGCAAGGGAAACCATTCCAATTACGCCTTGCATATCAAAGGATCTGCCAAATAAAATATGTCCCCAAACAATTCCAATTATCGACAATGGAATAGTAGCCATCACAATTAACGGTTCAATAAAAGTTCCAAATTGTAGCGACAGAATAATAAAAATACCAATAATTCCTATGAGAAAAGCCTGTCCCATAGAGCTACCGGTTTCACTTCCTGCTTCAACTTGCCCGCCAAAAGAATAGGTAATACTAGGATATTTTTTTACAAAGTCAGGAAAATAATTTTTTGTTAAATCGTTACAAACATCTTGCGCATTTGCGATAGCATCGTTGACATTTGCAGAAACTGTTACTGTACGTTTACTATTATATCGATTGATACTGGAAAGTCCGCGAGCATATCGTAAATTAACTACATTCAGCAAGGGGACTTTAATACCTGTTGAAGTTGTTAATTGAAAATTATCAAAGTTATATAAATTCTCTGAAATATTATAAGCCATCTTAACATTAAATTCATAATTATCGCTTCCAATTTGTAATTCATCAGCCTTTTCGCCTTGGTATGCGGCTCTTAATTGTTGAGCTATATTTGTAGCAGTAAACCCAAGTTTTAATGCACCAGGTTTTAAAGACATTACAATTTCAGGTTTTCCTAACGTCATACTATCCGTTACATCAAAAACTCCAGAATACGAAGAAAGTTTGCTACGTAAAGCACTTGCTGCTAGTTTTAAAACAGATAAATCTTTTCCGTGCAATCTTAATTCAATGGCTTTTCCTCCAGGACCCATTGCCATATCTTCAAATTTTATACTCAACGCTCCCGGAATATCTCCAGCTTCCTGTCGCCAAACATGAAGGATTTCATCTAAAGTGCTTTTTCTTTCATCTCCAGCCAGCAAATCAACATAAACAGTAAAAAGATGTGCCCCACTATCTCTGTAATCAGAATTTGCACTAAAATTGACAGAGACAAATTTTACCAATTGTTTTTCTTGCGGCTGTCGTTTAGTTAGAATTTGATTCATTCGCTCCGCAGCTTTACATAATTGCTCTGAAGCACGTTCACTTTGTTTCATCGAACTTCCTGGCGCAAGCATAACTTTGCATACTGCCGTATCGCTGTCCACACTAGGAAATACTAAAAATTTTAAGTACCCCGCAGGAAACATTCCAACTGAAAAAATAAATATTACTAGTATACTAGTGAGAAATAAATAACGATATGAAACCAAATTTCTACACAATTTTTCTACAACATTTAAAGATAAAAAAGAAATAAATTGATCAATTTTTTTACGATAAATATTTTCCTTGGGCATCCCATTTTTAAAAGAATGAGATAAATGATTAGGTAAAATAAAAAAGGCTTCGAAAAGACTCACTGATAAAATAATAGTTAGTGTAAGAGGAATAACGCAAAGAATTTTTCCTATTTGCCCACTTAAAAACATCAATGGAGCAAATACACAAATTGTAGTAAGAAAACTTGAACAAACTCCATTTCCAATTTCTTTTACACCATTTACAGCAGCATCAAAAGCGGATTCGCCTTTTTTAAGATGCACCGCAATATTTTCAGCGATTACAATAGCATCGTCCATAATAAGACCAAGTGCAATGATCAAAGCAAAGGTAGAAATCATATTAAGGGATATGCCAAAAATGTGCATAATAAAAAGCCCGCCTAAAAATGATACTGGCAACCCCATAGATACCCATATTGAAAGTTTCAAATTCAAAAATAACCATAAGGCAGCAAAAACTAAAAAAAATCCCTGAAAGGCATTTAAATATACCATATTAAGTCTGGCCTGTATATCACTAGCGCGATCTCTTGTAATGGCAAATTTTATTCCAGAAGGAACTTTTGTCTTTTCTTCTTCTAATAAAGCCATTACTTTAGCATAAATTTTCAAACTGTCAGCACTTTTGCTTTTGGAAACACTTAAAATTCCAGCACGATAGCCATTAAACAACACTTTATTTTCGTTTGCTTCAAAGCATTCACTAATTTTTGCAATATCTCCCAATAATATTTCAGCTCCAGACGCGCTAGATAAAACACGTATTGAAGAAACATCTTGAATCGTTTTGCGACGATCGCTAAAACGAAGTTTAATATCTTGCTCTCCAGTTTCTAATGTCCCGGAAGGCAAATCTATATTTTGACTAATTATAATTTGAGCAATAGTATTGATGCTAAGTTTATAAGTATGCAATGCTATGGGTAATAATTCTATTCGAAATTCACGTTGAGCAAATCCGCTAACTTCAACCTGAATGCCTCCTCCCAATTCCATCAATTTATCTTTAAAATCTTCGCAATAGCTCTTAAGATCATTTATTGATAAATCACCATAAATTGCCAAACTAATAATTTGATCCAAGCGATTTTGCGGTTTAATAATGAGCTTTTCTAATTGATTAGGAAAAGAGGTAATTGCATCAACTTCAGTCTTCACATCATTGTATACTTCCTGATAGTCAGCATTATCAAGCAACTCAACAGTTATAGAAACCATGCCTTCCATCGCAGTTGTAGTAATTTTTTTTATATTATTAACTTTTCCAAGAGCGTCTTCAATTGGAACAGCAATGGCTTCTTCTATTTCTTCAGCAGTAGCTCCAGGATAATTAGCACTAATTTGTAAAGCATTTGTAGTAAAATCTGGCATACCTGCTCGTCTGATATGGCTTAAAACTAACAATCCTAAAATCAAAAAAAATATCATCAACAAATTAGAGGCTGTAGGATGTCGTATAAAATATCTGATCATTTTACTACCTCTTTTCCGCTAAGCTCAGTATTTGCTTGTTGATAAAAATTTTCATCCATAACAAGCTGAAGTTTCATTCCTGAAACTGCTGGAACTAGATCATTAAGAATAACTAAATCTCCAATATTTAATCCTTTCCCAACAATCGCATATTGTCCTAAATGATAATTTATTTTTATAGGAACAATTTCCAGCCTGGAATCTTTATTTGCAATATATATCTTATCATCGTGAATAGCATAGCGAGGAAGAACTAGTAAATTTTCTTGTTCTTTTCCTTCAATTTTAACAGTGCAAAAAGAACCTTTAGCAAGAGGAGGACCAAGTATTTTATTATTCCGCCGATAGGGTTCTTGAACACCAACAATCATGCTTATCATACGTGTTGTAGTATCTATGCCTGATGCAATACGCCGAAATTGACCTGGCCAAGAATATGAATTAGCCAATCCACTAATGTTAACGCTAATTTTCCAATTCGGAGGAGTTGCTTTTCTTTTTTCCTCAGAAATTTTCTCTATACCATTTCCATTATTAGGAGGTTGAGCAAAAAGTAATCCAATTTGTTCCATTCTGAATTGCAGAAATATTTCCATTTCGTCTATAGAATCAACAGTAACCATATTTTGTCCAATTGAAACATATTGTTGTTCTTCTACTGATGCACTATCAACTCTACAATCAAATGGTGCATATATTTTCGCATAATTTAACTCTAATTTTCTTTGTGCCAACTCTGCTTGAGCTATAGCTAATTCTGCTTCCTGATAGGATATTTGAGAAGGAAGCAATCTTAAATTTGACTCGAGTCCATCTATAGTATTACGTTGTTGTAATACAGCTATTTCCTGATTTTCAACCGTTACAACAGATACGCTCTTAGAAGTCAATAGTGATTGCTGGCGTTTAAATTCTTTTTCCTGAAATTCTAGAATACTTTTGAGAATTGCTAATTGAGACATCATATTCGTTTTAGTCGTTGTCAATTCTTCCATTTTAGCTTGAATCTTCTTTATCGTTGCTTCTGCGGATAGAATTTTTAATTTAATTTCACTATCATCTATAGATAGAAGCAATTCTCCTGCTTCAAAAAATTCTCCATTTTTCAATTTGGGAGACTTCCACGATATTTTTCCACCTACTTGGGAAACGGCTTTCCACGTTCTTGCAGGTTGTGCTTCGCCATACCCTATTATCCAGGGAATAACATTTATAGGAGAAACTTTTATCGCAGAGACTACTTGTTCTTGTTCTAAAATTGGAGTTTTAAGAGGACTTGGCCCAGTCTTTATTAAGATAACTGTAGCAACAATACCTATAAAAAAAAGAAAAAAAGAAAACCATATAGACTTCATAATTTTTTTCATCATTATTATGATTCCTTATATTTTATTCCTGAAAGATAAAATTCTAATACACGTTTTGCTTGTTTTTTAGGAGATATATTTTTAAACATATCACCCGGATCAAATTGTAATTCTCTTAGAATTCCTAAAAATGCTGATACTGCAAAGTACACTTCTACAGGAGCAAATATTTTTTCATCTATACCTTCTTGTATAATCTTGGAAATATAATTGACTAATTGCCTATGACCTTCTTTAATTTTTTCTCTAGGAATAGGAAGATGGTGCATGATAATTTCGTGCAATCGTCGGGCTTTAGAAAAATTCTCAAACATAAAAACAGTCAGTTTATATAGTCTTTCTACTGGAGGTAATTTCATATTTGCTATCTCTTGAACATTATTTAACAGCCTCATAAATTCGTTTTCCATTATACCAATACAGATTTCTTCTTTATTCCGAAAATAATTATAAATACTGCCTATAGAAATCTCTGCTTCACAAGCCAATTTTTCCATTGTCATGGATTCTAAACCATCTTGAATAATAATTTCTTTGCTTTTTTCGAGAATAATCTTTCGCATATTTTCCGTAACAATTTCTCTAACTTTTTTAGAAAATTTAGGCATTATAATATCCTATCTTTAGATAGATAAAATAATTATGTAAATAACGAATATTGTTTATATAAAATGAATATATATTCATTATAATAAATAATAATTCATAAAAGTCAAGAAAAAAATACTTCATAAAAAAAATGCTTTCACACTAACATCAAAAGTTAGTAACGAAAGCATTTGAAAAATACAATAACTGAATCATAGTTCTATTAAATTATGCTTTAGATAAAGCATGTTCAAGATCTGTACGCAAATCATCATATTCTTCGCAGCCTACTGCAAGTCTTATAAGACCGTCAGTAATGCCTGCTTTTTCTCGATTTTCTTTAGACATGGAAGCATGTGTCATCGAGGCTGGATGTTGGATAAGACTTTCTACGCCACCTAAAGAAACAGCAAGTGCGCATACATGTACGGAATCAATCAATCTTCTTCCTGCTTCAATACCACCTTTAACTTCGAAACAAATCAAAGATCCAGTACCTTTCATTTGTTTTTTGACTAATTCACTTTGTGTAAAACTGGCAAGCCCTGGATATTTAATTGATTCAACTTTAGGATGCTTTTCCAAATATTCGGCAAGCTTTTTAGCGTTTTCTTGAGCTTTTTCTACACGCAAAGGAAGTGTTTTAATACCTCGCAATACCAAATATGCTTGATGAGGATCCATGGTACCACCCCAGTAAATGAGGGTTTTATATATTTGCTTGTAAAGATCCTGTGTCTTAGCAACGATCATTCCAGCGACAACATCAGCATGTCCGTTTAAAAATTTGGTCATACTATGAACTATGACATCTGCACCCATTTCAAAAGGTCTTTGTAAATAAGGACTCATAAAAGTATTATCTACAATTAAAACAGCTTTGTGTTGATGTGCAATTTCAGCACAAGCAGCAATATCTGCCAACTTCATTGTAGGATTTGCTGGAGTTTCAATATAAAGAATCTTTGTATTTGGACGCATTGCTTTGCGTATTTCATCCAAATTAGAGGTATCTACAAAAGAAAACTCTACTCCAAATTTGGAAAAATCTCTTTCAATAATACTGCGCGATGGCCCATAAACAGAGTCAGTTCCAACAATATGAGAGTTCTTATCCAAAAAAGCCACAAAAACTGTGGCAACAGCAGCCATACCTGAAGCAGTTGCTAAACCACCCCAGCCGCCTTCCATAGCTGAAACAGTGTCTTCAAGTGCTCTAACAGTAGGGTTGCCCATTCTGGTATAAATATAGCCAGATTCTTTTCCAGCAAAACGATTTGCACCTTGCAAAGAATTTTCAAAAGCAAATGTTGAAGTTTGGTAAATAGGAGTTACCACACTTCCAGTAACAGCATCCATACCACCAGCATGAGCGGCAATAGTTGACATACCTTCGTGAGAAAATGGGCAAGATTCATAAATATCGGGAGCATGAGAATTGCCCTTCAAATAAGATTCCAAAATTTCATGAGCAGTAGTTCCAGCAGCAATTGCAACCTGAATATTAGCACTTTTAAAATAGTTGCATTTCTTTTTGCCTATTTTAGGTAGAAGCAATACATCTGCACCAGCATTTTTAAGTACTTCATCTAATTTACAATACCATTTGCTACATGCTTTATCATTTGCTTTTAGACTTTCTACACTTGAAATGCCTTTTTCATCTGCATGAATAATTAAATAATATTTTTCATTATTGCAACAGCATGATACTTTGCTTTCTAAACCTTTATCTTCCTCTACAGGAATAACAATAATTTTCATCTTTTTGCCTTTTCATATAAAAAAATTTCTAAAAACTAAAAAACCCTAAAAATTTTAGAACTAAAACAAAAAAAAAGACAGTCCGTCATCCGAAAATGATGAAGTGCTGTCTATATTTTTTTCTAGCTCCCCGGAAAGGACTTGAACCTATAACCTAGTGGTTAACAGCCACGCGCTCTGCCTGTTGAGCTACCGGGGAAAATAGATGGCTCCCCGGAAAGGACTTGAACCTATAACCTAGTGGTTAACAGCCACGCGCTCTGCCTGTTGAGCTACCGGGGATCATACTTGATTGGGATATTATATCATAGTTATAAAAAAAAGCAAGTGTTTTTTTTATGATGATGCAAATTTTTTATAACATATTATTTTACAATATATTATAAATATAAAAAAATAGCGTGGCTAAAAATTTAAATGGTTTAGTATTACATCGCGTCCGTTCCGGTTGCCAAATTTCCCCAAAACGATGTAATGTTAGGAATAGCAGCAAGCAAATCTAGTGTATAGGGATGATGTTTTGAAATATCTCCAACAGGCTGAAAATTATCATCCATAATCTGAGAGATAGGTCCCATTTCAACAATTTCTCCACGATATAAAACAATAATATCTTGGCAAAAATAATGTGCCAATTGTAAATCATGTGTAATGATAACCAGCGTTGCTCGAACTTCTTCACTTATATTTTTTAAAAACTTCATGATTATTTTTTTATTAGAAACATCAATTCCTCTCATAGGTTCATCTATAAAAAGAATACGTGCAGGCTTTTCTTTTTGCCAATCGGAGTATCCATAACCACAAGCTAATAATGAACGAGCAAGGAGTAATCGCTTTCTCTGTCCCCCGCTAAGGTGTTGAGGATATCTTTGGAAAAATTGGCTTAGGGTATCTTGTCCAAGAAGAAGTAGATCTTTCATTACCTTTTCGATACGCTGTTCTATATGTTTCTTTGATTCGAAAATCTTTTGTAAATTTGACCATACCAAACAAGCATCAAATAAAATATCTCTGACATTTTCAGATGGGCTAAATACATCCGAAGGATTTTGCCAAACAAGTTGATTAAGGTTATGATATTCACAAAGTTTTGATGATGGAATTGAAGTCACATCGTAATAATTTCCATTATGCCAACGACGTAATGTTCCTTTTATCCATTGATTAGGACTTAATAGATTGCTAAGTCCTTTTGCTAATGTAGTTTTTCCTGATCCTGTTTCACCAATAATAGCAACATGTTGATTTTCTCTGATGGTATAGTTAAAATCTTTTAAAATAGTTTGAGCATCATAACCAGTAGAAAAATTTTGTGCTTCTAATAAAATATTTTCAGCATACATTATATTTCTTTGTTTTTCTAAATTGATATTTGGGCTATTTTTTTCCTTTTTTACATTTTCTTCTTGTTGAATATAGTCTTGTAAAAGTTTTATTGTATAAGGATGCCGAGAAGGATTGTAGATGTGGGAAACTAAAGGTCGTCCTGCAAATGTTTGAAATTGATCTACTAAATATCCTTGATGAAAAACTAAAACTTTTCCACCATTTTGAAGAATCTGATTTAATACACCTAAACTATGAGTAACCATAAGCAGTGCCATACCAGGATTTTTTTCTAAGATATATTGTAGTGTTTGAATAATTTGTTTTTCTACTAATAAATCCAATCCTGTGGTAGGTTCATCTGCTACTAATATTTTAGGGTTTGCCGCCATCGCCAAAGCTAAACTTGCACGCTGGTTTTCCCCGCCACTTAATTGACATGGTATAGCGTGTCTACGTAAATATGGAAATGCGGCTAGATTTAAAAATTTTTTACTAGATTCTTCTATATGCTCTTTACTAATTCCTTGAAATTTTAGAATATCTTCAAGTTGTTGTTGAATAGTATAATCCGGAGCTAAACTAGCAATCGGTTCCTGTGCAATAAAAGTAACAACTTTTCCCCACCAACGTTTGAGAATATTCATATTCCACTTACTGTTTTGATAAAGAGGAGTTGTATCACTTAGGATGAATCCTTGTGTTTGTACCACTTCAAGTAAATTATTAAAAATACTTCGTACTAAAGTAGATTTTCCAGCTCCAGATTCCCCAATAATACCAATACGATCCCCGGGACAAATAGTAATATCTAGAGGATGAATAACTTTTTCTTGGCGATGGTAAGCTAGAGAAAATTGTGAAATTTTTATTTGATTCATTCTAAATTTTCTTTGCTAAAAACGGTTGCTTTATATAACGTTGCATTACCTACTATAGAATAATGTGGAATTATTGATGGAACTAAAAAAGAAGTCCCTTGAAAAATGGGTAAAATTTGAGAATCTTCGCGACATTTGACTTCCGCATATCCCTCTGTACAAATCATAATTTCAATACTTCTATGAGAATGGCTAATATAAGAATATTCTGGTGTTACAACAATTTCTGATAAAAGAAATTCCGATACTGGTGCAGGGTAAATCCGTTCTCCCGAGTTAATAGTTAGAGAATTTATTTTAGTGATAGGAGAGTCTTCAAAATTGATTATATGCAACAAGTCTTCAATATCCTTATGCTTTGTTGTTAAAGCACATCGCAATACATTATCAGAGTTTGCCATTAGCTCAACTCCCATACCTTGAAGATAGCTATGAAGTCTTCCACTTTCTATAAAAACGGCTTCTCCTGGTTTCAAACAACATAAATTTAAAATGCCTGGAAAAATGACTCCAATATCTGTTGGATAGAATTCATGCAATCGTAAAATCCAGCTAAAAATATCAGAAGATAGTGGATTTTTTTGATGTGTTTCTAATGCTGTTTTTTTGTGAATGTAAGAAACAGTTTCATGAACAATTTGTTCTTGCTGCCAATGTGGCAAACTAAGTAAAGCACTAAAAAATTTTCTTAATCCTTCTTGATTAGAATTTTTTTGAAGAGTATGAAGTAAAGGATTTAATAGTGATACATGTAAATTCTTAAGAAAATCAATAATATCAGAAATTTTTCGAAATCCATTTAACATCCAAAATGGTGTCAAGGCACAAATAATTTCTGGTTTATGTTGTTGATCTTTATAATTTCGTTCCGGAGATTTTAAATCAATTCCCAATTCATTTTCTCTCTGAAAACCTTCTATAGCCTGTTGAGAATTTGGATGTGCCTGAACAGAAAGTGGGGTTGCAACGGCTAACACTTTAAATAAAAAAGGCAAACATCCACTAAATTTTTTAGCAATATTTGCACCTAAAGCATCCAACGCATTTTTGTTCAACCAGTTATCTAGATTCATAATACCGCCGGGTATCTCAATTTTTGAAGGGGATTTAGGATGAGTCCCCATCCATAATTCAGCTTGTGGTTCACTTGCGGGAACTGGCTGACGCAATAATTCGGCCATCAATGTGCGTGATCCCCAAGAATAATTTTGTATAGGATTTTGTAAAACGTAAATCATAAAAACTTTCCCAATAGAGCTAGATAGAGCAATGCTCCTATTATAAAATAATACTACTAAATGTCTCCAACACTAAATTTTTCTTAGCAAATATTTTTATCATGATAATTATATCATAAAAAAATTTTTAATTCAACGAAAATATTTTTTCACATTTTTTCATTTAACAACAACGATGTTTATTTAAACGTTGTCTTTCTCAACATGGCTTGGCATATAGTACTATTCCCCAAAAAAAAGGGTAAGTAAGCAGAACAGAGAAAACAAAAAAACGATCAGTTTTTAGATTTATAAAAACTGATCGTTTTTTATTATCTTAATAACTTTCTATATTTGATTCGATGAGGTTGATAGCCTTCTCCTTTGCTCCGTTTGAGATCTTCTTCATATAAAGCATAGTTGCCTTCAAACCAACGAACTTGGCTTTCGCCTTCAAAAGCAATAATATGCGTAGCAATACGATCTAAAAACCAACGATCATGGCTAACAACAACTGCACATCCTGCAAACTCTAAGACAGCATCTTCCAAAGTGCGCAAGGTCTCAATATCAAGATCGTTTGTTGGTTCATCAAGCAAAATCAAATTTGCTCCTTCTTTCATCATCTTAGCAAGATGTAAACGGTTCCGTTCGCCACCAGATAACTTCCCTACTAATTTTTGTTGGTCTGGCCCGCGAAAGTTAAATGATGCACAATATGCGCGACTTTTTACTGTACGAGTTCCTAATTTGATTTCATCTTGTCCATCAGAAATTTCTTGCCAAACACTATTTTCATCATGTAATGTTTCACGAGATTGATCCAAGTATGCCATCTTTACTGTATCGCCTATTCGCAAACTTCCTCGATCAGGTTTTTCTTGGCCAGTAATCAAACGGATAAGCGTAGTTTTCCCTGCGCCATTCGGTCCAATTACACCAATGATACCGCCTGGAGGTAAAGAAAAATTGAAGTTCTCAAAGATAATTCTATCACCATACCATTTTGTTAAAGATTCACCTTGAACAACTAAGTTTCCTAAACGTGGGCCGGCTGGAATGACAATTTGAGCTGGTCCTGGCAACTTATCCTGATTTTGTCGTAGCAAATCTTCATAGGCTTTAATACGAGCTTTGCTTTTTGCTTGACGCCCTCTTGGAGATTGGCGAACCCATTCCAATTCGCGTTCAATTTGTTTACTACGATCTGAGCTTTGCTTTTCGGATTCACGAAGTTTTTCTTCTTTTTGTGCAAGCCAAGAAGAATAGTTTGCTTTCCAGGGAATTCCACGGCCATTTTCAAGTTCTAGTATCCATTCTGTTACATTATCCAGGAAATAACGATCATGTGTAACAATAATTACGGTGCTGGTATATTCTCGTAAAAATCTTTCCAGCCATGCCACAGACTCTGCGTCAAGATGATTTGTTGGTTCATCTAAAAGTAGCATATCAGGGTGGGAAAGTAATAAACGGCAAATTGCAACACGACGTTTTTCGCCGCCAGATAAGGTCGAAACTTTGCTATCACCTGAAGGGCATCTCAAGGCATCCATAGCAATTTCTATTTCTCGTTCTAAATCCCAAAGATTTTGAGCGTCAATTGTTTCTTGAAGTTTAGCCTGTTCATCTACGAGCTTGTTCATTTCTTCTTCACTAATTGGTTCGCCCATAAGATTTCCAACTTCTTCAAAACGTTGCAAAATAGCTTGTTTTTCTGCTACACCTTCCATAATATTTTCCAGAACATTCTTTTCCATGTTCAATTGTGGCTCTTGTGGAAGGTAGCCAATTTTAATGCCAGTAGCAGGTTGTGCTTCGCCGTCAAATTCTTTATCTATTCCTGCCATAATACGCAAAAGTGTACTTTTTCCTGCTCCATTATCACCAATAACGCCTATTTTAGCTCCTGGATAAAACGAAAGCCAAATATTTTGGAGTACAGTTTTATTTGGATAATTTTTACTGACTCCCTTCATAGTATAAATATACTGATATGTGGGCATAGCAATTCCTAATAAAATAATTTAAAATGACTTATTTTTTTTCATCTTCTAGCCAGCCTCCCTGAAAGCCAGCCTTTTTTAAACCTGCAACAATATAGCGATCTTTTTTCATCAATTCCCAAATTAACCCGGTATAATAATTTTCAATCATCAAAACGATTGGGCCAACATCAATACCTAAATAATCAGGATCAAACCACCCTTCTTTACTACAACTTAAATTAAAGGCATCATAAAAGCCATATTTTCCCCAAATACGATCTTTATATTTGGCATGGATGCTCTTTAAACAAGGAATACAAATTTCCGGCGCAAAAGGAATTGCCCCACCTGCAGCAGTTGGTGCAATTGTTCCATCATCACAAATTTCCAGAATACTTGCACCACGCGCCCAATATCCATTAAAATTTACAAGTTTATCTTTATATAATGCTGTTTTATTTGGACCATCAGATGCAGTAAGTCCCCAAATATCTTTGCTATATCCAACGAAATCATTGGGATTATCTATGCAATACTGACGATTGGAATATGTTGCTTGTCTGGAATTTTCAAAATAATCGCTTTTCTTTTCACGCATGTACTTATCTTGAATGCCATTAAAATCAATAAAAATATGTGAATATTGATGGCCAAATAAAGGAGAAAAATTAATATGAGCATAGCCAGAAAAATTTTCCCAAGTGTATGTTTTACACCAGGTTTCCCATGAAACATTTGAAATTGGATATGTTGTTGAACCTAAAGCAAGAATATACAAAATCATTGCTTCATTATATCCGTGCCAATTACTTTGTATAAAACCACTTTCAGGATGCCATCCCATACTTATAGTATTATTTTTTTGATAAAACCATTGCCAATTGATGCGATGGTAAAGGTTTTCTGCAAGTTTTTGGACTTCCATTTCAATAGGATTAGTACTGTCATTAAAATAATTTGCAACACAACGTACGCCAGCTATAAATAGTGTAGTATCAATAGTAGAAAGTTCTACATTTTTATACCTTAGCCCAGTTTGCATATCCAAAAAATGATAATAAAATCCTTGATAGCCTGTAGCTATTGGATTGGAATTTTGTGATGATCTAAAAAAAAATTTTAGTGTAATGAGTACTCTTTCCGCAGCTTGCTCTCTAGTTATCCATTGACGTTCTACTCCAACAATATATGCTGCCAGGCCAAATCCTACTGCAGCAATGCTACAAAATGATGGCGTAGGATAACGATCTGGAATCAAACCGTTTTCTGTATTTGCTAATTCCCAAAAATACAAAAAAGATCGTTTTTGTAAATCTTCTAAAAATGGATCGCGTATAATAACTTGATTAACTTCTTTATTATTGCTTTCGGCGATGTTGTTGGATTTATTTATTTGTTGAGAAAAAGTAAATATTGGACAAAAAATAAATATAAATAGCAAACAAGAAAAAAAATTTACCATACTATTCCTATATGTTCTTTAGACGTGTATTTCACGCTCTATTTATTTCTTTTTTTTCTATGATATGTTACAAAAATTAAACTAATTAAACATAAAAAATATGTACCAGGTTCAGGAGTATTTAATTCTATAATTTTAGATAAGGTACTTGGCCCAGTGCCACGTACTGCACTAACTTGCAACCCCGTTCCTGTGGCCAAACCTTTAGCTCCAATAAGAGCCCAAGAACCGCGATAGCCTTGGTTAAAACTGCTAGCTCCAAGTGTTTTCAAAGCATTTACACCATCGCTATACATATATTGATAGGCTTCATCTTGTACAGCAGCAAGAACAATTCTTCCTGTCGCAATATTGCTAATATAATTAGCCATACTAGCCGAAGCTGAAGTGTTTCCGCAGGTATCAAAGACAACACTATTTAATACATTGCCAGAAAATTGGTCGATGACTACAATATTTACACCTCTACCGTGTGCAGCATAGTCAACACCATTGACAGAAATTCTAACTCCACCACCTGGATAAAAACCAGGATCTTCCCAACCGGCTGAAAGAACTTCAACAGAAATACTAATAGCAAAGGATGGAGTTATAAAGAAGCATAAAAGAAATAAAAATATCATAATATTTTTCAATGGTTACTCCTTTATGACAAATAAATTTCTTTTTTTTCTATGATATGTTACAAAAACTAAACTAATTAAACATAAAAAATATGTACCAGGTTCAGGAATCATAAGTTCAACTGTTTTTGATAAGGTACTAGCTGCACCATAACGAGGATCGGTATCTTGTAATCCTGCCCCTGCTGCTAATCCCTTTTCGCCAATAAAAGCCCAAGAACCGCGGTACCCTGGAGCAAAACTACTTGCACCAAGGGTTTTCAAAGCGTTTATAGCAGTAGAAGTGATATTGTCTGTCGCTTCATCTTTTACTGCTGCAATTACAATATTTCCAGCAGCAATATTATTGATAAATGTTACCATATTTGCTGAGGCAGTTGTGCTTAAATATGTGTCAAAAACTACGCTGCTTACAACATTTCCATAAGTTTTATCAATGACTACGATATTGATACCACGACCGTTTTTGGAGTAATCTACGCCATCTACATAAAGTCGTGCAACTCCACCAGGATAGCCACTGGTATCATATCCAGCGGAAATTACTTGCAAAGAAATGCTTGCGGCAAAAATTGTATTCGAAAACAAAAATATTAATAAAATTACAAGGGTATTTTTCAAGGAAATACTCCTTTCGATATGTTACAAAATCAAATTATTTGAATCATTTACAACAGTCTATCACTGTTTCTATATCTATTAATTTTAACTTGTTAAGAGTTTGAGGAAATTTTCATCTACTGTTTAGAGCAGAGTTATTGATGTATGAGTTTGACAACTTTTTGAAAGGTTTGTCCAACACGAGAAGAAACCCATTGATTTGAAGAAACCGAATATATCTTTTTATTTTTTATTGCTGACAGTGTTTGTAATAAAGGATGTTCTTTTAAAATTTGAATTTGTTGTGGATCAGTTAAAATAATTTCTGGATTTCGCAAGAGTAAAGTTTCAAAACTTAACTCACATCCTCCAGAAATATCGGCAAAAGCATTTTTTCCTCCAGCACGTACAACAATTTCATTTTCTATTGTTTGGGAACCACAAACATATACCGGACGGTTTTGTCCTGTTGCATAAAGAATTGCAACAGATGGAGTTTTTTTTCCTAAAAGGAATTTATCATACTTTGTAATTTCTTGTTTAATTTTATGAACAAGTATGCTTCCTTTTTCTACGTTACCATATAGAACTTGGCTTAATGAGAGAATCAGAGAAAAAATGTCTTCTATTTTATATAAGTAGCCATCTTTTTGTCCGATATTTAATGTAGTAAATCCCAAAGATTCTAAGGTTTGTCGCACTTCCCCATATCCACCTAAAATTAAATCTGGTTGCAAGGAAGTAATAATTTCTATATTTGGCTGCCAAACATTACCAACATTTTTTGCATGAAAAATAGGCAATGTTTCTTTAGTATCTGGAATTCCTATAATACGATTCCCTGCATCTAAATCAAGTAAAATTTCTAAATACATCCAATTTCCAACAATCACAATTTTTTCAGGAGGTCTTCGAATTGCAATCAATTTTTCACGATCATCTTTTATAGTAATGGGATATTTATCTATTTCTATAGAGATTTGTAATGATGATTTGGAATTGTTTTCCTTGTCAGAAAATTTTTCAGATGGTGAACATCCAAGTAAAATAACTAAAATCAGTATTCCCAAAATATAGTTTCTTCTTATCATTTTTAATCTTCTATGCCAATTTTTTTAGCCCATTCGCTATCGGGGTAAGAAGTTTTCAGCCAATCATAATAAATTTGGCTAGGAGAATCTGTGCTTGGGGCAGACTTAGAGATTTTTTCATAACATCTTGCCAAAATATATAAAGCCATTGGTTGTTGTTGAACAACTTGTGGATATTTTAAAAATACGTCCAAGGCCAATGTGCGAGCTTTATCATAATTTTTTTGATGAAAAGAACACCATGCTAAGCCATTTTTTATTCCTGCTTCTATTTCTTTTTGGCCAGGGTATTCTTGAATGAGTTTACTAAAATAATTTTCGGCTTTAGAAAAATCTTTTTGAATAATATAAACTTCGCCAATAGCTAAAATGGCTTCCTGCATATCATAACTTCTTTTTTGTGCAATAGCAATTTTTCTAGCTTCTGTATATTGTTCTATTGCATCGTCAAAATTTCCTTTTGCCTTAGCAAGATGCCCCTGCAAAAAAACAATACGAAATTGCCATAAATCCTTGGAATCTAAATTTTGTGTAATATTGCTAAGTTTTTTTAGTTCTGTTGTAGCTTGGTCATATTGTTTAAGTTTAATATAAATATTAGCTTTTTGCCAGTAGCATTCCAAAACAAAATGGCCTTTTTCATCGGATTCCAATGTTTTTTGATAATATTCAATTGCTTGTTGAAATTTAGAATTATCGCGTATGCGTTCTGCCCATCCATGATATGCACGAGCTTGATAAAATAAAGCATAATGTTTAATCCAATCTCTTATCAAGGGAGGCTTTTTAGCAATTTCAATAGCATCCGCCATTGCTTTTGTTGCAGCAGAATAATCTGCTCTGAGTAAAGCATTTTGACCATCGATATAAACGCCTGGAGCATCTGAATATTCAATTCTTGTAACAATATGATTTGAAATGGTAATATTGAGAACATTTTCCGTATCATAAATAATTTTATCATATTGATCTTGTTTTACTGTTAAATTCGAACGCATTGTTCCATTTTGAAAAAAAATAGTATCGCCTAAAATGAGCTTGCTTGATATAAAAAAATATATACCAAGAAAAAATACTAAACTTACATATCCTCTCATAAAATATTCTCCAAATTCTATAAAAATCTATTTTCCTTGTGATACTCGAAATTGTTTTGCTTCTTCTTGAATACGCTCTAGACTAGGAATATTTGGATTTGCCATAGCAGCAGCTCGAATTTCATTTTCAGAATCTAATGCTAATTGTGCAAGTGCTGCTCTAGGAGTATTAGGATTCTTAGCAACAGCCAATCTTACTTTTTTTTGATAATCAAAAACGAGTTCGGATAATATTTGGGGTATTGTGTTAGGATTAGCAGCTAATCCATAACGATAGTCAACACCTTCTAATTTATAATCTTTTGTAGCCTTGGGTGAAATATTGGGATTTGCTAAGGCTTGACTACGAACACTAGAATTACGATCTAATGTTAATTTTTCTAGGTATTCTAAAGGAGTGCGTGGATTTGCAGCAATTGATTCCCGCACAAAAGGACTGCTATCATTAGCTAAAATAGCTAATATATTTTCTGGCGTATTAGAATGTCGTGCAATAGAAATTCGAATTTCATCATCGGAATCATTTACTAATAAAGCTAAATCTTTTCCTGATGCGTCTTCTCTTTTTACATATTCACGTTTTGCATATAAAATAGCTCTTCGAATTCCAATATCTGGATCTTGAGATAATTTTTGTAAAGTAAGCAATGTTGCTTTAGGATTTTTTGCCACAGCTGTACGAACCCAAATACTACTATCTTCTGATAATTTTGCTAATATTTCTGGAGTTACATCAACATGATATGCTACTTGTTCACGTACAGAAGGTTCACCATCTTCAGCCAATTTTGTTAAAAGTTCTAAAGAAATATTATTATGGGCTGCTACTTTTGTTCTAATTTCAGGATCAGCTTCTTCTGCTAATTTTTCTAAAGTTTTTCGATCCGTATTAGGATTACTAGCAATCGCCAATTTTATTTCTGGAGTAATATCTGAAGCCGCCGCCATCAAAGCTAAGGATTCTGTATTTATATTAGGATGGCTGGCTGTTGCTTCACGAACATATTCGTCTTCATCCACTGCTAATACAGCTAAAATATCACCTGTAGCATTATCATTTTGTGCTACTTTAATGCGAACAGACATATCGCGATCTTTCGCAAGTTTCATTAGCTCTTCAGGAGGAGTTGCTGGATTGATAGCATCATTCCTTCGTTCTATAACATTAAAGTAACTGCAACCTACTATATTGCAAATAATAAGAATATACAAAAGAATATATCTAGAAAAGATATGCTGCATAGCAGTCTCCTATTTATTGATAGACCAATAAATTTGCGCTGTTTGATTAACAAGCAGCGCAAATTTATTAGAATTTCGGCAAGAAAATTCCGAAGTCTTTAACTCTTGACTAAACAGAATGAATCCTTCGGGTTTCTGCTGTACTAAATTTATATTTTTCCAAAGTCTGATTCAAAAATTCTTCTACAAGATTTTGTGCTACACGAAGGCGATAATGTGCTGTTGAACGAATATCGGTGATAGGTTTTAAATCGTAAGCTACAACATCTACTGCTTGTCTAACTAATTCTGTGTGAATAGAACGATTGGCTAATATTTTTTCTAAATTTAACATTCTATAACTATATGGCATTACACTGCCGAAAATAAATCTGCTATTTTGAACGCGACCTTCTTGATCTAATACAATTCTTGCCGCTAATGTTACTTTTGCAATTGCTTGTGCTTTACGTTCGCCAACTTTGCGAAAATATTGAAAACCTGTATTCTCAACAATAGGAATTCGGATTTCTTTGATTAACTCATCTGGAAGCCTTTGCATTTTTTTATATCCCTGGTAAAATTCGCAAAGAGGAATAATTCTTTCTCCCTTTTGAGAAATCAAAACTATCTGGGCATCATATACCATCAATGCAGGAACTCCATCCGCGGCAGGGGAAGCATTCATAATATTCCCAGCCCAAGTTCCGCGGGTTTGGATTCCCATTGAACCAACTGAAGCAGCAGCCTGTGGTAAAATAATATATTTATTTTGAAAAAAAGAATGATAGATTACATCTGTATAAGTAGTCAATGCTGAAAGAATAATTTCATTATTTGTAATACGAATATTTTTCTTAAGTTCAGGAATACTGTGTAAATTTAGATAAATACCATCGGATAATTTTTTAAAATTTAGATTGACCATAATATCCGTTCCACCTGCTAAAGGAGTTGGTGGAGTAGGTTGTGCCATTATTTTTAGGGCATCTTCTAAGGATGTGCAATTTACTACTTGAATTCCAGTAAGATAATTTCTCATAAAATTTTTCCTAATATCCAATTTTTGATAAAAAATTCGCGCTTATCAATCACTAGAAGACTCAATAGCGAATTATCTAAATTTTTTATTTTTTGTTATTTTCATTTTGGCAGGAACATGTACAGGTATGGGAAGAATCCGAAACTTTTTCTGCATGATGACAAGAATCAAAAATTTTTGTATAACCTGTACAACGGCACATATTTCCTGATAAAGCATGTTGCCAATCTTTGGCCAATTGGGGATTTTTTAAATAGGTCAAAGCACTAAGAATCATACCAGGGGTACATATTCCACATTGGGCTCCACCGCGATTTAGAAAAGAGGATTGTAAAGGATGAAGCTGTTGGTTATATTCTAGACCTTCAATAGTAGTAATTTCATGGCCATTTGCTTGGCATACAGGAACTAGGCAACTCATGACTGGAAGTCCATCTAGTAATACTGTACACGCTCCACATTCGCCTTCCCCACAACCTTCTTTTGTGCCTTTCAATCCTACATCTTCGCGGATTGTGTCCAACAGTCGTTTCATGGGGTGAACTTTTCCACGCCATTTTTGGCCGTTAATAGTAAATTCGATTTCTTGGCAGTTTAAAGGTTCCATATTGCATCGTTCCTTTTTGATGAAATATTTTTCTCTGACTTAGACTTTCCAAGTATGTCAAAGAAAAACTAGGTTAAAACTTCCGCGCCATTTGTAGCATAGCAAGTATAAATATTGGGAACAATTCCAATTATTTCTTGATATTTATATGTAACATTGTGAATAAATGATTCAATTTTTGTTTTATCAACCAATCCTATTGCACAACCGCCAAAACCGGCCCCAGTCATTCTCGAACCATAGCATCCATTTTGTTTCCGAGCGATTTGTACAATAACATCGAGAGCTTTGTTGCATACTTGAAAATCATCGCGCAAACTATCATGGCTTGCATTTAAAAGATTTCCTAGTTGGGAACAATCATTCTTTTCCATCGCTTCAACGGCATCTAAAACCCGCTGGTTTTCGCTGATAACATGCCTGGCTCGTAGAAGTAAATTTCCCGAAAGTTTATTAGAATGTTTATAAAAATCTGAAAGAGAAATGTCTCTTAAAGAAGCAATACCTAATATCCGAGCAGCTTGTTCGCATTCCTGACGACGATTATTATAATTTGATTCTTTTAGCTCTCTGCGAGTCATAGTATCCATTACAATAATGGCAATGTTTTTAGGTAAAGGAAAATGGTGTGTAGATAAATTTTGGCAATCAATAAGTAAAGTATGAGCTTCTCTTCCACAAGCACTGATCATTTGATCCATAATACCACAATTAACTTTCATCCATTGATTTTCTGCTTGTTGGGAAATTTGAGCCATTTTTTTCGCATCCCAAGACGTATTTGTTAATCTACAAAATGTGCGAGTTGTTGCTACTTCTACAGCCGCTGACGATGAAAGTCCTGCCCCTATTGGAACATTCCCTTTTATCATCATAAATGAACCGGGAATATTATATCCATGTTGTTTCATTGCCCAGACACTTCCAGCGATATATCCACTCCAGGAAAGGGCAGAACGTTTTTCTTCATCAGGCAATTCTAAAGATTGATCTAATGGGAACGATTTTAACTCATTAAAATCCAACGAATAAATTTGAACAGATGCGGCAGGTTTATAAGATGCAGCTATCCAAACATAGTAATTGATAGCCAATGGCAAAACAAATCCTTGGTTATAATCGGTATGCTCGCCAATTAAATTAACTCGTCCAGGCGCGCGAACAATAATGTCAGGAAGATGTTGATAATAATTTTGAAATTGTTCTTGAAGATATTTTAATGTAATATTGAACACGTTCGCGGCATCCTCTCTAAGATATAAAAAAAATAAGAATTTGTCTATTATTTTTTTAATATTTTTTTTTGCATTTTTTGCAAAATATAATTAAATTCAGAAATATTAAGTATTTTTCCTATAGCAAAATATATTGAAATTCCAACAAAAATTGGGCCAAAAACAATCAAGAATCGTTTCAAACTTATTGAAATATTTTCACTATATAATTGAATAATATATAAACAACCTAAAACTGAGGCGGCCATAATTGTAGTTGCAATAATACATTTTATTATGACAGATTTTGTTCCTGTCCAATCTAATGGGATTTTTCTTTGTAAAAAATATAGCAAAATGCTTACTTGAAGTAATGCATTAACCGATGTAGATATAGCTAGGCCTGTTTCATGCCAATATCTTACAAGTATAATATTCCAAACTAGATTATTTACTACTGCTGCTAAAGAAACATACATGGGTGTTTTTGTATCACCTAGTGCATAAAAACCGCGTAAGATAATCTGCATTAAGACAAAAAGCCATAACCCGGAAGAATATGCCATAAGAACATATCCTGTCCTTAGAGCAGCAGAACTATCGAATTGTGCTCGTTGGTATATCAACCTAATAATTGGAGGAGATAATAAAATAAGCCCAATAGATGCAGGAACTGCAATTAAAAAAGAGATTTGCAATGCTTTTGGTACAGCTTTTTTAAATTCTATCCATGAATCTGTAGCCACAAAATGACTAAACAAGGGAAATGCTACAGTTGCAATAGATATTCCAATAATAGCAAGTGGAAATTGCATCAAACGATTGGCCATATACAAAATCGTTAACCCCCCATCACCTGGAATCATAAACCAAGCAACAAGGCGATCTGCAACAACGTTGATCTGAACTGCAGCAGCTCCTAGAATAATTGGACCAAGTCGTAAAAAAATTTTTGACATTGCAACATCATGAAATTGCCAACTTGGACGCAACTGAGCATTGCAAATTTTTAAAGCTGGATATTGCAATATGATTTGAAATATTCCAGAAACTAAAATAGCAATGGACATCCCATACGCCCAATGTATTTGTTCATGCCCAAAACAAGGAGAAACCCAATAAATACCAGCAATCCAAAAAATATTTAGTACAATTGGAGAAAGGGCAGGAGTAAGAAAATGCTGCAAAGAATTCAAAATCGCTCCTAAGAATGCTGCGATACAGATAAACATTAAATATGGCATCAACAATATTGTCAATTCCAAAGCTAATTGATTTTTTTCTGACAATCCAGGAATACTTACCAATCCCCAGCACAATAACATACCAATAATAGTTAAAATAAATAGAACTAAACAAAGTAATGTCATTGTGTTACTAGCTAATTGCCAAGCCTTTTCTTTACCTTGTTTTTGATTAACTTCGGTAAACACCGGCAGAAAAGCTGAGGATACGGCACCTTCACCAAAAAATTGGCGGAATAAATTAGGAACCGTAAATGCTAATAAAAAAGCATCGAGTACCCAGCTTGCACCAAAAACTGCAGCCAGTGCCATATCACGGATTAGGCCTAATAATCGAGAAGCAAAGGTACTCAATCCTACGATTCCGGCAGATTTTACATAATGAGAAGTATTCATAAATTTGCATTTTGTAGAAAATTAAGAGTGAAACCACATCTTTTATAGGAGAAGAGCAATAGATTTATCTAAACTTGCAAATGTTACCTATAAAACTAAGTTTTGATTATTTTCTGCCTAATGTTGAAGGTTTATCATCTTTATCATCAACATATTGCACAAAAATCGCAGCAAGAGCAAAAGAGATTGCAGCAGCAAGTAAAGCGTAAATTGGTTTGCCGCCAAAGCAATATTTTACTAGAAGGCCTATAATACCTGCGGAAATAATTTGTGGAATAGTAATGAAAAAGTTGAATATTCCCATATAAACGCCCATTTTTTCAGGGGGGATAGAGCTAGAGAGAATTGCATAAGGCATTGCCAAAATAGAACACCAGGCAAAGCCAATACCAATTTCAGCAATGAGTAATAATTTAGGATCTGGAATTAAATAAAAAGAGGCAAATCCAAGACTTCCTAGAATAAGGCTGATAGAATGAACATTCCGACGTCCTAGTTTATTAGCTAAAATTGGCAAAAATATTGCAACAATAGCTGCCACTGCATTATAAGCCGCAAATAAAACACCAACCCAATCTCCACTGTCATTATATGCTTTTGATTTAGGATCTGTGGTATGGTAAAAATATTCTGCAACAGCAGGAGTGCTATATATCCACATGCTAAAAAGAGCAAACCATGAGAAAAATTGGACAACAGCCAGCTGTTTCATAGTTTTCGGCATATTTTTTAAAGAAAGTCCAATATCTTTAACCCCTTTAAAGAAGCCTGCACTTTCTTTTTTATGTTTTTCAAATTCCTCGAGGTTTTCAGGAGGATACTCTTTAGTTGTAAATACTGTATAGGCTACCGCACTAAAAAAACATATTGCTCCAATATAAAAAGCATAATGAATTGTAATCGGAATTTCTCCTTTTGGAGCAGTATTTGAAAGCCCAAACCAATTGGTTAAAATATAAGGCAAACAAGACGCCGCAACAGACCCTATGCCAATAAGAAAACTTTGAACACAAAAGCCTACATTTCGTTGCTCTGGAGGAAGTATATCAGCAACTAATGCTCGGAATGGTTCCATAGATATATTGATTGAAGCATCTAGTATCCACAACATGCTTGCTGCAATCCAAAGCATAGGAGAATTGGGCATAATAAATAATGCTAGAGAAGAGAGAATTGCACCAATTAAAAAGTATGGACGTCTTCTTCCTAAGGAACACCATGTCCTATCACTCATATATCCTACAATTGGTTGAACCAACAAACCCGTAACAGGCGCAGCAATCCACAAAAGAGGAATTTTGTCAATATCCGCACCTAAGGTTTGAAAAATGCGGCTGGCATTAGCATTTTGTAATGCTAAACCAATTTGAATTCCTAAAAATCCAAAACTCATATTGAGAATTTGAAAAAAATTCAACTGTGGCTTAAGTTGCATAAAAATATTCCTTGAAAAGGAAAAACCCTTCTAAATATTAAATAAAATATCTAACCTTAAATATTAGCAATTTATTATAAGGAAACAAGAAAAAAACTTACTAATTTATGTTAAATAGTGTTAAAAGTATTAAAAAAGTGAGAAAAGTCGCCAATTCTTCATTTATAGCGAAGCGCATGTCTTTTAGATAAAATATTTCTTAATTTTGATGTAAATATATTTCAAGCAACCAAGCCGGAATAATTTCGTCAATTTTTTTAACATCAAATTTGATCCAATATTCTTCCTGATTTTGGTTTTCAAGAATTTGATGGATAGTACGAGCATCAAGTAAAGATAGGCAATTTCGGAATTCTTTACTATATAAGATAATATCATCACGTAAAATAACATCTACATCATCATCAGCTTCCAGCCAGGATATAGTTATCTTTGTCCAAGGTTTCCAATAAATTTTTCGCTCGATACTTCCTTGGAAATTACCGCCTTGACTTAAGTCAAGAAATAACACCGTTTGTTTTTCTTCTGAAGAAAATTTTGTATAAAGATACCATTTATCTAAGATTCCAGTATCCCAGCGTTTTGTTTTATTTTTTGCATTTGTTCCATATTCTTGAAAAGTAATGTCAATTTCATAACTTGGTGGGTTACGAAAATACGCACAACGTTCTTGCCAAATTTTGGCCATTTCCGGGCGATATTGGGCAAATTCAGTTTGAAATTTTTGAAGGGATTTTTCCATTTCTTCTAAAGTTACATTTTTGTTATCAAATGTAGTATCCAAGAGTTTTCGCGATAGATTCCTCATGGTTTTATCAAATTGGAATCCAGTTATTTCTGACTTAATAGAAGGTTCTAATTGTTCTTGAAGGCGTTCATATAATAAAAAATGTTTTGCTAGAGTAATATCGAGTTTTTGTAAAACAGGTATAACTTTTTTTTGCCAGCTTAAATAAATAGCAGCTGGACATTGGCCAAGATGTTGTGTTTTTCTATCTTCTTTAGGCTGTGCAAGAAAAAATGTATATAACTTTTCCGCCTGCTGTTCTAAAGTAATGGTTGAGTTTTCCATGAGTTCTTTAGAAAATCTTTGCCAACAATAATCCCAATGTTCATTTTGATATTTATTGCATAGATTATCTAAATCAGTAAATACTCCACCATAATTTTTATACCATTGGATTAAAGGTAAAAGACGATCGTTGTAATACTGTTCGCCAATATAAGTATCAGCAAGGCTTTGAGATTGATCCAGTTCTTTTTGCAATTCGATCTTAGTTTCCGATAAAATAGCTTGTTTTAACTGAAATTGAGTTTGTGGAATTTTTTGACTAAACTCAAGTTTTTTCACTAAGGAAGAACCATTTTGTATATGTTTATCCCAGGAGGTTAAATATTCAGCAAAATGTTTTTGATATTGAAAATCTTTTGGAGACATTTTTAAAATTTTGATGCTTTTTTCTAAAGCAAAGATAGCATCTAGGATTAACCGCAAATCAGCATGATATTGAGATTGTGAAATAACTATAGTTTCCATTTTTTCTGTAAGTAAACGAGAAAGCATAAATTGTACCATTTCTGCTTTAGCTAATAGTTCTGATTTTCGATAGACATAAAAAGAAGGCAATCCTACCCCTTTATGATTTTCACATAGACTGTTTAATATCTCAATTGCAGAGGATATGGTTAAGTTATCAGCTTCTTGTACCCTTGTTAATTCTGAAAAATGCCAATATGCTGTAGTCTCTAAAGAACAGTACAGCAACATTAAACACCAAAAAATTAACCATCTTTTTAAAATAGCAAATCCTTTTTGCCGGACAGTAATTTGATTCCAAAGACTTTCGCAAAACTTTCCCATAAAATATGGAATATTAAAATATAAACGCTCCGCCTGAACATTTGCTGAAATTGTACTTACTAATAATTCTAATCGTTCATCATGTTGTTTAGCAGGAATAATAATCTGGGAAGTTTGGCGAGTCAATTCATCTTCATAATTGGGAGATTGCAAAACAGAATCGCCTTTAGTAAAGGCTATCCAAAGCGGAAATTTTCCAACAACTGTTCCAGAAAACATTCGTAAAGCAAATGCTGTAAAATAATTTTTTAGAAAAATAGATAGTTCTGTTTTTGAAAACGAATTATCTAGTAATTTTGTAGAATCTATTAAAAATATTACGCCATGACAACGTCGTAATATATCTTTAATATAGCTAAAATCTTTATTTTCTTCTTCAAAATAACTTCCGGGTATATCATACCATTCCAGACGATACCAAGTATTGCCATGCAACAATTTCAAATATAGACATTCTGGTTCGTGGGTAGGATTTAGCTTTCCTTGAGAATAATTTTTTAATTCTGTGGATGCCATTTCGTAAGTTAATCGCTGGAGGGGAAGAAAACCTTCACTATCTTTTTTAGATATTGCTAGTTTTCGTAAATCACGTTCAATGTTATCATCTAAATATCCAACTCCTTTGCATAGTCCAGCAGATTGGCCTTCTGGAAAACCACTTACTAATTGTTGGATTAAGGTTGCAGAAAATGTTGTTTTCCCGGCTCCTGATGGGCCTAAAACAGCAATTTCCAAAATATTTTGCTGACATTTCTTTTTGGCTTGGGCAACAATCTTTAGTAGATATATTGTAAAAAGAAAACAAATACAAGATATAAAAGAAAGTACCATTTTTTCAGAAATTCCAAAGATAATAGCTATAAAGAAAAATAAGAAAAATAAAACCAGAAGTAATATTTGATAAAAAATTTGTCGCATGGTTTTAACCTATCCTAATTCTATAATTAACAAGATAAAGAAAACCAACAAAATTGCAACCATATTGCAAATATTAGCTCCCATAAGATGGTGGATAGTTTCCAATGTATTTTTTCTTAATTTTACTCCCCAGGAGAAAGAGATGCAGGCAATAGCAAAGCCAACAACCATTGTTTTTAAAGTAAACATACCAAAGCCTGCAAAAATAGGAATAAAGCTTATTACATCAAATAGTGGTTGGGGATAAAGATATTTCCAAAATGTGTCCATCCATGTATACCAGGTACAAAGAGGATTTGTAGCTAGAGCCACTAAAAGAGAGCCTAATGCAGCACATAAAAAAGAAAGATACGATAATATCCAACATCCTAATACAAAGCATATTACAATTTGAGGAAAGAAAAAAAGATGCGGTTCAATACCTAAGTTTTGCAAAGAATCCCATTGTCTTCGTTCGTTATCTCTCATAGAAGATAAATAAGAAGTAATTGCAGTTCCAGATCGAGCGGCAATAAAAATACAAGTAAACAAAGGAATAAGTGCGCGAAACATAACAATCCCAAATCCGCTTAACATTTCGCGGAAAAAAGTTGGCAAAATAAATTGCTCGACCTTTACTTTTGTTCCACTTGCTAATTGGACAGAACCCAGATTCAGATTAAGAGAAAAATATGTACAAACTAATCCTAAGAAAAAACCTGTCACCAAGATATAAAGTAACGCACGCATTACTAACAATTTCCACATAATACCAAAAAATTTACGCCACCAACGATAGTTTTTAGGACGCATGGCGCGGATTAAACTTTGAAAAAACCTCAGAAATAATGTATTGTAGGCTATATCTTGGCAACGTGCTTCATGTCGTAGCCATTCTTCTTGAGAATAATCTGATGGTTCATCAGGATATCGTTTAGTACAAAGATCTTTTTCATAATAAGTTTTACTTTTGGGAGGAAAATGATTTTCAACATGCCCACCAGTGCGTTTTTCTGTCGTTCCATCTTCCTTTTGAATGATTCCTCCTGGAGATATGTACCAAACTCGATCGGCAATTTGAATAAAATTTTCATAATCATGAGTAATGATTAAAGTCAGGCATTTTTTATTTTCCAAAATTTTCTTTTTATGAGTTTTTTGGATCATTCCAACAACTTGTTGTGCAGTAGAAATATCTAATGCACTGGTAGGCTCGTCTAATATCATAATATCTGGTTGAAAAGCCAAAAGACGACCAAATGCAACACGCTGCTTCTGTCCCCCGGAAAGTTTATGAATATTAGATTGTAAAACACTATCGTCTAACCCCAAAGACTTTAAAGTTTCACGTTTCCAATCGTTCCATTCTGTCCCAGCAAGAGGGAGTTGTGATTGATCGTTTGCAATCTCCCAATTTTCGCCTACTGTAAGATCATCAAAAAGTCCTAGAGATTGAAACATGACTCCAATTTTTCCTTCTAAATCTGTAGGATATATAGGATTTAAAAGATTATATTCTGTAGGACTTTGCTCTAGTTTTACAGAAAAATGGGCTTTACTATGATCAGATTTAATAACAATTCCTTTATCAACGCTGGAGACAAATCCTAAAATAAGATTAGCAAGAAGAGACTTTCCTGTACCACTTGCACCTAATAAAAGGACAATCTCTCCGGGATACGCACTCAATTCTAAATTGCATAATAAAGGCTCAATACTGACCTCTGATTTTACAATATCCTTTATATTTGTACTTGCTGCGATTTTATCTTTTTCTTTAGATTTTTTCTTTGTAATACCAAACACAGTTGGTTTTACTGTTTGTATACTAATTCCCTGAATATCCAATATTGGAGAGTTTTTATTCTCTATATTGTTTTGCGAATTTGTCATAATTGCTGCTTCCTAAAAATCTTGAAAGATTGTAACAAAAATATTTTCCGATGATACTCGACGGCCATTTTCTCCAGGATAACAAACAATTTGCGATTCTATTTTTTGAGAAATACCTTCTCGAATAGCTACTAAAAGTAATGGATTTGGGCCGCTATGCGTTTCGTCCAACAGAAATTTTTCTAACCATCCTGTTGTTATATTTTGTATATCAGATACAATTGTATTAAAATTTGTAACAATCTGAGGATCATTGGAAGCTTCAATAAAAGTTTGACTGATAGCCTCTGTTACTTTAGAGCCATAACGTTTTTGAGTATATTCTCGAATTTGTTTATTTTTTGATAAATTCAATAATCCTTCCCAGATTTTTTGTGGTGTTTGAGTTTCTGTTAAAACATTGATTGCTGCTTCACTTCCGCTTTCTAAAATTTCCGGGAAATTTTCTTTAGCAATCTTTCCTGCCTCCTTTGCTGTAGCTTTTACAGCTGCTTTTGTTGCCCCTGGAATCAAAGCATCTGTTCCACGTTTAGTTGTTGTACTTGGATCAATAATAAAATTCATTACAGAAAACAATGCTTTTGCTGCTGTATTTGGATCATCAAAAACCATTTTAGGATCTAGCCATGCTGTAGAAGCATCTTCCAATGCTTGTGAACCAGCACCAGCAATAGCTCGATATTTAACTTTTTTCCAATCAATATTTTTTTGAAAAATTTCTACAGTGTGTTTTGCATGGGGATTTTGTTCCAGCTTATCCCAAAGTTCTTGTAAATCTATTTTTGTAGTAATTTGTTCGCGAAATTGCTCGTAAATCATGGCTTTTAGCTGCGGATCTTCCAAAATAGCTTTTGCTTGCTGCTCATTTTTTATTTTACTTCCTAGAATTTGTGTTAATCTAAGAAAAATAATACTGATCTTACTTTGGTTATTTTCTGCTAATCGCTTCATTTCTTGTTTAAACTGTTGAGCATTTGGCCCTTCAAAAAAACGCTGAAAAATCATAATCATAGAAGGAGAGCTTTGTAAAAGCTCAAACTTCGTAGTATCACATAATATAGCATCTTTATATTTTGCAGAAATGCTCAATAAAAATAAAACATGATCGGACTTAATTTGAATATCTTTTACAAAACCTAAAACCTCTAATTTAGGCTGAAAACGATAAACAGATGTCCCAACTTTAAAAGTTTCCAATTTAGATTGAACAGAAACATTGGTAGGATTTTTAACTTCCAAACGAATTTCAATATTATTATTAAGGTTAGGAATTCTAGGAAGTATTTCTTGGGCCAACCAGGGAAGATAATTCCTTCCTAATTGAATGATCACAAACAAAGTTATTCCAACAAAAAAAGTTACCATACTCCAAAAGACTGGAGATTTTCGAGCTAAAATACGATTCCAAAATTGGCGCATTGTGGCATCCTCCTTGGTAGAAACTAATGTTAAAAGTTGTATATATAATCCTAGCAAAGTCAAACCAAATGCTAATTTTTTCTTGACTTTACTTTCTCAAAAGCTAAGATAAATGAATAGACAAAAGTTTTTGAACTAAAAAATATGCCAACTACGTGTTTGATATCCAACTATGAGGAATTGAACCCGCCGCTGCAAATTTTTTTTTCGTTAAAGATCACCGTCTATAAGCGGCGGGTTAATTCCTACCATCCGTGCATGGACAAGTTTACTTAGCTAAAGTTAGTATTGAGATAGGAATGTATAATAAATTCTTAAGTTCAGTTAATATTTGTTACTTTATAGGAAAAAAACAATGGATAAACTAATAGTATATACGGAGAAAGCCCCAAATCCTGTTGGCCCTTATTCTCAAGCAGTTAAAACAGGAAATCTTCTTTTTATCTCCGGGCAAATCCCTATCGATCCCCAAACAAATGCTCTTGTTACAGAATCTTTTTCAAAACAATGTCGCCAGGTATTAGAAAATTTGAAAGCGGTTATTCTTGCAGGAGGTTCAAATTTAGAAAAAGTTGTTAAAGTAAATATCTATCTTAAAGATATGAACAATTTCAAAGAACTTAATGACATTTATCAAGAATATTTTGGGACATCTAAACCTGCACGTGCTTGTGTAGAAGTCAGCAGACTACCAAAAGATGTTGCAGTTGAAATGGAAGCAATAGCTTTGTGCTAAGAATTTATTATTATTTTTCTGCAAGAAAAAAATTTTCTTGTAGAAAAATAATTTCTAAGATATTGGAGAAATATATATGCAAGCATTAGTTACAGGAGCTTCGGGATTTGTAGGCTATTGGGTAGCCCGCAAGTTAGTAGAAGCAAAATTTAAAGTGAAAGCAATTGTAAGAGGAACGCCGTCGCAACATTTACAAGATTTAAATATTGAGATTGTTCCAGGCGACTTACGAGATGCTACTTCTTTACAAAAAGCATTAGTCGGATGTGATTATCTTTTTCATGTAGCTGCTCATTATAGCTTATGGGAAAAAAATCCACAAATTTTTTATGATATAAATGTTGATGGAAGCAGAAATCTATTTATAGCAGCTGCTGAAGCTGGAATACAGAAAATCGTTTATACTAGTTCTGTAGCAACATTAAAAGCAAATAGCGATGGTTCTTGTGCCGACGAAAATAGTTTAGCAGAAATTTCTGATATTGTTAGTCATTATAAAAAATCTAAATATTTAGCAGAAAAAGTTGCAATGGAATTAGCAAGCGAAGGATTACCGATTGTTATTGTTAATCCTAGTGCGCCAATAGGGTCCTATGATATAAAACCCACACCAACTGGAAAAATTATCGTAGATTTTTTACAAGGAAAAATGCCAGCATATCTTGATACAGGATTAAATTTAATTGCAGTAGAAGATGTTGCTTTAGGCCATTTATTAGCTTTAGAAAAAGGCCAAATAGGAGAGAGATATATTCTTGGTCATCAAAATTTACGTCTGATAGAAATTTTTCAATTACTGGAAAAAATTAGTGGAGTAAAAGCCCCTAAAATCAAAATGCCATATTTTGTTGCCTATATGGCTGGTTTGATTTCTGAAAATTTAGCTAATATAACTGGAAAACCTCCTAGCGTTCCTTTAGATGGCGTTCGCATGGCAAAAAAGATTATGTTTTTTGATAGTACAAAAGCTCAAAAAGTATTAGGTCTCGCGCCTACAAGTATTGAAGATGCTTTAATGCGTGCTGTAGATTGGTTTAAAAAAAATAAGTATGTGTAAAAAAATATAGTATTATTATGCTGCAAAAAACATGTATACTTTTTAGTTTAGCGGTGGGACTATGTATTGCTGCAATTTTTTTGCACCCACCACTTCATATAGACAGATTAAAACAACCCGATTTAACAATTTTTACAGGCTTTGATTTTTCTGCTATACAGAAAATTATCTTAAACTCTGGAACAGCGCAATTATTATTACAACGAATGCCAACTGGTTGGAAATTAGAATATCGAAAAAGAGATGCTCATTTACAAGATGTAGCTGATGATGTTGTTGTTATCAATTTTTTACAAACTTTATCAACATTAGTATCTTGCAGCCCTCCCCAAAAAGTTGCTGATAATGAATGGGTTAAATATGGATTAAGCAATTTAGAAACATTTGGGGATTCTATTCAAATACAATATAGTAATACTCAACAAATTTTACATTTTGGATTTAATGTTTCTGATAATACATCAAATACATCTAGTACATCAAACATAGTATTAGCAAATAACACGCCAAGTTATGCGCGATTAAATCAAAGCAATATCCTTTTACAAGTTCCTGGAGAGATGCGTTTTTCTCTTCAAAATATTCGTGAAAGTCCTGATGATTGGAGAAGCCGCAAAATATTTCACATCTCTAAAAAGAATTTTCCTTTAATTTGGGCTTGGCAAAAATTCGGAACAGAAAAAATAATTATCATAAAAGAAGAAGGTATTTGGCAACTTAAAGAAATTCATGGAAATAAGAATACAAGTCCATTTCAAGATCGTGTATCGCCTTATCTTATTCAAAAACTTGAGAGTTTTGCAAGTACTGCTAAAATACAAGATTTTGTAAATGCCTCCAATATAACAATTGAAGAATTTAGAGATTCATATTTGTTAGGATATCAAACTCAAAACGAAAAAGTGGAATTTGTTTTAGTGGGAAATAAAGTCAAAAAAAATAGTCATACTTATTATTATGTTGCACGCGCAGAAATTACTTTAACAGATTTTTACTCTATAGAACTTATGCCAGAAAAATTAAGTCTTTCTCATATATATTTAGTAGATTCTTATTGGCTAAAAGATATTCCACTTTCTTTAGAGCAATGGATAGATCCCAAAATTCTGCGATTTACAGAAGAAAATATAATGTTGGAAAATATTTCTAGTATCAAAAAAAAATCGCAATTTTCTTGGATATTATCTCAAAATTCTAAGAAAAATTGGGAATTAGAAGAACCTAAGAAAATGGAAATTGAAACAAAAAAAGTAAGCAATTTCTTTTATAGTCTAGATAATCTTCAATCCCAAAAGTTTCAAAGAACAGATATTCCTCATACATTGGACTCTTTAGCGGTAGAAATAAATTCTAATAAAACCTATTATTTAGAATGGTTTTGGGAAAAGGAAAATATCTTTGTTCGTCAAAATATATATATATTTGACAATAACCGCTCCTCCCATCTTCTATATCAGGATACTCTATGGAGAAATTTTTCTATTTCCAAACATAGTATTGAACCTATAGAAAAAACAACTCAAAACACTCAATTTTTATCAACAGAAGAAATATTTTTTTCCAGCCATTTTCAATTTTATAATACTCGTGTAGACGCTTTTATTTATGGAGATGTAGAGGAAGTTCAAATATCCTCTCAAAAAAATAATATAGACATAATTTCAATAAAATCTCAAAAAGAAAATATTTCAGAAACAACTTCTTATAAAAATTATTTCTCTCCAGAAATGCAAAATGTTTTAAGACACTGTGCTTGGATTATGGCAGATGAAGTTTTAGGAGAAAAAGAAGATGCAAGCAAATTTCAATGTTGCGAAGAACTAGCACAATATTGTTTAAAAATTATTACACCTCAACAACAGAAGAAAATTTTCATTGGACAAAATTTATTAAATGGTGGAAATGCTATTGTAATTTCAGATTTTCCCTATATCTATGCAGTTGGAAGTGAACTAAGAAAAGCAATAGAAAATTTTTTACAAAAATAAAATATGAAAACAGATTTTTCAGATAATAATATAAAAATTTCTCAATTTTTTGGTATCAATCCAAGCATGTTTGCCATGCTAATCATGGTAATTTTTGTAGGCATGGGAGAAAGAATTGCCGAACGATATTTGCCACTTTATTTAATAACACTAGGAGGCTCTGTATATATTGTTGGCTATTTTAATGCGTTACAAAATTTACTTGGCGCGTTATATTCTTTTCCTAGCGGATATCTCTCTCAAGCATGGGGATATAAACGTTCTCTTATTTTTTTTACAATTATCGCGATGATTGGTTATGCAATAGTCATTCTGATTCCAAGTTGGCAAGCTGTATTGGCGGCTTCTATCCTTTTTATTGCTTGGAGTGCAGTTTCATTGCCTCCTATTATGAGTTTAGTAAACAAAGTTGCATCAAAAGAAAAACGTGTTATGGGCGTTACCATGCACTCTTTAATCCGACGTATTCCTATGGCAATAGGACCATTGCTAGGAGGTATTTTAATTGCCCAATATGGTCAACAAATTGGTATTCGATTAGCATTTGGGATTGCCTTTATTTTTGCAGCAGTTGCAATATGGATACAAATTGTTTGGATTGAAGATAAATACGAAAAAACGCAAGAAATTGGGATTCTCGAATCTTTTAACTATATTACTCCTGATTTAAGGCATCTTCTCATATCTGATATTTTAATTCGGTTCGCAGAGCAAATTCCAAATGCTTTTGTTGTACTCTGGGTTGTAAACTATCATAATGTTCCAGAAGCTAAATTTGGCATTTTAACAACAATTGAAATGATTACAGCTGTTTTAATTTATATTCCCATTGCTTATATGGCAGATAAATATGGAAAAAAACGTTTTGTTTTGATCACATTTATTTTTTTTACTTTATTTCCATTGGTGTTAATTTTTTGTAACAATTTTTATCTTTTTATTCTAGCCTTTATTATTAGAGGACTCAAAGAATTTGGAGAGCCAACTAGAAAAGCTCTTATTATGGATTTAGCACCCGAACATGCAAAAGCTGTAACATTTGGAACATATTATCTTATTCGCGATGTGATAGTCTCTTTTGCGGCTCTTGCGTCTGCTCCATTATGGGAAATTTCTCCGGAAACAAATTTTGCAATTGCAGGAATTTGCGGTATTATAGGAACAATATTTTTTGCAATTTTTGGAAGAGATATTATCATTAAAAAGTAAAAAAACAAGAGCTAATGATAGCTCTTGTTTTTTTACTTTTCCCACAAGGAAATATCTTCAAGCACTCGTTGAAAACGATATTTATGTACAGATTCCATCTTGATCAACTCTGAATATGTTTCCTTATCTTCTAAATTTGTTGCCGCGTTATATAAAGACTGATATAAAGAAATTGCCTCTTCTTCCATTTTAATTACATACGCAATAATGTCTTTAGGAACCATATCATCAGTAAGTTCAGGTTTATCTAATATATCAGAAAGATGAATATCTGGAATTTCAACATTTGGCAATTTAGGAACGACTTGTCTTTTTATCATTTTTTCCAAAATTTGTTGATGTTTAAATTCTTCTTCAGATAATTCATTGAACATAATTTTAACATAACTACCTTTAACTTGATTAGACATTTTTGCATAAAATTTTGCAGAATCACGTTCCATATTATAAGCGAATACAAGAATGTTTTCCCTCATAAATTTTTTATCTTTCTATAATTTAAAGATGTATGAATTTCAATTCATACATCTTTAGTTTTTGGACTAAAAAATATGCCAACTATGTGTTTGAGATTCAACTGTGAGGAATTGAACCCGCTGCAAATTTTCTTTCGTTAAAGCCATCATTTATAAGCGGCGGGTTAATTCCTACCATGCACGTCAGTGCATGGACTAGTGCACTAGGATAAGGAAAATATGTCTAGCAATTTAGTTGACAAACCACTTACTAAGATTTCGATGATTGTTCTACTTCTGTCTTGGGAAGTTTTATACCTAATGTACGTCCAATCTCTAATAATTTTGCAAGGTATGTTCCTAATAAGGAAAATCCATCACTATGTTGTCCATCTGTTGAAATGTTAAGCGTACGTAATTCTTGTATCTTCGGCATTTGTTTGGCCAATTCTGGTAGAACAGAAATCATTCGGCTGGATAAATTTTCAGGAGAAACAGAATTTTCTATTGCTTGTTTTGCCTGCAAGAATTCTAATTCTTTTTGCTTTTGAGCATTTGCAATACGGTAGCTTTCTTCTTCTTGTGCCTTTGTTTGTTGAAAAGTCTTTTGTTGTAAAGCAAGTTTATGATCAGCTTCAGCAAGCTCTTTTTGTACCTTATATTGCAAACCAATCTTCGAAACCTCGTCTTCTTTTTGCAAAAAAGTTTTTTGACCTTCTAATTGTTGAAGCTGTAAAGAAAATTCGTATGCTTTCAGTTTTGTTTCTGCCTCAATTTTTTTCATATTGGCAGTAATTTCGATTTCTTTTGCTGTTAAAAGCTGGTCAGCATTCAAACGGGCTTTTTCCAAAGCAAGTTCTTGTTCTTGTTTGGCTCTTAAAATATCTAATTTTTGTTGCTCTTCTGATTCTGAAGTTCTAAGTTTTGTTTCAGCTTCGAGTTGTTTTACGCTTGCTTCAACTTCAATTTCTTTTGCTTTTAAAGTTTGTTCAGAATCTAATGTTATCTTTTGCAAAGCTAAAGATTGGGCTTGTTTGGCCTTGATGATATTTAATTCTTGCTCTGTCAACAACTCGTATTCTTGCAAACTTCTTTGAGACTCGCGTTTCTTCATTTGCAATTCTTGTTCTAAAGCAAGTACACGTTGTTTTTCTTCGTTCTCTAATTCTTGCCGACGGATGCGTTCTTTTAAAACAATTTCGAAAGATTCTCTTTCTTTACTCGCTTTAATTTTAGAAATATCTGATTGAGTTTGAGACTCCGCATTCTCAATACTTTTACGATTGGCCAATTCCTGTTGTCGAATTTCTTCTTCAACACGCAAGCGGCTTAATCTTGCTTCGCGTTCACGTTCATTACGGAATGGTGCTTGTAAAAATTCCCAAAGTTTTTGAGAACTTACAAAGGCTTCCTTAATTTGTACTGTAACAATATGAAGTCCCAAACCACCGCCTACGCCGCCTTCACCTTTTCCTTCGGCAACAGCTTTCATCCGTTGAGTAAGTTCTTTAATAATAGGGGCTTTGTCTGTAAGAATTTCCTGTACGCTCATGGTAGAAATTTTATCTTTGATAGCAGCTTCTGCTTGCTCTCGTAATTGAGCGTTGACAATTCCCATAGGATCTTTATTATCTGAAAAATCCAAATGCCGATAAGCAATTGCAAAATCACTAATCATCCATTGTACATAAGCTAAGATACTAATGCCCTGCTTTTCCTTGCTAATCCCTTGTGCAATAATACCAATTGTTTGCAAAGCTGCTGGAACTGTAATATAACTATCTGTATTAGGATTATATCGAAAACTTATACCCAATCCTAGTGTGATGGGTGCTTTGCAACCACGTCTTGTATGTACAACATAAGCATTTGGAGGAAGGACAATAGTTCGCCAGAACCACCAGCCAGTTTCGCGAATTTTTAAACCGCCTTTTTCTTGTTGCAATTCTTCTGAAGTTTTCTGATCGGGCAATCGTATATCTTTTCTATTTGAAAAAGCCTGAGCTTCTTTTTCATCAGTAGCTTCTGAAACTGCATTTAAAACCAACTGTTGCTGGAAGACTTTACGAGCGGCCGGTTTCGATCGTTCTCTTTCATCCATAACACTCCCCCTAATTTAAAAGTAATAAAACATGCTATTTCTTAATTTTAAAAATGATGTTTAAATAGCATGTTTTTTTAATTATAGCCCGTTAATTTTATTAAAATCACGTTCGATATGATTACGACCATTTGGACAAATATAAATTTCAGCTAAATTACTCCAGCAATTTTTGCAGCAACGTAATTGAATCTTGGCAGCATATAACTTTTCTGGTTCTTTTTCACAAACTTCCTCAAGATATTTTACTAATTGGCCAAATTCTGGTTTAAAGGGGCTAACAAAAGTATAAACATGACTACTACTACCATAAGGTCCTAAAGTCGGTTGAGAAGCAAAACTACGTTGTTCGGAAGCAAGTTCTGGACATTCATCCACCCATTGTAAAAACAAATCTTTTCCTTTTTCTGGAATAGGCATTTTTACTCGCAAATCGTTGATAGAGACTGTTTGAGCACCTGTATTCATAAAAGTTACCATAAGAGATAAACGTATGGCACGATAACCTTCATTTTCTACATAAAAATTAAGGGGTTCTAAACGGTATCCACGTACAGAAGGCAGAACAATTTTTCCCCGTTTTAACTGGCTAATATAAACAGAAACAACTGCAATAACTGTACTCAATATAGAAAGAGTCAATGCGATTTCATCCATCATAATTAAATCCCTTCAAAAAAATTTATTATTATTTTTTAGGATATATTGCATTTTTATAAAAAAAAAAGTATACTTTTATTAGTTTTCGTTTTATTTAATTTTCTTTTTTGGGAAAGAATTTATGCCACTTTACAAATTTGAATGCGAGACTTGCCATCACAAATTTGAACAGATGGTTGCCAAAGAAGGCGATGCAGTAAAATGCCCCAAATGCGGCTCTGCTCAATGCAAAAAATTAGTTGGCAGTTTTTCTACCGCTTCAGGTTCTGGCAGTTCTTGTAGTGTGAATAAACGCCGGGGCTGAGGCTAGCAGCAATAGAAGTTGTGCTTAAGCGGCTTAACCCGCGCACACATTTTCTAAAGACCAGGCAGTTTGCCTGGTCTTGCTGTTTTTATAGGAAAATTATTTTCCAAGGAATGGGTATCGATAAGATTTTGGTGGATCAAACAAAAATTTAACTGTACGAGGGCTTACCCAACGTAGCAAGTTTAAATATGATCCAGCTTTATCGTTAGTTCCTGAAGCCCTTGCTCCTCCAAAAGGTTGCTGCCCAACTACTGCACCTGTTACTTTATCATTAATATAGAAATTTCCAGAAGCATCGCGCAAAGCATTATATGCAGTTTCAACAGCTTTCATGTCATTTGCAAAAACTCCTCCTGTTAAAGAATATGGAGAAGTCTTATTACAAAGGGCAAGTGTATCTTTATATTGCGAAGCAGGATAGACATAAACTGTCAATACTGGTCCAAAAATTTCTTCTTCCATTGTGGTAAAGTGAGGATCTTTAGCTAAGATAATAGTAGGTTGAATAAAATAACCTTGAGAATTATCATAAGTTCCACCAATTAAAATTTCGCATTTATCTGTCTCTTTTTTGGCGATCTCAATATATTTAACTATGCTATCAAAAGCCTTTTTATCAATTACAGCACCCATGAAATTAGAGAAATCCGCAACATCTCCGACTTTAATGCTTTTGACTTCTGCAAGAATTTTTTCTTTAATTTGTGGCCACTTAGAATCCGGAATATATGCACGCGATAAAGCTGAACATTTTTGGCCTTGATATTCAAATGCTCCTCTGACCATAGCTGTTACAACTTCATCAGTATCTGCAGATTCATGAACAACCATAAAATCTTTACCGCCAGTTTCGCCTACTAATTTAGGATAACTGATATATTTTGCAATATTGTTACCAATAGTTTTCCATATATTTTGGAAAACACCTGTACTCCCAGTAAAATGAATACCTGCAAGTCGTGGATCAACTAATGCAATATCTCCTACACTTCCACCATCTCCCATAACCATGTTGATCACACCATCTGGCAAACCAGCTTCTTGGAAAACTTTCATAATATAATAAGAAGATAGTACAGTAGAAGAAGCAGGTTTCCATAGACAAACATTTCCCATAATTGCTGCTGAACTGGGTAAATTCCCAGCAATAGAAGCAAAATTAAAAGGAGTGATTGCAAAAATAAAGCCTTCTAATGGGCGATATTCCATCCAGTTCCAAACACCAGGAGAAGACATGGGTTGTTCACTATAAATCTGTTCTGCAAATTTCAAATTAAAACGGAAAAAATCAACCAATTCACAAACGATGTCAATTTCTGCTTGATGGCAAGTTTTGCTTTGTACCAACATACAAGCTGCGTTCATCAAATGGCGATATTTTTTAGACATGAGTTCTGCTGCACGTAAAAATATCATAGCTCGATATTGGAACGGCATAGCAGCCCAAGTCTTACGAGCTTCCATTGCAGCTTCAATTGCCATTTTTACTTCTTTTTCACCTGCTTTATGATAATGAGCAACAATAGTTTTATGATCATGTGGAATACGACATTCGCCAATATTTCCTGTGCGAACTTCTTTTCCCCCAATAATCAAGGGAATTTCGATATTTTGAGCTTTTAATTCATTATATTTTTGTAATAAGGCTTCCCGATTAGGATCGCCTGGGTTATATGATAATACAGGTTCATTAAATGGTTGGGGTACTTTAAAAATTCCAAATTCCATGTAAAATTCCTTTGCAATAAACATAAAAAAATGATTTATTGATTAGATATAAAAAGACTGCTTAATTTATTCTACTAAATCGCATTCTGACTGTCAAGATAGGAAAAAATTTATTTTCTTCAAGCTAAAAATTTTTTTTCCTCAAAAGAGTAAAGTTTGAATTTTCCTTGCATAAAAAGAAGATATTTAGCCTAATTTTTGATCAAAACTTAGAAAAATATTTTTCTATATAAAGGATATAACATGTACGTTTGGAAAACTCTTAAGGTTTTTCTAAGCTCGACATTTCTTGACTTAGAATTAGAACGCGACCAGTTAGCAAATATTTTTACACGATTAAAACAACAATTGGCAAATCGACAGTTATCTCTCGTTCCCTACGATTTACGTTGGAGAGAACGACATAGCGACGATCCTATTACCCATTGGTGTTTGCAAATGGTGCGACAATGTCAATACTTTGTAGGAATATTAGGTTATCGTTATGGTTGGCGTCCACCACAATTAGAAAATGGACAAGCTAATTTACAACGACTTTCTGTTACAGAAATGGAAATTCGTGAAGCAATTGCTCGCGTTCCTAAGCATCGACGATTTTTCTGTTTTGGGGATATTCAACAATACGATCCAAGTTTAATAGAAAAAGAACGTCCAGAAGATCGCTCTAGCATAGAATCTCTTAAACAACAGTTACTTCGTGAGAATGAACAAGTTTTTACTTTTCGAAATCAAACAGAATTACGACAGATTGTAGAAACACAATTGCAACGCATTTTTGATCAAGATTATCCCAGCAGTAAAACTGTTGAATTTGTAGAATATGGATTAAATGAAGCATTAGAATCCATGCTTATTGAAAAGAATAAAGATTTTGTCGGAAGAACAAGATATCTCAAACAACTTGAGCAATTTTGCAGTAATTCTGGATTTCCAAACTATTTAGGAATCCAAGCTGTTGCAGGAACAGGAAAGTCATCACTGCTAGCAAAATTTGTCCTTGCTTGGAGAAAACAATATCCTAAAATTCCCATCATTGCTTATTTTATGAGCATGACAGGTACAAGCAGGCAAATTTCTAATCTTTTGTTATTTTTAGCAGAGCAGCTTGTTAAAAATAATCTTATAACAACTTTACCTTTACCTCAAGATCATGGGGAATTAAGAAGTTTAATTCGAGATACTCTGGAAAAATGTCAACATCCCCTTGTTATTGCGATAGATGGGTTAGATGAGTTAGAAACCGCAGGTCTTAATTTACTTTGGCTTCCACGACAATTGCCCGCAAATGTACGAATTGTATTGACAACTCGCCCGGTTGATCCCTGGCCAATTCTTAAAAATTATCCCAAATTGCAAATGCTAGAATTAGCTCCGTTAGAAGATTTAGAAATTGGCGAAATCATTCGTCATTATGCAAAAGAACATGATCTTAATTTGCCTAATCAAGACATTGCTATTTTACAAAAACGTGCGGGAGGAAATCCACTTTATCTTAAAGTTGCATTGGAAGAAATCGGAACTGGCGGCGTTGCTGTTGGACAACTAGCACATAGCATTGAAGCTTTGTTTGAACAGATTTTACAGCGTTTGGCTGAACGTTATGGAATTTCTTTAGTATGGGATTATTTAGGATTATTATCTGCCAGTCGTTATGGACTAACGGAAAGTGAGCTAGTAGAAATATTACAAAATAATAGTAATAAAAAAGATTCAGAAGAAATAATAAATGATTCTGAATCCAAACAAAAGGTAGCTCCCATCAGTGAAAATTCCATTCAAAATGATCGGTTCGTGGCAATTTCTTATGCTTTACAAAACTTTCTTTTAGAACGTGGTGGCCTTATAGATTTTTTCCATGCTGAATTTGAACGGACTCTTAAAGAACGTCTTGGCATGTCAAAAATGCGTGCTTATCATCGTTGGCTTGCAGATTACTTTTTAAACAAAGGATATACTTATTCTCGTACACTTCTTGAATTGCCTTATCAACAACAATGGAGTGAATATTATTCTTCTGTACTTGCAACATCTGTCAACTTTGAATTTATTGAACGAAAATGCCTTGCTGGAATGTGCGATGGTCTTTTAGAAGATTGGTTACGAATTTTGCATGATCCTGTTGTTGCAGTGCCAGAACAAACTGAATATTTTTTAAGTGTTCGTCCTTCTACAAGACGCCTTCTTAAATCTGACTTTATTGGAAACAATCCTTCTTCCAAAAATGTAGAAATACAAAATATCTCAAATCCCACAGACATTTTGATCAATCGTAAAACAATTCAAATCTTAGCAAAAATTTTACAGCTTGATTTAAATTTTGTTCGGAATCATCCAAAGCATATCTTTCAATGTCTCTTTAATCGAGGTTATTGGTATGATGCTCCAGAAGCAAGTAGTTACTATGATACAAAAACACAGGGGGATAAAGATCCAAGAAATAGCTTTACTCGATTATTAGAATATTGGCAAAGATCTAAACAAAATGATCTTTCTAAAACATGGGCAAAAAGCCAACGTCCATTAGCTCCACATCTTGATTCTCCTGTTTTAAAAATCTTAACAGGACACACACAACCAATTAACCATTTATCTTGGGATGCTGAAGGAAAAAGAATCATTTCAGCTAGCAACGATGGAACTGTAAGAGTTTGGGATGCAGAAACAGGCGAAAATTTATTAAAATTATCTGGACAAGGTGCTATTTCTACAGCTATTTTTAGCCAGAATGGACAGTATATTTATTCTGGTGGAGACGATTATCTGATCTGGATATGGGACAGCCAAACTGGTGCTGAACTTGATATATTAGAAGGCCATCAAGATAGAATTACAGCTTTGGCACTAACACCCGATGGTAAAAAAATGATCTCTATCAGCAGTGATGGAAGTTTGATTGTTTGGAAGATTGAATCGAATATAAATATATCTAAGATTCTTATTTTAAGTATAGATTCTTCCGAATTGCTAGCACTAGCCGTACATCCCAAAAAGCCTTTAGTAGTTGTAGGTGCAAGCGATAATACCTTGCGTCTTTGGAATATTGAAACCCAAAAATTATTGGCAAAGTGGCCAGGACATGAACGAACTATTCGAAGTTTAGCTTTTGATTCAGAAGGAAAAATCCTGGCGTCCGTAGGTAATGACAGTCTTGTAAAATTGTGGGATATTGACACACAACAGAATCTTATCAACTTCACAGGACATAGTAGCAATGTCAGCAGCATTAGCTATCTCCCAGCTCAAACTAACATACCCGTTAAAGCTGCACCAGGACAATATGGACAATGGATTAGCGGCGGTCAAGATAATAAAGTTCGAATATGGCAATCCTCCGGAACATTAGATCGCATATTAGAACAAGTTCGTTGGCAGGTAAGTAGTTTAAGCCTCAGACCAAATGGCCAACAACTTGTGGTTGGAGCAGAGGATGGCAGTATTTCTATCTGGGATATTAAAAATTTCCAGGAAAATTATATCTTAGCAGGGCCTAAAGCACCGATTACACAAATTTTGATGTCAGAAGATAAATCTTTAGCGGTTACATCCAGCGAAGATTCATGTATATATATCTGGGAACCACAATACGGACGAATACTACGAAAACTAGAAGGACACAAAGCCCCTGTTCAAAGCATTGCGATTAGCAGTGATAATAAAAGATTGGTTTCTGGCAGTGAAGACGGGCAAATGTTAATATGGAATTGCGCAAACGGAAATTTGGTTTCCCAAATAGCAGCACATCATGGACGAATTATGGCTTTGGCGTTCTTGTCAGAAAACAAACTTTTGTCCGTAGGATATTTTGATAAGATTATTAAAATTTGGAATCTTAATGTTAATGTTTGTCTAGCAAAAATGGATGGACATGAGCGTTGGATACAAGCTATTTCTTTAACACAAGATCGAAAAATACTAGCAACTGCTTCACGCGATAACACTGTTCGCCTTTGGAATCTTGAAACTATGATTGGTTATAAAGTTTTACGCGGCCATGATAATAGCGTTACTTGCTTGGCATTCTCGCCGGATCAAAAGCAACTTGTTTCAGGATGTTATTCCGGCCCAATTCATATATGGGATATTGAGTCCGGAGCATGTCAAATGATTTTACGCGGACATAATGATCTTGTTGCAAGTGTTGCATTTTCTTCTGATGGAAATCGTATTATTTCTTCCTCTCGAAATAAAATAAGCCATATTTGGGATACTCAAACTGGAGAAATTCTTCATACACTTGAAGGACAGATCGAAGCTACAGAAGCAGTCAAATCATCGTCTCCGTATTTTGCCTTAGTCAAAGGATGGGAAACTGTAATTATGGATAGAAAAAACTACCAAGAAATTGCATATATCCCAATCCCGTTATTACCCGGCATATTCTACCGTCCCAACAAACTCATTGGTCTGGGGCAAATTACTACACAGGAATTGCACTGCTGGGAATTGTTATAAGAAAAATAAAAAAAAGGGGCAATTTTTTTGCCCCTTTCTAGGAGAAAAATTGTTATGCGTTTTTTTTTATCACACTCAGCAAAAGTAGGTGATACAACACAACTGGAAGAATCCGAACAGCATCATCTCATGGATGTTTATCGTTGTCAAATTGGTGATGAAGTCGAATTATTTGATATGAAAGGAAATCAATATTTAGCATATATATCTTCTTGTAAAGGACGCAAAGTATTTTTAGAAATTACTCAACAAACTAAAATATCTGCCAAATTACCAGTAGAAGTAATACTTGCACAAGGCATTATTAAAAGCCAACATTGGGATCTGCTTTTAGAAAAAGCAATGGAATTAGGATTAGATTATCTTATTCCTATGACTACACAGCATCTTGCTTGTGGAAAGCAAACAGCAGGAAATCCTGATCGCTGGCAAAAAATAATGATCTCTGCTGCAAAGCAATGTGGTAGAAATTCTCTTATTCAAGTTGAGCCAATACAAACATTTTCTCATGTTTTAGAAACAAGCAAAAATATTCCTTTGCGGCTTCTGGCTCATAAAGATTCAAAGTTTCCTTGTTTACGTAAAGTTTTGGAAAACTTACCCAGTACTCCTGAAAAAATTTTAGTAATAGTTGGTCCAGAAGGTGGTTTGACTGAACAGGAACTACATCAGGCTGAATCAGAAGGTTGCCAAATTTTTACTATGGGGGGAAATACTCTACGTGCAGAAACCGCAGCTTGGGCTATTCTTTCAAATATAAATTTTTTCTTTTATGAAAAAAGACAACTCATTTAAGGAAATTTTCACTTTATGATTAAATTCATGAGCAACTTTTTTTCCACATATCAAACTAAATATGAAAACTGGTGGGAAAACTTTCAAGAAAAGCCTAGCTTTCGAAAAGGAGGCTGGCTTATATTTTTAATGATTATATTTTTTTGCGTTTTGATGGCAACAGCTCCTGTACGAAATGTCATGGAAGCACGTAATTTTAAAACAGCCTCAGAAATGTTAGAACGTGGAGAATGGGCGTTTCCTACATTAAATGGCCAGCCACGTGTAGAAAAACCTCCCTTGCCAACATGGGCAGTAGCAATCCTTGCTAAATTTGCTGGAGAACGCAATATATTTTTCATGCGGGTTCCAAATATGTTAATGGGATTGGCAATGTTGTTTGCTTTTTTTATCTTTGTAAAAAATCTCTATAATATAAGAACCGCAATTTTTTCAAGTTTGATCTTGGCTAGTTCTGGTCAGTTTTTTGGGGAAATAATGGTCGCTCGTTGGGATATGTTCTCAACATCATTTGGAATAATGGGAATTTTATCTATTGTAAAAATGCTCCAAACAAAAAAAATTATATGGGTACTAAGTGCAATCATTTGCTGGTCAGGTGCTTATTGGAGCAAAGGCCCAATTGCAATATTTATGATACTTATTCCATTTTTATTAACAATTGTCTTTTCTCAATGGTTGGAAAAACATAAGTATTTTATAGAAAACAGCCAAGAAAACTGTCAAGATACGAGCTTCTCAAATTTACGCATTCAATCCTGGGATTGGGAAAGAATTGCAAATATTATTATTTATAGCACAATTATTGGAAGCCTTTTTTTACTGTGGATAAAGTTGGCCTATCCAAATGCTTTGCAAACTCTTTATCAAGATGTCAAAGATGTGCAAAGCATCCATAGCGAAACATTTTGGTTTTACTTTTATCAATCGCCTATCTTAATAGCTCCTTGGACATTATTATTCGTATCTATTTCAGTATGGATAGGACATAATATTTATCAACGTTTACGCTACAAAATATCATTAGCTTTTTCAAAAACTATCATTATTACAATATTCTGGTGTTTTTTAACTTTTTTACTTTTATCTTTAACACCAGCTAAAAAAAATCGTTATTTTTTTCCTGCACTACCAATCACTTGTTTAGTTCTTGGAGTAATATGGGATCATATCCTCGCGCATTCGTCTCATCTTCAGTTACCATATTTCCGTGGATTTGTTAATCTGCAAGAAGGTTTAATTACCTTAGCATGGATATTATTTCCTCTAGCAATAATATTTTTTATTATCTTCTATCACATCAATTTTTGGTATTTAAGTATTATATTTTTATGGATTTTATTATTTCCAATCTTCTGGAAAAAATCATGGATAAAAAAAATTTTTACTTTCCTTTCTAACAAACATGAAGTTAACATAAAAGTTGCTAGTCAAACAATTCTTTCTTTATGTCTAATAACTTTTTTTTCTGTCAGTATACTTTTTTTCGTCTTAAAAGAAACTCCATTATGGAGAGATCCCTATCTTAATATATATCCCCAAGTCAAGAATATTACAGAAAAAAAACAACTCTATCTTATGGATTTTGATGACGATTTACTTTGGGGAATAGGACGCAATGTTAAAAAAATTTATAAAATAGAAGATTTATTAGAATTGCTCAAATCCCAAAATTCCAAAGAAAATTATTATATTTTAATTCAAGAACGCAATCAACAAGAACTCTTTAACACCTTTCCCAACCGCAAAATTACATTGCGCTACGAATTCCAAGAACACGCCGGAAAAAAAGCAAAAAAATGGATACTCTATGAAATGCAGTAATTCAACGAACTTAAAATGATTGATATGAAGAACTAAAATTTTTTTTCGCCTATAAATTTTTTATTCTATAAAAAAAACAACTCATTTAAGGAAAGTTTCACTTTATGATCAAATTCATCAGCAACCATTTTTCTACATATCAACCTAAATATGAAAATTGGTGGGAAAATTTTCAAGAAAAGCCTAGCTTTCGAAAAGGTGGCTGGCTCATATTTTTAATGATTATATTTTTTTGTGTTGTGATGGCAACAGCTCCTGTACAAGATGTTATGGAAATCCGTAATTTCAAAACAGCCACAGAAATGTTAGAACGTGGAGAATGGGGATTTCCTACATTAAATGGACAACCACGTGTAGAAAAACCTCCCTTACCAACATGGGCAGTCGCTGTATTTGCTAAATTTGCTGGAGATCGTAATATATTTTTCATGCGATTTCCGAATATGTTAATGGGATTGGCAATGTTGTTTGCTTTTTTTATCTTTGTACGAGATGCCTATAATATAAGAACTGCAATTTTCTCAAGTTTGATCTTGGCTAGTTCTGGCCAGTTCTTTGGAGAAATGGGACTTGCTCGTTGGGATATGTTTTCCATGGCCTTTGGAATGATGGGAACATTATCTGTCCTAAAAATGATCCAAACAAAAAAATTTATATGGGTACTAAGCGGAATTATTTGTTGGTCAGGATCTTTTTGGAGCAAAGGCCCAATTGCATTATTTATGATGCTTATCCCATTTCTATTAACAATTATTTTTTCTCAATGGTTGGAAAAACGTAAATATTTTATAGAAAGCAACCAAGAAAACTGTCAAGATACGAGCTTCTCAAGTTTACGTATTCAAGCTTGGGATTGGGAAAGAATTGCAAATATTATTATTTATAGTACGATTATTGGAAGTCTATTTTTGTTGTGGGTAAAACTTTCTTATCCAAGTGCATTGCAAACTCTTTATGAAGATGTCAAAGATGTTCAAACGGGTAATACTGAATCATTTTGGTTTTATTTTATTTATGCACCAATTTTAATAGCTCCCTGGATATTATTATTTCTAGCGATTTTAGTATGGTTTGGACATAATATTTATCAACGTTTGCGTCATAAAATATCATTGCCATTTTCAAAGAACATCATTATTACAATATTCTACTTTTCTTTAACTTTTTTATTTCTATCTTTAACACCTGCTAAAAAAAATCGTTATTTTTTACCTGCATTACCAATTACTTGTTTAGTTCTTGGAGTGATATGGGATCATATCCTCGCGAATTCCTCTCACCTTAAGCTACCATATTTTCGAGGGTTTGTTAATCTGCAAGAAGGTTTAATTACCTTAGCATGGATATTATTTCCTCTAGCAATAATATTTTTTGTTATCTTCTATCACATCAATTTTTGGTATTTAAGTATTATACTTTTCTGGATATTATTATTTCCCTTCTTTTGGAAAAAAAATTGGATAAATAAAATTTTTACATTCCTTTCTAACAAACATGAAGTTAACGTAAAAATTGCCAGCCAAACAATTATTTCCTTATGCCTAGTAACATTTTTTTCTGTTAGTGTAGTTCTTTTCATCTTAAAAGAAACTCCATTATGGAGCGATCCATATATTGGAGCATATCCCCAAATCAAGAATATTACAGAAAAAAAACAACTCTATCTTATGGATTTTCATGACGATTTACTTTGGGAAATAGGACGCAATGTTAAAAAATTTTATAAAATAGAAGATTTATTAGAATTACTCAAATCCCAAAATTCCAAAGAAAATTATTATATTTTAATTCAAGAACGCAATCAACAAGAACTATTTAACACCTTTCCCAACCACCAAATTACCTTGCGCCATGAATTCAAAGAACGCGACGGAAAAAAAATAAAAAAATGGAAACTCTATGAGATAACAAAAGAGCAATAATATTATTCTGAACGCGGACAGATGTTAAATCTGCCTGCTATTTCATTTGTAGGAATATAAAAACAAAAAAAGGCAGTGAAAATTCACTGCCTTTTTTATTTTTTAGCGTTTTAGAATGATTAGTTTAATTTTTCATTGTCAATAGCAATAACGTCTTGACCAACTACAGTGTAGAATAGTTCAGCGTTTGCGGCTTCTTCTGGTAGAATGATGTTGACTGTACCATCTTCAGAAGTTTCGCCACTGACCATAATGCTGAAGTCTTGGTTATAGACGGTAACGGTTGCATCTGCAACAGAGCGTTCTTCGGTCATAACATTGAAAACGATGTTATTGTCTAGACCGCGTTCTTTGGATACTTGAAGAGCTGTCGCGGCTTTGGTGCGAACTATCATTGTGCAATCGCCAAATAGATGGCATTGTTCGGCCATTTTGTTACCTTCGCTGCTATTGGTAGAACTCCAGTTATTCAAACCAGCAACTACACCTTCACATTCCAAAGCACCAAAAGTGCTGTATTTTTTGTTGATGATGGCGTTGATTGTTGCGGCTTGTTTATCGCAAGGAGGTACCCAAGATTCATTGGTAGAAGCAGCTTCCATAGCAACTGCACCGCCATTAGCTTTACGTAGCCAGCCTTCGGCGAAGCAAGTTCCAACTTTTAAGAAGTTACCATTAACGCAAGCTACGCTCCAAATTACAGGTAGTTTTCCACCATTAGTTAGAGCATTAACATTGGATACGCTGAAGCCAGTAGTGCCCCAAGAAGTATCGCTACCATGACCAATGTAGCAAATAATTCCAGCACCAGTGTTGACTGCTGCGGTTACTTTAGCTGCGGAAGCGGTTGGATCATAGATTTTGTTTTCTGTTGGGAAGCTATAACCGAATTTAGAAAGACCACCGGTTACGATAGGTACTTTTTGTCCAGTGCCGCCGCCATTGATAATCCAATTGGCGCGTTCATAGTCAGTAGGACTGCCTTGGTTACTGGCAATGGTAATACCAGTATTAAGCCATGATCCAGTAGCATAAGTACCTTTTTCATATTCCATAATTTTGGTAAGTTGGTTTGTAATTTCAGTTTCAGTGGTAGCAGAAATGCGGGAAATGAATGCATCAGGATAATTGTCAGCACCAGCTAAGCGTACATAAACGCGATCAGCAGCAGCACCTTCCATACTTCCTTTGAAACTTGGCATGGGTTGTGCAACTTCAAAATTGGAATTGTAGGAGGCATCGCCAATCAATACAACATAGCCGAAACGGGTGTCGGTATTATCATAAAGGCCTTGTAAGTAGGATTTGATAGTACTGGCTGTTACACCATCTGCGACTTCTTTAACTGTTACAGTATAGCCGCATTGTTTTTTCCAATTTACCCAAGAGGAAATAGTACTAGCGAATTTGCTAGGAGTAACAACAACTAGTTTTTTCAAGTTTTCAGAAGGAACATCACCACGAAGTGGCATAGGTTCTTCATAACCCATAAAATTGCTAGTTAAATTTTGGTAAGTTCTGCTAGGAATTTGAGGAGTACGAGTGGTTGCCATCATTAAGCCATCTTCTTTGCATACGATAGCAAAAGTAGCTTTGCTGACAACTTGAAGTTTCATTTGAACATGGTTGGCACGAATTGGCAACATGGTGAAAACTGCACCATGTACGTTGCGCAATAAGAAAGATTTGCCAAGTTTGAATTGATCTTTTTCTGCTGGCCAGAATACGTCTTGTTTATAGACTGGTCCAAAAGCAAAAGGAACAGATGCTTCAGGAATATCACGAGTGAAATGACCTTTAGAAGGGACTACTGGTAAGCTCAATTTGAATTCAGCTTCTTCTTTCCCTAAAAGTTTCAATTCAGCTTCGCAACGATCTGCAAGTTTGATTGGTTTGGCAAAAGAAGGAAGCATGGGAAATCCTTGTTCCATTGTGCAAACTGTTTCTGGAATGTGGATCATTACAGCTTCTTTGCCATCTGGCAATACAACTTTGCGTTCAATATAACCAGGAACGGTTACTTCAAATTTAATTTCTTCAGCAGTAGCATTTAAGAGTTTGACTTGAATTGGCGCAGGTTTTTTGGTAACGCCATCAACAGAAACCCATTTTACTTGTGCAGTTAGAAAACTAACAAGTATCAATAATGCTATGAGAGCTATGCTCAATCTTTTCATCGGAATTCTCCTAATGTTTTAAATTGCATAGAAAAAGTGGTTTTATGGACCTCATTTTTCTTTAAGACGATCAATTCATCTTGATCATTCTTTATTTTAGAATGTTTCAGCAATTTTAGCAAGAAAAATAAAAAAAATTTTGCAATCAAATAGCGATTCATTTCGAGAGAAAAATTTCTCGCAAAAATGATACCAATAAAATGAATATTATTTTGTTAATAAGGTGTAAACTTTATTTAATAGTTATTATGCACTTATTTCCTTACTAATTTATAAACTTTATTTATAGAAAAATTTAAGTGGGATAGTTCCTAATAAAAGTTTATGTTACAAATTGTTACAAATTGGTTGTTTCTGTGCTTATATCTGGATTATTGTTTACAGTTGGAAGATTAGTTTGAGAGGTACTTGTTTTAGGTAAGTTTTTTCGTATTTGATCGAGTAATCCGTTAATGAATTTACCAGAATTTGCTGTTGAAAATTGTTTTCCCAGCTCAATAGCTTCATTGATTGCAACCTCTGGAGGAATATCTTTCCGAAAACACATTTCATACGCAGCCATGCGTAAAATTGTTCGATCTACAACTGGCATACGTTCTAATGTCCAATTTTTTGCTTCTTTTGCAATAGTTCCTTCTAAATCTTTCCAATTGCTTAAACATCCATCAACTAATTCTTTAGCATATTTTAAAATTTCTGTGTATTCTTCATAAGAATATTTACGGATTTCAGGATCTTCGCTTTTTTCTTTTAAAAAGTTAGGAATTTGATTAAGAATTTCCTCTCCACGAAGATCGTATTGATATAAAACTTGTAATGCTATTTCTCGAGATTTGTTTCGATATTTCATAATTTTTTCCAAAAACTAAGCGGACTATATTTTTTTAATATGGCCCGCTGATACAAACTTAAGGTTGAATTTCTAATTCAAAAGTATTTACTGGTTTTAAGTCTTTTTGATTGATCCCCCAGCTTAAGCATGGGACAGTCTGTTCATTGATTTTTGTTATCAGAGAATATATTTGAGAATTTTCATCTGCTGAGATATTAAGAAGTTTTACATTTTGTTGATCAGGATAATAGATAAATCGAAGCATTTGAGGCAAGAATTCTTGGTTTTCTGAGATTTTACATTGAATTTGTAAAATCTTTTCTTTTTGTTGGGCATTTATAATTAGTGTTGTGGAACGATATTCTTTGCTATCCTCGGCAGTATCCCCATCATCTAAAGAAAATAGATATTCATTTTCTGTAATATTTCCGAAAAGATGAATATGTAATTCTTTGTATGCACCAGTAGGAATATTAGAAGGGCTGGTAGGAATAATAGCTCCTGAACAAATGAAAACAGGAATATGTGAAATAGAAGAAATTGTAGTAACTTGGCAATTTCCATTTTTCCATTTTCCATCTATTGTATCAAGCCAGCGTTTTTCAGGGAGAAAAACTTCTTTGCTAATTTTGTTGTTTCCTTGTAGTGAAGCTGTAATAGGTGATACTAAAATTTCCTGCCCAATGAGATACTGTTGATTATGCTGGTTATGAGCGTATATTTGAGGATTAAGAAATGCCATATTGAGTATGCTAGGGAAACCATCTTTTTGATATTTGTGATTAAGATGCTCCCAATAAGGGATCATATAAGAGCGTAGATTGATCAATCTACGAGATATTTCTAAGGCTTGGTTGGAAAAGTTAAATGGTTCTCGAATTCCATGATTGCTATGTGTACGTAAGATAGGGCTGAATACTCCGTATTGAAGCCATCGTAAATAAACTTCTTCGTCAATTTGTCCTTCATGGAATCCACCAATATCATGCGACCAATAATTCGCGCCTACACCACCAGAATAGCTTGTAAATTCTATTTCTCTGGCTAATGCTTGGAAATTACTATGTGTATCTCCGCTGAATTGTATAGGATAACGATGGCCGCCTAATCCTCCCCATCGGGAAAGGATCAATGCTCGTTTTTCTGGATGGAATTCTTTGGTTGCTTCATAATATTGCCAGTTTACCCAATATTGAGAATCAATATCTAAAAATCCAAAATCTGTCCAACCATCAATCCACCACCAATCTATTCCTTGAGCTAGAATGTTTTTTAAACAATGATTGGCCCATGCTTGGACAGAAGATTTTCTTGTCCAATCGCACGCCCACATTGCTTTATATGGAGGTTCTTTTAATTCGGCTTTGATTTTTACTAAATGGCTATCATTTTCTGGCAAAGGATCGTTATTTTCATAACCAGGATGATCATTTAAAACAAGACGAATTCCCCAATCTTTTATAGTTTGAATAAATTGCTGAGGATTGGGAAATAAATCTTTTCGCCAGTCATAACCGTTCCAATGTTCTTGATGCCAGTCAACATCTACAACAAGAACATCTAGTGGGATATTATGCTCACGATACTTTTTTACTAATTCAATGAGTTCTTGCTGATGAAAGGGATACCAGCGAGAATACCACGCGCCAAAAGCTTGGCGTGGTAATAAGGGAGGTTTTCCAAAAAGGTGGATAAAATCTAAAAATCCAATTTTAGGATCATCACCATAAAAAAACAAATACCAGTTTTCATAGTAGGGTGGTCGTTGTATAGTTACCCATTGAATTTCATCATTCCAATAAGATCCCGAATTGTCAACGATTTTATGCCAACCATCTTTATTGATGATAACAGGATTTGGTTGGCGTAAGACGTTACGAGACCAGTCATCTAAACTACGCCAAATTTCATATATTGGTGTAGTATGCTGATATTGTGGAGTCCAGAGGCGAAATTCATTTCCATATAGGAACCGAATTTCTAATATATCTTGATCAAAACGATTGCCCAACTTCTGGTAATGAAGTTGGCATTTTTTTGTTTGAATTTCCAGGGTATTTTCAGAAGTTTTAATGGTAGAAGAAATTTCTGAAGGAAGTTTTTTTCCCATCAATAGTGTTGGCAAATGTAAAAATTTGCGATCAGGTTGGTATTCAATCCGAAATAACGTATCAGAATATATATGAATTCTAAGATTCCCAAAATCAATCATATTCTTTTTGTCCTAAATTTCTGCTATTTTCTGCTTAAACAACTATATCAACTGGAGCTATAGTATAAAAAAAAATTTTAAAAACTCCAATGAAAAATATTTTTTCTTGGAAAAAAGCAATTCTTTAACGTAAAATAATGGCGATATATTGCAGCAGCGGGTTCAATTCCTCTCAATTAAACGTCCAAAGACTTAGTTGACTGATTATTTATTAGAAATTTTCATCAATAATTTTAAAGGATTTTTATGCTTCCTAATATAATTGAAGGACACTCTCAACATTCTTTATATTACTATCAATGTGGAAGTTTGCCTTGCCAAGTGTTTTTTATCCATGGATTACTGGGAAGTGGAAGACTTTGGCAAACATTTCTCAAAATGATGTTGCATGATAAAGGAATGAGTTCTTGCGCTCTTGATTTAAGAGGACATGGCAGAAGCCCAAAATTTGATCGCCTTAGCCCTTTTCAAACTATGGTGGCTGATGTGATCCAATTTATTTTAGATATTGGAAAACCTCCTGTGTACCTTATTGGTCATTCATTAGGGGGAAAAGTTGTTATGCGTTTGGCAGCACAAGCTCCAGAACTTATCAAAAAAGTAATGATTGTAGATATTGGTTTAGATCCAATTCCGCCTAATATTCCGAATGCTATATCTTGGCTACAGGCTATTCCTACTCCGGTTGCCTCTTTTGAGGAGGCACGCAAACAGTTGCAACAATTTACAACTGATCAGCGATTATGTGATTTCCTTTTAACGAATTTATCTGCGAAAGAAAATGAGCAAGGATTACATTGGCGTGTAGATTTAGAAGGATTGCAAGAGTTGGTTGAGGAGCTTAAGTATTTATCATTTTATGAGGAATGGCGACAAATAGAAGCCCCTATTACACTAGTACGTGGAGGAAATAGCGATCATCTTATTTTGGAACATGCTGAGGAAATGATTCGGCAAAAAAGAGACAATCAGGTTCAGCATGTTATACTTCCGCGTTCAGGACATTGGTGTCATGCAGATGAACCTCAAAAATTTCGTGCAGCTTTAGAAGAATTTGTATCAAATTAAATTTTATATATTTTCACAAAGGAATATTATGAGAAAAACTATTATTTTATCTTTAATCTGTTTATTGTCACTAACAAGTTTAGTCTTTGCACAAGAAAGCAAAAATATGTCCACTGCGTTACTGATTGTTGATATCCAAAATGATTATTTCCCAGGTGGAGCTATGGAATTGTTTGGTGCTACAGAAGCAGGAAATAAAGCAAAAATGTTGCTTGAAGCATTCCGAGAAAATGGACTTCCTATTATTCACATACAACATATTTCTCTTCATCCTGGAGCAACATTTTTTCTCCCCAATACAAAAGGGGCTGAAATTCACGAATGCGTATTTCCAAAAGAAGGTGAAACTATTATTCAAAAACACTTTCCAAGTAGCTTTCGAAATACATCCTTGCTTGAACATTTGCAAAAAAATAAAATCACTCGATTAGTCATTATTGGAATGATGACCCACATGTGCATAGATACTACTACACGTGCGGCTGCGGATTTAGGATTTGAATGCCTTTTAGTGCATGATGCTTGCGCTACAAGAGCCTTATCCTTTAACGGTGTTTCAGTTTCAGCAGAAAATGTTCATACTTCATATATTGCAGCATTGCATGGTGTCTTTGCACGCAGCCTTTCTGTTCATGAGGCGATCACATTTTTAAATTTGTCTCAAAAATAATATTAGCATTTTTTATAGGAATGATAAGCTGTAATTGCCGCTCCTAAGATTGGAGCATGATCCAAAGGCGAAGCTACAATTATTTTTTCCAGATTATTTTGATAGTATTTACAAATTTCTTGAGGAAGTTTTTCTATTAAATTTTTAATATGGAAAATTACTTTATTTTGGAAGAACTCTGAATAATTTTTGTTTTCCCAAATATGCCCCATTCTTTGGCCAATAATAATGCGTTGCCAAGTCATTCCTAAATAGGGATGCTGCGAAGTAAGATTTCGTGTGGTATTGGAAAAGTTTAAAGTAGTATTGCCAACTGCTAAGGTATGGATGCGATCATAAATTAAACGTGCAAAATGTTGGGCGATTTCAGCTAAAAAATTTCGCGCTGTAGTATTCCCATTTTCTGCCAATTCAAATATGATTCCAGCATGTCCCTCAGAAAATTCTGGATGGCGATTTTGAAATGCTTGCCAAATTCCAGACATGGAAATTATTTTTTCCATGGTAATTCCAGGAGAAGCTAGGATTTCCCAGCTTTTCGCGATCCAAGGTTTGGCCTCGTCAAAAGTAACCATCTTTCCTGCAATTTTCATGGCATCAGCAATTCCAGTTCCAATGCCTATGTAATAGCCTGTTTCAATATCTTTAAGTTTTCCGATATGGCTCAAATTTTCTCCTATGCCGCAATAATCCGCATCGCTTCCCAATCCTGAAATGGAGGACACCAATGAAATTCCTCTTTCTTGAAGTTTTTTAGCCAGTTTAATTCCATATTCAGGAATTCTTGGGCCATTCGCCATAACTGCAATTCCAAGTTTATCTAAAGTTTTGAGTCCTGGCATTCCAATTCCTAATAAAATAGAAGGAAAAGAAATTTCCTTTGTTTGAAAACTAGACTCCAATATTTTTTCTATTACAGAAACTGCAGCGTGAATAATTGCATCTCCCTGGGTTACTTCTGCATCAGATAATTCTATATGTTGAGCTTGAAATTGTTGCAATTGTATTGCTAAGGGAATAGGGACAAAGGAAGTATTAAACTCAGAAATATCACGATAAATAACTTCATAATATGGAGTTTTGCAATCCAATGCAAGACCGTTTTCATCTAATTCTACAATCGCCCCACGGATTTTTGTAGCCCCGCCATCTAAGCCAATAATAACTTCTTTTGACATAATATATTTTCTTTCTATAAATAAAAGACGACCGTCTAAAAGCTAAGAATAGCCTTTAGATGGTCTCTTTTTTATTTTGCTTGGATAAGCAATTATTTCATTTCAACATCCATACCAAAATATTTAGCAGTAAGAGGTTCTTCAAATGCGTTAACAATCATATCAGTCCAATGATATTTTTTCCCTATAGCAAAGATTTTTTCGCGTAAAAATTTGCCGACTTCTGGTTGGTTGATAAAGGTAACTTTGCTAAGATCTTCTTCTTTTAGAATTTTCTTTGCAATGAAATGTTTCATTTGAGAAACCATTAAATTGCCAAGCATATAGTTATGATAATAAACTGGGGAAGAAGTAAAATGGATTTTTGCTGCCCAATCTGCTTTATTGCGATCAGGAATACGAGTAACCATTTGGTATTTTTCTACTAAGTCCCACCATAATTTATTGAGGTCTTGCTCAGGATTGGTGTAAAGTTGACGTTCGAAGTTATACATGACTAATGTCCAACGGCAGAAAATCAATTTGTCCATTTTATATTCTAAATTCAAAGTAGATTCCCATTGTTTGAGAACGTCTTCTGGAATGCCAACCATTTTATTTAGCCAATTGATATTAGTTGTGCAACCTTCCATCATCATGGCAATTGCTTCGGTAGTGAAAATATGAGCTTCTTCACGTAAAAGCCAAGGCAAACTTCGATCAATATTCATCGAATATACACCATGTCCAAGTTCATGAAGAGTTGTGGAAAGCCAATCGCGATTATTGCGTAAAGACATCATGGTGCGAACATCGCCTTCACGATCAACATCCATACAATATGCGTGTTGATATTTGCCTTCACGTTCATAAAGATCTGAACGATTGAACATTTCAGTTACAGGCAATCCCATGCCATTATAAAAAGCTTCAACAATGACTTTTACATCTTTGTCTTTTAAATATTCGTCCATATTAACACCACCAATATCTTGTGTTTCCTGAAAGAAACGGTCTTGATAGTAATATGGATACATGGGTTCATTTTCAGCTAGTCCATAATTTTGGCGTAATTTAGCATCAATGAGTTTTTTGATTTCAATAAAAGGTTGTTCAGTTGTTTTGGCCAAATCATCAAAAATAGCTTCAATATCTTTTGGATTTTGTTCGGCCATTTGTAAGCGCATTTCATAGTAGTTAGCAAAGCCCATAGATTGAGCAATTTTATTGCGAAGTTTAACTAGTTCAACTAATTTAGGGGCAATTGCTTCGCCAACTGTTTTAGATGCTTCCCATGCGGCTTTGCGACGTTCTACCTTTTTTTCGGTTTTGAGTACTTCTACAAGTACATTATCTGAAACTTTATTGCTTTCAAATTCTGCACGGAAAGTGTTAAAACTATTTTCTACTTCTGAAGATAATTTTACCATTTGTTCCATTAATTGTGGATCCATTTGGTTTTCCATGTAGCCAAAGCAAAGCAATTTAAGTTGACGATTTAGCATTGCATCTTGTAGATTGCTTTCCAAGAATTTTTTAGCTTGAGCGTAGGATTCTTTATTGCTAAAAACTTTGCGGATTTGCAATTCAAAATCGGCAGCTTTTTCGTAAGCTTCTTTTTTACCTGTACCAGTGGCTTCCCAATATGCCAAAGCAATACCTTTAGATAATGGCGCGAGTTTGGCGACTTCTTCTTGGATAAATTTTTGGGCAGCTTCTTCCATTTTAACAGGCTCCACTTTAGCAGGTTCAGGAGTTTCAACTTTGGGTTGTTCGACAGGAGTTTCAACTTTGGGTTGTTCGACAGGAGTTTCAACTTTAGGTTGTTCAACAGGAGTTTCAACTTTAGGTTGTTCGACAGGAGTTTCAACTTTGGGTTGTTCAACAGGAGTTTCAACTTTGGGTTGTTCAACAGGAGTTTCAACTTTGGGTTGTTCGACAGGAGTTTCAACTTTAGGTTGTTCAACAGGAGTTTCAACTTTAGGTTGTTCGACAGGAGTTTCAACTTTAGGTTGTTCGACAGGAGTTTCAACTTTGGGTTGTTCAACAGGAGTTTCAACTTTGGGTTGTTC
>CAZPDM010000012.1:65234-68449 GCA_964585305.1 uncultured Planctomycetota bacterium | reverse complement strand
TTGGAAGGGGGGAAAATGCAGAGGTATAAGACCAAAGCATTACCTATCCTTATTTCCCATTTCCGAAATATTTCATAGTGTCCAAGGTGAAGGAAAATTATCAGGAGTTCCATCAATATTTATTCGAGTTGCAGGATGTAATCTCCATTGTGCTTGGTGTGATACACAATATGCCTCTTATAAAGCATCAGAAAATAAATATAATCACTATTCCATTGAGCAAATACTTATGGAAGTAAAAAAATATCCTTCCAAACATGTTGTTATTACAGGTGGAGAGCCTACAATATTTCCAGAGATAATAAATTTAACAAAATATTTACACTATTTAAAAAAACATATTACTATTGAAACTAATGGAACTTGCTATAATTCAGAACTTCATGCAGAACTTATTTCAATCAGTCCAAAGTTATCAAATTCTATTCCTATTGATACTGAGTTTGAGCAAGATCAAAGAGCCAATCATCTGAATTTATCAGCAATTCAATGTTGGTTAGAACACCAGCATTTTTCTCCAGAAGGGTTTCAGATAAAATTTGTTGTGCAATATCAGCAAAATTTAGAAGAAATTCAACATATTCTTAGTAAAATTTCTGGAGAAATTCCTGCGGAAAATATTTTACTGATGCCATTAGGTACAACTATTGAAAAGATGAATGAAATAAATACTTGGCTTATTCCAGAATGTTTACGATATGGTTATCGTTTTTGTCCCAGATTACATATTTATTTATTTCAAGGGCGACGGGGATATTAAATTAAAAAGCTATCATGCAACCATGATAGCTTTTTAATTTTAACAAATTATTTTAATGCCATCCAGAAAAAGGATCTGTTTCTTTTGGTAATTCGCGATTTTGAATAAGAGGATAAACTTTATCACCCTTGTGAGCAGTTAAAGTTAGAGCTGGTGTATATGTAAAAGAAATGTGATCTATGGCATCAGCAGGAATATTCATCGCATATTTATCTAAGAAAGTAAAATTCCCCATGAAATATAAAGGCGGGTTAAATTCATCTATTTCATGGCCTACTTCATCCGGAACTTTATGCCACTTGCAAATTCTACGATAAATTGGGAGAACTGTCGTCTTATGATAATTAAGAGGAGTATAAGGATGATTCGCAGGAAGTTTTGTTCCTCTTTTGAACATCGTATGCCAAGGCTCAAATGGCATTTTAAATCCTATTTCATACGGTAAAAATTCATTTTGGGATTCTATCGTAATTCTAAAATTATTAGCTCCATTGTTGATTGCCAGTGCCCAAGTCATACCTTTACTTACACAAGTTTTGGCATCTTCGTCAACATCTTTAAGGATTCCTTCTACATCAGGTACAATCTGACTTGCGTTTCCATTTTCATCGATGATTTTTTCTTGCATTTCTTCAATCAATAATTGTTTGACAAGTGGAATTTTGCTGGAATTCCCTGCCAATCGTATTTCATGAATGGTTTCGTAAATATCAGGAGTTTGGCCTTCCTTCATGCACAAGAGTTTCATTGCTCTCATAGATTGACGGATTGGCTTAATGATGAAAGGATAGAGATCTTTTTCCAGGCTAATATTCAATTGCTGTAAGCGATTCTGGATAGCTCCAAGACCATGATTTTCAGTAATGCCAAGCCTTTTTGAAGCCCATAAATTTAATGTATCTGCAAATAAAAAAGGATCCCAAGAATTATTTCGACAAAGTCTTTTTTTAACTTCATCACACGCATACCAAAGTTCGCTGAAAAGTTTGTAAGCATCAGAATATCCAAAAGTAGATTTAGGGAAAACAGCAAAGTTTGTAACAAAGAGCTTTCCAATAGTTTCTTCTAAATCTTTTAATTCAGAAGAAGAAATTTTTTCATTTTTTAAATAGCGTTCTAATAAATGTAAAGAGTCTTTTTTGAGACGTTCATACGCCGCATACCATTTAGGTTTTACGCGTTGAGAATACATGCTTTCAACTTCTTGGCCTTGAATGAGAAGATAGCAAAGTTGCGCTTTCATTCTTTTGAAAAAGGCTAAAGTAATATTATCTCCGCCTATATTCATAAGACTAGTATTTCCTAGTACTTTAAAGCGCATTTCTTTAGAAGTCCCATGAATTTGTAATAAAGAGATATCAATAGTACCACCACCAAAGTCATAAACTAGCAGGTTTCTGTTAACTGCACCTTCTATTCCAAATCTATCTACATAACCATAAAGAGTTCTTGAATCTCGAATATCTTTAATAGTATAGTAAATAGCGGCTGCGGTAGCTTCGTCGTATTCTAAATTTAAATTTGCATCACCAACAGGAGGATTTAATTTAGCATAGCTTCGGATTAAGGCATTTTTTTCATGGCGACTAAAATTACAAGGAGAAGTGTTTCCGCAAATCCCAAAATGGCAATGGGTCAAATCAATAAACTTTTTTTGTAAATTGTCAAGATAGGAAGCAACTAATTCTTCTGTAGTAAGATCGTAACTTTTACTACCGATAAGAAATTTATGTACATTTTGCTCTGGACTTGTTCCAAGATGTCTTTTTATTCCTCTAACCAAAGATTGAGGTTTTTCTGGTTTTGTTTCATAAGACATAAGTGGAGTAATCTTAGGGACAAGTTGCTTATTTACAGTTTCAATTTTATCTACTGTAAATAAAGTTGGCATTTCTGTAATATCTCGAACAGCCCCTTCTTCTGTAACAGATAACAATTTAGGTTCAGGATTTTCTTCTAAAGTATTTTGCTCATCAGAAAGGAAAGAAACGCAAGTATTTGTTGTTCCAAAGTCAATTCCAATGACACCCAAATATGGGCTGACTAGTTCTATTTTTACATAAAATAAAATAGAAAATGGTTTGTTATCTTCAGGACTGATTAAAGGCTGCCAACGAATATTTGCTCCCATTTCTTGAAAGCTATAAAAAATAGGAAGAGTTAAATCAATTTTAGCAAGATTATTTAAAGAAGAATGGCTTGTATCTATGATTAGAGAGATTTCTACATCACTTTCTGGACTTAATGTGAGTACTTGCAAAACATTATTAAGAGTCGTAACACCACTTTTTTCTTCTATGCTAATATAAGGATGCTTACTTATATCTATAGCTAAATGACAATTTAAATCCGAAGGATCTGCTTGTGGAATTTGAAAGCCAATCCTTGTTAACTCCATTTTACTTCCTGTACGATACGCTGTGAGTTCTTCATAAAAATATGGAGTTGTTAAAAT
>CAZPDM010000012.1:0-65134 GCA_964585305.1 uncultured Planctomycetota bacterium | reverse complement strand
TCTTGTTTAACTTTATAGTTACTTTGTTCTGTAGTGGAAAAAGCTCTTTGAATTTCGGATAATTCAGTTTCTTTTTTTTCAAGACGATTTCGTAAATCTTTTATTTCTGCTGAAAGTTTTTCTAAATTACTTTGTGCAGGGCTTGGAAGGCGAGAAGAAATATAGTTGCAAAATTCATTACAAAATCTATATGATAATAATTTAGGGAAGAATTCGAAGCATAAAAAGATAGTTAAGAATGTAAGAGCTATCAACCATACAATCATATTAAAAAATTTTCCTAAGATTTTGCGAAAGGAAAATTTTGGGCGAAATATTTTGAATTTTTCTTCAAAGTTACTAAGACTTAAGCCGCTATAATTATATTTAGCAATGGTTAATGAAATTGGGATAGAATTTTCAATTTTTTGAGTTTGTCCAGGTTGAATTTTTACGCGTTGAGAAGTCTGAGATCTTTCTGCCATCTAATTTCCCTTGTTATTTTTAGAATCGTTGCTATTTTTAGGATCGTTCGGTTCGAAATTATTTTTTTTAGACTCAATCTTTTGGGAAGTTGTAGATATTTTTGAAGTATTTGTGTTTTCTAAAGAAGAAGTTTTTGAGTTTGTGGGAATTTGATTTAAATATTTTTGCAATTCTTTTTGTAATTTTTCTTTATCTTTTTTTAGCTTATCAATTATAAATTCTTTTTCTTTGATAACCTGAAGATTCCTGTTTTTTTCACTTGTTAAATCTTTAATCAACAATTTCATATTTGTAAATTCTTTTGCTGCCGAAAAAATTAGAATAAAACCTAGCAAAAATATAAAACCAATTAAAATATTTCGCCAAGGAAGATTTTTTATTTTATGGATAAATATTCCTCTTAGATTTTGAGGTGGAGGAAAACGGAAAAGATATTCTTCTTTAGTAAGAGGCTGGTATATATAACTTTTAGACATATCTTGCCCTTTACTTTTAGTAAGAAGCTGTTTCAATATGGCTTTGTAATGTTAGCCATTCTTGTCGAATTACCGATAACTTCTGTTGAATCTCAACTGATTTTTTATATTCCTGTTGTAATGTTATATCTGCTGGAGAATTTTGCCGAAGCGATTGTGCTACACATTCAGGAAAGGAAGTTTGGCTGTTGATCCAATTTTGAATAGTTTCTAAAGAATACAAAATTTCTTGAATGCAATAAAGTGGATGATGCCAAACTTTAGCACAACTGATGAGTTTAGTTGCATCAATTTGTTCTAAAAAACTTTTTTTCTTTTCTGTTACAAAAGATTGTAAGGACATGCAATCCTTTAAATATGAGGGAAGTTGAATCATTGGCTTTTCAGCTACTAATTCTTGAAATCGTAGCATCAAAACTTGAGGATGAATAGTCCATAGAAAGCGAATTCTTTCTAGGCTTGTTTTAATACTATTCCAATTTTCAGGAGAATGTTGACTAAGCTCTAAAAATCCGGATAATTCTTTTAGTGCTATATTTAGTTTTTCTTGAAATGGTGTAATAATGATTTTTTCTATAACTTTATTTAATATTTGACAAAGTTGATCATGAATTTCTTGGTAGAGTTCCATCCTGGGCTTATTCCATAGCTCTCTCTCTACTATAGAAATCACTTTAACTTCATTTTGTATAGTTTCGCGTAATTGAACAAGTGGTACTGTATAATCTCGAATTTCTTCTTTTGCCTTTTGCAATATTTTCAAAGAATTTTGAAGCATATTGAGTAGTTTGTTTTTTGTTTCTAAGAAATCTGTTTGCGCACGACTTTGCCATTTCTCAACACTATTTTTATAAATTGGATTAAAGGACTGATCGATTTGCTCCCAAAAACTTTGAATTGAGCGGATAAAGTATGTTTTTTTTAATTGCAAGCTAGTATTTTGAAGATACTTTTCTAATTCTTGTCGAATATATGGAATTCCACCAAAATTATCCGAATCAAACATTTTTTTGATTTGCTGGTCGATTTCTTCATCTCCAGAGAGATTGGGATTATTTTTCATTGTTTTAAAAACTTGTAAAATTCCAGAATTTTTAGGGCTAAGAATTTCGCCTTTTTGTTCTTTTCGGAAAAATTGAGTCATAAGAGCCGAGGAAACAAAAACAATAACATTAGAATCACCAAGAACATGTTTGATATTATTTTTAATGTGTGTTACAGTATGACGAAAACTTTCTAAGCTTACCATATTTGAATTTGAGTCTTTGCCTTGTTCTAAATCGTTGATAGTATCATATTTGTTGATGCAAACAAAAAAACATTCTTTAAAATTTCCAACAGCTTTGTTCGCTCGTAAAGTTCTTAGGATTTCCATGCTAGAAAGTGTGAATGCTTTTTGAGTATCCGTTACTAAAATCAAAGCATCTACTTCCTGCATAAAAAATAACGAAGCATGGCGAACACGAATTGTTACTGCATCAATTCCTGGAAAATCAACGAATTCCATATTGTTAATACGAGAAATAGAATTTTGTGAATAGGCTACAGTTTGATAAATATGATGGACAAGATATATTTCATATAAGTCTTTTTTATTACGGTCATATTCTGGAAATTCTTTACTATTATCGCGTTCTTTTAAAAGAAAACTTCGACGTTCAATTTCAGCCGATGAAGTGGGAGAACTACTTCTAGCTTCGCTATCGCTTAACTTTGTTCCTAAATTGGGATGGCGAAGCGCATAGACGAGATTGACAAAATCTCTTGCAACTTTACGATCGCTCAATTTTTCAAGGCAATAATAAATTGCTCGACTTATATCGTCATTGATATTTTTTAAACTATTAAAATCTTTTATTTGAACGAGTTCCTCCCGTGAAATTTTTCGAGCATTTGGGTATTCGCGAATATAATTTTGAAGATGAATTCCTACTTCTGCTTTGGTATATATTTCATAATACGGACGAAGGACATGTTCAATTTCTTTTCGAGTATAATAGTAAAAAGTATGAGAATCTTGATCTCCCAAAACAATAACAGAAGGGACAAAAGTTACTTCTGCTGCACCAGAAAGAACAATCTCTTTTTGAAGTAATTCGTTAATAAAAATGCTTTTTCCAGCACTTTGTTCTCCGACAAAACCGATACGAAAAGTAGGACGACAATCATAAGCTTGAAATTTTTCAATTTTATTTAGCTCATTTTCATATCTATCTTGACCGATTTGGACACGCCATATTTTATATAGATCATCCCAAACTGTTTTAAGTTTGTCAGTATAACTCATCATCTCTGTGCAAATGTCTTTTAAATTCACCATTAGACTTCCTATTCGTTAAAGTAAGACTTTTCTTTCCACGGAACTCCCCATTCGTCAGGATTAGAAACGCTTTTACTTTGGATTTGTTCCATCTTATTCCCAATTTCTGCTCCGCGATAAACACTTTTTTTACGCTTGTCTTGTGTGGCTACATGGAAAATAGAGCTTCCACTGGGTTCAAAATCTTCTCGGAAATAATATTTTCCATTTTTGATTTCCGGAATAATTTCTCTCCATTTTTCCGAATTGGCAGGGTATTTTACCCAGCAAGCAACTTTTTGATCAAATACCATATTAGGCAAATTAACTCTATTGATTCCACTACTTTCTGCATCATAGTTTAGCAAAATAATATTATCTTGAAATGATAAAATGCTGCTATTTCTTTCGTTGATCATATCTTGGTGATATGTAATTCTTGTCCGAAAAGCCAGGAAGTAATTCGTTGATTTATTTTGATATGGTAACACAGTTACAATAGGTCTAATATTACTAAAACTATCTTTTCCAAAATAATCGCAGATAAAATCTTCCTTTGTCCACTGTGGAACTGCTCGAACATTTTTCCACGAAACATTTGCTACCATAGAATATAATTGATTTTTAGTATCTCTCAATTGCATTCCTAAAATTTCCCCAGGCTTATTTTTTTCTGTACGAAGAAGTACACTGGGTAGTTTAAAATTAGTTGGGCTAAGATGTATTTCTTGTGAAATGATTTTTCCCTGCGCGCCAGTTAAAAGAATGCTATGAGTTTCTGGAGGTTTACTGGAATCAAAAATAAGATAAAAACTAAGATTGGGGGTTGTTGAATCAATTAAAATATCTTCCCAAGTAGCTGTATATTGCCATTGGAAGTTTAAGCCTTTGTCTATAGATTGGGTATATTTATTACAAAATGTTTTAGCGTATGGATACTTTTTATCGTAATCTTCTGTGTCAGGGGATTGATCAGGGGATTGTAGTTTTATTCTCATAATAGGTTCAGAAGATTCCACAACAATTTTAATATTATAAAATAATCTGGAGCAAAGTAGTTGGGCTTGCAGATCAATATTTCTGCTCGATTCCAGGTATTCCTTTTTTTGAATATTATTTGAAAGATGAATATCTACTAAAGGAGCATATTGCTCTCGCATCTCTGCTGGTAGAGTCTGAAAGGGAGTTTGCTGATTGACAAAGCAACTTTTAAAAATTGCATATAAATTCTTAACAACGCTTCGTTCTTCATTTGTAGCATTCCAAGAATATCCATCATTTTTAGAGAAGATTAAAATAGTAGTTTCCCTATTTGGTTCCTGATCCTGGGCTAATAAATAATTGGAAATTAAAAAAACAAAGCATAAAAAAATTTTGCCCATAATATCCCTACGGTTAGTGAAAACCGTTTCCTTTCTGTACTATATTTTGCCAAAAATATGTTATTTCACATATATTTTAGCCCATGAAATAATTTGTTCCATGTTAATTGGGAGTTGGTAATATTGGATTTCTTTTTCAAACATTTCTTTTTGATTGATAAGATTAGCAAGATTATTTGCAATGATATTTTTTAGCTCATTTTTTTTATTACTATCCTCTGCAATAATTAATTCATGTATACTTGCAATAGATTGAAAATAAGCTGCTAATAAAGGTGCGTTAGGCTGGTTTATCCATTGCTGACAAAATTCTTGAGCTTCGGAAATTTTTTGGCCTTGTAAAAGTCCTAGTATATACCAAGAATCTTTTTGGACTTGAGTAATATGATATTGCTGAATTGCTTCGGGTGTTACCATACGAAAACCGACAAGAAATAATCCTAAACAAGAAAGCAATAAAATGATAATACCAACTCCTGTAATTATTTGGATTTTAAATATAGATTTTCTGTGGGCGATTTGGATTTCCCGTTGGTTTTCTAGCAATTCGGCATGTTCTTTTGCCCATTGTCTTTCTTTTTCCTGCCATTGTTGCTCTCTTTCCTCTAATATTTTAATGCGTTTATCTGCATTTAAATTTGGCAAAGGAGAAATACCAGAGGTAGTTGAAATATTAGAAGTTGTAAGAGATGATGTAGTATTAGAATTTGAGCTTAAAGGACGAGTATCCAGCATAGAAACTTCTGGTGTTTTTTGTGGAACGATCAATGTTTCAAACATCTTTAAAGGTGTTTCTGTCCATTTAAGATATTCTTGCTTTACATACATTTCAATAAATCTTGTAAAGATTCCTGCTTGAACAGGTTCTATAAATTGTAAAGAATGTTCATCCCAATTGGGAGTTCGCTTTAATAAAGTCTGCCAAATCATAATAGCAATTGAATAATAGTCGCTGATATTTTTATAATCAGCATTTTGTTGATGTTTATAGCTGATATAATTAGGTGGAATTAAATGAGGATAAGGGTTAATGTTGCAGTTAAAATAATCATATTCAAAAGAAGTTCCAAATACTTTTATATTTTGTGGAGAGACTAAGATATTATGAAAATTTAAAAATGGAAACACTTGCTTAGAGTTTGTGTGAAATCGATTGAGCCATTCCATAATTTGAATAAATACTCTTTTTATTTTTTCTTCTTGTTTGCTCATTTCTTCATAAGCACATTTTTCTAAAAATTCATGTAAAATATCATAACCAGTAATATCTAAAATATATTCTCCCCCTTGAATATTTTTCATATCCTCTTTAGCATAATTTTTACAATTTATATATGGTTCCATTTGAATAAGCAACCAAGTTTTACTGGCTCCTGATTGCAATTCTTGAGCTTTATAGATATTCCCGCCAAATGTAGATAAAATTGGAGAAGTAATGCGGTAATGCCCTGCTACAATTGCTCCCTGGCTGTATTTTGTCATTTCCATAGTAGAAGAGCTTTCGAATAAGTCGTTATTCCCCATTATAAATTTCCTTTAAAATTAAAGTTAAAACTATGGACGTTAAAATCGTCCATAGTTAGTGTTTTTAACAGATACTTTAATCATCATCCTGATTTGTAATGCGAAATAATCCCCATATTGGACGGTGGTCCGATACTGCTAATGATGCTGCTGTATCATCGTTTCCAAAATCAATTTCATCAAAGTTATATATTCCTTTATCTAAGGTAAATTCTTTGACATAGAGACTTTGAAACCAAATATTATCATAAAGCTCAGTATCCCAAATCATGCTTTTTTCTGGTAAATCAAAGAGATGTGTCATGCTGCTAATAGATTTCATTGGTGCCCATGCTAAATCATCATCTGGACCACGGTTAAAATCTCCCATAAGCATTATATCGTTTTCCAAAAGATCTCTATCTTGTAGAGTGTTAAAAACGTATGCCAAACGGTTGATTTCCTTACGACGTTCGCCAACTGTGTTTCCCCAGATAACATGAATACAAATTGTTGTAAAATCAAAATTTCCTGCTTTAAACGTTGCATAATATGGGCTGCGTAAGAAAGTAGTATCTGCAAATATTTCTCCAGACTTGACACACTTAATTATTGTGTTATCATAGAGAAAAGCATAACGTTCTTTACTTGTAGCACCAACTTCCATACTCATCTCATAAGAATAGCTTTTATTGAATTCATTTTTTAGCATGGAAACCATTCTTTTAAGAATAGCTTCATCTCTTAATTCAATAATTGTGATAAAATCAAATTGTTGTGCAACTTTACAGATAGATCTTAATTCGCTATCTGTTCGGCTATTACTGAAAATACGTATATTCCAGCTAGCTATTTTAATAAACTCTTTATCTGTTTCCGCAGGAATTGCTCCCGCAAAAACTATTCCCAGTATAAAAATAATGATCAAACGACGGAGCATGTTTGATTCTCCTAACTAATTAGTTAATGTGCTAACTATGTTTCATAAAATGATTATATATAAAAATTTTCTTTTTATAAAGATAAATATTGTTTTTTTAAAGAAAATTTTATCAAAGGGAAAAATATTATGCCATCCTCTTTGTTAAAAAATCCTGATGTAGAGCATATTGCAACAGCAATCAATATGCTTAATGAATCAGGTTTTCCACAAAAGTTCAAGCTATTATCTTGTTTACTAAAAGGTATTCTTTTAGATTTGATTAACATTGGGAAACGCTATTATATTACATTAGATAACGATGGAAAAATTAAAATCACGGAACAAATTTTAGATATTTCTCCTATTTTGCATATATCATTAACCTTACAAACTTTTCATGATATAGCAACAGGAAAAGTCTATCCATTATTAGCTTGGTTGAATGAGAAAATTGCAATTGAAGGTATACCTGTTCGAAATCTTCGTCCATTTTCTCGCTTATTTCAACAATTTTGTTTAGAGTACCAAAAACTTCAGCCTAAACAAGAGTCCTTAACAGAAGTTTCTATAGTTTCACAATCTAATGAAAAACCTCAACAAAATTATTTTCCTAAATTAAAGAAGATTACTAATGTTTTTAAAATAGTTCGCGAAATTTTGCCTTTAAAGAAGAAAGTTTCGATAGTTCCCTCATCAGCTTTTATCTCTGCGCCCTCTAATAAAGTTTCTTCAGATAATCGAAATGAAATCAAATCAGGAAGCATTTCTTCTGCCTCAAAAATCATTGGTACTCCTACTCCCCCACCTATACCAATTTCTAAAATCTCTACACCAATTTCTAAAATTTTACTACCTTCTCAACCACAATCTAATCTCCCAACAAAACTTAAATCCATAGAAGAAGAACCTGATAAATCTACAGAGTCTATTAAATCTTTTGAATCTGATAAACCTTCGGAATCTATTAAACCTTCGGAATCTATTAAATCAATTGGCCAAAATTTGCAAAACTATAATCAAAAAGAAATTAGTTCAGAAATCCCTAAAAATTTAGAAACTCCTCCTTATAAAAGTAGCTCGGAATCCATTTTTGTTCCATATTGGGAAGATGAAAGCATGAGTGTTGGACCAGATGGAACGACGAATACAGAAGCCGTTATTCTTGCTGATAATCCTCAGGCCTTTTCACCATCATCAAAATTAGCAATAACGTCCCCTTCTTCGAATATAATAAAAGAAATTCCGAAATCTACTGAAGTATTTCAAAGCAACATTCCCAAAAGCACATCTCCTCAAACAAGAGTACCTGAAGAATTAAAAATCTCATCATCTTCTATTGAACCTTCTATTCAAACCAACATAACAATTCAATCTCCTATTATTCCACAAGACTTCCAAAAAGAAAAAGAACTCTTCCAACCTTTGCCAGAGTCTATGGAATCTTCTAAAAATTTTATACAAGAAAATGAGTTGATTGTTCAAAATCCTATATCCAATGTCTTAAAAGGTAAAAGCATATCAGAATTATCAGATATTATTTTTGAAGATGATGAGGAAGAAATCTCAGATGAAAACAATATTCGAACTGTAGTTGAGCATACTCCAGTTTTAGATGAAATTATATCTAATGGAACTGTTTCCAGTGAGGGTGTTATAGAAGAAATTATTTATGATGAACCAGAAGAATCTAGCATAAGCTATGGACAAGAATTGCTGTTAAAAAAGAACGAAGATAATAAGAAAATAGCTCCTCCATCAGCCATAAACAGTTGGCAAGAACAAGTAGAAGATTTGGATCAGGATTTCATTACTCCTAATAATAATGAAGATGAAGAAAAAATACAATCTTCTTTATATATTTCAGATTCTTCTCGTAATATTCCTACTCCTATTATTTCAGAAGAGCCAGGCATTTTATCTCCTTCCGAAGAAGAAAACGAAAATTATTCTGAAACAGATACACCACTTATTTCTGAAGGAGCAGAATTAGAAAGTTTGAAACAGCAAGACATATCTTTTATCCCAGAACCATCTTCTCCTCAAATAAAGACTGAAGACTTTCAAGAAAGTGAAAATGACTCTCAAAATTTTTCCCATAGATTTTTGGCTATGTTACGTAATCGAGAATTGCAATCTTCACAAAATCTACAACGTTCTCCATATCTACAAACAGTTTTTGCAGAACCTTCCCAATCTAATGGAAATATAACAGAAGATGCATTTGATATTCCTTTTCCAAAAAATTTAGAAATAGGAAGTCCTGATGAAATAGTTCAATGGATGCAACATGCCTGTATTATCCTTCAACAACATGGATGTCGTTTTCAAGATGAAAAAGCAATTCAAAAGTTATTAAATTATGGTTGCAAAGAAAGCGGGCAAGTCGGTCGTATTTTAATTCCTGAAAACGTAGTATGGAAAGCATTAAATCAGTTGCAAGGCTACGAACGGTGGAAAAATTCTTCGCTTGTATTAGTTGCAGGGCAATGCAATCGTCTATTCGATTATGAAAGAAAAATTTCTCAGGAAGGCTCTATAACAGATGCCCGCCATATTATCCAATTAATTAACCAACTTCAAAATATTTCTGTTGCCTCTACTGGGATTATTCCCTTTGATGAAACAAAAGGGGTTGCAGATGTTTTTAATGTTGCTTTACTTTGCAAATATTCTACTAAACCATTTTGGCAAGATATTTATAGTGTAGAGAGTGGACAAATTATTCTTGAAATGTTAAAAATTGCATCTTCTCAAATAAAAACATACCAAATGCCATATTTATTTCATAGTCATTCTTCACTTTTTTATAAACGTCCACAATTACAAATAGCTTCTTTATGGGCATCTAATTCTATGCCTATTACATTATTTTCTAGTGCGCAATTAGGGGTATATGGCCCATCAAATTTAAATTCTATAGTAAGTCTGATTGTAGCAGATTGGTTAGCAGGACTCGTATATCTTGCATCTCTATCTTATTCGCGAGAAATCATTTTCCAAGCTGAAGTAAAAATGCAGCAAAATGAAGAAGTTGCTCACAATGCCCCAGAACTTTTAAAAATTGGATTGGCTTTGCGCCAAATCACTCAATATCTAGGTTATCCTTTCGTTTGGGCAAATAGAAGTAATGTTTCTAGCTGGAATATTCAAACAGCTTGGGATAAAGTAATTCTTTATACTTTAAATTGGACAATGGGCTTATTTTCTGGCTATGCAGGTGTTTTAGGAGAAGATTTTAGCATCGAACAGTTAGTTTTAGACGACTGGCTTGCAGGACATTTGAAGCAAATTAACGAAGGAATTAGTATCTCTCCTGAATCTATAGAATTAGATAATTTGCGAAAATGGATGTCAAGTAAACCGAACAAAGAACTTGCTATTAGAGATAGTGATATTTTAGGAATTAACCCAAATGTTCCAGATCTAATTTCTAATATTCATCGCGAAATTGCAAAAATATATCAAACAAAACCTCAGTCTCTATTATCTGAAGATAAAGCTAAAGATTTGGAACGCTTGCTAAATTTACGTGTCAAACAGTTGGGAGGTTAATATGCTGTTTCAAGGATGTCAAGTATTGTCTCCAAATGAAATTGAACAAATTCTTTCTGCTGCTCTTGAAGCACTGGCGAAAGAAGGATGTTCTTTTGATATATTGGATCCCGAAATAAAAGCGTCATTAGAAAATGCAGGAGCAACTATTGCAAAAAACGGGCGTGTGAAAATCCCTAAGGATGTTATGTTAGATATGCTTTCTGAATTGCAACAAGCATATACTCCAAATACAAATATTCCTCAGCTTATTATGGGCCAAGCAGCAATGATCCATGATCCTATTTTACGACAGCCACGTCCTGGAATTTGGGAAGATTGCCAAAAAATATTACATCTTGCTCTTGAATTACCTCATATCAAAGGAATTACTTGGGGAATAGATCCTAGTGATGTTGTGATTGCTAGTAGAATAAGCCAACTTGAAAAAATCATTTTAGATTTACCTAATCTTACAAAATCTGTTGAAATTTCTAAAATGGCCAGTACAACTCAACCCATTAACTTTTCTAAACAAAATTCATTCCAGTCTCAATCTTCTCAACGGATTCAACTAAAAGAAGTATATTTAGGTGATATTAGTGATGAAAATTTAGCAATTCTTATAACTAATATTTCAGAAAAAAATAAAGAAAGGCTCCAATTTTTTGGTTCTGTACGTCCCTATCATTTTTTTCAATATTCTTTTTCTGAACTAAAAAAAATCCAACTATATAGCCAAATTCAACAGCCAATTTATTTGCAAAGCAACTACCATCCAACATTGGGTATACAACTATCTGCTGCCTTGACACTGCATATAGCTGAAACTTTAGCTGCTATCTATTATGCAATGAGCATTGGTAGTACATCACCGCTGGTTTTAGTAACTGCTAGCCCGCAAGAAAACCTTCCAGAAAATGATGTAAGCAATGTTTGGGAATATATCCGTTATAATTTGGCTTTAATTCAATTAGGCCACTATTTAGGTTTACAAGTTGCTATTTCTGGTCTCAATAAACCTACTCCAAATTTTATTCATAGCAGTATTATGATTGCAGCTAGAATACTAAGTTGGATTGCTGGAGTAGATCAAATTACAGAAGTTGGCAGTATTAGTAAAACTGTTTTTCATCCTTTATATCTTGTTTTAGAAAATGAATGGCTAGAATACTGGCAACAAATCCATACAGAATTTTCAACAAGTATTGCTATTGAAACTCTTTTGCAGCAAATCCAACAAGGAAAGTTTCCAGATGCTACAAAATTGTGGAAAAGTGAAATATTCTGCTACGACGAATCTGAATTATGGAGAAAGCGACGTACAAATATTTCCCAAAAAATACGCGATCACTTTATTCAAAGATGGAGAGATTTAGCAGTATAATTATTTTTGAAGGAAATTTTTAAGGCTTTTTGTGTTTGCACAAAAAGCCTTATGTTTATATTTTCCCTTCTGTAACTAACTTTACAAAATATTCAAAAGAACGATTGTATGTTCTTTCATTTTTTTCAGGAAAGCAACATCCGGGTAATTCTCTATTTTTAAGATGGTACTGCAAACATTCGCAACAAATTCCTTTTCTACTACATGGATCATAGCTGCAATTACATTTGCTCATGTTTTTTTCTTTTTTACATTCCATATTTTTTCCTTTTTATATTACAATTTTTTTTCGATTGTTTATAAAATTTTCTTAGCCACATATCTTATTCTGTGTTGCAAATTCATCAATCAATTCTTTAAATTTATTCTGTCCTGTGTCAAGCAACATCTCATTTAGACTATGATCTCCTGGAAAAATTTTTAATTCACTTCCAATTGTTTGAGCAAACAATTGACTATCTGATACTGAAACAGTGCGATCTTTATTTCCATGAATAAGTAATATTTGTTTTGCTGTTTCTAAAGAAATGCTTTTGCATAGATCTTTCCATCGATTATCTAAATTTCCAAGTTTATCAAAAACTAGTTTGATGGGAGGTGCTATCAATAATTGTGGACCGGAATATAATCCTCGAGATGTACACATCAGAGCTAAAAAAGCTCCCCAACTTGAACCTACAATAATATCGGGTTGAAAATTATGGATAGCATCTGCTTGAATTTTTATACAACGTTCAAGTGAAGCAGATAATCCTTGTTGTATAAGACATTTTCGAATTACAAATAATATTCCTGAAAATGTGATACTCCATATCAATAATGCTAATAATTTGCATGTTAATAAAGCAAGTATCAATCCAATTATCGCTGCTGTCAGCCAAATAAAAAAAATTGGGCAACTCAATATATTCCTCAAAACACTGTTAGATTTTCTAATGTCGAACAAAGACATCTGCATATTTGGTATACAAACGTTTTGGAAATTCTGTTGCAAATAACGAGCTTTACTGCCTTTTGGCCCGGACTCAAGACCGTGCATAAACAATATTTTTAACGCATCTGTATTCACAAAAAAATACTTTCTTTAAAAAAAAAAATAATAGCATAAAAAATTATCCAACTATTTAATTATTTGGCAATCCTGGGCTAAGAATATAAGGAACCCATATAGGACTCCAAACAATATCTATTGGCACAGATAATAAAAAACCTGCATGTTGAAGATACCATAAAATATTTTTGCCCAGTACAACATCTTTACTTCGTTCTCCCCATACTAATTTAAAATTTTCTTTAAGACATTCGGTAATGTTATCTTCCCAAATATCATTGTCATTCTTTATTGCATGTATGAGAGTTGCCTTTTCTTCTTGCCATTCTTCTATTTTTAGGTAAAAAATTGCCGAAATATTTTCGTATGTATTCTCATTTAAATAAAGATATACTCCGTAGTTGTCTTCAACTTCTTTTACAAGATATTTTTTATGAAAGTCTAGATCATCAATTGTCCATTCTTTATCTTTTTGAACGACTGTAATTTTCAAATTAGGAGAAAGTACAATTCCTCTTGCATCTAAATTACTTAATACCCAATCAGCAATTTTTCCATTCTCATCAACATCCCATAGATATTGTATATCAATTAAAATTTTTTGAGGATAGAGAGATAAAATCTCTTTTGACTTTTTATTCTCAGAAAATATATCAGGTATTCCTAACACTATACGAGGAACATTGATCATAAGAATTGCCGACTTATTTCCATTTATAGGTATTGTTGATTCTGATATTATTATATTACCATTTTCTTTATCAACAGGAACATACACATCAAGATAGCGTCCATCGCCTTTTAATAAATTTCCAAATTGGGCATGATGAAAATTTTTTCCTCCTAAAACTTTTTTTTCTCCATAAACACCCCAGTTAATCATCTCTTTATTGTCGATCTCTTGTGAATTGTTCTGATATTTTCTAATCTCATACTTCTCTGTGTTCAAATGTTGATATAATGCCAAAGTACATCCACAAGAGCATTGTAGAATAAACAATATAATTAACTTGGTCCAGGTGCTATAAAATATTTTCCTGAAAACTTCAACTTTAATAGCTTTTTTTAAAGGTAATTTGCGAAAAATATTTATTTTCATTTTTATTGACCTTTGCAGGCAAGAAAAATACTTTGGCCTAGAAAAAATCGTGTTTGTTATTTTGACAAACACGATTTTTTTATACAACGTTATTTAATTTTCAATGGTTTGCTTATTCCGCAACCCAAGCTACACAACGTCCCATAGCAGATTCTAATTCAATGCCGCGTAGTGGGAAAAATCCTATCCAAGCGCGTTTATTATTGATTTTGTCAATTTCACCGCCAATATTTTCGGCATGAACTAATCGTTTGGGGAAAAGTTTGATGTGCATAACTTGATAATATTCTTCTTGTGGAAACAATTCATCCCAAAGTTTTCCATAAGTTTTCTTCACTTTGTTTTCAGCTTCTATAAAGGCTTTGGGATGCCAGGTACGGATGATGGTGTTCATAGGATGATCAGCACTGCCACAATCAACACCAATCCATTTTAATTTCATATCCAAAGCCCATTTGTGGAAATCAGGATTGGGGCCTGGATGGCGAACAAAATAGCGTACTTCATCGGATTCTGGTTGATCCCAAGCATAACGATGGTAGCCTGTATTGATAATCAGAATATCGCCTTGTTTAATTTCAGCCCGTTTCATTAACATTTCTGGAGAATATAAATCATAGTCTCCCACATCTTGGGAAATGTCAACTACAACGCCAGGGCCTACCCATTCGTTAAGTGGGACTTCTCCAATAGTTCTGCCTGCTCCAAAGAAATGAATTTCTCCATCCATGTGTGTTCCCACATGATTGCTTGTTGTGATAATTTGGCCATTGGCACCTTGTCCCATGTGTGCGCCAGCAATTCTTTTAAAATATTGTACGCTTAATGGCACATAGCTTGGCCAGGGTGGAGTATGGACACTTAATCTTTGCGTAAGATCGTACATCTTAATATTATTCATAAATTGTAAAAATTCTGGAGGATTCATAGTTTTCCTTTTAAATTTATTTTAAGTTTATTTTTATAGGTTGAATTTCAACCTATAAAAATAACTATTTTCTCACCATACTTAATCCAATACGATTTCGAGTTTTATCTACAGATAGCACTCGAACCCACACAATATCACCTACTTTGCAAATTTCAAGTGGATTTTTTACATATTCTTTTGACATTTGTGAAACATGTACCAAACCATCTGTTTTCACGCCAATATCTATGAATGCGCCGAAATCAACAACATTTCGAACTGTGCCCTGAAGTTCCATATCTGGCACAAGATCGTCCATCGTTAATACTTCTTTACGAAAGATAGGAGCGGGAACTTGATCCCGTGGATCACGACCAGGTTTTTTAAGGTTTTCAAAAATGTCATGCAAAGTAGGCTTTCCAATACTTAGTTTGTTGCAAATGTCATCTAAATTAAGCTGTTTAATCTTAGTTTCAAATAAAGTAGTATGTTGTGGAATTTCTTGTACTTTTTCTTGTACGATATTTAAGAGATGTTCACAAGCAACATAACTTTCAGGATGGATTGCTGTATTATCAAGAGGATTAACTCCTTTTATAATACGTAAAAATCCTGCGCATTGAATAAAGACGTTATCGTTAATCCCTGGAACTTTTTTTAACTCTTCTCGACTATTAAAGCGTCCATGTTCTTTTCGATAACTTAGTATACTTTTTGCAATTCTTTTATTAACACCTGCTACATAAGAAAGAAGTTGCAATGAAGCGCGATTTATATCTACTCCAACATAATTTACAACTGATTCTACAACATCATGCAATGCTTTATCTAATAACTTTTGATTGATGTCATGCTGATACATGCCTACGCCTAGACTTTTCGGATCAATTTTAACTAGTTCGGCTAAAGGATCAAGGAGCCTGCGTCCAATAGAAACGGTTCCCCGATAACTGGCATCAAGTTCCGGGAATTCTTCTCGTGCTACATCTGAAGCAGAATATACGGAAGCACCAGCTTCGCTTACAATGGTATAAACAACATTTATTTTATTCTCTTGTATCCATTCCGCAATCAATTCTTCAGTTTCACGACAAGCAGTTCCATTACCAATAACAATTGCTTGAAAAGAATATTTTTTATAGTATTGAGAAATTTTTTCTTTAGATTCCTTTAGTTTTTTTTGTGGCTGATGGGGAAACATAACATCATAAGCTAATAAATCTCCTAATTCTGATAAAATAGCTAATTTGCAACCACTGATATAACCTGGATCAATAGCTAAAATAGGCATATTTCTAATTGTTGGTTGCATCAAAAGATTACGCAAATTTTTAACAAAGACATTAACAGCATGAAGATGAGCCTTTTCTGTAAGCTCATTTCGAATTTCTGTTGTGATTGCTGGAGCTAATAATCGTTTATAGCCATCGTGGATAGCTTCACGTAAATAGTCATTAAGTGTACTTTGAAGATTTTTAATATAAAGCGGTTCTAAAGCATACCAAACTTTCTCTTCTTCTACGCTAATTTTGATACGCAAAACATTGGATTGTTCTCCACGATCTAAAGCTAAAATACGATGGGGAGGAATATCTTTTACAGGTTCTTGGTAATCAAAATAATCTTGGTATACTTGTTCGTTTTCAATAGTTTTGGAAGTTTTTTGAGAAACAATATTGCCATCTTTTGCCATAAGAATACGAATTTGTTCTCTAGCTTTAATATCATCAGAAATCATTTCCGCAACAATATCCATTGCGCCTTGCCAAGTAGCTTTAGCATTAGGAACTTCTTTTTCTTCAGAAATAAATGGACTAACTAAGTCATCTGGAAGTACCTTACTTCCTTCAAAAATTAGAGTTGCTAAAGGTTCTAAGCCTTTTTCTTTAGCAATTGTAGCACGTGTACGACGTTTAGGACGATATGGCAAGTATAAATCTTCAACGACTTTTAATGTTGTTGCTGTCTCAATTTGTTGTTGAAGTTCTGGCGTTAATTTTTCTAATTCTTTAATTTTTTCAATGACTTCTTTTTTTCTATCTTCAAGACTTCGTAGATAAGTTAAACGTTCTTGTACAGTCCGAATTTGTTCTTCATTTAATCCTCCGGTAGCTTCTTTACGGTATCGAGTAATAAAAGGAATCGTATTTCCTTCATCGAGAAGACTGACAGTCCCTTTAATACCTGACAAGGGAAGATTAAGTTCCTTTGCCAATTGTTCCTGAATTCTTTCTTCCATCTCGAAAGACTCCTTTAGGAAGTAAATATCTATTGTAATTTCGCAGCGCGTTGTTTCAGTATACTTTCAAAAAATTTACGAGTTTCTGAGTCTGCATTCATTGTCGCGCGTTTGAGCCATTTAAAAGATTCTCCATGGTTTTGTTTAACTCCCAATCCATAGCGATTTAAATAAACTAGTGCATATTGAGCTAATGGATAATCTTTTGCGGCTGCTTGCTGCAATAATTCAATTGCTTTTTCGACATCTGGAGTAACTCCAATACCAAATAAATACATACATGCTAAATTTGTTTGTGCAGTAGGATCACCTAATTGGGTAGCTTTATTAAACCAATATAAAGCTTTATTAAAATCCTGTGGAAGGCCTTTTTCTATCCATGCTTGAGCCAAATCATAATCTTCGACAGTGTCTAAGCCATGTCGGTAAAGATAGCCTAGTTGAGTTTGCGCAGCAGGATAATCTTTTTCAGCGGCTTTTTCATACCATTTAATTGCGGTACTAAAATCTTGTTCTGTCCCTAAACCATAAAAACACATAATTCCAAGCATGAATTGAGCAGGGGCATAATCTTTATTTGCGGCTTTTTTATAACAAGTGAAAGCCTCATACATATTTGCAATCCCTTCAAAGCCTTTTCTATAAATATGCCCAATAAATGTCTGAGCAATAGGACATTTATCTGCGGATCGTTGGAACCAAGTTAAAGATTCATGAGGATCTAAAGGTTGCTGAATTCCAAAATAAAAAATATATCCCATCATGGTTTGTGCAATAATATCTCCATTCGTTCCTAAATCTTCAATTTGTTCACGAATTTGAGAATGTTCAAAGGCTTTTTTCTTCCACATCTCTGCTTTAGCATATAAAACTTGCCCAACTCGGCCACTTTTATAAATTAAATAAAGAGCAAATTTGGCTAAGGAATCGTTTTCATTTTTTATAGCACGTTTAAAATACCGGATTGCATCAGTAAATTCATTTTTAATGTAATGCTTATATCCAAGTCGATAAACAGAAAAGTGCGAAGCTAATGTTTTAAAATTTTGATAGCGTTTTTTAGGATTTTCTAAACAACAAGTTTCTACAACTTCTCGCAATTCCTCTCCCTGCATCAATTTTTCCCATTGTTGCGGATATGGGCGAGTTGTTTTAAATAGCGTATAGCTTGACAATTTTCCAAAAGAATAAGTATCTGAAAAATGACCAGGCGCGATTACACTTCCTTCAATTGCCTCATCGCGTTGTTCTGGCGCGCGAAATTCTACTGATTCTAAAATATCTTCTGCGAGATTGTTATTTGGTGCAAGTTCTACTTTATTCATTGCCAAATGATATTCTTTAAGTCGTTCGCGTTCTAAACTTAATCCCCAATTCATAATAATTGGAATTAAAACTCCTTCTTGATCTTGAACAAAAACATTTCCAGGTTTTAAATCTCCATGCATCATTTCTTTACTTTGGGGAGCAGCCATTCCTTCTGCAACTTTCTTTAAAAAAGGAGTAGCTTTTCCTTCTACAATTTCGCCATTTGTTACAATATATTCTCGAATATTTAAAACGTTAGGAATATAATCATGTACTATATATGGGTTATTATTTTTTGCAACTTTTCCTATTTCAAGAATCTTTAATAAGTATGGATTTTCTATACCATCCAACAATTTTTTTACTTCTGCAAGACCAGCTAAATTCGATTCAGATTGGCTTACTAATGATTGTATCATATAAGATTTTTCTTGTGTTTTACAAAGAAAAATAACACCCCATATTCTTGAGCCTAATACTTTTTCAGGTTTATATTTGTTGCTATCAAATAATTCGCATTGGTCTGGACAAGATGTAATAGCTTCTTGATAAGATTGCAAGGCTTCTGTATATTTCCCCAATTGTACCAATGCTTGAAATTGGTTAAAACGACAAATACCACGTTGAACTTTATCATAATTTCCAACGGCTGCATTTGAAAAATCGTGAGCTGCTCCAGTAAAGTCTCCTAGTGTAAATAGTAATTTTCCTTTTTCCATCAGCAATAATGAACTTCCTTTTGCTTCTGATGGAAACATATCAAATTGTCCGACAAATTTTTTAACAAGGGCACGTTCTTGTATAGTGCGAATAGAAAAAACATCAATTGTTCTGAGTAAAGAAGGCATACTTAAACGATTTAGAATATCACATAGCAAATCTATAGAAGATTGGACATGTCGGGTTAAACCACCAGTACTTTTAAGTTGTTCTAAAACATCGATTTTATAATTATCATAACGCATGTATAGGCTCCAGTTGAATAATATTAGAACGTGGGTGGATAAATTTTGTATATAATTTATGCTGATTTAAAGAAATTGTCAAGAAAATTTTTATGAAAAAAGCGGTTTATAAAAAACAAGAACTCTACGAATTTCTTGATGATCCAATAAAATTTTTTTTAAGGCTAATTCTTTTGGTAAAAAAGTCAAGATTTTATCCGCTTGATCGTGGCCAATTTCTAATACAAGTAATCCATTAGGTTTAATATATTCAGAAGCTTTTGCAAGAATATTTCTATAAAAGTCAAGACCATCTTTGCCACCTAATAAAGCAATTTTAGGTTCAAAGTTTTGTACTTCTGGCATGAGAAAAGGATAGTCGTTTTCAGAAATATAGGGAGGATTAGATACAATAAAATCAAATTTATTTGTATTAGGAATTACTTGCCAAAGATCGCTATGTAAAATTTTAAGGCGTTCTTCTACTTGATGCCTTTTTGCATTGATTTTGCAAATTTCTAGAGCTGGCATAGAAATGTCGCTGGCGATCATTTGAATATTGGGCAGATATTTCAACAATGATATTGCAATACATCCACTTCCTGTAGCAAGATCTAGTCCAAGTATTGAGGAATTATTTTCTTTAGCATATTGCTCTTTTATATATTCTACTATAATTTCTGTTTCAGGTCTAGGAATAAGAACATCTGTTGTTACATAAAAATCTAAATTACAAAAATTGCGTATTCCTAAAAGATAGTCTAATGGACAGTGCTGACAACGCTTGCGAATAGCACTAAAATAGCGTTTTTCAGTTGTTATATCAAGAATTTTTTCCTGATCTAAAAAAATGTTAGTTAGTTCGGCATGAGTATCTTTTGTCAAAGCTGTTTGCTGATTTTCGTATTCTAAAATCCAACGTGCTTCATTTGCTATGTTATGAGAATTTCTTAAATTGTCTTTTTCAAAATTTGCTTGTTCAAGTAATAATTTTCCCCATGAATATGCAACAGAATTTGTTGTTTGAACCTCATCAGAACTACCGTTACGTGGCAGTTTTCCCCATATATTTAGCCATTTTGCATTATTCCCAAGACTACTATTCATTACTAAACATTCTAAAGAATACGAATCAAGAATTTTTTTCATATAATTTTGATTATAAAGAAAGAAAAGCCGATCATTGTCGTCTTTAAAAGAGCCTTCGCCTTCTTTAACAGAAATAAAAAGAGTCGCGCCTGGTTTTGCAATTCGAATGATCTCATTTAAAGTTATATGTAATTCTTGAGGAGAAGTATGAACAAGAGTTGCGCAAACCCAAATTCCATCATAAGCACAATCGGAAATCATATCCATTTTGGAAATATCACTAATTATAACAGGGCATTTACTATACTCTTGAGCGACTTGGGCCAAAGATGGACAAACTTCAACACCTTGTACATCAAAACCTAATTGCTTAAATATTTTTAAATCTCTTCCTGCTGCACATCCTAAATCAACAATTTTTGCTTTTGGCGGGAGTAGATATGTAAATTGTCTTATAAAAGGAGTTACATCAAGCTGGCGAGTTTGATTTGCATACTCTTCTGAATGTTCTAAGTAATAATTATACGTAGATGAATCCATAGTATTTTGACTCCAGCATTTGTTTTCACTAAATTTTTTTACTACAACGTAGTTTAGCACTGCGACTGCGTGGATTTTGCCTTTCTTCCTGATGAGAAGGAAGAATAGGTTTGTTTGTTAAGATTTCTAAGTCTTCCCGTTGTTTAAAAAATTGTTTAACAATTCTATCTTCTAAAGAGTGAAAACTAATTACTACAATTCGTGCATCTGGCGCAAGAAAAGGAATAATAGTTTCAAGACTTATTTTAAGCTCATCAAGTTCACTATTTACTGCAATACGCAAGGCTTGAAAAACCTTTGTTGCAGGATGAATACGCCCAGGATAATGGGGAGGATTTCCTGCTAGATTATTGATAAGGTTGGCTAATTCCAATGTACTTTTTATAGGTTTATTCTTGCGGTATTCGCAAATGGCCTGCGCAATTTTACGAGAATGAACTTCCTCTCCATATTGGAAAAATATATCTGCTAATTCTTGTTGTGTACAAGAATTTATTATATCTGCAGCAGTTCGAGCAGCATTTTTGGGATTCATTCTCATATCTAATGGCCCTTCTTGTTGAAAGCTAAAACCACGCCGGCTTTGCTGCAATTGATAAGAAGAAATTCCTAAATCCCATAATACACCATTGACTTGGCTAATTTTTAATTTTTGTAAAACTTCTGCAATAGCCGAAAAGTGGCTATGTTGTAAAGAATAGTTTTTTCCATATAACTGCAACTGTTGATCAGCAATTTTCAAAATTTCTTCATCTTGATCAATACCAATAAGAAAGCCCTCTGGAGTTAATTTTTTCAAAATTCCTGAAGAGTGTCCAGCAGCTCCAACGGTCATATCAACATATATACCACAAGGTTGAATGTTTAACCATTCCATTACTTCCGTCCACATAACAGGAAAATGCACAGGAGAAAAATTCATAATTTAGTATCCTAAATGATGTTGAGTGTAAAAATGGGTAAATAAAAAAAATAACTTGACAAAATTAGTAATAGTTGTTAAGATAAGAAAGTCTTAAAGTATTTCTTCTAAATTTTTTTCTATCAAAAATTTTTCTCAGGAGAAAAATGATGGGAATGTTTGATAAAGCAAAAGAAATGGCTGAAAAAGGCAAACAAGCTGCACAAGAAGGTGCTGAAAAAGCTAAAGAAGTCGCTGAAAAGGCTACTAGTGCAGAGACTATTGCTGATGCTATTATAGCTGCTCTTGATAAACAAGAAAAGATCAATAAAATTTTGGAAGAAAAAGGCTCAAAATATTGCATTGGTGAAATTACTGTAGAACTTAGTTTGCCACCTTCTATTTCTTTCAGCCTAAGTCGCAAATAATACGTTTTGCCTAAATAATAGTGGAGAGCCATTTATGCCTAAATTGCTCAATGAAAAACAAGAATATTCCTTTGTGGAATATATCAACCTTGGTCGCGCTTCAAAATGTAATGTTAGTTTCCCAGAAGATAGTAAGCTCTCTCGTGTACATTGTGAAATTATCCAAGATGAGCAAGACTTTATTTTGATTGATCTTCATAGTCAAAATGGAACACACCACAATGGACACCCTATTACAGAAGTCATTCTCAAAAATGGTGATAAAATTAACTTAGGCAAACAAGAATTGACATTTATTTGTTAGACTAAAAAAGACACGACATATAATGTATGCTCGTGTCTTTTTTTTTGCAAAAAAATAAAAAATATTTTTTTCTATTCTTCGTCATCATCTGAACACAAACACAAACATTGTGCTAAAGTTTTTATATTATTCGGAGTATTTTTCATACTTGATTGCCAATGATCGACAAAATAATTGGATATATAGTTCAATCGTTTGCCAGTATTTGAAAAATTAACAGGTTCATAGATAGTACATAACTGAGTATTCAAACGATTTCCACAAGTTGTAATATCTTTAGCTAAATAATCACTGATCTCTTGGAAATTTGATTGTGTATTCTTTATTCCATTATTCCACTGCTCTACAAAAACAGTATCTAATGTATCAATGGCTTTGTTAATATGGCAATAAGAAGAGGTACATCCAGTAGAATAAAAAATGAAAAAAATGAAAAGAAAAACTAAAATGATTTTCATAAAAAACTTTCTTTTAAATATTACCAGTCCCATTCATCTTGTTCGCCAATGATATCTTTAGCTTTTTTATCAATGATGGATTGTTTATTAGTAAGGCGTCTTTCCAGTGTTTGTTTCATTTCCTCAAGATGTTTCTGTACTTTAGAGATTTCGTATTCATGTTTGGCAACGCGAATATCAAAAATTTCTGTTAGTAATTTTCGTATTTCTTCAGATTGAGCTGCTCTTTGTTCATAGTTCAGCTTTTCCATTTTTTGAAGAAGTTCTTCTAATTGGCGAGATAGCTTCATTTCTTTTTCTATAAGAGTTGCTAATTCTGGATCGTGTTTTTTTATTTTTTCGAATTCTTTGTTTTTGCGTTCATGGAAAATACGTTTGATTACTTTTTTAAATTCTTGAGGATTCTTCCGACGAAGTTCTATAAGTCTTTTATAATCTTGTGGAGAATTTTGTTGCATTTCTTGGAGAAAATCTCGGATAGGTGCTTCTGGCATTTCGGATTCGTCATCAAATCTTGGAGTTCTTTTAAATTTGCGTTCGTCGTTTTCCGCAAATTTTTGTTGTTGTAATGCTTTTTCTAATTCGTGCATTTCTTTTTTGATGCGTTCAATTTCTAATTCAATTTCTTTTGATGGCTCAACTTGATTTTGTTGTTTGAGTTTAACAACATTCTCACGCAATTCTTTTAATTTTTTTTCTATAGAAATCCCAGGTTCTTCCTGTGCTGCAAGCCAACTTAGCAAAAAGAAAATGCTTATTAAAATAAGAATATTTTTTTTCATAGAGAAAAATCCTTTCTTACTTTGTAATTTTTTCTAACCGAATGGCATCAGCAATAACAACTTTTCCCGTTTCTAAACATTCGGAAATTTGCACACTATAACTTTTTCCTATTACAAAAGACCAAGTTCCTAAAAGATTCCATTTTCCGCCATTTTGTTGTTGGTTAATAGAAACTGAAGAAGTCCCGTTTGCATGATTTACAGAATATTTAGCTTGACTTGTGCGATTTGTTCCAGCACTATACCATGCATAAATGCGATATTGTCCTTGTAAGGTTGAAGGTAAAACGAATTTGGCAGAATATCCTGCGCCAGTTTTTCCTATGTAGCAATAATCTTTCCCACATTTATCTGTTGCTGAATTTGCAAGTGTCCAAGAGCCAGTAAACTGTGCCTCAGGATTATCGATAATAAGGGAAGAAATTTCATTACGTTCAAGAAATAGATTGAAAGATGTAACTTTTTCAGAAAAAACGGATATTTTGCCCTGGAATGTTCTAAATCCTACGCATTCACAAGAAATACTATATTCTCCTGCTGGAACATTAAGAAAAGAACATTGCCCGCGTACATCACTTAAAACAGTTTTGTTATAATTTTGTGATGAGATTTTTAGAGTGGCATTATAGAGTGGAGACTGATCATTTCTAGATGAAATAACACAATATACATATCCTTGCGCAGCTTTCTTCCAAGGCATTTCTGGAACGCTAGCTGAAGTTGAGAAAACTTGTTGTTTTACTAGTTGATATGTTGCTATCCAATCTGTCCCAGGGTTTACACAGTTATTGGCATAGCTGAATAAAATAAGCCCATGACTATTTGCATTTCGTGCGTACTGTAATTGAGTTACTACATCATTTTTGCCAATTAAGTATGCCCCAACACCCATATAAACATGACGCCCATAGCTATACTTTAGAGCATCTTGTACGCGAGTTTGATATATCGTTGCATCTTTGCTATAGTTCATAGGAAAGTTTGCATCAATTAAGCCTTCTGCCATCCATGTTGCCCAATCTTGAAAACGATTGTGAAAGGCATCACTACGGCCTGCAAATGTTGCCGCGCTTACTTTCATAGATGGCTTTACCATCATAATACGAGCATACATAATACGTAACCAGTCTGTAATTTGACGACGACGCCATTCACTAAATTTGGCATCATCAGATGCCGGCTTACCAGTTAATCCATATTCTTGATTATAGCGAGCAATTGCTGTTGGATTATATCCAGAATTTGCCTGGGGATAGCGAACATAATCAAAATGAATGCCATCAATATCGTAATGTGTAACCAAATCCATAACCACTCGTTCATTCCAAGCCAGTGCATTAGGATTGCCAGGATCAAGATAATAACCTTCAGAAATATTTTTCTCTCCTTGAGCATTTTCCATCAAATATTCGGGGTGAGCATTGCAAACATGTTTGGATGATGTAGGTAAAGTGCTGGTAGATACTAGAAAAGTTGTAATCCAAGCATGAACTTCAATATTATTCGCATGAGCCTGTTTTATATATTCTGCAAGCACATCGAAATTAGCAGGAAGAGAGCTAATTCGTGGCTCTGTGTTTGGTGCGGTGGGAAAATAAATCGCATCTCCACGGCGACGAGCTTGAACAACAATAGCATTATAGCCATATTGAACAGCCATATTTACTACTTCTTTTACTTGTTCTGGTGAATTAAAACCTTTATTCCAAGCATCTACCCAAAGACCACGCCATTCTTGACCACGTTGAAGATCAAACTGAAACTCCAAAGCACTTGGTACCGGAGTAATTACTTCAGGAGCCGCCAATTCTTTTTCTGGATCATAATCTTGTCCCCAAATAGAAAGAACTATCAATAGAAAAGCCAAGGCATAAAGCTTCATAAAACCTCCAGTTATTTAAAAGTAGTTTCTTATAAAATATATTGTTTTGGAATTTAAGTTGCTAATAATAATTATACATTAAGCTATATAATCAAACAAGAAAATTTCTTCTTTAGTCAACCATTTTTTGATTTTCTAATCGTTTTAGTAATATTTCTATTTTTTCTCTCTGTTCTTGAGAGGATAATAATGGTTGTAATTTCTGGAAAATATGAATAGCTTTTGAATATTCTTTAGCTTTTATATATGCCATTCCTAAATCATGTAAAACTCTTATATTTTTAGGTGCAAATTGATATGCTTTTTCTAAATGGATGATTCCATTAGGTATTCCAAGCAAATTTCCTAAGTGTTGATGCAATTCTGCGGAAAGTGCATGATGCGGAGAAACTCGAATTCCTTGTTCTAAATATTGTTGAGATAGATTTCGATCATTTCGATTGATCTCAGCTAATTTCGCCAATCCTATAAATCCTGGAATGAAATTGGGAACAAGTTTCAAACAATAATTAAAATATATTTCAGCATAAAACACATTATTTTTTTTTAGAAAATACATGCCTAAACCATAATATCCCCAAATATCATTTTCTTCTTTTGCTACAGCTTTTTGAAAAAGTATACGAGATTCTTCTATTTTGCCACAAAGCCCTAGCAATCTTCCTGCCAAAAAATACCAAGGTGCAGGGTGTTGATTTTCATACATAGCTTGTTTGTATTGACTTGCTAATTCCCATCGTTCTTTTTCCCAACGATGATCCTGTTCTTGACATAATTGCCAAATAGAAAGCCAATTCGTATAGCCGATATTGTTTGATGTTTTTGTATCTAATTTATCATCATGTAAAAAATTTTCATAAATTAGTTCAAGTGATTCATTTTCTTTTTGGTAATTTTGACAGCCTATAAAATTTAAAACAAGAAAATATAAGAAAAATACTATTTTACTGGTTCTTGAAAGAATCGTTTCAGCTCTTGCAATTTTTCTGATATTTGACACAAGAATATTCCTGTAAAATAAAGAATGATCATTGGGATAGCAAGCAATAATTGAGAAATAAAATCAGGTGGTGTTAAAACTGCTGCTAAGACAACTACAATAAAAACAGAATATTTCCATTTTACAATAAAAAATTCCTTAGACACCCAACCAATTTTTACTAAAAATAGCATAACTAATGGTAGCTCAAATGTAATGCCTGCTACAAACGTTAGAACAAAAAATAAGGATAGATATGACGATAATGTAAAACCAATTTGAACAATGTCTCCGCCATAACTTGCTAAAAATTGCAATCCCAAAGGGATTAACATAAAATAGCCAAAAAGTACACCACCAATAAACAAAACTAAGGCCGCAAATAAAAACGAACGAAGATAATTCAGTTCATCATCTTCTAACGCTTCTTCACAAAAAAGCCAAATTTTATAAAGAAAAAACGGGGTAGTAAGAATGAGTGCTGAAATAAAAGAAACTTGAAGATAACAAAGAAAAGTTTCTTCGTATCTTAAAACTTGAATTGTAGCTGGAAGATGAAGATTAGTCATTGCGGTTTGATGAGGATACAAAGCTAATTTCATATAAAAGTCTTGATCGATAAAGGCAATAATGAGTACGCCTGCAAAGGCTAATACAACTGAAAGAAGATGTTTGCGTAATTCTTCAAGATGTTCTAAAAAATCCAGATCTCTTTGTATTCTTTTGTTATCCATAATATATGTCCAAAAAATATAGGAATCCCTTTCTTAGGGGATTCCTATATTTTATAAGATTATTCTTCTTTTACAGAAATCTTACGAATAATGTTACGAATTCTTCTTTCCTTTGATTTGATCAAAGGAATGTTTTCGAGACGAATAGGAGGTGTAGTTGGATTAGGTCTGAAAATCAATGTACCAGAGAATAGCAACATATATTCAAATACGTCATCAATTTCTTTATCCATTTGCAAATCAACAACTGGATATTCTGTAAATTCGCCAAAGAAACCATGACGATGAAGTAAGCGGCTGGATTCAACAATCCATTGATTGAATATGCGATTGTAAACAATACTGGAAATAATCATTAAGAAAATGATTCCAGATACAATTGCATAGAACGTCCAACTGGCATAGAAAGTATGAGACAAACTTTGCATAGCTTGTCCAATTGGTCCAAGCCAATCCATATAAAGAAGCCCTAAGAAAATACATAACCCAAATAAACCTAAAGTTAGAGCTTTTAGACCTGGGAAGTCAAAAGAAATAACTAAAATATTGATCAAAAATACAAGCAAGAAAATACTTCCTGCAATTGTGTTGATTCCTTCTGCTCTAGATAATTTAGTTATTGGAATAACTGTAACAGGTTTATTTTTTTCTACTTTGTCATCTTTTTCTTTAGGTGCTTTTTCAATTACAACAGGTTTTTCGGGAACAGCAATTAAATATTCAGGTTTTACAGTGCCAGGTTCTAATTTGTTAATATCGGTAGTATGAATGACATAAAGTTTAGTTTTTTCAGATGCAACTACTTTATCAGGTGCCCAATATTGAATCAATGCACAGATTAAAGCGGTGAACATAAGGGGATAGAAAAATACAATTTTAGGATAAGGAATTACTTGACAACGAGTAGCATTTGATGTTGGAGTTACAACACTACCAGTAGATGGATTATCTGCCATAATCGTCTTTCCTTAATTTTATAAAAGAAATTGCTTTTAACTTTCATTCTTACAAAGAATGAAACAAAAATTTTTAAAGTGATTTTCTTAATCTTAATTTTTTCTTTAAAATTTTTAAAAAAAATACCTTTTTAGAAAAAAGTTAGATATTAAGAATAATAATATCAGAAAACAAAGTTTTTGCAAGAATTTTTTTATGAAATAAAGAAAAAAAAGAGTTCCTTCGTTGGAAATAAAGAAAAAAGATTATATTAAGGATGCCAAGTTTCATAACCATAAGGTAGAGAAAGTATTATTGTATACCAATTCCCCCAAAAAATAGGTGTTCCTTTGGGATGCTGCTGAATTTTTGTTCCAAAAAGACCACGTTGCAATCCATAAAGCCTTCTATTTTCTGCTTGAGTATAGCCAATCAATTCATCCCCAATACGAACAACATTACGATATAAGCTGGGTGCTGGAAAATTTCTTTCTTCTTGTACAAAAAGCATATCCTGTTTGGGTAAAAGCTCACTGTAAAGATATGCAAGTGGGGCATGATCGCCTCGAATCATAAGATTTACTTGTATTTTAAGCGGAATTTTATTTGCTTCTTGAATTGCCCATTCCTGTATTGGTCCACTTTGTCCACTTTTCCAAGATGTTGTATGAGAAGTCCAACCTTGCATACCAAAATATAAAACATTATCTGCCAGCAGTTGAAAATATTTTGTAACGGCAGTAGCATCCATCCCTTTGGCTTGAAAGAAACTTTCTATTCCGCCAACTGGTGTGCGAAATCCACGATAGAGCTTTTGGCTATTGCTGCCTGGAAACATGGTGTATGCTACTTCTGCTAATCCTCCAGAAGCTCGTAATTTTTGTCCATCAGGAATTCCATAAAAATATTTATCATATCCCTCAGTAAGAGGTAATATACCAGCTTTTTGTAATTCAGGATATTCCTTTTCGGAAAATTTTCGTATCCAACGTACACGTGGTTGCCCAAAAGAATTTGCATCTTTCCAAAACTGGACTTTGTCTCCTGTATTTTTAGATATATGTAAAGTTGCTAAATCTTGCTCTAACATACTAAAAATACTTTGCGCAGATTCTTGACAAATTCTTTGGCTTTCTGCATGATGCCAAACTTCTGCAACACCACGTAAAATTCTGGCTAGCATGAGTCCTAATAAAGTTAGGAGGGAAATAGCAACCAATATTTCAATTAAAGTAAACCCACTTGTTTGAAAAATATTTGGTCGTATTCTTATAGACTTTTTTTGTAGCATAAAATAACCTCGCGAAATTTTTTTGATAAAATCATTATATCTTTTCTTTTTTTTTATTACAATTTTTTTTATATTTAGCTTGACAAATTTTTTTTATTATAGTATAATCTAGCATTTAAATATGGAAATGTTATTTTTGTTTTTTTTAAACAAAAATGGAGTTATTATGGAAAAAAATAAATTACGATTCGTTATTATTGGTGGCGTAGCTGCGGGAGCCTCTGCGGCTGCAAGAGCACGCCGTCTTTCTGAAGATGCAGAAATTATTGTTATTGAAAGAGGAAAAGATATTTCTTTTGCTAACTGTGGAATGCCTTATTTTATTGGCGGAGAAATTATAGATCGAAGTAAATTAGCTTTGCATACTCCTCAAGGATTGGGGCAGCTATTAGGCATTCAAATATATACAGAAACCGAAGCCTTATCAATTGATCGACAGAAAAAAGTTGTTCTTGTAAAAGACTTACTTAAAAATGAAACACGCGAAATTGAATATGACAAAATTTTGCTAGCTCCAGGAAGTCGACCTATTCGGCCACCATTAACAGGAATTCAAGATCCTCGTATTTTAACATTACGAAATCTTCAAGACATGGATCGGATTAAAGAATCCGTAAGCAAAAGTCAAAGAGTCCTTGTTGTTGGAGCTGGATTCATTGGTTTAGAGATGGTAGAAATGCTTCGCCATTTAAAAAAACAGGTTTCTTTAGTTGAACTATTGCCACAAGTATTGCCTCAAATGGATCCAGAAATGGTCAAGCAGATTGAGATAGAAATTGTTAAAAAAGGTGTTGAACTTATATTAAACGATGGCATTACAGAATTTGTTAGCGAAGAAAAACAAATTATTGCCAAGCTCAAATCAGGCAAAACAATTGCTGCGGATATGGTAGTTCTTTCCATTGGAATTCAACCGGAATCAGAACTTGCAGAAAAAGCAGGTTTGGAATTAGGTATTCGCAAATCAATTAAGGTAAATGAATTTCAATTGACTAACGATCCAGATATTTATGCTGCAGGGGATGTAGTTGAGAGTAGCGATCCTATTTTAGGAAAACGCTGTATGATTCCTTTGGCTGGCCCAGCTAACCGTCAAGGCCGTGTGGTTGCCGATCATATTTTCTTAAAAGAAGAAGCAAAACCCTATCCTGGGACAATTGGTACTGCAATTGCCAGAGTTTTTGATGTTACAGCAGGAGTAACAGGCTATACAGAAAAAAGATTACGTCAAGAAAATATTCCCTATCGTTTTACAATTGTTGTAGGAAATCAGCACGCTTCTTACTATCCTGGTTCTGTGCCCTTAACTTTAAAATTACTTTGGGATCCAAATGATGGTCGTGTTTTAGGTGGTCAAGCAATCGGTTTTGATGGAATAGATAAGCGACTTGATGTTTTGGCAACAGCTATTGCTGCTAAAATGAACATTGAACAACTTTGTCATCTTGAATTATCTTATGCGCCACCTTTTGGTAATGCTAGAGATATTTTAAACATCGCTGGTTTTTCTGCTACAAATATTCAAAATGGTTTGTTTGTGCCAGAATATTCTTTAGATGGGGCAGAACAAATTTTAGATGTTCGTTCTGCACCTATTGCAAAAGCCAATCCTATACCAGGAGCAAAACATATCCCGCTTGAACAATTGAGAAATCGTTTAAATGAGCTAGATATAAACAAACCTGTTTTAACAGTTTGTGCTATAGGAAAATCGAGTTATTTTGCGGCACGAACCTTACAACAAAAAGGTTTCAAAGTAAAGTCGTTTGTTGGTGGATGGAATTTAAGAAGCCAGAAGCCTACTTCATTTTCTCCAACTTCATCTTGCCAAACAGTTTCATCAAACGCAGGAAATTCTTGCTGTGGCAGTACTGTCCCTTCAGAATTTAGCAAAAATTCGGAGAAAGGCTTTAATATGAGTAATATCGCTCCTTTCCAATTAGATACTTGCGGACTTTCTTGTCCTGGCCCTGTTATGAAAATCAAAGAAACTGTAGGACAAATAAAAGAAGGTCAGGAATTAGTTGTTACAGCTTCTGATCCTGGATTTGCTCGCGATTTCCCAGCATGTTGCCCAAGCATGAATCTAGAATTTTTAGGAATGGAAGAAAGTAAAGGAATAACAACAGCCCGCGCACGAAAAATAAGTGCTAATGCCCAATCTCAAATAGCAAATGCCAAAACTAATGATGGTGCGACACTAGTAGTATTTTCCTGCGAATTAGATAAAGTCCTTGCTTCCCTTGTTATTGCTAATGGTGCAGTTGCAATGGGTGGGAAAGTAACGATGTTTTTTACTTTCTGGGGACTTAATGCTCTAAGAAAATCTGGAAAGGTAACGGTTCCTGGAAAGAGTTTCATGGATAAAATGTTTGGCTGGATGATGCCAAAAGGACCAGGAAAATTACCTTTATCACGGATGAATATGGCTGGTATGGGAACTGCGATGATGAAAATGCGTATGAAACAAAAAAATCTTCCCAATATTCCTGGCCTACTTGAATCTGCTCAAAAATCTGGGGTACGTCTTATTGCGTGTTCCATGTCTATGGATGCAATGGGAATTCGTAAAGAAGAATTGATTGATGGAGTAGAAATTGGCGGAGTTGCTGAATTTATTGCTGCCAGTCGCCAAACTGCAACAAATTTATTTATATAAGAATATTTATGTACTCAAAACACATCGCTAAAAATTAGCGATGTGTTTTTTTTAGATCATTTCTCGACGACGAATTTCCATATATTGATTAAGAACAGGAATAGAAATTTGATTAGGAAGAAGATCCAGACAATGAATTCCAAGACGCCGTAATTCCGAAATTAATTTAACTCTTTCTTCTTTTAAGTAGTAACAAGAAAGATGTTGGTGCATATCTAGCAATATTTCCGGCGTTTGTTGAAGTTTTTCATCTAAAAAAGGATCACGAATTGCCACAAATAAAACTAAATGTTGCCGAGTCATAATAGAAAGATAATCTTTAAATAACTCAGAAGAAATTGTATCGATAAAATCAGTAAAAATAATAATTAGACTGCGACGTTTTTGTTGAGATAATAAATATTCCATACTAACAACATAATTGCTTTCTTGAAAATTATATGAAATAGTATTGCATGCATGGCAAATTTTATCAAGTTGAACAAGATTTGATTGGGGTTTAATATAATGGGAAACTTGGTTAGAAAAGGCCATAAATCCAACGAGATCGCCACTTTTTATAGCATAATAAGCAAGAATCATAAGAGAATTTATAGCATAATCTAATTTTGAAATATGCTTAAATTGTGCTGCCATCAAACGTCCGCAATCTAATGCAAAAATTACTTGATGATTTCGTTCTGCACGAAATTCACGGCAAATAATTTTCATACTGCGAAGACTGGCTTTCCAATCAATAGACCGTGTATCCATGCCAGGAACATACTCTTTCATAGAGTCAAACTCAGTCCCCTCTCCTCGGTATTTTTCAATTTTAATACCTTGTCGAATACTTTGATTGGAGAAAAATTGTAAAGCATATTTTCCAACTGCTCGAATATTAGGAATGATATTAGATTCTTTTTTTATTTTAAAATAGCGTTGAAACCACCATAATCCCAAATATCCTAGAATACGTAACCTCACCTCACTGAATTCAATCTTCCCTCGTTGTATAGGAAAAAAACTAAATTCAAATTTGTTTTCCCCTGGAGAAAGAGTAACTCTTGTAGGAAAATATTCTTCTTCTGTTTTTTCTTCTATTTCAGAAAAAAAATTTTCTACTAATTTATTTGTAGAATTATTATTTTGAGTTTCGGCTAAAAATTTTCTTGTTTTTATTTCTGTAGCAGATTTTTCTATTTGGGAATGAATGTCTTTTGCCCAATATATTTTTCCAATACCATTTTCTACAATACATATTAGTCCTGGCAAATATGAGTAGCATGGTGAAGTAATTTTTATAGAAATAGTATGTTGAGCTTCTATATAGTAAGAAGATTCGGTGTGTACTTCACAATTAAAATTTTTTAAACTAGGAAATATACTATATTCTAGTAGCAGAATAATAGCTAGTAAAACTAAGTAAAGAATCCACACTAAAGTTCCAACTTCGGAATTAAAAAGTGGCAAGAGAGCTAATGGAATTCCAATCAAAAGGAAAAAAATAAGTCTTTTAGTTGGAATGATCATGATTTCTCCTATCTTGGTACTGCCACTTTTTCAACAATATCTTGTAAAACTTTAGAAATAGTATAGCCTTCAATTTGTGCAGTTGGAGTAAGCACAATACGATGTCCAATGGTGCATTCGTACAATCGTTTCACATCATCTGGAATAACATAATCACGGCCTTCCAATACTGCTAATGTTCTTGCAGCTTTTGTAAACATCAGGGTTGCACGTGGAGAGGCTCCACAGAGAATCCATGGATTTTCGCGGGTTTGTCGAACAAGTTCAACAATATATCGGATAACATTATCGCTAACTAAAATTTGTTGAATAAAGTTTTGTATTGTGCAAATTTGTTGAACATTTGTAACCGGTTGAATATTTTCTGAAATAATGTTAGATGCTATATTGCCTTGATGATGTTTTTGAACCATCTCAATTTCAGAATTAACATTAGGATATTTTACAACCAATTTTAATAAGAAACGATCCAATTGAGCTTCAGGTAATGGATATGTCCCTTCTTGTTCTATTGGGTTTTGCGTTGCTGCTACAAAAAAAGTTTCCCCTAAATGATAATTAACTCCATCAATGGTTATTTCAAATTCTTGCATTGCTTGAAGCAATGCTGACTGCGTTTTGGGCGGGGTACGATTGATTTCATCAGCAAGTAAAAATTGAGTAAAAGTGGGTCCTTTTATTAAGACAAAGTCTGTCTTTTGAGGATTTGGAATATTTGTCCCTAAAATATCAGCAGGCATAAGATCGGGTGTAAATTGAATGCGATTAAATGAAAATCCTAAAGTTTTAGCCAACGTCCTCATAAGTAAAGTTTTAGCAGTTCCAGGAACGCCTTCTACAAGAACATGCCCTTTGCTCATCAAAGCAACTATACAAAATTTTGCGATTTCATCTTGTCCAATAATGATTTTGTTTACCTCTGTCATGATTTTTTTATAAATGCTATTTATCTTTTCAATGATTTCATTCTTGCCTTCCACTGATGGAGTCCTTTAATAATAATTGGGATTTGGTAGGAATGTTTAAAACCAGATAGTTGTTTATATAAATTTTTAATAGAATAAGGATTTTTCGACATTTTTCCCAATTGTTCAAGATATTCAATTTTTTTTGGAACTGTTTTATCTGCAAGACTAGGAATTTGTTCTGTACATTCTTGCAAAATTGCGCGAAAATATTTTTGCGCAAAGTAATCATCACGATTTCCATAACAAGTAATATTTGCAAAGGCTTTGCATTGTTCTTCTAAACTCCGTTGTCTTGCAGGAAAAGAATGTACAGGTCGAAAACGAATGCTAATAAGCCAAACAATAAATGCTCCTATAAACAAAATTTGTAGAGTAATGTAAAGTCCTGGGGGAGTTAATAAAGCTCTTAAAATAGATGGGGGACGACCTAAACCATGAGAAATTTCATCAATAATGATTTCATTAATGGTTTTATTTTCCTGTTTGATATGTTCTATCAATTCTATAGCTAACTCGCCATTTTGCTCTTTAGCAATATTTAAATTCATAAAAATTTCAGGATCAGAAACGACAATATATTTTAACGATTCATAGAAAATCGCAATTACTTTTTTATCTAATGTTTCAATAAGAACTTTTCCATAAGAAAAATTTGGTGAAAAATATTGAAGAGTATTAGTTTGAAGGTTATATTGTTTGCCATTCCAAGTATTTCTTACAACGAACTTGGCAATATTTTCTCTCTTAATGATTCCTTGCGGAAAATAATGATAGTTAATATTATTTTTACAAAAATCCTGTAAATTCCTTTTATAAATATATTGCCATTGCCCTACCCATTTTTTATTTTTTTCATGCGGAGCAATAATTTCGTATTTGGGTAATGTAATAAGAACGATATTTTGCTCATTTATTTTTTCTAAACTATCATACATGCTTTCGTGTGTATATTTATACCATTCATAAGGATTAGAGTGTAAAAATAATATCAATCGATTTTTAATACGATCATAAAAATTTCTACGTCCTCTAAGATAGTGAATATTCATAGCATCTAATGTGCTGGCGAAAGCATGATGACCACTTACAGCATAACTATAACTACTAAAACTTGGTTTTTCTTCTTCAGATTCTAAAAAAGTTATAGCTAATATCCCTAAGATAAAGAGAGATAAAAAAGCAATAATAAAAATAGAAATTATTTTGGAAGACAAGAAAGAATCTTCTGCCAACTGTTTTGACATTTTTGATAATCCTGTTCTTCAATGGGTTGACAAGCATAATAACCACGTTCAATTGTTTGATTGAAAACCTGAATATTTTCTTGAAGTATTGGATCTTGAATATACCATATCATTTCATTATTGGTAAGATGTTGATTCTTAAAACTAAGCAATTTTTTTTCTTGTAAAATTGAAATACTTTTTTGAAATAACAAACGACAAGCATCTAAATATCGTCTTTCATTCACGATGAATTCTAAATCGTTAAGAGAAGGTTCAATACTTTCATTGCTATGAAAAGAGTTTAATTCTGGCTTTTTAAGTGCATTATTTTTATAGTTTTTTCTTAACTTCAACCACCAATTTAACACAGCTAAAATCAGGAAAATTCCTAAAATTGCTGATATTCCCCAAACCAGAATCTTAAAAATAGTTAATACAATATTGCTAAAATAGCTGGTTAAAATTGGAGGAGAAGAGAAATTTCGGGGAGTCAACTCTTTAGGAGTTGGCATATTAGAAGAGGAAGGCGATTGGGTATAATTTGGATTATTTGAACTATTAGGTTCCCTTAAGTTATTTTGATTCGAATTTTGATTTAATGTATCATTTGTTTTTTTGCTTAAATTTCCTTTATTATTTAAATTCTGTCTGTTATTTGTATTATCTTGAGTCGTATCTTGGTTTTGATTATTATTTATATTATTTCTTTGTGGGTTTGATTGATAGCGGTTATATCTTGTTTTATCTGTTTGGATTGTCGTATTTGTTTTGTCCGTAGAAATTTTGTTTGTTTGGCGATTAAAAGTAGAGCGATTGGGGTTCTTTCTTGGATTTGAATTAAAATTAGCAGGACCATCTTCAGAAGTTTTTGAAGATTCATCATTTCTTTCTTTTTCAAAAGAATCTTCTAAGTATTCCGGTTCGTCATTATCTTGAATCTCTGGTATTGCTTCATTGGGAAATAAATTTTTTCGATCTATTCCTATACTTTTTTGATATTTGGGAGAATTGTAAATTTTTTGCACACTTTCCTGGGGATCTGCTAATATAAAAATAGAAAAAAAATAGAAAGAAAATAGAAAAATTTTCATATCTATATCCATTAAAAAAGCTAACTAAAATAGTTGCAAAATAGATACTATTATGATATGATAAGAGAAAAATATTCTCAATAGAAAAATTCTATGATATTAAATTAAAAATAATTTTGTTAATTTCCTATAAAATTGTTTTTTTAATCAATCAATTTTTTAAAGAAGAAATTTGGAGGGCGATTTTTCTGATGAAAGTAATATCATCAGAATAACTCGCTAATTTTTTTATGAAAAAATGGTCGCCACTTTTGATTATGTTTGCTGCTTTTTTATGGAGTTTAGATGGCTTATTACGCCGAAAACTATATGCTATACCTGCATCTACACTAGTTATGGTAGAACATATTGTTGGTGTCTTGTTTTTACTTCCATTTTTTTTGAGATTTTGGCCAGAATATAAAAAAATGTCAAAGAAAACTTGGGGAATTATTATTTTAACTGCTGTTGTTGGTGGATTTTTAGGCACTGTTTTTTATTCGGCAGCTTTAGCTCAAGTAAATTACATAAAATATTCTGTTGTAATTTTATTACAAAAAACTCAGCCAATTTTTGCTATTGCACTAGCATCTATATTTTTAAAAGAACGGCTTACAAAGCAATATATTATTCTTGCTCTGATTGGGTTATTCGCTGCATATATTATCTCATTTCCACAACTCCAACCTAATTTTCAAGGTCAAAATGCTGAAGTGGTGGCTATATTTTTGGCATTAGGTGCTGCAATTTGTTGGGGTTCGGCTACTGTTTTAGGAAAACTTGTCCTTCATCAACTTAGTTTTGGTGCTGCGACGCTGATGAGATTTTTAATCGTAATTCCAACTGCTTTTGGCGCAAGTTTAGTATTAGGGCAATATTATCCTGTTTCTCAAATTACTTTGGAACAATGGTTATATTTCTTTGGTATTGCTTTAAGTTGTGGAACTTTGGCAGTTCTTATTTATTATAAAGGATTGCAATATACACCTGCTAAAATTGCAACATTTGCAGAAATGACTTTCCCTATTTCTGCGCTATTTATTGGCTTTTTCTTTTTAGAAGAACGATTAACATTACAACAAATTATTGCAGCAATTGTATTACTGGGAATTATTTTAACTCTATCTTTAAAATTTCAAGAATCTAGCGAAGAAAAAAAACAAGATAATTAAAAATTTTGAAAGGATAAATTCTTGACACGAAAAACAAAGTTTATTTTTATTACAGGTGGAGTATTATCTTCACTTGGAAAAGGGCTTGCAGCTGCATCAATTGGAGCTTTGATGCAAAATCGCGGTCTTAAAGTTACATTTTTAAAAATGGATCCTTATATCAATGTTGATCCCGGAACGATGAACCCTTTTCAACATGGAGAAGTTTTTGTTACAGATGATGGCGCGGAAACAGATTTAGACTTGGGACATTATGAAAGATTTTCTGATGTAACCATGTATAAGAAAAATAATTTTACATCTGGAAGTATATACAACTCTGTTATTGAAAAAGAACGCAAAGGTGGCTATCTTGGCGCAACAGTACAGGTTATTCCACATATTACTGATGAAATTAAACGACGTATACATGAAGCTTCAAAGAATACCGATCTAGCTATTGTTGAAGTTGGCGGAACAGTAGGGGATATTGAAAGTTTTCCATTTTTGGAAGCAATTCGCCAATTTAGTCAGGATGTTGGGCGTGCAGATGTTTTATTTATTCATGTTACATTGGTTCCTTTTATTCGGGCGGCAGGAGAATTAAAAACCAAACCAACGCAACATAGCGTTAAAGAATTGTTAGGAACAGGAATTCAACCTGATATTTTACTTTGCCGTGCTGAGCATAAAATAGAACCCGATATTAAAGCTAAAATTGGGCACTTCTGTAATGTCGCACCCGAACGCGTTATTGCGGATCAAGATGTTGAAACTATTTATGAAGTTCCGCTTCGATTAAATGAAGAAGGCCTTGATACACAAATTACGCAAATACTCAATATATGGACAAGAGAACCCTCTTTAGAAGATTGGCAAAAATTAGTTCATCAGATAAAAAATCCTGCATATGAAGTTAAAATTGCTGTTGTTGGGAAATATACTCACCTTAAAGAATCTTACAAAAGTTTAAACGAAGCTTTAGTGCATGGGGGAATTGCCAACAACGCTAAACTTATTTTAGATTATTTAGATTCGGAAGAAATTGGAAAAGATGGGGGCGAAAATCTTTTGGAACAATTTGATGGAATACTTGTTCCAGGAGGATTTGGTAATCGAGGAATTCCTGGAAAAATTAAAGCAATTCAATATGCACGGCAAAATAAAATTCCATTTTTTGGGATTTGTTTAGGAATGCAGTTAGCTGTTATTGAATTTGCCCGCAATGTAGCAGGTATTCATGACGCTCACAGCCAGGAAATTGAATGTAATTGTAAAGAACCCGTCATTTATCTTATGCGTGAATGGTTTGACTACAATCGTAATGAAACTATCCATCGCGATCCCGATGATGACTTAGGCGGAACAATGAGACTTGGCTCGTATCCTTGTGTTTTGGAAGAAAATAGCAGTGCCTTAGCTGCATATCAATGCCAGAAAATAGAAGAACGACATCGCCATCGTTATGAATTTAATAACCAATATCGTGATATTTTAGCTCAACATGGTTTAAAATTTACAGGTCTTTCTCCTGATCGTAATTTAGTAGAAATTATTGAAGTTAGTGATCATCCATGGTTCTTAGCTTGCCAATTTCATCCTGAGTTCAAATCAAGACCTATGCGCGCACATCCTTTATTCAAGGGATTTATCGAACACTCATTAAAATATAAGAAGAAAAAAGAAAGCCGATAGCATCAATCTTAAAGACTGTTCCCATGCTTTGTATGGGAGCAGTTAGAAAATAGGAAAATCAACTATGAAAAAAATATTATTACTTTGTGCAATATATTTTCTCTCTTCTGCATATTTAATAGCAGCTCCCGTTTATTGGGATCCTGCTTCTGGAGGAAATGGACATTACTACGAATATGTAAATGTTGGTAGTTTTATCAATCGAAATGTTGCAAATACAGCCGCCCAGGCAAAAAGCTATCTGGGTGTTCAAGGTCATCTTGCAACGATTACTTCTGCTGCAGAAAATACCTTTGTCAGCAATAATTGGGATAAAACATTTTCAATGTGGCTTGGTGGATATTACCAAAGCGGTTGGAAGTGGGTAACAGGAGAAAGTTGGGTATATCAAAATTGGGATTCTGGGCAACCAGATAATACTGGAAGTGCAACAGGTGATTTTCTTCTTTTTTACTCACCTGCTACAAGAGGCGTTTGGCACGATGCCTATCCGGAATTTACTTCCATGACAGGTTATCTTGTTGAATATGATGTCCTTCCTACACCAGAACCAAATTGCTTAATTATTTTAGGAATTGCAGGAATTTTGATGCTACGTAAATTAAGAAAATCTTAAAAAATAAAGGAATTTTTATGTTTAAAATATTTATCATTTTCTTTTTTTTGTTTAGCATATTAAGCATTGCTCAAGAAGTGGATACTATGAAAAAAGAACAAGAAAATCTTCAAAAAATTTTTGAACAACGTCAACAAGATTGGCGATATCAACAAATTGTTTATCAAATTTTTGTAGATCGTTTTGCACGTTCTAAAAATTTTGATGATAAAAAAATTGATGAACTCTTTGCATCACCTAGAACATTAAAAAAATGGGATGAGAAACCTGAAGTCGGGAAACCTCTTGAAGAATTTGGCTGCTGGAGCCATGAATTAGATTTTTGGGGAGGCGATTTAGAGGGTGTAACGGAACGTATTCAATATTTAAATGATTTAGGCGTCAATACAATTTATTTAAACCCTATCTTTCATGCTTTTACCAACCATAAATACGATACTTTGGATTATTTTACAGTCGATCCCCAATTTGGAACATGGAAAGATTTACAGCATTTGACCCAACAAGCCCATAATGGAAACATGAAAGTTGTTTTAGATGGCGTTTTTAATCATGTTGGAAAAAAATCTTTATGGTTTACTCAAGCCCAAAATCCTACAAGCCCATATAGAAATTTTTTCTATTTTGGAAAACAATACGCTCATGGATATTTAGGATGGGCAAATGTACCGAACTTGCCAGAATTAAATTTAGAAAATAAAGAATTACAAAAACTGATTTTTGGAAGTAGAGATTCTGTTGTTCAAAAATATCTTGAGCTTGTAGATGGCTGGAGATTAGATGTCGCTTTTGATCTTGGTCCGGAAATTTTAAGCCAAATTACTCAGAAAGCACACCAAGTTAAAAAAGATTCCATCGTCATTGGAGAAATCTGGAATTATCCTGATGGCTGGTTAAAAGTCATGGATGGGATGATGAACTATCCGCTTCGACATGTTATCTTAGAACTTATGAATGGCAATTTAACTCCATCTCAGGCTGGCCGTTTTATCAATAAAATGATCGATGATAGTGGAATTGAAAAAATTCTTCAATGCTGGACAATACTTTCAAGCCATGATACTCCAAGAATGAAAGAATTATTGCCTGATCCAAAACTTAGAGAATTGGCAATTATATTGCAGTTTACTTTACCCGGCGCGCCAGTTGTTTATTATGGAGAAGAACTGGGAATGACGGGTGGCGAAGACCCTAAAAATCGTGGGCCTATGGAATGGGATACATTTACATCTGATAATAACGACTTAAAATTTTATCGCAATATGATTCAACTACGAAAAAAATTTGCCAGCTTACAGTATGGAGATTTTGTATTACTTGAATCAGATGAAGTTTTTGCATTCTGCCGTAAGACTCATCTTGTCAAAGATACTGTTATTGTACTTCTTAATCCCCAAGATAAAATTGTTAAAACTACTCTCTTAATTCCAGAATATCGGCTTATGAACTGGAGCAAACTTCAAGATGCTCTTTCTGAAAAGAAAGTAGATATATTCTGTGGCATGATGCGTATAGAGATGCCACCGAAAAGTTGCTATGTTTTATATCCTGTTACAGATGATAGCAACTGTTATAATCCTTACAAACGCGTAAAGTAAAATAGTATGAGTATTGCTCCGAATGCTTCGTATATAAAAATGCCCGCAATTCCTCCGCCATATCCTAAAATCATTGATTTTCTTGTACAACGTTTTCCATATATTTCTGAAGCAATATGGAGAGAAAGAATTTCAAACGGAAAAGTTCTTGATCCTCAAAATATACCAATTTCATTTGAGACTCCATATTTACCTGGCCAAAGATTATATTATTTTCGTGAAGTAGAAAAAGAGCCGAGCATTCCCTATCAAGAAGAAATTCTTTTTGAAAATGAGCATCTTCTTGTTGTTGCAAAGCCGCATTTTTTACCAGTAACTCCTGGCGGGCAATATGTCAATGAATGCTTGCTTTATCGTTTGCGAAATAAATATAATTTGCCGGATCTTGTCCCATTACATCGGTTAGATAAAGATACTGCGGGCATTGTTCTTTTTTCTAAATTGCCTGAATCTCGTGTAATTTATGATGAATTATTTCGAGAAAAAAAAATTCATAAAGTTTACTTTGCAGTATGTATACGAGAAAACATCCAAAAAACATTGGAACATCCATTTACAATTGAAAATCATTTAGAACCCGCAGACCCACGTTTTTGCATGAAAATCACAGAAGGTGAAATAAACGCCATTACATATATTATCCCACTTAGAATTACTCCGACACATGGATATTTTGAATTGCATCCTATTACAGGCAAAACCCACCAATTGCGAGTCCATCTTCAAAGCATTGGTTATCCAATTATGAACGATCCCTACTATCCTATTTTGCAACATCAAAGCACTCCTGATTTTAGTAAGCCACTACAGCTTCTTGCAAAGCGTATTTCCTGGCACGATCCTATTGCTAATAAAGAATTAGAATTTACTACTCCACAAACTTTACAAGAATGGCCAAGTTCATTATAATTTTATTGGCAAACTTTTTGCGATAAAATTATATAGTGAAAAGAAAAATTTTTATAAAAAATTTTCAAGGAAAAAATATGATAAAACTATTTTTATGTGTTATACTTCTAGTGGCTGTAGGTAGTTCTAGCCAAGAAACACCTGCGTTAATTACGATCACCCCTCAAAATTGGGATTTTGGTAAATTGGTTGATACAACAGAGATGGTACAAAAAGACTTTGTTATCAAAAATAATAGCGAAGAAACTATTACATTAAATGTATTACCTACATCTTGCGGATGTATGGTAGCCAAACCAGTACCAGATGTATTACCGCCGCATACCGAAGCCCAATTAAAAACACTATTTGTACCAAAAGGAATGCGTGGGATTGTACAATGGGAAATTAAACTTGATATTAGTCCTAAGATTGGGAATCAACAATTGCTTATAGTTCCATTACAAGCCAATGTTATGTTGGATTCTCTTCTTTCAGAATGGATTGCTAATTTCCGAGTTTTTAAACGTTCTGCTGCAAAACCTATAACACTTTGGATGACAAATCACCGGCAACAAAATTTCAAACTTTTAGAAGTAACTACAGATGTTACAAGTTTTGATATTAGTTCACAAGAATTATCTGAAGTAACTGGATTTTTTCCAGGTCCTCAACGTGGGTATCGTATTGATATTACACCCAAAGCAGATATCCCTTATGGCCGCAATAATGGTAAAATTTATTTAAAAACTGATATTCCAGGAAAAGAAAAAATTGAGATTCCACTTTTTGCCCATGTTATTCCTGAAATTGCTGCAGTTCCAGATTATATATCTTTTGGTGTTATGAAACCTGGAAAGAAAATAACAAAACAAGTTGTTGTTTCTCGTAGAGAATTAGCAAAATTCCAGATTCTTTCTTGCAAAAGCTCTATTCCTTTTATATCCTCAACTCTTCAAACTGTTGTTCCAGATATTTATTATTATGTCCACATTACACTAGATTGTCCAGAAAATGCTACACCTGGAGAATTTAGAGGAACTTTCTCTATTGAAACAGACTGTGAAGAACAACGCGAAGTCATTGTCAATCTACAAGGAATCGTCCTTCCTTAAAATGATATAGGGCACGCATAGCGTGCCTTAAAATGATATAGGGCACGCATAGCGTGCCTTAAAATGATATAGGGCACGCATAGCGTGCCCATATTTCTTTGTATGAAAAGATATTTTTTTCTAAATTTTTTATGAGAAAGTACAGTATGCCAAATTTTAAATTACATAGTCCTTGGCAACCGAAAGGCGGACAGCCTGAAGCTATTGCTGAGTTAGCTGCAAATTTCAAAAATGGAGAGAAAGAACAAACTTTATTAGGTGTTACAGGAAGTGGAAAAACTTTTGTTATGGCGCATCTTATTCAAGAATTGCAAAAGCCTACTCTCATTATTTCTCATAACAAAACTTTAGCAGCGCAACTTTATTCTGAGTTTAAAAGTTTTTTTCCCGAAAATGCAGTAGAATATTTTATTTCTTATTATGATTTTTATCAACCAGAAGCCTATATAGCTTCAAGAGATCTTTATATTGAAAAAGAAGCGACAATTAATGAGCAAATTGAATTTTTACGTATGGCAGCAACAAGTTCTTTATTAACAAGGCAAGATGTCATTGTTGTTGCATCAGTTTCATGCATCTATAATGTTGGAGATCCCAAAAACTATAAAGAAATGGTGGTTTCTTTACATAAAAATAGACTCTACAAAAGAGAAGATTTATTGCGGGATTTAGTTACTATACAATATGAGCGTTCAGATTATGAATTTGAACGTGGAAAATTTCGTGTGCGTGGTGATACTGTTGAAATATGGCCTGCATACATGCAATTGATGATAAAAATAGAATTGTTTGGAGATAAGATAGAAAAAATTTCTTTATGTGATGCGGTTACAGCACAAACATTACAAGATATGGATTTTGCTGTCATTATGCCTGCAAAGCACTATGTTATGCCTAAAGAAAATGTTCTTAATGCCATTGATAGTATTTCAGAAGAACTACAAGAACAATTAAAAATACTCAACAAAGAAAATAAAATAGTAGAAGCAACACGATTAGAGGCACGCACAAAGTACGATATTGATATGTTGCAGGAAGTCGGATATTGCAGTGGTATTGAAAATTATTCCCGACATTTCAGCAATTTGGAAGCAAACCAACGTCCATTTTGTTTAATTGATTATTTCCCTGAAGATTTCCTGACTATTGTTGATGAATCACATGTAACTATTCCCCAGATTAAAGGAATGTATTTAGGAGATCGCGCGAGAAAAAAATCTTTAATAGAAAATGGATTTCGTTTACCATCTGCTTATGATAACCGTCCTAATAAATTAGAAGAATGGGAACAAATTATCTCTCAAATTTTGTATGTCTCAGCAACTCCTGCTGAATATGAAATATTAAGAAGCAAAAATAAAGTTACGGAATTACTTGTACGGCCAACTGGTTTACTTGATCCTCTAGTAGAAGTACGTAGTACAGAAAATCAAGTAGAAGATGTATTGAAAATGGTACAAGAACGTTCAAGTAAAAACGAACGTGTGTTGATCACTACTTTAACTAAAAGTTTATCAGAGGATCTAGCAGAATATTTGCAATCTAAAAAAATTAAGGTAAATTATCTACATTGTGATATTGAAACATTTGATCGGATTACAATTCTAAAAGAATTGAGACAAGGCAAATACGATGCTATTATTGGGATAAATTTACTGCGGGAAGGACTTGATTTACCAGAGGTTTCTTTAGTTGCAATTTTAGATGCAGATAGGCAAGGTTTTTTACGCTCAAAAACATCTTTAATCCAAATCATGGGACGTGCTGCTCGCAATGTAAATTCTGCAGTAATTTTATACGCAGATAAAATTACTCCGGCAATGAAGGAAGCGATGGACGAAACTGCTCGGCGTCGTAAAATACAGTTAGATTATAATGAAAAACATAACATTACACCGCAAAGTATTCAAAAGGAAATTTTAGGAAGCATTGAATATATACTTCAAGAAGATGAAAAACTTGAAGAAGCTAAGAAAAATATCTCTCATAAAGTAAACGACTCAAAAAATATTTATCATTCTTTATCTTCAGAAGATAAAAATAATGAAATGTTACTTCCTATATTACTTCAGGCAGAAACTTTGGAAGAACGTATTCGTGCAATTGAAGTTGAAATGAAAAGAGCAGCAACGGATCTTAATTTTGAATATGCTGCTTTATTGAGAGATCAAATGCTTAAATTAAAAGGAATGCCAGTTCCACAATCTCCTAAATTAGGCGGAAAACGTAGGCCAAAACAAAGAAGCAAATCTCAAAAATAGATAAATAAAAAAGAAGTTTTGCTATCATTTCGGTTTGCATTCCCAAGTTAAATTTGTGAATGTAAACCGAAATACTCCCGTGTTGTCCGATTTAAATATATTAAAAATCTTTGAATTCCGAATCACTGAAAGTATCTACTTTTTTAGGAAGCGGTTTTTTAACCTCTTGTTTAGGAACAAGGGGTTTATTTTTTTCTATCATGGGAGTTTTTGGAAGGGATTTAACTTTGTGTTTATTTTCAGAGGAGTGATTTGGTGTTTGGTTTTCAATGCCAATGATGCTTGCTAATTCCATAATCATTTTTTCTAGAGAGACTACATTCGTGTTAAGACCTTTGCTCATGGCAGCACCTTCTTCGGCATTGGCTGAATTTTCTTGTACTACTTTATCCATATCTGTGATGGAAGTCGTGATTTGGCTGATTCCTTGAGATTGTTCTCGAGTTGCTGCTGCTACCTCTGCAGCTAATTCATTGACTTTTTTGGTTACTGTTAATATTTCCTCAAAAGAATTGCTTGCTTCTTGGGACATAGTGGTCATTTGAGCGATTTTAGACGTTGTATCTGTAATCAATACATCGGTAGATTTTGCAAAGTCCACTGCTTTTCTGGCAAGGTTACGAACTTCTTCTGCTACGACTGCAAAGCCTCTACCTTGTTCACCTGCTCGAGCAGCTTCTACTCCAGCATTTAAAGAAAGCATATTGGTCTGAAAAGATATTTCCTGAATATTTTTGATGATCTTTTTCATCTCTGCAGAACCTTTTGCTATTTCTTTCATTGCATTGGTAATATCATTCATCTTTTCATAACCTAATTCAGAAGATGATTTCGAAGTTACGGAAAGTTTTTCCATAACGGAAGCATTATCTGCATTTTGGTGACTCATAGATGCCATCTGTTCCAAAGAAGAACTGATTTCTTCCAGAGTACTTGCTTGTTCGGAAGCCCCCTCTGAGATACTCCAACTAGAACTTGACATCTGTTCAGAAGTTGTTGATACTTCTTCTGAAAATAGCTTCAGAGAAGCTACAATTTTCGAAATCTGCTCCGAAAGAGATGTGGATAAATAAAAACTGAAGACAAAGATAATTATGGAAATTAGGAATGTTATCCAGAAAATAGTCCAGAAATAAGTTCTTGTAGAAGCAAGCATAGAGTGCTTAGATTGAGAGATTACAATAATCCACTTCCATGAATCAAATTTTTTGTAAACAGCAAAAAAAGATTCCTTCTCTAATTTATATTCGCAACTTCCTGTTGAATTGGCAGTTAACTTAGAAAACAAATCTGATGTCCCAATCTTATCATTGCTTGTAGGATAAATTATTTTTTTATCATCAGTAACCACATAAAAAAGATATTCATGTTCCTTGATGGATTGAGAGATAGATTCTATCACCTGCCCTTGTGCATTCTCAACATACTCTTCTAAATCACTTAATCCTGCTTTTTCCAAAATATTATAAGTATTTTCTATCTTTGCAAACTGATTATTCAATGCCTGTTCGAAATACCGCGTGTTCAGAGTATAAATAATATTATTTATGAGTAAAGTACCTACAATTAAAACAGATATTGTAATAGCTAAAATACTTGCAATAACAATTCCCATAAATTTCATTTGAATTTTTGTTATATGAAATTTTGAAATATTGAGATTCATAGATTGCCTTTCATCTGTACTTATTTTATTAAAGTAGCTATTTGGAGGAATTCAATAGGGAAAAACACTTTTATTTTTTTTGCAATATTTAAATTAATATAAAACATTCCTCGTTGATTCTTACTCACAGGTATTTCTGATATCTGTTTTCCTTTTAAAATAGCCATTGCTTGTTTTGCTGACCATTCTCCTTGTTCTTCTCCAAGTTTAGCGTATGTAATCAATACAAATGTGGACATAAAATCATAAATACTTCCAGTTATAGATTTTAAATTTTCTCTGGTAACAATTTGTGCTGCCTTCTCATCATCCCAATTACTAATTCCGGCATTGTTGATAAAAAAAAGAATATCTACTTTATTCTGTAGCTTTTGAAATTCTGTAGCCCATTCATCAAAAGTTTTTACAAAAACAACTTCATCCAATGTAATAAGTAGGCTTAATTGTTCTTTTTCTTTTTTTTCTGTTTCGTTGTCAGCAGATATAAATCCATATCTAATCTTTCTAGAAACTCCTTTATTTTTTGATTTCCATGTATTATCTAGCTGAACAATCAAAGCATCATAAAGACTGACTTCTAACATCCCAGTCGCTCTTTCTTTGGGTAAGTTATATTTAGAAGCGTCCCAATTGATACCACAAAAAATAAAAGGCAAGTAGGGGTTGTATTCCACAGATATATTTTGCTCTTGATCTATTTCTTTGTTTGCAGAGTCTTTTATTTGGTATTTGATTTTTTTCTGATTAGTGATGTAAGGAACTACCACATACTTGACAGCATTATCATCCGAGACAATCACCACATCAGGCCGGAATCTGCTTATTTCTTCAATAGCTTTAATTCCAGCTAAGACTTTGGAACTCTCATCACTTTTTCGCTTTGTATCCATTCTGAATACTTTTAGTTCAACTCCTGGCAGTGTATTTTTCTTTATGCCATTGGTAATAGCATCGCTCCATGCATAACCTTCATGGTAAGAATCAATATAGAGCAGTTTCTTTCCTTGTTGAGCAAAAACCATAGAAGCACTTATTAAAAGAAATAATATAATCTTTTGCGTCATGATAACATCCTTAAAAAAAATTTACTTAATGTATTACCAAATATATTGAAATTATTGAAATTATAAGATAATTAAATTCAGTTGTCAAGTCATCAAGAATACAAAATTTTTGTATAAAATAAATGAAGGAATAAAAGAGTAACCAGAGTTCTACTTGGGATTGATAAGTTTTTCCCTTTTTGCTATTTTCTTTTGTCTGTTTCCTCATTTTTTTGTGGTGTTGGTGTGCTGTTTTTTGTATTGCTGTTTTTTTCAGTATTTTGTTCTTTTGGCTCTGGTTTAGATGGGTTTGTCCATTCTTCGATTTTTTGTCGAATTTGTTTCCAGAAACTTGATTCAGGAGTAGTTGGTTGATTTTGTGCATGAGAAGAAATTTCTGGAGAATTTGGAGAAGGATAGCATAGTCCAGGATAAATAATTAAAGAAGAAATAGTTGTTAAAAAAAGTATGATGAATGCTGCAAGCCATAATCCAGGCAAAGAACTATAAGCAGTATCGCTAACACATTCGCTTATTCCTTCCCAACCTTGAATAATAATATATGTTACTATATCTACAATGTATAAGCAAATGATAGTTCCAAACAAAGAACATCCCAGTAAAAATGGCCAATAGCAACGCCACAATATACCTAAAATTGTAGTAAGAAGTATAGAAAGAACTAATGAAATTCGAAATATTTCAGATTCTTCATGTAAAGTAAGTTCATGTAAAATATCTTCTTCAATATCTTCATACCACTCTGGCCAATGTTCCCAAAAAATGAAAAGAGCAATTCCTGTTGCAACGATTAAACCTAACAAAGATAGTATTTCTCTTGTTTCATTTGTTTGTTTGGGAAGAAGCCAATTCAAAAACATCATGTCTGCATAATAGGAAAACAACATAATTCCAGATAAAACTAATATTATTGCAATTAAATGAAATCTTGGAGAAAGGCCCATTGTTTTTCCTCCTTATATTTTTCGTTAAAAATAATTGATAAAAAAAAAAGAATTTTTAGGAAAATTAACCTAAAAATTCTTTTTTTGTTTAAATCGGGGCGACTGGATTTGAACCAGCGACCTCTTGGTCCCGAACCAAGCACTCTAAGCCAAGCTGAGCTACGCCCCGAAGGCGTATATATAAAAAACACACCCAAATAAATTTGGGTGTTTGATATAAGTCGGGGTGACTGGATTCGAACCAGCGACCTTGTGGTCCCAAACCACACACTCTAAGCCAAACTGAGCTACACCCCGGATTTATGAAATATATTATATCAATTCCCCTGCAAAAATCAAGCAAAATTTTTGAAGAAAAATAAATTTTTTATAACTTATTTTATTGCAAATATTTCAAGAATAAAAAAACATTTTTATTCCCTATTTATTCCCTAGATCAATGAGATGAAAATTATAATTTGTCGTAAAATTTCTTAAAATTGATAACTGTTAAGTAAGTTGTCAAAAGTATTTGGACTAAGAATTTATTATACATTCTTATCTCAGTACTAACTTTATCTCAGGAAACTTGTCCATGCACGGATGTGCATGGTAGGAATTAACCCGCCGTTTATAAAGGGTTATCTTTAACAAAAAAAATTTGCAACGGCGGGTTCAATTCCTCACAGTTGGATCTCAAACACGTAGTTGGCATATTTTTTAGTCCAAAAACTTTTGTATATTCATTTAGATTTTTTTGATAATTGTTAGATTTTTTCTAAAATACATCTCATTATTTTTTAGTTATTTTAAGGAAAATATTATGCTTGCTAAGGTATGGTCTTTTGCAACAAAAGGAATTGATGGCATCTTAGTACAAGTAGAAGTAGATTTATCAAATAAACTGCCAAAATTTACAATCGTAGGTTTGCCAGACACTGCAATCCGAGAGGCAGAATATCGTGTAAAAACAGCTATGGTGAATTCCGGGCTTCCATTTCCTTATATGCGTATTTTAATCAATCTTGCGCCAGCAGACTTAAAAAAACAAGGTGGGCAATATGATTTGCCTATTAGTGTAGGGCTGCTGGCTGCCAGTGAGTTAGTAGCTAAAGAAAAATTGCAAGATGTAGCAATGGTAGGAGAACTTGCTTTGGATGGAGCAATTCGTCCGGTACGTGGTATTATTGCAATGTTGGAAGCTGCATATCATGCAAAGATAAAGAAAATTCTTGTTCCTAAAGAAAATGCCGATGAAGCCGCAGTTTGTAATTTTGTGGATATATATCCTGTAAGCAACTTAGTAGAAGCGGTTAAAGTTTTGAACAGTGAAGAGCCTATTTTGCCATATCAAACATTGTCTGAAAGAGGAAATAGTGGTAATAGAGAAGAAAAAAATAACTATGCAGACGTGTTGGGGCAAGAATATGGGAAGCGTGCAATGCTTTTAGCTGCGGCAGGAGGCCATCATTGCATTATGATTGGGCCACCAGGATCCGGGAAAACAATGCTTGCACGTCGTATAAGTAGTATTTTACCTGCACTTTCATTTAATCAATCTTTAGAAACTTCTAGAATTTATAGCGTTTGTGGAATGATTTCTCCTAAAAGTGGACTTGTTCAATATCCTCCGTTTCGTTCGCCACATCATACTATCAGCAATATAGCACTTGTTGGTGGTGGAAGTATTCCGCGTCCTGGAGAATTAAGCTTAGCTCATAACGGAGTTCTTTTTTTAGATGAACTTGCAGAATTTTCTAGAGATACATTAGAAGTATTACGTCAGCCTATTGAAACTGGTTTTGTTACTATATCACGAGCAAAAGAAACCATGAATTTTCCTGCACAATTTTTATTACTTGCTGCTATGAATCCTTGTCCCTGTGGCTATTTTGGAGATGCTCAACATCAATGTCGTTGTAGTGAATACATGGTCCAACGATACCATCGGCGTATATCTGGGCCATTGTTAGATCGTTTCGATCTCCATTTACAAATTGCTAGAATTAAATACCAAGACTTAGCTACTCCTGCGTCTGGTTTAGATTCTTTAAGCATGAAAAAGATAGTTGAGCAAGCAAGAGAGATTCAAAAAAAACGCCTTGGGCCTTATTATTTAGAAACAAATAGTCAATTAGGAACTTCTCAAATTCAACAATTTTGCCAATTGGATCATGCAGGAGAAAAATTACTTAATCAAGCCGTTTTACAAAAATACTTATCTGCTCGCGCATATCATAAAATTTTAAAAATTAGCAGGACAATTGCAGACATAGAGGGTTCAGAAAATATTTTAGCCAGTCATGTCGCAGAAGCTATACAATTTCGAAGTTGGCAATTTTAAAAGGAAAATATATGTGGAAAAAGCCTTCTTTATTTCGGCAATGGGGACTTTTACCGCAAACGGTTCTTATTTTTGCGATGGGAATTGGTTTATGTTGGTTACTTCCTACAAATTCAACTGCGTTAGCTATCCTAAGTGTTTTTTACTTCATTTTTTTTAGTTTATTGAGAAAAGCAATATTTTTTTACTTAGTTGTTTTATGCTTAGGAATGTGGCGAATGTCTTTGAGTATAGAAAGGCAACCTACAGAAATCATTACTAAAAAAGAAAATGTTAAGATTATTGGAACTGTTATTGAACCTCCGTTTCCTCAACATTGGCTAAGCAAAAATCCAAACCAATTAGAATCAGAATTATTTTATAAAAATTCTTGGATAATTCTTCCTGAATATATAGAAATTCAACATAATTGCGAACGTATTTGGCCATTAAAAAATACATCAATAGGAAAAAATTTTTTCCATAATTATTGTTTTTCAAAACGTTCTAAAAAGAATACGCCTTTAATAAAAGTTTCCGTTTATGAAACATGTCCCAATATTATTTTAGGAGACAAAATTGAAATATGGGGAGAACTTACTCCCATTGAAGGGCCTAAAAATCCTGGAGAAAGCGATATTAGATTTCATTTCTATAGCAAGGGAATTTATTATTGTTTAGTCGTTCGTTCTAACAAGGATATTCAAATACGGGAAATAGGTTGCACCTACACTATTTTAGACTTTTTCTTTTATTTACGTTTAAGATATATAGAGATTTTACGTGAATCTACTAATTCAGAAACGGGAAATATTCTTGCGGCATTGTTATTAGGAGCAAGAATATTATTAACAGATAAAGATATGGAAAATTTTCGTAATACAGGTGTTTATCATCTGTTAGCAATTTCCGGATTACATGTCTCTCTTGTGCTTTGCTTTGTATATTTTCTTTTAGTAAAAATACGATTGCCAATATTTTTTTGCTGGATAGTGATGATATTTCTAGCTTTATTTTATGGTTTATTAGTTGGGATGGATACACCTGTTTTTCGCACAGTTATTATGATTTGCCTGTATTTTTCTGGGTTATATTGGGGATATACTACTCACTCGATACATACACTTTCCTTTGCTGCACTAGTTTTACTGATGATTGAACCACGCGAATTATTCTTAGCAGGTTTTCAACTTACTTTTCTAGCTTCATTATCAATCATAAAGGGATATATTCCTCTTTCTACAACTTGGGCTTTTTTTAAATTTCAACATCAATACACATCCAAATATTTATATTATTTTTATTGTGTTTGGTTTTATTTTAAAGAGTTAACATTAGTCTCTGTTGTTGTTTTTTTGTTGACCTGCCCGTTGATTATATTTCATTTTGGATATTGCAATATTTTAGCAGCTTTTTTTAGTATATTTGCAATTCCTATTGTTACGATTCTTTTAATAGGTTCAATATTATTGCTATGTAGCATATTAGGAATTGGTTGGGGGGCGAAAATACTTGGAAGTATATTAACATATTTAGCTGATTTTCTTATGCTAAGTATTTATACTTTTAGCCAATGGCAAATATTTATCTGCTATTGGCTTCCACCGCTTTTACTTTTGATGATTGTCTTTTATGCCATGTTTATTATTTTTCCCTTATCTCTTTGGAATCATTATGTAAGGCTGTTTATAATATTTTTTCTTATCATGCAGTCTGGGCATTTGAGATGTTTAAAACAAGCTCATGCAGAATTGATTGTTTTACACGTTGGACATGGGTGCTGTGTCTATATTAAACTTCCAACGGGTGAAAAAATTTTGTATGATTGCGGATCTCAATCAAAAAAAATTGGCCAGCGTGTAATTATTCCATTTCTACAAGATCGCGGAATTACAAACTTAGATGCTATTATTCTTTCTCATAATGATAGCGATCATTATAATGGCATTTTTGCAATATCTCAATCTTGTAAAATTTTTAGTATATATGCTAACCGTTCTTTTATTTTACAATCACCTTGGTTACGTTCTTTACAAAGGATGAATTTTAAAATTATAGAAGTTAGTAATAAGCAGATATTTCCATCAAAAGATTTAGAAAAATCTACTTTAATTTTTTTTAATCCGGGAGAAAAAATTCAAAAACATGGCATTCGATGGGATAATAATCATTCGCTTTTACTTCTAGGAAATCTAACGGAATTTAGATTTTTACTTACTGGTGATATAGCGGATAAAAGTTGTGAAGAATTTTTACAAGATTACAAAATTTATCAATGCAAAAATCAAGAATTTAAAATACCAATTTCTCTTCTGCAAATTCCTCATCATGGAGGTCAATTATATCAAACCGATGAACTGATTAAATTCTTGCAACCTGAAAGTGTGTTCATCAATGCTAATGATAAATTTTCCAGAAAAGAAATATTACAAAAATATTCCAATTTCGGTTGTAAAATTTATGCAACCTGGGAATATGGGGCATTACAATGGCAATGGAATTATTAAAATTATTTTTCTATTTTTATCGCTTTTCCAAAAATACAATGTTCTCCTATCCATCCGTTTGTAGCTCCAATATTATTTCCAATCAAAAATCGATTTCCATTTTTTGCTTTAATTAAATGCAAATATTCATGGCCATGAACTTTGCATAAAACAATATCATTAATTTCTAAAGTTCTTGAATCACATGGAGCAATTGTTACCAAATCTCGATCGTTAATTTTCCCACGCATAGAATTTCCTCGTGGACGAATTTTTATTGTTTGTCCTTTTTTTAGAGCTTCTATGGCAAAACCTGCCCAACCCATAGTAATATCCTTTCTTTAAAGAAAAAGCATTGTCAATACAACAATGCTTTTTTTTTAATTAATTCAATTGCATACGGTCTTCTTTTTCAATACTAATCTTTTCTAACCAATTGATATAAGCTTGTTCATAAGAATATTGCGTTGCCTGACGAGCACTTTCAACGGATTCTTCTAAATCTTTTGTATCACTAAGATCTTCTTTTATTAACCAACGATGCCACATAGCTTTGGATTTCTCATAAAGAGCACGTGCTTTATATTCAGGATCACGATGTAAAGCAGCGGCACTTAAAAGTCTGATAGCTTTATCTAATCCTTGTTTTTTTTGTTCTTGATTTACAGATTGCTCGACCATTCTCCAAAGGGAAGCACCGTGTTTTGACTTTGCTACATCATTATAATATCGAGTATCATGTTTTTTTTCTAATTCATCAAAGGCTTTCATGGCTAAAGGATAATCTCTAGTCCAAAATGCTTTTTCTGCAATATTGCGTAATTCTTCAGATGTTTTTTGCGAAAAATCTGAGTTTAATGACTCTAATTGAATTTTATTTTCGGCATCGATCTCTTCAGAAATAACTTCTCCAGTTTTATTTTCTATATTAAATTCTTTATCATCATCATCATAATATTCTATATTTCTATTTGGAAATCCATTGGTATTGATACTATATTTAGGTATCCAAGGTTCAATATCTTCTTTAGCAATAGGATAACGCTGTAATGGTGCTAATTCCGCTGCAAATCGATGATATTCTCCGTCAGGATTTTCTTCTTGCAAGTCGTCTACTTTAAATAATAAAAGTACTTTAAGTTCATTATTAATTGTAAAAAATGGAGTTACTGGCCAAACTAAACCTTCTGTATTCTCTGAAAATTTAGGTTGCACAAATATTTGATTTTTCTTTTGTTGGACTTTTTTTAAAATAATATCATCTACAGGAATTTCTCCAATATTATCTGAACCAGTAATAAAGACATTTCCAAAGATAATTCTTCCAACAAATGGTGTAGCAAATTCAGTTTCTGCAAAATCTCGGACATGATCGTCTTCTTTATTACGATAGCTTGGACATATTGAAGATAAAACTTCTTTTCTCAACCCACGATGTAATCCTGGTAAAATAGCTGTAGGTAAAGGAAGATGTGCAATTTTATTTCTTAATTTATTGATAGCTTCAAAACGATCTAAAAAATTCAATGGTTCTCGATTAAATAAAGAAACCGAAGTAATAATTTTCCAAGAATCTAAAAAAGAAAGTGGAGTTTTTAATGTTGTTGAAATATATTGATGAATTTCTTCGCAAAATTGACAGGAAAGATTTATTTTAGAAATATTTTTAAAATAATTAAAAAAGCCAATCCAAGGCATTATACTACCTTGTTCCAAACATCCTTGAAATGTATTAGAATTAGACTTATCTAATGAATAAGGAACTCCTGTTATACGTGAACAAATATCATTAAGTAAGGAAGATTTTTCTTTATCTTCATCCCATAAAGATTTAAGTCTTGTTGCTAATAATGCCCCTAAACATACAATAATTGATTCATTAAGTTGTAATAACCTCCAAATATGTTCATAATGAGCTTCAGGTTCTGCTAAAATACGACGCCTATAAACATGAAGAGCATCCGCAATAGGTGGCCATAACCCAAATGTTGGCGGTTTCATATAAAAATTTCTCCTAAAAATTTTAACAATAGCTTCTTAAAGATTTTTTAGTTAAAATACTATTTATACTTGACCAAAACACAATATTTTAGATAAAATAGAATAGAATCTATAAAATATTTGTCAAGAGAAAATAATTTAATAAAATAGTTTATTTCAAAATTTAAAATAAGGCAGAAAGTATTCATTTTTAATCAAAAAAATATTTAAATATTTTCTGAAAAAAACTATGATAAAAAATCCTATTTATCATTCAGATTATATGAATCTGATCAAAAGTTTTACAAACTTCGAGCAACAACAAGTTTTGGAAACTTTTCTAAAATTTTCTCAAAAAAATTTGCCTATTATTGAAAAAACTGCTTGGGAAAGAAACCCCGAGCCAAGCCTTTGGCAGCAAATGTCAGAACTAGGATGTTTTGGTGCCCATATTCCAGAAAAATATGAGGGAATTCATTTGGATGAAATATCTTATTCTATGATGATGATTGGATTAGAATGGGGGGATTCTGCATTACGAAGTAATGCAAGTGTTCAAAATGCTCTTGTTGCGTACCCTATTCTTACTTTTGGAAATGAAGATCAACGTCAATATTATTTGCCGAAATTGGCATCAGGAGAATGGATTGGTGCATTTGGCTTAACTGAACCCAATCATGGATCAGATCCTGGCTCTTTGGAAACCAAAGCTGTTGAAACAGAAAAAGGATATATCTTAAATGGTAGTAAACAATGGATTACAAATGCTGATATTGCAGATGTTCATATTGTTTGGGCTAAATTAAATGGTACAGTTTATGGCTTTATTGTTGAAAAAAATACACCAGGATTAAAAGTCTTTTCTATGGATAAAAAAGATTCTTTAAATGCTGGCCATACTGGAGAATATAGTTTATCAGATGTTTTTATCCCAAAAGAAAATTTACTACCAAATTCTAAAGGCCTGAAATGTGCTTTGCAATGTTTAAATGAAGCTCGCGCAGGTATTGCTGCTGGAATTATTGGAGCAGCAATGTTTTGCTATGAAACTGCTTGGAATTATGTAATGGAGCGTAAACAATTTGGTACAGCCTTGGCTGCAAAGCAAATTATTCAAGTGAAATTAGCAGATATGATTACTCATATTACTCAAGGACTTTCAATGGTTTTACATCTTGCTCAACTTCGAGAACGTAAACTTGCTGATTTTAGCTATGTTAGCATGGCAAAACGTGCGAATACATGTATTGCACGCCAAATTGCTTATACTGCTCGTGAAATGTTAGGTGCGAATGGCGTTAGTAGCGAATACCCTATTATGAGAGTTCTCAAAAATATCGAAAGTGTCTATACGTATGAAGGCACTTATGATATTCACGGACTTATCATTGGACAAAAAATTACTGGTATTCCTGCTTATTAAAAGAAAAACTCAAGAGGCAGTGCAAAAAATATCAATTATTTTTGCATTGGATAGCGTGAAGAATTCTAAAAACTCTAATAATGATGTTCTAGTAAATAGTTGCCTGACCATTAACGAATACTATCTTCAAAAAAGAGATAGTAAAGGACGTGTCCTACAATTTTTTGATTTACGAAAAGTACCTGAAATTGTTGTAGGAAAACAACGTGTGTATGGATGTATAATAATAGCCATTCTTTTTGTATATATTGGAATTGTAGGTTCATATTTTTATTTTAGCGATCCTGAAAAAGGATTGACCTCTGCAATCATTACCGGAGGATTAGGAATGCTTGCTCTTTGGATTGCTAAAGATACTTATCAATATTTTATTGCTTTTACATATATTGATCGTCCTATTATCTTTTCTTTACAAGATGGACGAGATAAAATAGAAAAATTTTTAGAAAAAATTCAGCAATCTGTTCAAAGCGAAAATCCAAAACTCATCATTCGAAATATGATGGGAAATGATGAAGATGAAGATGAAGATAAAGATAATTAGTTTACATTTTTTATAAAATGTAAAACTTTATATACTCTCTTAATTAGGAGATTTTATGGCTATTTATACAGAAATCCATGACTTTAAACAGAATAAAATCCCTTCTGAACACAAAGTGGCAATTATCCAAGTTCAGCCTGCTCCAAGTGATCCTGGTTATGAAAAATATATTACAGGATTGATTGCACAGGCATTGTGGGAACATCAATGTAATTTTTTAATTATGCCCAAAAATAGTGGATGCGATAGCTTAGATCGTACTATTGCTAAATTGTTGGAGCAACAAGATCGAAACATCATTGCTGTATGTGGAAGCTATGTTCATCAAAATCAAAATCGCAGCACAATTTTAGTTAAAAAAGGAAAACAAATTAAATGCTATTTTCAATATCAATTACAAAGGAATGATACTGAGAATCAATTTTGCCGGCATTTATTTGTCAATACTTATATAGGAGATTTTGCTGTTATTTTATGTGATGATAATGTAGATGAAAGTGAACTACAATATTTTAATGGTTTAGTGGATGTGATGGTAATTATTGCCCACAATAAAGAAAATATCCCTGCCGATCGCAAATTAAAAGAATATTGCCAAAAAGGCTATTGTATGGTTTGTTATGCCAACAATGCTGTAATCCCACAATATGACGAAGAAGACAAACTTTTATTACATGGTGGAGAATCTGGCTTTTATCTACCATATCAAGCAGACCGACTTAGAAAACAAAAAACAATTCCTACTGGCACGCAAGATATTATAAGTTTCGAATTAGATGTTGGCTTGCTTGAACAAGGACGTGCTGGAAAAAATCCTGCATATCCTAATGGAAACTCTTTAAATCTTGCAACCCCAAGTGAAAGTATCCAATTACATTATACTAATCCACGAGATAAAGGCTATTGGCTATCCATATTAGAACAAAAAGATAAGCAAAAACATCTTCCAGGAATCAATTTAGAAAGATGGGAAGTTTCCTTAAAAGAAGAAAATAAATGGAAATTTCGAGAAAAAATACACGAATATCATATTACAGACAAACCTCAAACTTTTGGGCGCAGTCGCAAAAGTGATGTTGTTATTGATAATCCTCGAATTAGTGGGCAACATGCTAAAATTTTTTGTGAAGGATTACAATATTATATTATGGATCTGGGAAGTTCTGGTGGAACTTTTTCTTTGGAAAAGAAACGTATTCGCTTGGCTCCTAACAAGGAATTTCTTCTTAAATCAGGAGATTTTTTTTGGTTAGCAAAAGAAAACTGTTTTTCTCTTCAATTTTCTTCCGAATCACAAGAACCTCCTTTGTTAGAAATGTGGGAAGGAAGTGAAAAAATTTTTGAGACATATATTTTTAAATTTCCTTGTATTATCGGGACCAACAACAAAGATTTGATGCTTGAAGGCAAAAAAAATCTTGTTCCAGAACATGCTAAACTTATTCGAAAAGATGATAAAATTCTTATTCAGGATATGGGAACTGGGGCAGTTTTTATATGGCCAAGTCGTCCGTATGTTAAACCTGGGGCTAAAATTGAACCCAACCAACCGTATCCGTTAGAAGATGGCAGCCTATTTTGTTTTGCCCAAGATCTTTTTTTCCGTATCCGTTATGATGTTGCCCCTTTAGGAAATAGCCCTAATATTTATACACCGGAAAACTAATCAATTACAAATTATGTTAAAACTTACTTTTGACAGGCTCAGATATTTTTAGAAAGGCATTCTGCTATGGATTATGATCAGTTTTTGCTTAAAGTATCCCAACTTTTAGATGAAGTTAAAGTTGGAGTTTTAACTTCTTTAGATAGCGAAGGAAATCCGCATGTTCGCTGGCTAACAGCCGGTTTTCTTCCAGATCGTCCGGGGATTTTATATACAGTTTCTTCTCCAGATTTTGAATGGGTTAAAAACTTAGATAAATTCCCAAATATAGAATGGATGATTCAAAATAAAGCTTTAACTGAAGTTTTTCGTATCCAAGGAAAAATCCAGGTTATAGATAATCCTTCTCTCAAAGCAGAAGTTTTGCAAACAATTGGAAAAAATGTCAGCGTATTTTGGAAGGTAAATTTCCAAGAAGCAAATTTTGTTATTCTTGAAACAATCATTGAAAAAGGGTATTATTTCCTTCCTATGCAGGGAAAGCGAATTTATGTTGAATTTCCTAAACCTGTAGAAAATACTAAATCTGACTGGACCTAATCAAGTAACAATCTTTTTTTCAGAAGAAAAATCTATGAATGAAACTCCTTCTATAAAAAAATATTCTCCAGAATTTCTTCATAAGCTTCTTTATGATATGCTCCTCATCAGACGTTTTGAAGAAAAAAGTGCTCAGATGTACGGTCTGCAAAAAATTGGAGGATTTTGCCATCTTTATATTGGCCAAGAAGCTGTAGCTGTTGGTGCTATTGCGGCTTTAAATCTTAAAAAAGATTACGTTTTAACAGCTTATCGTGATCATGGACATGCTTTGGCTTGTGGACTAGAACCTAATAAAGCAATGGCAGAATTATTTGGAAAAGCGACAGGATGCTCTAAAGGAAAAGGAGGATCTATGCACTTTTTCGATGTAAGTAATGGGTTCTATGGTGGAAATGGAATTGTCGGAGCGCAGATTCCAATTGCAACAGGAATGGCTTTAAAACTTCGTTATAATAATGAAGATGGTGTTGCGCTGTGCTTTTTTGGTGATGGAGCCATTCATCAAGGAGTCTTTCACGAGAGTCTAAATTTAGCAAAATTATGGCAATTACCAATTATTTATATTTGCGAAAATAATCAATATGGCATGGGAACATCTATTGATCGCGCTTCTTCAGTAACCGATTTTTATAAAAAAAGTGCAGCTTATAATATTCCTGGAAAACAAGTAAATGGTATGAATGTCCTGACCGTTTATGAAGAAATGAGTCTTGCAGTTAAACAAGCTAGAGAACAAAAAAAACCAACTTTCTTAGAAATTCGAACTTATCGATATAAAGGCCATTCGATGAGCGATCCAGGGAAATATCGCACAAAAGAAGAAATCGAATCTTATAAAGAACAAGATCCTATTGTTATTTTACAAAAGCAGATGATGGCTGAAAATCTTCTTACTCAAGAAGATTATGATAAAATCGATTCTAAGATTAAGCAAATTTGTAATGAATCTGTTACATTTGCTGAACAAAGCCCAGAACCATTACCAGATAGTTTATATGAAAATGTTATCATATAGTCAATGCCTTTAACTAAAGGATAAAAAGGCTTGTGAAGAAATTCCAAGCCTATAAGTTTAGGTAATTATCCACGAAGCTAAAACTTCGTGATTTTCTTGCCAAATAATTCTATAAGCAAATACTTTCAAAATATAGGATAGAAATATGCCAATTATTAGCTATCGTGAAGCTCTACGTCAGGCTTTGGATGAAGAAATGGCGAGAGACGAGCGCGTTTTTATTTTAGGTGAAGAAGTTGCTCAATATGATGGTGCCTATAAAGTAACTCAAGGTCTTTGGAAAAAATATGGCTCGCGCAGAATCATTGACACGCCTATTGTTGAAGCAGGATTTACTGGCATTGCCATTGGAGCAGCTATGGCTGGTCTTCGTCCCGTTGTTGAATGGATGACCTTTAATTTTTCCCTTTTAGCTATTGATCAAGTTATTAACAATGCAGCTAAAATGCTTTATATGTCCGGTGGACAAGTTAAAGTACCTATTGTTTTTCGTGGTCCAAATGGACCAGCAGAATTTCTTGGTTCTCAACATTCACAGGGATTACAAAGTTATTATGCACATGCCCCAGGAATTAAAGTTGTTATGCCTTCAACTCCTTTTGATGCAAAAGGTTTATTGAAAGCAGCTATTCGTGATGAAAATCCTGTGGTTTTTATGGAAGCCGAATTGATGTATTCCTGGCAAGGCGAAGTTCCACAAGAAGAATATATTTTGCCATTAGATAAAGCAGATGTAAAACGTGTAGGAAAAGACATAACCCTTATCAGTTGCGGAAAACCAATGAAATTGCTTTTGGAAGCAGCTAAACAACTAGAAGAAAAGGGAATTCAGGCCGAAGTTATCGACTTACGATGTTTACGCCCTATTGATGAAAAAACGATTTATGAATCCGTACGCAAAACAAATCGTTGCATTATTGTAGATGAGGCTTGGCCTGTTGCTAGCATAGGTGCATATATTGGTTGGCTTATTTCCAAAAATTGTTTTGAGGATTTAGATGCCCCTGTAGAACTAATTTGCCTAGAAGATGTCCCAATGCCTTATAATCATATCTTAGAATTAGCTGCTCAACCTTCTGTAGAAAAAATTTTGCAGATGGTAGATAAAGTTTTATATAGATAAAAAATCTTAGACGCATAAAATTTTTTATAGGTTTTATGCGTTTGAGAGTAGGAAAAAAAAGGAATTTAAATTATGGCAGAAAAATTATTGATGCTTGCTCTTTCACCTACTATGCAATCTGGGCATATCGCAAAATGGCGTAAAAAAGAAGGGGATAAGGTTCGTTCTGGGGATGTTCTATGTGAAGTAGAAACTGATAAAGCAACAATGGAATACGAATCTTCTGCAGATGGAGTATTGTTAAAAATCGTTATGCCAGAAGGACAAGATGCTAAAATTGGAGAGCTTATTGCTATTGTTGGCAAACAAGGTGAAAATATCTCAGAAGTTATTCAACCAACAATTTTAGAAGTAGCTCCAATACAAACACAATCTGCAACCTCAATACAACCTTTAACATTACAATCACCGATTGCAAATATTTCCTTAGAAAATTCTAAAGTAAAAGCATCTCCTTTAGCAAAGAAATTGGCTAAAGAAAAAGGGATTTCTTTAAATCAAATTAAAGGATCTGGGCCTGCAGGAAGAGTTATTAAGCGTGATATTGATGATCATTTACATACAATATCAACTCCAGTTATCCCAACTATTCCATCTACTGCTACATCAAATAAAGCAAGTATTACTTCTAAACATACTAAAATATCTCTACCAACAATATCCCATGAAACTTCTGTTAGCAAACCTATTGGTCCTAATGGAGAAATCTTGCCGATTTCTCTTAAGCGCAAAATTATTGCAAACAGATTGAGCCAATCTAAATTTACTGCACCTCACTATTATTTAAAAATAAGTGTCAATATGGATCCAATTTTATCCGCTCGACAAAAGCTTAATGCCGATCGTTCGGACAAAATATCTTTGAACTCTTTTATTTTAAAAATATGTAGCCAAGCATTGCTCAAACATCCTATCATAAATTCTTCTTGGCAAAACGATCAAATTTTAAAGTTTTCCAGTATTGATATTAGCCTTGCTGTAGCTCAAGCAGATGGACTCATTACACCAGTAGTTCGCAATTGTCAAAGTAAAGGAATTTTGCAAATTGATAGCGAACTAAAAAGTCTTATTGAACGTGCTTTAAGTAATAAATTAGCACCAGAAGAATTTCAAAATGCAACTTTTACAATTAGCAATTTAGGATCTTATGGCATTGAAGAATTTACCGCAATCATTAACCCACCAGGTTCTGCTATCTTAGCAATTGGAGAAATTCGTAAAGAGCCAGTTGTTTACAATGATGAAATTGTCATTCAATCAAGAATGAAAATGACATTATCTTGCGATCATCGTATTATTGATGGTGCAATGGGAGCAAGTTTTCTAAAGAATATAAAGAATATGATTGAAGAACCAATCCAAGCATTATATTAGTTTCAATTTTGTGAATTTAGTCGTTTCTATTTTATTACAATAGAATATTCGGATAAGCATAGCTATACTCAATAGCTATGCTTTTATGTAAATATGGGTGCAAAGACTATAAAAATTAACGAAGGTTTTATTTGCGAAAATTGTGGGGTCCAAGTTCCTCCAGCTAATAAAACATGCAGAAATCACTGTTGTCAGTGTTTATATAGTCTCCATGTTGATGGAGATGTTCCAGGAGATCGAACTTGTAAATGTCATGGGCTTATGGCTCCTATCCGACTCGAACAAAGTAGTAAAGGATATATTATTGTTCATCGTTGCGAAAAATGCGGCGAAATTCGTAGAAATCAAGTACTTCCAGATGATTGCTGGGATACAATAATTGAAATTTCTAATTCTAACTATAAT
>CAZPDM010000011.1:0-72454 GCA_964585305.1 uncultured Planctomycetota bacterium | reverse complement strand
TAATATTTGTAGAACCTGTCCATTTTTCAATATATTTTTTAAATTTAGAAAGGGTTTTATCGTGAAGAACAATGTGGTTATATTAGGGATTGTGCTATATTTCCTAAGTTTAATAGTGTTTGCTCAAGAAGTTGAGTCTCCGAAACGGCGTTTAGCGATTGCGAATTTTGAGGTTCGTGGGGATGCTCCGAAGGAGATTGGTTCTTCGATTGCGGATTTGCTTGCTTCCGAAATGAAGGAAACTGCATTTGAGTTAGTGGAACGGATGCAAGTGAAGAAATTGATCGAGGAGCGGTTATTGGCAATGCCTACAACCGCAACAGCAGAGGAAATTCAGAAAATCAGTGAAAATTTGGAAGCTAATTTTGTTTTATTGGGTGCAATTGAAAAAATTGAAGGGGCATGGCTAGCCCATTATCGACTGGTTGAGGTGAAAAGTGGTAAGATTCAGGATTATTGTAAGCAAGTTATTCGTGATGCTAAGGATTACCAAGATTTGTCCCGTAAGCTGTGCAATAGGTTACAAGCTGATTTGACAGGTTATCTAAGTTTAGTAGGAGTTGCACGAAATTTGGCATTGGATATTGTGAAGGATTTAGTGGAAAATCAACCAAGCAATGCCACGTGGAATGTGGTTGTATTTCCTTTTGGCAACCAAGACGATGAAGCTCCTGCGACATTTGGAAATATTCCATTGATCATGCAGAATGAATTGATCCAAGCAATTTTGTCAGAAATGCCCGAATCGGCAAATTATCGTGTAATGACTATGAGTCAAATTCAACGGAAGTTTAAGAACCAAAGTCCAGAAGGGATTAGCCGTAAGGATATTGCCACTGCTCAGGAAATTCTAAATGAGCAGAAAATTGAAGTTGGGATTGTTGGGCATTTTGGATTAAAGAATTTTAATCGCTATTCAATTGGAAAATGGACTGGGATGGATGTTTCCATGATCCTCGCCAAGAAAAATAAAGTGCTAGAATATAATGGCAGTGTATATTCAGAAGAATTGCGAAGACTAGGAAATATTGCTCGTTCTAAGGAAAATAAGGGACGATTTGGAGTAGAAGTTTGGGTAAAATTGGATGAAAAACTTCCGGATTTAGATGAGCAAGCATGGAAAAAACTAGATTTGTACCGATGTAAACGTACCACGGAAACCCAAGCAGATGGTACCACAAAGGCTTCTTCCTGGTACAATACTTTGCTGCTGTCCATTCCCCCTTCATATTGTAACAAACGCTATAAAATTCGGATTATCAACCATGGTAGTCCTTCTCTCCAAGATCATCCATTAGATAACGATCGGCTGTTTGCCGTTGCTGTACTTGTGGATGGTGTCAATAGTATTTATCAGAAGCAAGGAAATTCGCAGTTTGAACCTGTGGTATGCCATCCAAATAAAGCCTTTAAATGGGTGCTTACACCTCCTGGAAAACGGCTTGTACCCAATGCAAATGGCATGGTACGTAGTGTTCCGAATCATCCTGACAGAACAACGACTATTGAAGGAGCGAAATTAGTCGAGATATCTGCCCTTGAAAAAGAAGTCAAGCCTGGAAAAAATAAAATCCAAACAGTTATAAAGGCACAAAACCAAGTGGATGTACTTGGTTTCCAAAGTAGTTTAGAAACAAGTAAGGTATTTCAATTTGCCCGGCCAGAAGATTCTGCTGCAGAATTGGTAGGAATTGTAAACCAGGTTGGTTTAATGAGTGTATATTTTTACCCTGAAAAATTACCTGCAATTGGAACCAAATCAACTTCTGGCTCTATGGCAGGAACAAAAGCCGGCCCAGAGATTTCCAACAAGGTTAATTTGCTCAATTTCCAACGAGAAAACGAACCCGCCGAAGCTATTCATATTGTCTATCGTTACTCGGATCAATTGCCATGCAAACCAGAAGAGCTGGAGTTGGTATTTCAATAGATTTTGTCCTACCGAAAAAGAACGAAAATTACTAAAAAAAATTTATGAAAATTGCTATATTTTTCACTCTTGAATTCTTGTACAAAAAAAATCCTTCACAGATTTGTGAAGGATTTTTTTTATTTTTATCAGAGTATTAAATGACTTTTCTTATTTTAAAAATCGGTGGATTTTGTCAACTTCTCCAGAAACAACTGAATAGACATCAACAAAATTTTCCTGGACATCGAAAACAATGGCTGGTCCCATACGAAAAGTCATTATTTGATCTTGTTTAGAAGGTGTTTTCAAATGTGGGATTCTTGGATCGTAGGGGTGGGTATGAAAAAAGAAAATCACAGAGAGATCGTTTAAATAAGTATTTTTATCTAAATGGAAATTGTAAGAACGATCGAGCAATCTTTTTTTCAATCCAAAGTAATAGAGTTTCTTTTTTGCTTGATCTATAATTTCTAAATCGCTTTCTGTCCAGTCTTTTTTACGTCTCATTTCTCTTAGTACTGAAAATTTCTTAGTAACAATAGATTCCACAACATCTGTATAAAGTTCTGTACTAGAATCTGCTCCTACCCTAAAAAGACGAAAACGTTTTAAAAAATTGGCTTGGAGTTTATCCAAGTTCTGGAAATTATTTTGTCGAAATTCCGCCAAATATTTGGCATTTTCAATTTGATCTGAGTCCGGAAGTTCTAAAAATTCCAGGTTGTTGCAAAAAAATAATAGATTTTCCTGAGATTTTTCTTTGCTTTCGCGAATAATTCCACCTGTTTCCCATTCACGATCTAAAGATTCTAACCAATCAGGGGAATAATTTGAATTTTTTTCCCAATCTTGTATACACTGTTTTAATATTTTTTCTGCACGTATATTTCGAGATTCGATTATTTTTAAAAGATCTCGTAATTCATAGTCTCCTTTTAAGGAATCTATAAGTTCTTGTTGATACGGCAATTTCTCCCAAATAGGGTAGTAATTATCAAATAGTTTTTCTTGGCTATCTTGGCTTGGCAGCATAAAATGCGCCAGTTGATAAGAGCAAATTAATTTTAAAAGTAAATGAGCATGCTTTTTTGATATTTTTTCAAGAGAAAATTCGGGATGTTTAATAATATTATCGAGAAAATATTCATATTCGCTCAATTTATTAGGATTTACTTGCTCTATTTTCACATTTTCCCATAATTCTGGTAAAGGTTTGGGGAGTTGAGAACAAGCTATCAAAAGCAGAAATAGAAAATTTATAAAATATAAGTAAAGGAAACTTCGATTTTTTTTGAGATAAAATTTCATAAAAAATATTTGTTTTTTCATAAAAAAAATTGCTATAATATAAAAAAGTTTGACTTATAAGTTTTTTAATAGGAGAACACAATGCGTAATTTATTATGGGTTTTATTAGTATTCGCAGTTTTATTAACTGGCTGCAACATAGCCCCAGTAGTATATGATGAATATAATGATGGAGTTCGTTACAAACCAGAAAGTGATTGGGATTATGTTCAAGATTTAGGGCCTTCTGATACTCCCATGGAATCCGCAGGAGATAACTAATGGCGGAATATCTAGTAACAGGGGGAGCAGGCTTTATTGGTTCGCATCTTGTTGAACGATTGCTATCAAAAAATAAAACTGTAGCAGTTTTAGATAATTTGGCTACAGGGAAATTAGAAAATATTGCTCCATTTAGAGATCGCATTTCCTTTTACCAAGGTAGTGTTTGCGATGATGATATGGTTAAAAAGGCTATGGCTGGCGCAAGAATTGTTTTCCATCAGGCAGCATTAGCTTCTGTTCCAAGATCCATTAAAAATCCTTGGGACTGTCATCAGGCTAATGTTGAAGGAACATTAAAAATTCTACTCCATGCAAGAGATTTAGGCGTTAAACGGGTAATGTTTGCAGGCTCTTCAAGTGTTTATGGAAATACTGAAGTTTTACCTAAAGTAGAGACAATGAAGCCCGGGCCTCTTTCTCCTTATGCAGCAGCTAAATTAGCCGGAGAATCTTATTGCCAAGTTTTTAGAGAAGTTTATGGGTTGGAAACGGTTATTTTGAGATATTTTAATGTATTTGGTCCACGTCAGGATCCTGCTTCTGAATATGCAGCAGTAATTCCTAAATTTATTCAAGCATTGCGAAATAATCAACCTGTAAATATTTTTGGCGATGGAGAACAAACCCGCGATTTTAACTATATTGAAAATGTGGTTTCTGCAAATATGTTAGCTGCTGAAGCTCCCAGTACTGTTGCTGGCAAAGTTTTTAATGTAGCAGGTGGTAGTAGAATTAGTTTAAACCAACTTCTAAACTATCTGCAACAGATATTAAAAACAAATATTTCCCCTATATATGCTCCGCCACGTGCCGGAGACGTTCGTCATTCCTTAGCGGATATTTCACAAGCCCAGCAATATTTAAATTATAAGCCTTTAGTAGATGTGAAAACAGGCTTAGAAAAAACTGTAGAATGGTTTTTAAGTAAAAAATAATATGATAATTATAGGGCGCGATTTGCGCCCTTTTTATTTGATATTTTTTTCTATTGATCTGCGGTGGGAATCATCATCTGAGTATAGAATTTTTTGATTAAAGTAGTTTCGCGATATATCCAAATTGTTATATCATATAAATTTTTAGGATTTGTGTCTGGATAAGATAATTGGATATTAAAAGAATATTGATTCAGCTGATCCCTATCTTTTTTTAGATATGCTAAGTTAGCTGTGCTAGGAAGAGTGATATTATATGTGTAACCGCTATATGTCCCTTCTTTTCCTAATCCCAGTCTGCAACAATCTGTAGCAGGATTTACTTTATAATTTAGTTTAGCACTGCTATCTAAAATGCTTACAGGTTGATTGGGATCGGAGCCAATTTCTGTTGCAGAAAACTTAGGAATTCCAAAAGTTTTTCCCAACATAGTTGTCTTGTTAAAAACATAGGAACTGCTTAAAGGATATAAATTACTGGAAGGGTTTATGCCATCATGAAAAAAGGGAAGTCTTCCACCAGGAACAGTACGTTGTGCAGCAGCACGAAGACTACCATAAACTGATTCTGCAATCATAGCAGCATTTGTATCTTCTATTGCTTTTTTTGTAGCGTTTAATCCTACTGGAAATAGTGCTAAAATACCTACTAATCCAACAACTAACACGCTCATGGCAATTAAAATTTCTATCAATGTAAAACCGCGATTGGCGTGCTTCATTTTTCTTCCTTTTAAAATGAACTATTAAAATTATGAATTTATGCTTTTAGGAATCCATACTGTACGACTTAAGCAACGCGTTACGCGTTTTTGTCTATCAGTGAAAAAAATAGAAATTCGGACGGCATCTGGCAAATTGGCGACGCCACCAGTTCCGGTCGAGAAATCTTTTTGAGTTCCTGCTGCTTCTTCTGCAAAATCCCAATTTTTAGATGTGGAATTATATTTAAAATAGGAAATTTTTACAGCAGCTTCTGCAACTGGAATATACTGTGCTAGAATTGCATCTGGTTTAGAAGCACTAACAGGTTCTATTCTTCGTACAAGATTCCATAATGTATTATCTGTTGTATTAGGACTTAAAAGATATGTAACTACTGTCGTCCCACTTTTCTGTGCTCCAGATTCAATCCAGGAAGTTGTAGTACGAAAAGAAAGTATTGTTTGTTCTGTAGCAGCAGCAGTAGGATTGCGTATGGTAAAATTGCTGGCAGGAGAACCTGAATTATCAGCACTAGTAATTTCTCGCGACATTAATTCTAAAGCAGCTCTGCCATTTTGATAGACAAAAATTTTCGCATCTGAAATACTGAATACTTCAGATGAGTTTTGGAAAATCATAATAACTGCGCCAACCAGAATAAGCATGAGTGCAACAGAAACCAATAGTTCTACCAAAGTAAAACCATGTTTTTTTGTTTGATGAATCATATCTATCATCTCCAAGCTATTTTTTTAAAAAAAGAAAAAATAGCTATAGGTTAAACTATTTGACAAAAAATCTTGCTCGCCCGGTATTTGCCTGAATATCAATATATGCTTTGAAATCTGCGCCAGATTCTTTAAAAATCATATCTGTATCCGTGCTAGCTTCTGGATCGTTGAATTTATCTGTAATTCCTTGGAAAGTTACCATGCCGTCAGGATAAAAAGTTAGAGAGAAATTAGTACTGGGAAGTTGATATTCGATAAGTTCTGGTAATTCCTGATGTTGCCCAACTTGATCAATACTTTTATTTCCTGAAGAATCAGGGGTATTTTCATTTGAATCAAAAGAATAAATAGTGTTGATAGCTCCGGTTTTAGTTTTATTTGTAGCACTGGGAACTAATACAGCAGAGGGAATTTCATATTCACAAAATTTTTCACCCGATTTTAACTGAACGAAAAAAACAAGATATTGTCGTTCTCGCTGAGCAATTGCACGAGAGCGAGCTTCTAAACACGCGCTTTGTACAAGTTGTCCGGCACCTTTTAAACGTCTTTGTTCCATAAATCCACTGATTGCTGGAACACTCATACCCAATAAAATTATAATAATAGAGATAACTACCATTAATTCCACAAGAGTAAAAGCCCTATGTAATCTTGTTTGCATCATATTTTCCCCTAAATACATGAAAGATATGTCACATTATTTCGTTGAACCATAGTTTTTTTCACTATATTTACTATCCAGAAACCAGCTAACAAGATCATCATTGCCAGAAGCAGTTGTATCAAATTTAGTCAGGAATTGAGTACCATTTTTATCGACGTCATTTTCTGCGTCCGGACCAATGGAGAAAATATCAAGTGGATAATATTTGCGATTTTTAGCCTGTAAAGTAACAGCTTTATTTGCATCAGGAGAAAGATTATTTGGACCTCTTGGTGTATCCAGTCTATGATCTCGTCCGGGGCAAATACGTAAGTAATTTCCCCAAGCATCCACATACATATAACTATTATTTGTTTTTACTGTGTCTGCAGAGTCAATAGTTTTTACTAAGTTTTGGGTTACAAATGGACCAGATCTTACATCATCGATTTCATAAATACGTTCTTCAAGAAAAAAGCGTAATCGTTTATTAAATTCTTTATAATTATTATTAGAATAGGTATCAGTATCGGATAGACCAGTTGGAGTTTCTTTACTGATAATATTAGTATTTGCACCGCCAATATCTGCAGATGTATAAGTAGGGTTGCCAGCGGCAATTGATGAGCAATGCCCTGGAAAATCCAATGCTGGATAAGCTTCAAATACTGCGCGATATTGTTCGCAAGCAGCAACTAAAGCTAAAATTGTTCCTTGAGTTCCTTTAACTTGAGCTTTTAAAATTACGCTACTTCCTACTGCCATAACAATACTTGCTAAAACTCCCAGAATTGCAATAACAACAAGTAATTCTATTAAAGTAAATCCGAATAATTTCTTATTCATAATTTTCCCTATCATTTTTTTTAGAGGGGAAGCCCCTCTAATTTAGAATTATTTTGTATAATTAGTAATCCAAAGAAAATCCATTGTTGTAGGATTAGTAGCACCACCATAAGCATCGTTACCATAATCCTTACCGCCATTAGCGCGGGAATATATTTGAACTCCTTGGAAGTTAATTCGATTATACCAAGGATGTAAAGGATAACTTGTACTGCGTACTCTACTGGTGGCATTATCCTCATCAAAATTATGATACCAGAAATCTTCATCAAATGGACCATAATAAATTAAATTATTTGATGGTCTTAAATATTGAATCTGGAAATCAAAATAAAGAATACTTTCTCCACCATTTGAAGTATCGCCATCAAGATATTTTACTAAACAATCATTGCGATAGGTATAAGTTCCACCACTTGTTACAGATCCGCCATTATTTTCTGTACTAGGTGGATATTTATTTTTTTCAAGTTTATATTGAGTTAGTGCTTGTTCCAATTGAGTAATGATTGCTTTTACTTTAGCCCGTTGGGCACGAACACTTGCAGCACTCAAACTAGGGACAAGAATTCCGGCTAGTACGCCAATAATAGCAATTACAACTAGTAATTCGACAAGGGTAAAACCATATCGTTGTTTTTTCATAAATTTCCTTTCTGTTTCACCAGACAAGATACAATTTTTTAGTTCTCTAAATGATTCTCATTGTCGCCATTTGTCGCACGGTTAAAATAAAGATGTTTCGCATATTTACGATGAGATATTTTTATTTCAATACCATTAGGTGTAGGAATTTCTTGTAAAAGCAAAGAAATAATGTCATCTTGCCCAATGTTTTCAGCTTCTGCACGGTAATGCATTAAAATACGATGACGAAAAATTGGATGTACAATTTCTACAATATCCTCAAGTTCCACTTCCTTACGACCATGAAGCATAGCTCGTGTCTTAGCCGCCAAAATAAGATATTGTGTTGCTCTTGGACTTACTCCCCAGGCAACTAAATTACGAATAAAGTTGGGTGCTTCAGGATGTTGTGGGCGTGTAGCCCGACAAAGTTTCACAGCATAATCACGAATATGCGAAGAAATATTTATTTTACGTCCCCAATAAAGGATTTGCAAAAAATCGTCTTTCTGAAAAATTGGTTCTAATGGCTCATCTGAAATACGTAAACTTTTCCTCATAATTTGATGTTCGTCGTGTGCATTAGGGTAATCAACTAAAATATTAAACATAAATCGGTCAAGTTGAGCAATGGGTAAAGGATATGTTCCTTCTTGTTCAATAGGATTTTGTGTAGCTAATACTAGAAATGGAAGCTCAAGAGAAAATTTTTGGCCTAACGCTGTTACAGTTTTTTCCTCCATTGCTTCTAAAAGTGCTGACTGTGTTTTGGGAGGTGTTCGATTGATCTCGTCTGCAAGAATAATGTTTGCAAATAAAGGACCTGGTAAAAAAGTAAATTGCCGAGTATTACTTTGTTCATCGTAGGCTAAAACTTCTGTACCCGTAATATCTGATGGCATAAGATCTGGAGTAAATTGGATACGCGTAAATTTTAATACCATTAAATCAGCAATAGATCGAATAAGTAGGGTTTTAGCTAACCCAGGAACTCCCACCAATAACGCATGGTGGCCACTAAATATTGCTAATAAAAGTTGCTCCACAACTTCAGACATGCCAACGATGCGTTTTTGCAAAGTCTCTACAATTTTTTTATAACTTTCAACAGCTAAAGCCATAATATTATCAGGAGGAACACTATTTCCTGTTGCAAACTTAGCAATTTGATGATCTTGTACATCAAGCATAATATATCTTTCTCTTGAAAGATAGTTTAAAAACAAGCTAAATAATTTTCAACTTATATTCTCTATTTAAAGATTATCCCAAATTTGCTAAAAAGTCAAGGAAAAATTAAATAGCTTGTCAATAGACAAAGAAAAAATTTTATGATAAAATCGGTGATTCAATTAAAGTGCAATTAAGAAAATATCTCTTATTTTTACAAAGAAAATGATATGAAAATATTATTTCCAATCGAAGAACGGGAACAATCACAGGGAGAAGAAATAGCCAACAGCATTAGTCATGGAATAGGATTGCTTGCGGCATTGATTGGCATTCCGTTTCTTATCATACATTCAATACAATATAAAAATGCTGGATTTATTGTTGGCACATGTATTTTTTCTGCCACTATTATCATTTTATATCTTGCATCTACTTTATATCATGCTTTTACTACTGGCAAAACGAAACGCATTTTTCGGATTATTGATCATTCTGCAGTATATTTTCTTATTGCAGGAACATATATGCCATTCTCATTTGGAGTCCTTCGTGGTGCGTGGGGATGGACACTTTTTGGAATTATTTGGGGATTTGCTATAGTTGGAGTAATATTAAAGATATTCGAAAAAATAACCCTCCCTATTTTATCTACAAGTCTTTATCTTATAATGGGGTGGCTTATTATGATTGCCGCAGGTCCATTGGTTGATAATGTTCCCCAAAATGGGTTAATATTACTTATTGCAGGAGGCTTATTTTATACATTTGGTGTTGCATTTTTTGCAATTGATTCGTGGTTACGGTATAGTCATTTTATTTGGCATTTATTTGTTATTGCAGGAACTACATGCCATTATTTTGCAGTGTTTTGGTATGCTGCATAGTTTTTATATTTCTCAACAGAAAGGCTATTTATGATTCGGACAGTTTTACTTATTTTAGTACTTTTCTCTGCAAGTATGTTATTTGCACAGCCTCTTACTCGCGAAGAACGTGCGAATACTGAGTCGTTTATTACCAATCTATTAGAAAAAATGACGCTTGACGAAAAAGCAGGTCAACTTTGCCAATACACAGCATATTGGGGAGAAAATGGCCAATTTTTAAATCCTGATTATGAAAAATATATTGAACAAGGTTACGTTGGCTCTTTTTTGAATGCAATTCAACCCGATTTTGTAGAACGTGTTCAAAGAATGGCTATGGAAAAATCTCGGATGAAAATTCCAATTTTATTTGGATTTGATGTAATACATGGATTTCGTACGATATTTCCTATTCCATTAGGAGAAGCAGCAAGCTGGGATATCGAGCTTATTGAAAAAACTGCAAGAATTGCAGCAAGTGAAGCCTCCGCAGTAGGTATTCATTGGACATTTGCTCCCATGGTGGACATTGCTCGCGATCCACGTTGGGGACGTATTGCTGAAGGCTCTGGCGAAGATACATATTTAGGAAGCCAAATTGCTATAGCACGTGTTCGTGGTTTTCAAGGACAAGATATTTCTGAAAATGATACAATTTTAGCTTGTGCAAAACATTTTGCTGCTTATGGTGCTGCGGAAGCAGGACGCGATTATAATACAGTTGATATGTCTGAACAAAAATTACGAGAAGTCTATTTGCCTCCTTTTGAAGCAGCAACAAAAGCTGGTGCAAAAACTTTTATGACATCATTTAATGAAATTGCTGGCGTTCCTAGCACAGGAAATCCTAAATTATTGAATGAGATTCTTCGCAAAGAATGGAAATTTGATGGTTTTGTTGTCAGTGATTATACTGCTATCAATGAAATGATTTTGCATGGCTATGCTCAAGATGAGCCAGATGCCGGTCGTCTTGCTATTTTAGCAGGTACAGATATGGATATGGAAGGCCATATTTATAGAAAACATCTGGTAAAATTAGTACAAGATGGTCTTGTGTCTGAAAAGGTTTTAGATGAATCTGTTCGCAGAATTCTACGTTTGAAATATGAATTAGGCCTTTTTAAAAATCCTTTTTACTATTGCGATTCTAGTCGGCCTCAACAACGGATTATGACAAAAGAAAACTTAGCTCAAGCACTAAAAATGGCACAAGAATCTATTGTCTTGCTTAAGAACGAAAACAATTTACTGCCTTTAGCTAAAAATGTCAAAACTTTGGCTGTAATTGGCCCTATGGCAGATAATCAAGTTGATATGATGGGTTGTTGGTGGGGAGCAGGGGATGCAAAAGATGTGGTAACACTTTTAAAAGGCATTCAGACATTTGTAAGCCCAGAAACTCAAGTTTTATTTAGCAAAGGTTGTGGAGCTGGTTTAGACGATACCGATACTCAAGGTTTTGCTGAGGCTCTCTCAATTGCTGAAAAATCTGATGTTATTATTGCATGCTTCGGGGAAACCGCAGCACAAAGCGGTGAAGCTGCTAGTCGCTCCAATCTTGATTTACCTGGAATGCAAGAAAATTTATTAAAAGAGCTAGCAAAAACTGGCAAACCTATTGTCTTAGTATTAACAAATGGACGCCCCTTAACAATTCCCTGGGCCAACCAAAATATTCCTGCAATTTTAGAATGTTGGCAATTAGGAACACAAGCAGGTCTTGCCGTAGCTTCTGTTTTATTTGGTGATGTGAGTCCATCTGGAAAACTTCCTATTACTTTTCCAAGATCATTGGGACAAATTCCTGTTTATTACAATGCTAAAAATACTGGCCGTCCTATGCTAGATCCCAATACAAAATATTGTTCGCGATACCTTGATATTCCTAATACGCCATTATATCCTTTTGGGTACGGATTAAGTTATACAAATTTTGTTTATAGTGATTTAATTTTGAATAAAGAAGTCATTACAACAAATGAAGATTTACAAGTAAGTATCACTCTTACAAACGCTGGAAAAAAAGTAGGAACAGAAGTTGTACAACTTTATATTCGCGATGAAGTTGCTAGTGTAACCCGTCCTGTTAAAGAACTCCGCAGATTCCAACGTATCACTCTAGAACCTGGTGCTAAACAAATCATAACATTTACTTTAAGCCCAAATGATTTTCATTTTTATAATAATAATCTTGATTATGTGCTAGAACCAGGAAATTTCCAAATTTTAGTGGGTGGAAATAGTCAAGACGTTATAAGTGTTAAATTTCAAATCAAATAGAAGCAAATAAGATTTCTTACTAACCGATCGTGTATTTTTACGATCGGTTAAATTTTATTTTTTCTTCATATTTTTTAACTTTTCTAAATATGGTTTTGCAATTTCTCTTGTCTCTGAGCTTTTTAAACATTCTTCAAAGCATTGTCTGGCTTTTTCATAACGTTCAGTATTTAAATATAAATAGGCGAAAGTTAAAGATAGTTGAGGAAAATCACACATTTTTTTAGTTATCAGTAGCATTTCTTCTGCTTGAGGGAAATTCCCATTTAGCATTAAAAAATTACCCATTTTATGAAAAATAAGATGTCTAAATCCAATTTCAAGACAAGAAAATTTTTGCCCCGCTTCCATAGCGCAAGCACAACCATAATTCTTATATATCTCTTCTAATAAACCTGCGAATTTATAGCTTAACTCTCCTACAATATTTGATAAACTTTTATTTAATTGATAATCCGCCCAAAAGGGCAATTTTTGAGTTTTTTTAGAAAGATAGTTTAAATAGACCTGAGCAGTACCTCTTACTTCTGGGACTTTAACTAGTTCTTCAAATATATTTCTTGCTTGTTCAAATTCTTTATTGTGAAAAAGATAAATAGCCAATGTCAAATAAATACAAGTTTGATCGATTGAAGCAGCTATAGGAGACGGCCCAATAATTTTTTGAACTTCTTTCATGTTTCTAAATTTTGAAATTATTTTTTCTGCTCGGGCAAAATTGTTGTACTTGATTGCTAATAAAATTTCGATACAATCTAATGGGATTTGCAAACAATGTACATTTTGTAGTTGATAAAAAAACTTAGGAAGAGGAAGACTTTCATAAAGATTCGAAGCAATATCAAACATAATTTTTATATCATTTTTCAAATCTGGATGTTTTTCTAAATCCCAATTTGACGTTGAGGCCCAGCTTAAAAGACGCAATGTCTGCCCAAACTGATCTTCTAATACTAAAACTTGAGTTCCATATTCTTCGGCTATTTTATTATATTCTGGATATTGTCTTAAACGCTCTACATCAATTTGCATAGAACCAAACATTCCAACTTCTGAATATCTTTCCAAACGTCTCAACATCATGAGAGGATTAGGATTTTGAATATTTTTTAAATTTGCCAGTTCAAAAGCAGGCTTATTCCAATCTCGATAGCATTGTGCTATTTCCCAAATTATCACATCTAATTGCTGGAGTATTCTGTCAAATTCTTTTCTATTTGGAGCTTCCCAAAGTCGTTTAGAAATTTCTGATGATTCTTTATGAAGTTCATCTATTCTTTTTTCAAAGTTTATAGGCTGATTATTAGGAGAATGTGGTTTAACAAAAGGTATTTCCGGCGGAATATCCGTAAGTGGTGGAAGTGGATTGTCTGGAAGCGGACGGATGGGATGATTTGGTGGGGGATTGTTTGGATGTGGATCTGGAGGAGGATTAGTTGGAATAGGAGGAATTGGATTATTATTTGAAGGTGGATTTGATGGAGTATTGTTAGATGGTGGATTATTATTTAAAGGTGGATTTGATGGAGTATTGTTAGGTGGTGGATTATTATTTAAAAGTGGGCTTTGAGCATTGTTTTTATTTGGATTATCTGAAATAGGAGAATTATTTATTTGTGAATTATTTGGAATTATTCCATTTTTATTTATTTCAGGAATTTCATTCCTTTTCCCTAATGAATATCCTACAAACATCAGAATAAAAATAATTATTGCATTCACTGTTACTAATTTTGCATGTCTTTTTAACCAAGCTGTAGCATACATAAAAATATTTGGTGTCTGAGCTAATACAGGAATCCCTTGTAAATAGCGATTTAAATCATTTGCCATTTCCATAGCATTAGCATAACGTTCTTTTTTATCTTTTGCCAGTGCTTTAAAACAAATTGCTTCTAATGATTCTGAAATTCTTAATTTAGATTGGTTTAAACGAGGAGGAAGTTCACGAAATATCTTTAGCATAAGTTCAGTTTGATTTGTACCAACAAATGGAGGATGCCCTGCAATCATCTCATAAAGTATAGCTCCTAGTGAATAGATATCTGTTTTTTGATCAATAGCACGGGTAATTCCATTTGCTTGCTCAGGAGACATATAATTTAGAGTGCCCATAATCGCACCTGTTTTTGTTAGCTTAAAGCCAGATGAAGATGCAACTTTTGCTATACCAAAATCCATAATTACAGGTTCTCCATCTTCACGTAACATAATATTTTCAGGCTTTAAATCCCGGTGAATAACCCCTTGCTGATGCGCATATCCAATAGCTTGTGTAATTTTCAACATAATTTCTGCTGCATATTTACCTGCTAATCGTTTCTTCTTTTTAAGAAGCTCTCGTAGTGTTCCACCTTCGACAAATTCCATAGAAAAATAATGCTGTCCTTTTATCATCCCAATATCATAAAAACGAATAATATTGGGATGATTTAATTGAGACATTGCTTTAGCTTCTTGTATAAATCTTTCTGTCTGTTGGTTATTTTGCCCTTCTAGCATAACTTTGATCGCAACAATACGTTGTAATTGATTATCAAAGGCTTTATAAACCTTTCCCATTCCACCACTACCAATTTGACTAATAATTTTATATTTTTCTTGCGCACTATTTATTGGATTTCCAATACTATTGATAGGATTCGAGGTATTTAATTGAGTAGGAAATTGTTCCTCTGATTGAGTGGGAAATTGTTCCTCTGAATTATTATTTTCCATAGAAATTCCTTTTTAAAAATTAACTTTTTTTTAATGAACATAAAGCCTCGCGTTATAAAACGTGAGGCTTTATAAAAAAATTATTTGCCAGATTCTTTTTTAAATTTTTGATTTAGTGTATCGATGATGACATTAGTAATATCATTATCTTTTTGCCAGTATATAATATCTCGAGTATGAATTTGCATACGTAAGGCATCGGGTGATTGTGTACCAAAGAAATCCGCATCGGAAATACGAAGTACCATAAAGAAATTATTCTTTTGTGCATATAATTCGATTTCATCTGTGATTTCATGGTAAACATTTTCAAGTTCAGTTTTGAGACGTTGGCTAAAAAGGTAATTAGCTTTTTCTTCACGGTTCTTCATATCAAACATGAGTTCTGCCAACTTTTTCTCTTTTTGTAAGCGAACTTTACTACCTGCCTTATATAAAGGAATTTCATCTTGTAGTTGTTTTGATTCTTCTTTTAAACTTTTAAGTTTGGATAGTTCCAACTCTGTTTCTTGGCGAATAGAATCTTCCATTTGTTTGATTTTTTGATAGTCTCGGAAAATTTTTTTCAAGTCAACAAAACCAATTTTGCCAGTTGGTTGTTGAGCTACTATGGCTATATTAGCCATAATAAGAAGCATTGCAACAATAATAACGAAACGCAATTGCATATAAAAAAACTCCTTATTTTCTTAAAAAATAATCTATAAAGATTAGCGAAAAAACGATTTTGTTATTCCGCTAATCTTTAAAAAAATTTCATTTAGTTCTTATTTGGTGTTTCTAAAGGCTTGCCATTTCCATTTGATTTTGCGTCAAATAGTTGATTTTTTTCTGGCGGAGGTGGCTCATTATTTTTAATAATGAATTCTCTCATAAATTTTCGGAAATCTTCGCCTTCTAAATTTTCTTGCTCTAAGATAATATCAACTAAATTTTCCATAGTTTTATGATGATCGGACAAAATTTTCGTCGTTTGATTATAGCATTCCATAACCAAAGCTCGAACTTCATTATCTATTTCATCCATTGTTGTTCCGCCAAAATAGCTCTTTCGATCGAAATTGCGGCCTAAAAAGACATAGCTTTCTTCGCGTTCAAAAGCCATTGGACCCATTTTTTTACTCATGCCATAGCGGGCAACAATAGAACGAGCAATATCTGTAACGTGTTCAAAATCATTTTGCGCGCCTGTGGAAATCGTTCCTAATCCGACTTCTTCTGCTACACGACCTGCTAATAATGTGCAAATTCTGGAAAGTAATTCTTCTCTAGTTAAGGAATATTTATCTTCTTCAGGTAAGGAAAGTGTATATCCTAAAGCAGAACCCCGAGGAATGATAGTTACCTTATGAACAGAATCTCCGTCAGGATGTAATTCTGCTAATAACGCGTGGCCAACTTCATGAAAAGCGGTAATTCGCTTTTCTTTATTTGAAATGATCCGGCTTTTTCTTTCCGGTCCGGCAATAACGCGCTCAATTGCTTCGGATATATCTTTTTGATCGATTTGATTTTTTCCTTTACGAGCGGCTAAAAGTGCTGCTTCATTCATAATATTAGCCAAATCCGCACCGGAAAATCCTGGGGTACGCTTTGCTAATTGTTGAATATTGACTTCCGCGCTTAAAGGTTTATTTTTAGAATGGATTTTGAGTATTTCTTCGCGGCCTTTAATATCCGGACGATCAATTACAATCCGACGATCAAAACGGCCTGGACGAAGCAATGCAGGGTCTAAAATATCAGGTCGGTTGGTAGCAGCTAAAATAATGATTCCTTTGTTGACTTCAAAACCATCCATTTCAGAAAGCAATTGGTTTAATGTTTGTTCTCGTTCATCATGTCCTCCACCTAAACCAGCTCCGCGATGACGGCCTACTGCATCGATTTCATCAATAAATACAATGCAAGGAGGTTTTTCTTTGGCTTGTTGAAACAAATCACGAACGCGAGATGCACCAACACCAACAAACATTTCAACAAATTCTGAACCTGATATATTAAAGAATGGAACGCCAGCTTCTCCAGCAACAGCTCTTGCCAGTAAAGTTTTTCCAGTTCCTGGAGGGCCAACTAATAAAGCACCTTTGGGAATTTTTCCACCAAGCTGTTCAAATTTACCTGGAGCTTTTAAAAATTCCACAATTTCTTTTAATTCTTCTTTAGCCTCATCACAGCCTGCAACATCGTGAAAAGTTGTCTTAACATCTTGCTCAACATTGATTTTGGCCTTTGTTTTGACAAAAGACATAACATCTTTGCCATAATTGTTCATTCTTCGCATGATGAACATCCAAACAGCAATAATTAAAATCAATGGAATTACCCAGGAAAAAAACATAGTTACCCAGGTATTTTCAACTTCTCCACGAAAAGGAACATTATGTTTTTCCAACAATTTGACTAAATCCGGATCATCATAGACACGGATAGCAACAAAATGTCTTCGGCCCTTTTTTTCACTGAAAAATGATGGAAGCAAATCATCATCATTGTCTTTATTTTTATCAGCATCAAGGTTGGACGATTCATTCGGAGGAGGAGTTACAGTACTTATTTCTTCCTTCCAAATTTTTTCGTCTTTAATATAAATACCTTTAATATGCGTAGGGCTTAAAATACAACGTTCAATCCTGCGTTCTTGAGCTGCTAATTTTTTAAAATCTGCATAACTTAATTCATCTATTTTATTACGCAAGAACAAACTATGAATAAGCAAAATTACTGACAATAAAATCAACAAATAAATGAGTGAAAATTTGTTTTTATTTTCCAAGGTCATATCTCTCTTTGCTTAAATTTCTAAAATCCGCGCTAGTATACTATATACTATAGCGCAAAAAGAGTAGCAAAAATTTAGGGAATATGCAAGCATATTTTCTAATTTTTTTCCCAAAGATATTCTTGACGTGCCAATCTTTTTGAAAGTTGATCAAGATATAGCGATTTAGGTTGCAAAGAGCTACCAATTTTTAACCCTTCACAATAATCTTCTGGAGTTGTTCCATCTCCACCATCGCCACTTAAATTTGTTAGCACCAACATCTTTGTTGTACCAATAATATATCCCCATCCATATTGCCAAGATAGAATAGGGCTTAAGGATTCTCCACTCACATTCCAATAAACGCTTTGGGTTACAGAATGTCCTGCTCCAGAACTCCAATCTCGGCGATTTCCACCATACCAACCATCTCGCAAGTAGCATTGATCTACTAAACAAGCCATGGCTAAAGAATGATGGTATTCACAAAAAGCAGGCGCGCCAAATATATCCGTTACACTACGATATGCCCAACTTCCTTGGCTGCTACAATTGTGAAATACACAGCCTGTTGTGCCAAATCCCCAATTTTGGATAAAATTATGTCGTCCAGCAGAAGCAAAACAATTTTGCATAAGAATTTCATTTGATTGTGTAATTTCAAATAAATATCCATTTCCATTTTCACCACGATTTTGAGCATTTTCCATACGACAATCTGTAATAGTTACACGTTTGGAACGTGCAACACGAATACCTTTAGATTGTAAATGATACGAAAGCGGACCGTTGTTTGCAGTTGCAAAAGATGAAATATTTTTTGCCCAACAATCTTTAGTGTCTTCAAAAGCAATTGCTTGCGCACTTTTTTCAGCCCAAGCAGCTTGCCAATCTCCAGCATTTCCAACCGATAGAGATTCAATTCCACATTCTTGTAAATATCCACTTTCTAGACGAACGCTTGCTTGGTCGCGTGTTTTAGCAATATAACGAATAGGAACATCTATTGTAATTTCATTGTTTTCTGGTTGTATAGCAATGATTTTTCGTAAGAAAAATGGCTGCCATTTTCCATTAAAAACTTTCCATGTGCCGGTCATGTTATGTTCAGCAACGAAATCATCTGTAATTGTCCAACCAATACTAATATCGTCCCCAACTTTTAGGTTTCCCAAATTTTGAAGATAAATCTTTTTTGTCAAATTTGGAGCATCTTGAGAAAATAGTATGTCTGTTCCTGATTTTAAAGCACCTTTAAATAAAATGTGTGCTTTGTAGCTCATACCAACAACTTTTGTAAATTTTAGTTGAGTAAGATTAGTTCCATCTCCACGTAAAACAACGCCTGAAGTGCGAATTTCTAATTGACCATCACAACGATATAATCCTTTTGGCAGAAATACAATTCCACCGCCAGCTTGTGATATATGTGCAATGGCTTGTTGGATAGAGCTTGTTGCATCACTTTGTCCTGAACAATCCGCACCAAAGTCCGTTACAACATTAACAATTCCACCAGAAATTTGGCTGGGTAAAGAATCTTCTCCATTATGATAACCACAATAGGAAAAGTCATGCAAAAATCTGCCTTGATTATCAGCAAAGCCAGGTTGCCAATTTTCAGGATACAATTGGCTTCGCCAAGGTGTATTCTGAGCAGACACTAAACCTAAGATAAGAACTAGTATTGTGGTAATCGCAAAAAACTTAGAAAAAAACATAAAATTCTCCTTAAAAATAGCTAGAGATTTATAATTATGAAAAAATTGATGGAAGCGGCAATTGAATATCTAAAATCTCATCTTTTAAAATTCCTGTTGAAAAAATTTGTAGATCCTGCGATTCAAAAGAAATAGCTATAGAACGTAAAGGTGGAATTACAAGCCAGCAAGATTTAATTCCTGCTTTAAAATAAGTTTTAAATTTTTCTATAATTTCTTGAGTTCCTTGTGTAGGAGAAAGAATTTCAATAGCCCCTAAAGGCATTTCCACCATTTTGATCTCATCTTCTAACCAATTAGAACTTAGTTTAGAAAAAATAGAAATATCAGGAACATAATCTTTTTCTTCAATAGATAAAGTTACTTCTCCAAAAATTTCATATTTTTCTAATTTAGCAAGTTCATATATAATTTTTCCCTGCAATCGTCCATGATTTTTTGATGGTGTCATAATTTTTCTCCTATTTTTATAAAAAAAATATTTTTTTCGCTGAAATTTTAAATTGACTACACTTATAATAGAAAGAACTATATTATTCTTGTTAAATTTTAGTCGCAAATAATTATTAAAACAAATATATTTGCTTTTTGAAAGGAATTTATCATGAGCAAAACTATTTTATTTCTTGGTTTAATATTAAGCATTCTTTCTTTTTCTATAGCACAAGAAGAAGGTATTTCGGATGATCCTGAAATGCAACCAGATATGCGTCGTCCACACAGACAGTGGCAACCAGGTCAAAGAGGCGGACAATGGCAACAAGGACAGCAAGGACAACAGTGGCAACAATGGCAACAAGGACAACAAGGGCAACGAAGAATGCCAGGAATGAATGGCGGCCCATCCAGTGGTGATACCGCAGTTGCCGTCGATGCGACCCATATTTATGTTGTTAAAGGAATGATGCTGTATAAAATTAACAAAATAACAATGGTTGTTGAAAAAACATTACCACTATTTCCTCCTAAACCTGAAGGCAATCGAATGATGGACGGGAATCGGATGATGGATAAAAATTCGGATAAAATCCCTGAAAAGAAATAAAAAATTATGATAAAATGTAAAGCGTGGTATTCGTACTTACGAATATCACGCTTTTTTTTGTGAAGTAGGTCAAATTATTTAAGGAAAATAAAGATGGATTTACACCAAAATTGTACAACAATGACTGTTGATTTGATCGATTATATTCAGCAACATCCTAATACATTGTATCATTTAAATCAATTTTTAATTCGGTATCAAAATGCCATATTTAATTTTATTCATTTAACTATTGGCGATTACCATGATAGTTTAGACTTAACCAATAAAGTTTTACTCACTTTATCAAAAAAGGTTAAAGAAATCGAAGTTAAAAAATCGTTCAATTTTTTAGTCATTAAAGTAATTAAAGGAGAGATCAGTAACTATTGGAAAGAACAAAAAAGCCAGAAAAAGAAACTTACAAAAAGAGCAACTATTATTCATAATGGAGAAGAAACTTGTTTAGCTGATACATTAGAAAGTAATGAATCAACAGCAGAAGAAGTATTAAATCTACTTGCAATTCGGGATATAATTGAAAATTCAGAAAATCCTTATATTAAAGAAATTTTTTTATTAAAATATAGAGATGATGAAAGCATACTAGATATAGCAAAAAAACTAAAACTTACAGAATATCAAGTCAAAAAATATTTAGAAGAAATACAGAAAAACGTCAAAAAATATTTGGAGGAAATAGAAAATGAAAAATAATTCTACTTCACAAAAAAATGTTGATGAAGTTTTGATGAAATGTGCAAAACTATTTCCTTCCTCAAAGCCACGAGCTTCTTCAAAAATCTCTCAGGCAAGATATATTCCAACTAAGCAACCCTCAAAAAATAATTATCAAATATTTTCTTGGATCAATTTTATTTTTTGGCTCATTACTTTTAATTTAATTTTGTTTATATATCTTTTACTTTTTCAACCTACAATGTTAGAGACCTTGTTTCAAAAATTTTTTTTTAAAGAAAATATTTCTCCATTAACTATCTCTCAAGATTGGCTTCATAATATATTGGAATCAGAAAAAAATAAAAATTCTATAACACTAGACAATCAATATCTTTATGTTACAATAGGGGAACGTACTTATATCATCAGTAAAGAAGCAATGAGCATTGAAAATATTCAAGAAAAAAATATTTCTAATAAATGAATAGACAAAAGTTTTTGGACTAAAAAATATTCCAACTACGTGTTTGAGATTCAACTGTGAGGAATTGAACCCGCCCAAATTTTTTTTTGTTAAAGCTCGCCATCTATAAACGGCAGTTAATTCCTACCATGCGCTACGTGTATGGAGGAGTTTACTTAGCTAAAGTTAGTATTGAGATAAGAATGTATAATAAATTCTTAGTCCAAATACTTTTGACAACTTACTTAATCAACGTCAACTTTTTTTGGGTAAAAAATAGTTATGATCTCGAAATTAAAAATTTATATTGCTTTAATTCGTCCGTTCACTTTACTTCCTCCTGCATTGGGAATGATTAGTGGTTCGTTTGTTACTTGGAAAACTATGGGTGTTCCAAATTTTTTAGGCATAGTATATATGCTTTTAGGAGCAATTTCAGCAGCTATTCTAAATGGAGCTTCCAATTCCTTAAACCAAATTTATGACTTAGAAATCGATCGCATTAACAAACCAGAACGTCCGTTACCTGCCAATCAATTAACTATAAAAGAGGCTTGGGGAGTAACTTTATTCTGCTACATTGTCGCCTTACTTTTAGCATATTTTATTACTTGGGGATGCTTTGCAATGGTTTCAATTGCAGCATTTTGCACGATTATTTATTCTATGCCACCTTTACGTACAAAAAGACATTGGCTTGCGGCTGCATTAACAATTGCTATTCCCAGAGGAATGTTATTGAAAGTAGCTGGTTGGTCTGTATTAGGTAGATTGACTATACTTGAACCTTGGTATATTGGTTTAATTTTTGGTCTTTTTTTGCTTGGAGCAACAACAACAAAAGATTATGCTGATATGAAGGGCGATCAAAAAAACGGATGTTCTACACTGCCGATTCGATTTGGAATTCTTCAAAGTATCTATATTATCAGTCCTTGCTTTGTTGCCCCTTTTTTACTATTGCCAATAGGCGTAGTATCTGGAATTCTAACAGGAAATCCAATTATTTTATGGGCATTAGGAATTATCCTCATCCTTTGGGGGTTATATGTTGTCAAATTATTATTCCATGATCCGCATTCTTTGGCAGCTACAGAAAATCATCCTTCTTGGACTCAAATGTATCGAATGATGATGTTCGCGCAAACTGGCTTAATGATTGCATATATTGTTTAACAAAGGAATTTACTTTGGCTTATAAAGAGATGAACTTATTACAAAGGCTTTGGCATAGCTGGTGTTCAGATGTTAGTGAAATTGGACGTGCATTGATTTTAGGAGGTTTGGTTGCATTGATGATCGGCAGCTCTTCTACAAATATAGACACTTATCTGATGGTAGGATTCCTAGCATGTTTTGGAATTGCCGCAATCATTTTAGTATTTATCTTTCGGTCAAATTTAGAAATTCGTACAACTTTGCCAAATAGAGTTGTTGCAGGACAATCGTTTCCTTTTTTAGTTACTGTGAGTAATTGTACAAATAAAACAGTATATGATGTATTACTTCATTCTGTTGATCCTCGTGATCAAATTGAATTTAGCCCGAAAGAACAAACGATTCCTGTATTATCCGCTCATAGTGAAGTATCTTTTTCATTTCAAGTTCATTTTTCCAAACGTGGTTTAATCTATTTTTCTGGGTTTTGGGCAGACACAACATTTCCTTTTGGATGGTTACGGATGGGATATTATCATGATCCTTGCGCAAATAATATTATTGTTTATCCTAATTTTACTCCGTTACAAGAATTTCAAATTCCCACGGGACGTAAATATCAGCCAGGTGGAATCGCCTATGCTAGTAGATTGAGCGATTCTACTGAATACATGGGAAATCGTGAATACCATCCCGGAGATCGGCTTCGCGAAATTGATTGGCATTCTTGGGCAAGATTGGGAATGCCTGTTGTTAGAGAGTATCAAGAAGAATATTTTTGCCGTCTTGCTTTAGTTATAGATACTCAACTTATAAATAAATCTTCCTCTCACTTGAATGATTTTGAAGCTATGCTAAGTTTAGGTGCTGCAATTGCAGATTATCTTTCTCGGCAAGAATATTTGCTTGATATTTTTGCAGCTGGTCCGCAAGTATATATATTAGAAGCAGGCCGTTCTTTGGCACATTTTGAAAATGTTTTAGAAGTTTTAGCTTGTTTGGAACCTTGCGAAAAAAATTTTTTAGAAAATGTTACTCCAATTTTAGAAGAACGCTCAGAAATATTTACAACGATTATTCTTTTGCTGCTCAATACTACTCCCGAAATATTGCAATTTATTGAGAAATGGAGTCAGCTTGGTATTGGAGTAAAAGTAATCCTATGCCATTCCCAACCCAATCAAAAATATTGGCCTAATTCTCATCCCTACATAAATTTTCAATGTTTTTCTGCGGAAGAAATTCAAGCTGGACTATCAACAATATAAAGCAAAAAGGCCGCAAAGCGGCCTAAAAATTTCTAGATAGATGAATAGACAAAAGTTTTTGGACTAAAAAATATGCCAACTGTGAGGAATTGAACCCGCCGCTGCAAATTTTTTTTCGTTAAAGCCGTCATTTATCAGCGGCGGGTTAATTCCTATCATGCACATACGTGCATGGACTATGAATTAAGATAACGAAAATATGTCCAGCAATTTAGTTGATAAAACACTTATTACAAAAAAATCTAATATATCGAACACATTACATGAATCATTTCATCGTTGATAGAAATACTTTCCCCAAAGGAACGCTCGGATTTAGCAATTTCCTCTCGCTTTTCCTCTCCAACAGATGATGCAGATTTCCAAGACTCTCCTTTGATTTTCGTTAAAAAGGCTTGAAATCTTTCTTGTGTTGCTGGAGGAAGAGTAATTTTTTGACCTTGAAGATACATAACAACATCTGTAATAAAAGAAGCCGTAACTTCTTTGTGTACCTTTTGATATAAATCTGGATTGCCAAACAATTCCAAACAGTCCATCAATTTAGTTTTACCATGTACAAATTCATCAGCATCTACCATAACAACATAAATACCAACTTGGTTGGGTAAAGGATTTTCCATCTCTTTAAGCATTTTTTGAGCTTTTTCTCGTCCTTCTGCACGTTTATTTTGTTCTTCTAGTTGCGAAGAAGTAATGGAAGATTCTGCGGTAATAGATTCTTGATGGGATCCTGTATAGTAATCTTTGTTAACAGTATAGTCATAACTGCAACTTATTGTATGAGTACGAGTACTTTGTTCAGTGATAGTATTCCATGTATCACTTTGAGTTTTAGATTTAAAGCGCATACTAGAGCTAGTTACTTCTCCAGCTTTTTGAGAAAATTGCTTATTTTGATTAGGGTTCCATCGTCCTTGTTGGATACATTGCACTGGAATTTGTAATGATTTTTGGGCTGGAACAACAAAACTATGAAGTATTTGCCTATTTTGTCCCCCACCTCGGATGATATTTCCACGATATGCAATATATGATTCTGAAGATTTGTTTGTTAATGTTACAGTAGGAACAGATGAGCTTTTTAGTTCCTCAACATCTACTTTCTTTTCTTCCATTCCTTCCCATAAAAATCGATAATTGTTGGTATTTTGAGTATTTTTTTCAGAGATGATAGGGAAAAAGTGGATACCATCGAAGTACTTCGCATTTTCTATATCTAATCGCAGCCCTTCTAAATTCAACGCCATAATAACCACCTCCTAAAAAATGGAAAGAACTCGAAAAAAATAAAAACATTTTTATATTGTACGAAAAAAATTCAAATTTGATAAGAAAAAAATTTTTTTTCAAAAAAAAACCTACCGATTTTGCGGTAGGCTTTTGTCAGATCTTAGTTTTTCAAAACTAGTCAACTGTAATAGTTACATCAACACCTTGGAATGCTGTGACAACATCAGCTGCACTATAGCCAAGTGCTTTAGCAGCATCACGAACACCTTGTGCGCCAGTAACGAATGTAGCATTGCTTGGCCAGTATTTTTGATTGGCAAGAATGAAAACGTCAAAGGCTTTTTTGGTATTCCAGCCAGGGAGAGTAGCTAAAAGATAGAAGGCTTTGTTATATACACCACTAGAATAGTGAACATCCATACCTTCATAATAGCTTTTTGCACTTCCAATAGAACGGCCATCAAGAGTTGGATCTTTAAAATAACGTAATGCACCAGATTGTTTGAAAATATTAGCACCAACCATCCAGTCGTTTGTATTTAGCATATAGAATTTAGCAGCTTCACCAACAATATCAGAGAAGGCTTCATTGATACCACCAGATTGGCTACGATATACTAAACCAGAATTTTGTTCTGTAAAACCATGGCTAACTTCATGGGCAACAACATCAAGAGATACTAGAGGATAGAAATAACTCTTGCCATCGCCAAAAGTCATAGAAGAACCATTCCAGAAAGCATTTTCATAGTTATTGCTATAGTGAACACGCAACATCAATTGGAATGTTAATGGAGTGGTGTTATACCATTCTTTATAAAGTTTGAAAGTTACTATGCCAAAATAATGAGCATCATTTAAAGGGGAATATGCGTCATTGATTGTTTTGACAGTATTGGTTTGACCTTCAAAAGAGAAAGGTGTAGAACCATATGTAGAATGATTTAAGTTTACTGTTACAACATCTTTTGTGCGCATGGTAGATTTGCCATTAGCAAATTCTACTTCAAAAGCAGGATATTCTTTACCATATTCATATCTGCCGACTTTTTTATTTCCACCTGGGCCAAAGCCGGATTCAAAAGTCAAAGCGTCAAAATGTTCGACAACTTCACCAGTAGTAGCATCTACTAGATAGGTTGGACGAGTAGGTTGGCCGCCTTCGGTAACATCAGCAAAGAAGGAAACGTCATAGCAAAGTTGACCGGCATTTTCTTTGTTGATGAAAACTACTAGCTCGCTTTTTTCATTTTCATAAATCCATTCGGCGCGGGAATTGCCACGTTGAAGTTGTTTCATATTTTCAAGGGCAGTTTGAGCATCCAAAGTTGGAGCTACGCTACGAACTTCATTTTGAAGATTGACGATTAAATCGCCATGCATACATTCAATACCGCGTTGATTTTCGATCAAAGTAATGGTGTGTCCCCATACTGGAACGCCATTAAACAATTGAACATAGCGATATGCACCATCTTCGGTTTTCTTTAGTAATTTTAAGCCCATTTCTTCGCCAGCACCAGCTAAAGTGCGAACGACTTCTTCATGGCTCATTCTTTGAGCACCAAGTTCTTGTACTTGTTTATTACTACGCAAATCGATTTTATCGGCTGCGGAAATAACTACACATAGTACAACTAAAGCAAGCATTAGTTTAGATAGATTCATATATGTTTTCCTTTGAAAAGAAAATACTAAAATCTTTCAATTTTCTTTGAAGAAAAAAATCTTGATCTTTTACATTATAACAAATCTTTTTGTCTTACTAGACAAAAAATTTAGTAAGAAAAAAATAAATAGGAAAGTATTCAAATGAAATTCGCAAAATATATGCCACAGAAAAATAAAAGTAAAAAGAAAAGATTTAATAAGATAAAAAGTTTTTATCTTAAACTCCCTAAAGCCATAAAATGGCTAATATTAGAAACTATAATAATTCTAATGTGTTTTATTATTTACGCTTTTTTAATTTTATCTTTTTTAAGAAGATAACCCAAAAAGTAACACATTTTTTTTAGTTGTAAAAAATTGAAACGAAAATCTTTAAAAAAAGAAAATCTGCCAGCTTTATGGACAAATTTTAACCTTTGTTGTGTAATCCACCAAATCAAATAATTTTTCTACTTCTTCATTACGCATTCGAACACAGCCATTACTCATATTTTTTCCGATGCTATCAGGCTCTATTGTGCCATGAATACCAATACCATCATGATCAAAACCAAGCCAACGTGTACCAATTTTATGCCGTGGATCTCCAAATTTAATACGCTCTTGTCTTCCATTCTCATCAGTATAAGTCCAAACAGGTTGCTTTTCTTTTTGTTTGATGACAAATTCTCCGACAGGAGTTTTATCATCTTTTCCTAAGCCAACTTCATAACTACGATAATACAACCCATTTTCTAAATAAACAACTAAAAAATAACTCTTTTTATAAACTTCAATAATAAGATTTTGTGGAATCACTTGAAGTGTACGCCCTGCAATGATATTGTCATCGTATTTTTTATTGACTTCTCTAATCAAACCAACGGTTGTTTTATTTTTCTTAGCGATTTTAGTTAGACTATCTCCTGATTGTATAGAATAGGCAAAACATTTTGTCATTTCAGTTTTTACTCTTAGTGTTGCAACAATGGGATCTAGAATCTTTTGTATTTTTCTTCGTGTGGGAATATCTATATCTCCCTTCATAGCTAAAGAATAATACGTCCAAGCCTTTGCCTGCTCTCCTTGATTCAAGGATTTCTCACCCTGTTCTAAAGCTAATTTTGTTTCGTTTGAAAGAGAAAATACCGATGAACTTGGTTTATTAGAAGTTTCAGGGGGATTTTTTATTGTTGTAAGATTTGTTGTTGGTGTATTTGTAGCAGTTATGGGATGAGCAGTTGTTGCGGGATTGCCTGTACTAGTTTGATTTGCAACAGGTGCTTCTGAATTAGTTTGATTTGCAGCAGTTGATTCTGAAGTAGTTTGATTTATTTGATTTGTAGTAGTCGACTCTGTATGAGTTTGATTTGCAATCGTTTGGGGAGTTGAGGGAGCTTTTTTTCCAATATATAAAAATCCTAGGGCAACAATAATTAGCAAAAATAAAATCAATAGAATTTTTTTCATAAAAGCTAGCTTCCTTTTTTTATTCGCGCTTTTAAAAGCGCGAATTTTAATATGGTTCTTATGATAGCCAATACCAAATTCCTGCTAAAATTGATGCGATCAAGATTATGCTACCTATAATCTTTAATATTAAAATTTTTCTTTTAGAAACATTTTTTTTCTTTTCTAAAATATTATGAAGCATTTCTACTTTTTTTTCTAGCGATGGTGGAAGTTTACTATTTGTAATTAATGGACGTTCCAAAATTTTTTCGGCATCTTGCCACTTATTTTTATTTAAATAATTTTGAGCCTGATTCAAGAATAGTTGAATTTGATCCATATATCCCATTGTTATTTCAAGTTTCGTTAATCGTTCAATTTCTGGAATAACATTAGAGACTGGGCAAAGCCAAGTTTCTTTATTTTGTTCAATTTGACGATAAGCTTCAAGTGCTTCGGAATATTTTTCTTCTTTTTCAAATAAACGAATTTTATTTAACAATTCCAAATATTCCTGTTCTTGCTGCTGCATCAATTCTTGCATCTCTTTTGCTTGATAGATATGATGTTCTAAAGATTCTTTTTGATCGGGACGAAATGGCAATGCAGCTTCCCAAACAGAAATAGCAGCCAAAAAACGTTTGGAATCAAATAGCTTTTCACCTTCTTTATATGCTGCCAGAAAGCGATTTTGGAATTCAACAATTTTTTTCTCAATATTCTGAATCAAAACATTAATATAATCATCATTGCTATATCTAGCTACTTTCTCCATTAAAATACGTGCCTGATAGGGATCATCTTGATCTAAAAAATTTTGAGATTGTTCAATGATTATATCAACGACTTGCATAATTCTTTCTCGAAATTCTTCTTCATGATCTGTAAGGCCTAGCATAGTCTGCCATAATTCAATAGCTTGAAAAAAATTGCCTTGTTCAACAAGTTGATCCCCCTCTTCCAAAACCTTTTTACTTTTTTCTTCCAAATTATCTAATTTTTCTGTTAGATTAGATAAAAATTCATAAAAATGTTGTACTTCTGGATCATAAGGGTATATATCAAGACTTTGCTGTAACAATTTAATAGATTTTCTTGGATTATTACATTCTTGCGCTTGTGTCTTTAATTTATTAGCTTCTTCTATTTTAATCCTACTATTTTTTAGTAAATTCCTTGTAATTTGAGAATCTTGGATTTTCAGCAATTCTTCTAGAATTGGAATAGCCTGCCGATATTGTTTTTCTTTTAACAGTTTTTTGCATTCTAACAACTTATTTTTATACTCAGCAGGACACTCATATCTTACAATTTTTGTAGTAGATTCCCCTTCTGTATCAGCATTTGATAAAAGAATAGTAGAAGGAATATTAGAGGAAAAAGACAGTTTTTCTATTTGAGTACTTTCTGATATTGAACTATTTTCTGATATTAGAGTATTTTCTGATATTAAACTATTTTCTAGTGTAGTATTTTTTTCCGACGTAGTAGGAATATTAGAAGAAGTTTCGTTAGCATCTTTTTTAATCAAAGAATTATCAGATTGAAATGACTCCAATTTTGTAATTTTTCGTCCTTGGTTTATTGCCGTTTGCCCAAGAGAATGTTGATTCATGCTTTCTAAAATAGGCAATATTTTTTTTAATTGAGAACGCTTTTGCAATTTTTTATCTAAAAATTGTTCCATTAAAATTTGCAATTGCGCAGGAGCATCTGATCTTGGAGTTATACGAGTACCAGGAAATTTTTGATACAGCATTAAATGCAAAAAAACTCCAATACTATATAAATCCATTTCCTTAAATAAGGATGCTTGTTCACTATTTGTTCGCAATTCCGGAGCACGATATACATCCATTTTCATAATTTCAGCAGCTTTTTGCCAAAAAGATGGATTTTTCAAAGAATAAATAGCACAATCACTAATTTTGACAAACCACGACGTGTCATTATTCAAATTATGAGTAAGAATAATATTATTGGGATGTAATAAATAATGGCCACAGATATTATGTAAGGTTGCAATTCCAGAACAAATTTGATATGCAATATGGATAATATCTGAAATTGGAATACTTTTATTTTGTTCTTGAAAACTTGAGATCCATTCTTGTAATGTTGGCCCTTCTATGTACTCAGTAGTATAAAAATACAATCTTTCTTGCTGCCAACATTCGAAAAATTCTATGATATTGGGATGATGAAATTTTTGTAATGTCTGGATTCTCTCTACAAAAATATCTAATTTTTTTTCATCAGTAAAAATGTGTGGCAAAATTAACTTTAAAGCAACTAATGTTTCGTGCTTATAATCTTTTGCCAAATAAACAGAACTAATGCTTCCGTTCCCAATTAAATCAACGATTTCAAAACGATTTTCTGGCCCCAATCGTGTTCCTGGTTCTAGCTTTAATATCTCTACTTCTTCAATAGAAAGCTCATTGATTTTGGCAAGAATATCAAAGTTTTTTTGTTTCGCCATACACACTCTTTTCTCAAGAGAAGGAATTTTTTACTTTACAACCATTGCAGTTTTTACAAAATTGCTTATTCCAAAAGCAATCATCTCAATAGCCATCGCCATCAAAAATAAACCTAATATCTTTGAAACAATTTCAACTAACTTCATATTTATTTTGGGAATACTAAAACAGATAATAACAAAAACAATGCCTACAAAGATAAAAGCAAGCGATACATCAAGTAGCAAAATCATTAAAGGAATTTCATAAGATTTGATAGAAATAAATGAAATTGTTGCAGGACCAGTTAAAAGAGGAGTTGCTAAAATAGCAATAAGACTATCTAAATTACCAGTAGGTTTATTATCTTTTTCTTCTTGTCCTCGAATCGTGTCTAATGCCAATAAAAGCAAAACAATTCCGCCAGCAATTCTAAAAGAATCAACTGTAATTCCAAATATATTAAATAAAAATGGCCCAACTAATGCGATAAAAATAGCAATAATGTATGCTGTAAATACTGCACTTAAAGATAGTCTTCTTACATCAACTCCCTGCCGATGGGCATTGATCATAAAGGGGAGAGAAGATAACGGATTGATAAGCGCGAATAGTTGAAGAAGAATACCAACATCAAACCAACTTACAACTGGTTGATTTCCTTGTAAAAAAAACATAGTTTTTCTCTTCTTATAACTTAAAGTTAATTTAAAAGCACCAAAAAACAATAAACATTTCTTCTCTTTTATAGTACTCGTTTATATAAAATTGTCAAGGCAATTTATAGAAAGTCTATTTTACTTTATAAACCTTAAATTTAAGCAAAATGATAGTAAAGAAAAAATATTGATAATTACCCAAGTTGCTAGTTCAATAAAATTACTAACATATTGATTGAAAAAAAGATAAAAGAAATTAGATAAAAAAAATAAAATTAATTGGAAAAAAATAAAAGAATCCATAACATAAAGTAAAAATAATTAAGGATGATGTTATGGAGAAGTCAACTAAGTCGCTGCATAATGTGCATGGGCTAGTGTACTAGGATAAGAAAAAATATGTAAAAAAATTAAGTTGACAGACTACTTACTCAGCTGAAAAATTGTGAAAACATTATCTTTGACAAAAAAAAATATCTTGATACAATTACAATTAATTTTTATAAAAAGACTACTTTTTTTCTAAGGAAAATTTATATGCATCCTTTAAATACTTTAGTTTCTCCCTTACTTACCGATCTTTATCAATTTACCATGTGTTATGGTTACTGGAAAAATCGTATTCATGAAGCAGAATCTGTTTTTGATTTATTTTTTAGAAAAAATCCATTTCAAGGAGAATTTACTGTTTTTGCGGGATTAGAAGAAGTTTTACGTTTTGTACAAAGTTTTCGAATTACCAACGAAGATATTGATTATCTGAAAGATGGGATTTATCAAAATATCTCTTATTGTCAGGAAGAATTTGCTAAGTTAATCAAGGCAGGGGTAATTGAAAAAAATGAGAATGGATATAAAATATTAGATAGTAATGGAGATCTTCAAACAATTTCTTATCCTTTGGAACCAAGAATTACAAAAGCTCCTTTAAGTGATTGTGATGCAAGTTTTTTTGATTGGCTTAAGACTTTAGATTGTTCTAAAGTTCGTATTTATGCGGTTCCAGAAGGAAGTTTTGTATTTCCTAGAGTTCCTTTATTGAGAATTGAAGGTCCTTTAGCTATTTGTCAATTGCTAGAAACAACATTACTTAATCTTATTAACTATCCTAGTTTAGCAGCTACAAACGCAGCACGATTTAGGCTTGCTGCAGGTTGGGATAAAGTGCTACTTGAGTTTGGATTGCGACGTTCCCAGGGTCCGGATGGCGGAGTATCTGCATCGCAATATTGTTATCTAGGTGGTTTTGATGCAACAAGCAATGTATTAGCAGGGAAATTATTTGGAATACCTGTTCGCGGAACCCACGCACACTCTTTTATTAGTGCGTTCATGGGATTTCAAGATTTAGCAACACAAACATTTGAAGCTAAAGACGGCTCTTTATGTAATTTTGTAGAAATGGTAGAAAAAATTCGCCAAGAGATTGGATTCATTCATACTCATACCGGAGAATTAGCAGCTTTTGTTGCGTATGCACAATCTTTTCCTAATGCTTTTCTTGGACTTGTGGATACCTATGATACACTAAAATCTGGTGTTCCAAACTACCTTTGTGTAGCCATTGCATTACTCAAGCTAGGATATAAACCTCTCGGAATTCGCTTAGATTCTGGAGATTTAGCCTACCTTTCTAAAGAAAGTCGTAAAATTTTTCAAGAAGTTTTAACAAAATTTGGATTTGAACAGTATAAATTAAATATTGTTGCTAGCAATGACATTAACGAAGAAACACTGCACTCTTTAAAAGAACAAGGACACGAAATTGATACTTTTGGAATAGGAACACACTTAGTAACGTGTCAAAAGCAACCTGCCTTGGGAGGAGTATATAAATTAGTAGAAATCAACCATCATCAACGCATTAAGTTATCTCAAGAAAAATCTAAAATGACAATTCCAGGAAAAAAGGAAGCCTATCGATTGATAGGCAAAGAAGGCTACCCTCTTATTGACTTGATGATGTCTGCAGATGAACCCTCACCTCAACCAGGGCAACGAGTACTTTGTCGCCATCCTTTTGAAGCATCAAAACGTGCTTACATTATTCCAAGCAAAGTTTGCAAACTTCACCATTTAGTATGGGATGGGCATAGAAAATATCCTATTATTCCACTTGAAGAAAGCAGAAAATTCGTAATAGAGCAATTAAAATCATTTCGCGAAGATCATTTAAGAAGTCTCAATCCTACTCCATATAAAATTGCTGTAAGTGATAATCTATATAACTTTCTTCATAATCTTTGGCTGGAAGAAACACCTATTGATGAAATCATCTAGTTTAAATAATATCCTGCAAGCAACGATTGAATATCCATTTCTTGAATAGAAGGAATATTTTTTACACTACGAAGTAGCCTTTGAAAATCTTTTTCTTTGCGAAGTTTACTAGGAGCATTATTTACAGAAAGACCATCTAAATCTATAATATAGATAGAATCTTTATCATCTATTAGTATATTGCTGCTTTTTAAATCTCGATGGGTTAGTCCCCTCTGATGTAAATGGCGTACTAATCGCCCTACTTGATACAAAATTTGGAGACGTTTTTCCAAATTTTGTTGCTGAATAATTGCTTTATCTAAACTCAATCTAGGTTTGATTTCTTCCATTACTATATAAGAACTTAATGTGAAACATCCCCAACGTTTTTCAGCAAAAAATAACGGCTTTGCAGTAGGAATATTCCGGATTATACAATGGTATCCATTAACCCATGCACGATAAGCTCGCGAAGGGCGAAATAAATCTTTAAAAAAAATATGCCACATTTTTCGATGATATTGTTTTACAATCCCATACTGCGTTTGAAATACAAGAGTGGAACGAGAATTTTTAATGACGGTTGCAATACTCTTTAAATATTCAAAATCTTGGCAAATTTGGTTAGTTTCTGCTTGATTTTTATGCCCAATAGCAAAAAAACCATTACGTTTATAAATTTGGAAATATTTATTATCTTTTAAGCAACGTTGGGATCGTTTTCTCATAAAACTGAAATAAAAATCCCAAAAAAGGTAACGTATTTTTTGAAAAATTTCCATTATATTACTATTAGTAAATAGTACGGAAAATTTTAGATATTCTTTAAGAAAAAATAAACAATCACTTGCAGTAGAATATTTAAAAAAAGTGAATGCCAATTGCGCCAAATTTTTTAAATAATAATGTTTGCCAAAATATACTTTTTTTATCTCGTATAAATCTATAAGATAGAATTTCTTTTCTTTATCAAGTAAAATATTTCCAGTATGTATATCTTTATGGATATACCCACTGTTATGTAATTGAGCCACAAGAAATGCTAATTCTTTTGCCCAATGCCTGCGTTCTGAAAAAGCAATAGTTTCCTTTTGGCAAATCTCTTTTAAAGAAAACGAGTGTGAAATCTTTTTTGTAATAAGATAGCCTTGAGTATTTCCATCTCCTATTGCAACAACTTCAGGGATAGCTAGTTTACTATGGCTTAAATTTTGTAAATTTTGCCATTCTATCCAATGTTTAGGATAGATTTTTTTTCTAATATAATCCCAACCTTTATAGTGAAAAATTTTTAAAATATACTCTTCTTTTTGCCATATAAAAGAAGCTACAGTACGTACAGGAGATCGTTTAATAACATATATACTATCTAATACAGAAGTTATATCAAAATGAATAAATTTATCTATAAATAATGAACTTATTGTCCAATGAATTGTTTTATCATATAATGACTGCATTAAAAATGTGTCCTTGTGTTAAGTTAATTGCATATTGCAATACAAAATTTTTTTTATTTTACTGTTTTTTAAAACTTTTTGCAATCTATTTGCTAGTTTTTTCTTGACAGATTTTTGATTTTTTGTTATATTATATTTAATATAAAATTTTCTGTTTTTTTAAAAAATTAGTTTCTAGAAAAAAAATTCCTCATGTGAGGTATTTTTCATATATTTTTATTTTTTAAAGGAGAATACTATGTGTGGTGGTTGCGGATGCGGTGAAAAGAAAGAAAAAAAAGAACCAGCAAAAAAAGAACCAGCAAAAAAATAGTTTTTTAACTTATTTTTTGCAATCAAAAGTTCTTAATAATTTCTTAAAATTCGCTAAAATTTTAAAATGCGAATATTTTACTAGGGGTACTATCCCCTAGTTTTTTTTTAGGTAAAAAATTTTGACAATTTTTTGATTCTATCAGGAAATTTGTTTTTTTGCTTGATTCTGGACTTAAAATTTGTTTATATTTATCCAGTATGTTTTTAACTAAACTTTTAGCGTTCGGGCGATTTAGTGAAAGGAGAATTCCTTGAATACAACAATCACTGCCAAAGTTGCCAGCGCGAATGACGAAACAAAAAAATATGCAGAAGAAAAAGCTGAAAAGTTTGAAAAATTCTGCAAATTGCGCAAAGTAGAGATTATTCTTGACAAAGAAAGTGAGAATTTTAAAGTAGATGTTTTCGCTGCTCCAGAACATGGTTCTGCAATTACAGCATCCTCTAAAGGGGAAACTTGGAATGCAGCAATTGATAGTGTTGCGGATAAAGTAGAAAAACAACTACAAAAACTAAAAGAAAAAAAGAAAAGCCATAGAATTAAAAAAGCCCAACCCAAACGTGCGGAAGGCGATGAAGAAGAAGAAACTTATGGTAATATCGTTGATAAAATGAAAAACGATTAGTTTCTTTACCCATTTTTGGGTTTTAAAAATTTATATTTCTAGTAAAAGGTATGTTGTTTCATAGCAACATACCTTTTATATAAGATCAAAATCTTTTATTGTATTTTTGAAAAAATGGCAATTTTATTTTCCTAAAAAATAATTAACACCATTATTATTAAAGACTTAATAAACGTTTATTTGCAAATAAAATTTTCTGTGTGTCCGGAGATTCCTATTTATGCAAGTTCAAGGTGAAATTACGATAACATGGGCATCGGGATTACACATTCGACCAGCTACATTGATTGTTCAACTCTTGCAAAAATATAAAGCACAAGTCGAATTTATAAAAAATGGAAAAACATGTAATGCTAAAAGTGTCATTCAATTATTAACATTAGGTGCAGAAAATCAAGAAAAATTAAGCATTGTCGCATCAGGTGATGATGCTTCTGCTGCAATGGAAGCATTGCTATGTTTTTTTTCTCAATATAACGAGAATATTTTATGGTAGATATAAGTTATTACCACGGAGAATGATATGGAAGTTAAAAGGGGGATACCAGTTTCACCAGGAGTTGCTATTGGAAAAACATTGGTAATAAAAAATCATTTGTTTTTTATCCCTAAACATAGCATTACACCTGCACAAGTTGAAAACGAACGTGCACGATTTTTGCAAGCTGTTCATCGATCTATACAAGAATTAGAAGAGTTGGAACATAATGCACAGCATCTTCGGCCGGATGTTGTAGTAATATTTCAAGGACATCGCTTAATTATTGTAGACCCATTACTTCAAAGTGAAGTTATACGAAAAATACAAAACGACCTAATCAATGCGGAATATGCAGTCAGCCAGGTTTTAGAAGACATTCAAAAACAGATTGGCTCTTTAGATAATGAATATCAAAAAGAACGTGTAATGGATTTCGTAGATATTCAAAAAAGATTACTGAATCATCTTATGGGAAGTACAGGTGAAGATCTTCAACAACTAAAAGAGCCAGTAATTTTAGTATCAAAGGATTTAACACCATCTGAAACTGCGACATTACCCTTAAATAAAATATTAGCATTTGTTACAGATTTAGGTGGTCGGACTTCTCATGCCGCAATTGTAGCTCGTACACGTGGAATCCCTGCTGTAGTAGGTTTAGGGTCTGCTTCTATCCAAATTCGTAATGGAGATAAAGCAATTGTAGATGGCAGAAGCGGATATGTTATCATTTCGCCAGAAGAAGCCACTATTGAAAAATATTGGAATATTAAAGCTGAAGAGGAAATTCGTAAAAAACGTCTTCAAAAAATCAAAGATTTGCCAGTTGAAACATTAGATGGCTATCGCATAAATCTTTTTTCAAATATAGAAGATCCTGAAGAAATTCCAAGTGCTATATCTAATGGAGCTATAGGAATTGGATTGTATCGTACAGAATTTATCTATCTTCATAGTCCTAATCCTGACGAAGAAACACACTTTAAAACATATCGTAAAGCCATTCAATATTTAGGTGGAAAAAAAATTATTATCCGAACATTAGATTTTGGAGCGGATAAAGATTTTGGGTTGAATGATTTTCAAGGGGAACGAAATCCCTTTTTAGGATGTCGATCAATTCGTTTGTGTTTTGAAAAAACGGACATTTTTAAAACACAACTTAGAGCTATTTTAAGAGCTTCTTTATTAGGGGATGTAGATATTATGTTTCCTATGATTTCTTCTCTTGAAGAGGTAATACGAGCAAAAGAAATCTTAGAAGAAACAAAAATGGATCTTAGAAAAGAACATATTGCATTTAATAATGATATAAAAGTTGGAATTATGATTGAGATTCCTTCCGCAGCAATTACTGCTGATTTATTAGCAAAAGAAGTAGATTTTTTTTCTATTGGAACAAATGATTTAATCCAATATACACTTGCAGTAGATCGAATCAATCCCCGTGTTGCTCCATTGTATAAACCTGCTCATCCTGCTATATTACGTTTGATAAAACGTACAATTGATGCTGCTTACGATAATAGAATAAAAGTTGGTATGTGTGGAGAAATGTCGTCTGATTTATATATTGTCCCTTTAATGGGGCTAGGACTTAGAGATTTTAGTGTTAGTTCAAGTGTTCTTCCAGAAGTTAAAGAAATGATTCGAAACACTACAATGCGCGAAGCAATGAAAATTAGCGAAAAAGTAATGGACTTTAGTACACATGATGAAACAATCGAGTATTTAAATAGCAAACTAAGCCACTAAATCAAAAAAGGTACTTTTTTTAAAGTACCTTTTTTTAAAAGACATCTGTCAAAAGTAGAGAAACATATATGGAAAAATTTGAGAAAAAATTAGAAATTTTTCAAAAGTTACGGTCTCAGATGGAGGCTTTTAAAACTTCTGAAATAGCAAGTATTCCAACAGATATAAAGGTTCCTTTATCATATCCGCAAGAGCAATTGTGGTTAGCAGAACAACTAGAAGGTGAACCGATATATTATATACGTCAAGATGTGTGGGTTAAGGGGACTCTTGATAAAAATATTCTATTTCAATCACTTATTCAATTGATGGAACGCCATCAAATTTTAAAATCATATATAGAAGTGCAAGAAAATAAACCATACTTGTCAACTTTATCAAAATTAGAACCACCTTTATTTTTTACAAAAACACAAAATATAAAAGCTGCATTAGGGAAATTTCAACTTCATATCCATGAGATAAAGAAAAAACATGCTTTAGAAAAAGCTCCTCTTTGGGAAATGCAAGTTTTTCAAGAAAATGATGACAATTTTTTAGTTATTTTGATTGTTCATCATATTTTAGCAGATGCTCAAAGTATGGATATTTGGATGAGAGATTTGGGATATATTTATCAAAATCTTAAACACTCTACACAAATTAACTTACCTAATCTAACTGTCCAATATCGTGATTTTGCATATTGGCAAAGGCAGCTTAATACCCAGGAATCTTTTTCTTCGATTATTGAATATTGGAAAAAACAATTAACCAATGCAAAACATAGTTGGGAATTTGAATGTAATATCGGCAGTAACCCTGTTTCTAAAAATATTTTTTTAGATGAGAACACTCAACATTTTTTGATTAAAAATTGTATTATCAAACTTTCTTCTTCTGAATATTTTGAACTTCGTAAAATAGCCAACAATGCACAAACTACATTATTTACGGTTCTTTTATCACTATTTAATATTTGCTTTTATCTCCACAATAAACAAGATGATTTAATTATTGGAACCGCAATTAGCCAGCGTTCCCGCCCAGAATTGGAAAATTTGATTGGCCTATTTACAAATACATTACCTATACGAAATAAAATCAATCAAAATCAAACTTTCTTTGAATTTTTATTGCAAGTCCGTCAAACTGTTATCGATGCTTTAAGTCACCAAGATATTCCATTTACTAAACTAGTCGAATATTTGCAACCGGAACGCATTCCAGGTAAAACTCCTTTTTTTAATATTATGTTTGTTTTGCATGAAGCTAAAAAGCAAGATTTTAATTGGGGAGATATTAAACTTCATGTTTCTCCTTTTTCTGATGAAATAAATTTAAAGAATAAAGAATTCCAACAAAACGCTGCACTATTGCTTCCAGAATATTCTAAGTTAGCAAAATTTGATATGACAATCAGTGCAGTTAGCCCATACTTAGAATCAAGCACTTTAGATGGTTGCAAAGACTCTTCTTTAGATTTCTATATCAATATTGAATATCGTCAAGAGTTATTTGACTCTAACATGATGGAAAACTTTGCACGTCATTTTAAAATATTGATTAAAAGTATTATCGCGGATCCCAAACAACATATTTCTGAAATTGATTTATTAGAACAAGAAGAACGAAAACGAATTTTAGCATTAGGAACTGCAAAATCTTACTTTGAAGTAGCAGAAACAATACATGGAATTTTTGAAAAGGCTGCTTTAGAATATCCTGAAAATATAGCATTAGATTGCGAAGAAACATTAGAATTTTGCACCTCAACTCAAAACAGAAAAATAACATATTATCAATTAAATCAAAAAGCAAATCAATTAGCTAATTTTCTACGAGAAAAGAATATTGGCCCTGAAAACTTTGTTGTTATTTTTTTAGATCGTTCCCCAGAACTAATCATCAGTATTTTAGGAATATTAAAAGCTGGTGCTGCATATATTCCAATAGATCCGTGTTATCCTAAAGAACGTATTCAGCATATTCTTTCGGATTTAAATACACCATTTTTAATTACATCACATAGTTTAGCTAACAAAACTTCGATAAATTTTTCTACTTATTTTTCAGAAAAAAATTCTAATAGTTATGTTTATTGGGAAGATGTAGAATTAGAAAATTATTCCTCTATTACCCCCAAAAACCTAGCAATTCCTGAAAATCTTGCCTATATGATATATACTTCAGGATCAACAGGCAAGCCTAAAGGCGTCCCTATCAGCCATGCAAATGTAGTACGATTATTTTTATCTACCCAAGAAAAATTTCAATTTAATTCCCATGATACTCATATTATGTTTCATTCTTGCGCTTTTGATTTTTCAGTATGGGAGATTTGGGGTGCTTTATTTTATGGTGGTACTCTTATTTTAGTTTCATATTCTACTACTCGTGATGCTGAAAAATTTTACAAATTATTGCATCAAAAACACACAACTATTCTCAATCAAACTCCTTCAGCTTTTCGACAATTATCTAACGTGGTGGTTGAACATATTGAAAAAAATATTGAAGTCCAATCATTATTCTTACGTACGATTATATTCGGTGGGGAAGCTTTAGATTTGCATATTTTAAAACCTTGGATAAAAAACTTTGATGATAACTTTCCAAAATTGATCAATATGTATGGTATCACAGAAACCACAGTCCATGTTACATACCGTCGTATTACAAAACAGGACGTAGAACAACCTAATAATATTCCAAGCTACATCGGTCAACCTTTAGACGATCTCGAATTATATTTACTCGATGATAATCTTAATTTAGTTCCTTATAATGTTATTGGAGAATTATATGTTGGTGGAAGCGGATTAAGTCGCGGATATTGGAATCGGCCAGAATTGACAGCAGAACGATTTATTCCAAACCCATTTTCCAAGAAAAATAGTGCAAGATTATATAAATCTGGAGATATTGGAAGATATTTATCTAATGGAGATATAGAGTACTTAGGCCGCAGAGATCAACAAGTTAAAATTCGAGGATTTCGTGTAGAATTAGGAGAAATTTCTGCTGCTATATGTGAGAATACTAGTATAGAAGATTGCATAGTGATTGTTCAATGCGATGAAAAAACTCAAGATAAAAAACTTGTTGCATACATTGTTTCTAAACAACCATATTCTGATATAGAGGAGATTAAAAAGTTACAACAAGAACTACTTCATTTTTTACGTTCAAAATTGCCAGAATATATGATTCCTACATGGTTTATTACTATTCCTAAAATACCATTAACTACACACGGAAAATGTGATGTACACAATCTTCCGGATCCTAAAAAGTTTTATATGAATTTGGATATACATAAAACAATTGGAGCGGATACTCTATCTCAAAATCATTCAGAAATGCAAAATTTCTTAGGAAGTCCTATTTCAGAAATAGTAGCCATTGTATGGCAAAAAATCTTGGGAAGAACAGTCTCTACTCAACAAGAAAACTTTTTTGAATCTGGTGGACATTCACTCTTAGCAACTCAGTTCCTTGCGGAATTAAAAAAAATTTTACAGTATGATATTTCTTTACGTCTTTTACTGGAGCATCCTAATTTTCAAGATTTTGTACATCATGTTATTAAAAATAGAAAAGATACAAAAAACTTAAATATTGTTAGATTACCAAAAGATGTTCAAGCTTGGCCATTGTCTTCTGGACAACAACGTTTATATTTTTTGCAACAGCTTGATCTAAATAGCTCAGCATATAACATGCCAGGTATTTTACGACTAGAAGGACATATTCATTACAATTATCTAGAAAAAGCTTTTCAAATAGTTGCGGAATATCAAAATATTTTAAGAATAACAATTTCTTCTGATGAAGTTCCTTATGCTCATATTAACCCTAGCACATTCATTAAATTAAGATATAGCGATTTAAGTCGTTTGGCAGAAATAGAAAAAGAACAGCAGCGAAAATTTGTTATCCTCCAAGAAAATTCTCATCCCTTTAATCTTAGCCAAGGACCTTTATTACGATTACACTTATTAAATTTGGGAAATAATATTTATGATCTGGTTGTTACCATCCATCATATTATTTGCGATGGTTGGTCATTAGAAATTTTATTTCAAGAAGTAGTACAAATATATCAAGAATTATGCAAGAACTCTTTAGAAGAAAACAAAAATATCATTGATATACTCCCTATGTTGCCAATCCAATACGGAGATTTTGCTGCCTGGCAACAAGAATGGCTACAATCTTCCGAAGCACAAAGACAAATCATATACTGGCAAAAACAACTTTCGGGTTCGCTTCCTCAAAATATGTTGCCTTTAGACTACCAACGTTCATCTGCACAAAACTTTTTAGGAAATCGAATTAGCTTAAATTTAAATAATGAACTTAGTCAAAAACTAAGAGAATTTAGCATAAAAAACAGCTGCACTTTATATATGACTTTGCTGGCAGGATTTTCTATATTTCTCCATCGTTTAAATTCTCAAAATGAAATCATTATTGGTAGCCCTATTGCAGGACGCCAGCACCATGAAGTTCAAAATCTTATTGGCTTTTTTGTTAATACATTAGTCCTAAGAATTAAAATATCCGAAGAAACGGGATTCGAACAGCTCTTACAACATGTAAGAGAACTTACTTTAGATTCCTACAGCAACCAAGATATTCCTTATGAAAAACTGGTAGCAATTTTACAGCCCGAACGAAATTTAGCGACCACACCATTGTTTCAAGTAATGTTTAATTATATGAATTTTTCCGAACAAATCCTTGAAATACCTGGATTAAAAGGAAAAACTTTACCTCTATTAGAACAATGGTCCAAATTCGATCTTACTCTCTATGTGTATACTCAAAATCCCATTATCCAACTGGATATGGTATATAATAAGCAATTATTTCGTTTGGAAACTATACAAAATTGGCTGCATCAATTCTCAATTTTGTTAAAAAACTTGATAGACTTTCCATTGAAAAATATAGATCAAATTCCCCTCCAAACTTTGGAAGAAATTTCTAATACGAAAAGAAATTTTGAGGAAAAAATATCGTTAGATTTAAATCAAGTATCTTTTCATCCTCATCCCCAAATCCAATTAGATGGTGGACATGTATTGGAATGGTTGAAAGATTCTTTTAAAAAGTATCACTCTTATTCTGCACTTCAATATGGAGAAATTTACTTTACATATCAGGAAATAAATCATAGAACAAATCAAATCGCACAATGTTTACTTACTTGCAATAGTCATAATAACATTATTGCTGTTCTTGTCCAAGATCGTGCTATTTTAGCTATGGCTTTGATAGCCTGTTTAAAAGCTGGCAAAATTTTTATGCCACTTCATGCAAATTTTCCACAAGAAAAAATATTTGAAATGCTAAATATTGTACATCCTGATACAATGCTATGCGATCCTTTTACAAAAGACTTAGCTATAACTCTTAATCAAAGATTAGAGAATTCATCACAGATTATACAAGTAGAAGATTGGCAAAATTTACCGGATTCTGATTTATCCATTCCTTCAGAATATTTATCACGAAAAGCATGTTATTTATATTTTACTTCTGGATCAACGGCAGATCCCAAGGCAATTTTAGGACAATCATTAGGTTTATCCCATTTTTTAAAATTTGAAATTGAAGGATTGAATATATCGTCAGGATGTCGTGTTGCACAATTAACAATGCCATCTGTTGATGTATTGTTACGAGATGTTCTTGCGCCTCTTTGTTCCGGAGGAACCGTTGTAATTCCTAAAGATGATAATATTATCTTTGACATGGAACGACTTGCAGAATGGCTAGAAAACCAGCATATCAATATTTTACATTGTGTCCCATCGCTATGGGCTGCATTGCTTCACCATGGAGGAAATCACAAATTTTTAGATATGCGATTTTGCCTGATGGCTGGAGAAATCGTCTCTGTGCAAGATGTTGATACTTGGTATAAAAAAGTGGGTAATCATGTTCAACTTGTAAACCTCTATGGAGCAACAGAAACAAATCTTGTAAAATTTTTCCATATTGTCCAGCAAGAAGATATAGCACGTGGATATATTCCTGTTGGAAAACCAATGCCTGGTGTAACGGGAATAATTCTTAATACTTTTGGAGAAATATGTGCCCCCGGAGAACTGGGTGAAATTTATATTAGAACTCCATATCTTTCTTTAGGATACTATAACAATCATATACTCAATAAAAAAACTTTCTTACATAACCTATTTCACAAAGAAAATGATATAGCACAGGATTTTTTTAATGTATATCGAACAGGAGATCAAGGAAGAATTCAAAGTGATGAAACTTATCAATTCTTAGGACGTAAAGATTCTCAAATTAAGATTCATGGACTTCGCATTGATCCTATTGAAATTGAAGAAAATATTAAGAAATTTTTTAACGTTCAAGAAGCTATTGTCATTTTGAATCCTAACAACCCAGAGCAACTGTTAGCATATATTACATCTTCCTCTGCTGAATTTTCGCAAGTTTATGCAAAAGAATTTTTACGACAACATTTACCAGAATACATGATTCCAAAAGAGATAATTCTTTTACCTCGAATGCCTTATTTACCAGGAGGAAAAATCAACCGACAGGCATTACCTATACCTTACAATATAATAGAACATAATTTATCACTTGCGCGAAATCCTATAGAAGAAACCCTTTCTAACATCTTCAAACAAATATTAAATAAGCCTATTGTTTTTAGAGAAGACAACTTTTTTGATCTGGGTGGGCATTCTTTGCTTATCACTCAAGTTCTCAGCCGTATCCGTCGTGTCTTTGGTACAGAACTTCCTTTGCGAACTATATTTGAACATCCTACTATCGAAAGTCTAGCGCGACAAATTCATCAACATACTCAAAAAATTTTCCATTTTCCTCCCCTAACAAAGGTAAAAGAAAATGAAAAAATTCCCGCATCATTTGCTCAAAAACGACTCTGGTTTTTGCAACAATTACAACCTAATAATCCTAGCTATAACATTGTTAGAGTATTCCATATCTTAGGCAATCTCAATAAACTAGCCTTACAACGAAGCCTAAACTATATTGTACAACGTCATTCTATTTTTTCCACAAGATTAGAAATGACTCCAGAAGGTCTTGTACAATATGTTAAACCTCAAGAAATTTGCCCATGGAAGGTTACAAGATTTTCTTTAAATGACACAGAAGAATATAATTTTTCTAACTTCACAAAATCAAACGAAGAAGATAAACTTAACTCAGTACCACATTTTAAAATTCTGAACTCTTTAAAAGAAAACGCAAGAAAAAATTTTGATTTTTCTAATGATGTATTATTACAAGGAACTCTAGCAATTGTTACAGAAAAAGATAGCTATCTTTTATTAGTAAGTCATCATATCGCGCTAGATGGTTCATTAGAAATTTTATTAAAGGAATTAGCAGAAGTATACAAAGTTTTTCAAAAAGATCAACAACCTCAATTTCCTCCTATTGCTTTTAATTATCAAGATTTTAGTATATGGCAGCAAAAGTTTCTTTCTGGAGAAATTTTACAACAACATTTAGAGTACTGGAAAAATAAACTTCAAGATGCGCCAAATGGAATCAATTTTCCTACAGATTTTCGCAGACCTAATGTCTATCGATTCCAAGGAAAAAAAATCCAATTTAATATTTCTCAGCAAATTCGCGGACGACTGCAACAATTTAGCCAGCGTCATAATACTACGCTTTTTATGTCTATGCTGGCTGCATTTACTGTACTTTTGCAACGATATAGTTTACAAGATGATATTATTATTGGAACGCCTATTAGCACGCGTGATTTACCAGAATTTGAACCAATTATTGGCAGCTTCGTTAATACATTGGTTTTACGATGCAATCTCACACCCAGTCCAAATAGCCTTGGCTTAACTTGGAGAGAATTACTTTATCGAATCCGAGAAACTACTCTCGAAGCATATCAATATCGACATTTGCCTTTCGAAATGCTTATTGAAAATTTATCTCTTGTTCGCAACCCTAGTCAAACTCCCTTATTTAATGTCATGTTTGTTGTCCTACCACAACTTCAAGACACCTTCTCTCTTTCTGACGTAGAGTTTATAACACCTATTTCTTTAGATATTGACACATCCCGTTTTGATATATTAACAAGTTTGAGAGATCATCCTAATGGAATGATAGGGACAATAGAATATAACTCTGATATTTTTGATAAAACCACGATACAACGTTTTGCGGATAATTTTATTTATATCTTGCAAAATATGCTTGATCATATTGATCAAAATATCCAAGACTTTTCATTATTAAACGAACAAGGCATACAAAAATTACAAGCTTGGAACAATACTTCTAACATAATTCCAAATATTACTATTCCTGCTCTTTTTGAACGCTCTGCACATAAAAAACCAGAAAATATTGCCATTTATTTTGGAAGTACAATTTGGACTTATAGAGAACTTAACGAGCGAAGTAACCAACTTGCGCATTGTTTGAAAAATCTAGGAATTGGAAGAGGAGATAAAGTTGCTGTATATGTAGAACGATCCCCCGAAATGATCCAAGCTGTTCTTTCTATTTTAAAAGCAGGAGCGGCTTATATTCCACTAGAAACTTTTTATCCTAAAGATCGCATTTCCTGGATTTTAAATCATTTGCAAATTAACGTTGTAATAACACTATGCGGACAGCTACCAGTTTTAGCAGAGATGACACCAAATACTACAAACGAAAAGATAAATTCTCCTAATTTATCTTCTATTCCCAATTTAACTTTTATATGTTTAGATGAAAATAATTGTCAAAGATTAGCCTTTCGTAAACAACAAGTATATTTTCCTTCCTATATCACTTTACTTATTCCTGAAGATTGGCAAAAATTTTCGAATCAAAATTTAGAAAACAATATTACTCCCGATGATTTAGCCTATATCATCTTTACATCTGGATCATCAGGTTCTCCTAAAGGTGTTATGGTGCAACATCGCCCTGTCATTAATGTTTTAAACTGGATAAACACAACTTTAAAAATTATAGAAGAAGATTGTCTTTTATTTGTAACTTCTATTTGTTTTGATCTTTCTGTTTATGATATTTTTGGAACATTAGCAGCAGGCGCAAGTATTCATATTGCACAACGTAGTGATTTGGAAAATCCAGAATGTCTTGTAGAACTTTTAGTAAATAAACCTATTACAATTTGGGATTCTGCCCCAGCAGCATTAGGCCAACTTTTCCCTCTTTTAGCAAATGAAACTTCTCCAACTGTTTTAAGAACTTTACGATTAGTTCTTTTAAGTGGAGATTGGATTCCCGTTTCTATGCCTTCTACAATACGGTATTATTTCCCTTTAGCTCAGGTAGTCAGTTTAGGCGGTGCGACAGAAGCTACAATCTGGTCAAACTATTATATTGTCCACCAAGAAATCCGAAGTAATAATGCGGTAAGTATTCCTTATGGAAAACCTATTAGTAATGCCCGATATTATATTCTTGATGAAAATCTTAATTTATGCCCACCAGATATTCCCGGAGATTTGTATATTGGGGACAATTGCCTTGCATTAGGTTATGTAAATGATTCAGAACTTACTGCCCAAAAATATATTCCCGATCCATTTCATCTAACTCCAGGAAAGAGAATGTATGCAACAGGAGATCGTGCGAGATATCGTAGTGATGGCAATATGGAATTTTTGGGAAGAAAAGATCAACAACTTAAGATCCTTGGATTCCGCATTGAACCTGGCGAAATCGAATCCTTACTTTTACAACATCCGCATATTCAACAAGCTTTAGTAGTTGCAAAAACTCGACAGCAAAACGAAAAATACCTTGTAGGATATGTTGTTCTCAAAGAAAAATATAATTTAGATTCTACCCAAATACAAGAATTTTTAAAAGCTAAATTACCTGATTATATGATTCCTAAAGCCTGGGCATTCCTAGAACAATTCCCACTTACAAGCAATGGAAAAATAGACAGAAAATCATTACCTGATCCCAAAAGTATGGAACACGAAAAAGATCATGAACCTCGTAATGCTATTGAATCTCAGTTACTTGAGATTTGGAAAGAGGTATTGGGAATTACACAAATAAGTATTTATGATACCTTTTTTAGTTTGGGTGGAAATTCTCTAAATTTGACTCAAGTTATGGCACAGATACAAGAAAAACTAAATATGTCAGTAACTTTGCGAAATCTTTTTGAATATACTACAATTGCTACTTTATCTGAATTTCTCATACAAAAGTCTCCTAATCTAGTAGCAAAAGCTGTCCCTAAAGTTGCTACTAAAGATACAAATTCCCAAATTCCATTAGAAGATTTGAAAAATATAGAAATGCCTAATATGTCCGATACAGATGTAGAAAAAATATTAAGAAAACTTTGGCATGATAGTACACACAACCCAGAAAATGGCTCCCAAAATGGAGAAAATTGATTATGTTTCTCAACCGCCAAAATCGTTTTACCTGGCAGAAATAGCCAGTAATAACGATTTTGGCGGTTGGATTATATAGATTTTCCAATATAACTTGAATATTGTTCAAAAAAATTAGTATAAGCCAATAATGAATCTTCTTCCCAATACTTACTGACGATTTGAATACCTATCGGCAAACCATTTTTAGTTAATCCTATGGGAATAGATATAGCAGGATGCCCACTTAAACTAAAAGGCACTGTAAAAATATCGCAAAGGTACATAGAAAGAGGCGAATTTATTTTTTCTCCCAAACGAAAGGATGGGATGGGAGAAGTTGGTGTTAAAATCATGTCAAGCTCTTTAAGTGCTTGAGAAATTTCTTCTCGAATAATTGTTCTTGTCTGAAGTGCTTTGTTGTAATAGGAATCATAGTATCCTTCTGATAAGGAATATGTTCCAAGTAAAATGCGACGTTTAACTTCTTTTCCAAAACCTTTTCCTCGGGTTAAGGAATATAGTTCATCTAAATTATTGTGAATATTTTTTAAATTGGTGTTTATCTCTTGAGAGAAATTGGTTTGATTTATTGTACGCATTCCGTAACGAACACCATCATAGCGACTAAGATTACTACTTGCTTCAGCCATCGCAATAATATAGTATGTTTCAATAGCATAACTGGTATGTGGAAGAGAAATAGGAATAATCTCAGCTCCAAGATTTTTCCATATTTCAATTGATTGTTGGCAAGCTCTATAAACTTCTTCATATATTCCATTTTCTTGCCAATATTGTTCTGGGATTCCAATTTTTAGCTTTTTAGGAAAAATTTTTCCAAATTTATTTAAAAAATTTGGCGGCTGTAGCTGACTCTGTGTACTATCGCGAGAATCAGGAGTTGCAATAATTTGTAATAGCATTGCAATATCGAAAGATGTTTGAGCAAGAATTCCAATTTGGTCCAAGCTGCTGGCAAAGGCAACTAATCCAAATCTGCTTATTCTTCCATAGGTTGGTTTAAGTCCTAAAACTCCGCATAAAGCTGCGGGTTGGCGAACTGAACCACCAGTGTCTGATCCCAATGCAATAGGGCACATTTTAGCCGATACACACGCTGCAGAACCACCACTAGATCCGCCAGGAGAATATTTTAAATTCCATGGATTATGACATGAGAAAAAAGCTGAACTTTCGCAAGATGCTCCCATAGCAAACTCATCCATATTTGTTTTTCCTAAAATTATCCCTCCATTTTTTTGAATTTCTTCAATAACATGGCTATTGTAAATTGGGATAAAATTAGCTAAAATCTGAGATGCACAAGTAGTTTGAATTCCTTTTGTAATAATATTGTCTTTTATTGCAATTGGAATTCCATCTAAACTGCTGAGTTCTTGATTTTGTTTTCTACGTTGATCAGAATTTTTGGCTTCGATTAAAGCGGACTCTTCACAAACATTCAGAAATGCTTTGATCTGCGAATCTAATTGAGAAATTCTTTGTAAAAATGTTGTTACTATTTCTACAGATGAAATTTTATGCTTTTGTAATAAAATTTGCAATTCTGTAATACTTAAATCCCATAAATTCATATAAATCCTTTTTTTAAAAAATTGATATAAACAAGGAATGATTGACTTCTCTATATTTTTTTAACTAAAATTATTAGTTTTTAACTATTTAATTATAAGTATGTTAAAAACTTTTTTTATTTTTTTTCAAAAAAAAATAAAAAAAAGTCTTGCAAAGATATAGCTTGAGAAGTAAAATAAAAATTGATATAGGTTAAGTCTAACCTTTTAAGTTTAACCTTTATTGATTTAATCAATAAAGATGATATATAGGTTTTAAACTTTAGGAGGATTTACAATGATAAAATATATTATCATTCTCATTTTGGCTGCCAGTATGCTAGCCGCACAAGAAATTAACGTAACTGGTTCGCTTGATAAACCCGTCCAACAAACAGGTATGGGTCCAGCACTTTCTATTCGCATTGTTGGTAATTATTTTAAAGGATTTGGCATTGCTAATATCCTAAACAGATTAGTTACACTTCAACAAATTGGTAGTGCAAGTGATGAATATAACATCACACATAATTGGAGTGCTCAAAGTGCTGAAGGTTTCTATTATGGCTCAACTTTCTGGAGTGCCAGCCAAGATCTAAGTGCTTTAAGATCCGAACTTAGCAAATATTACAATACTTTCCCACAAAGTTCTGAAATTTTTACCAATTCCATTACAAATAGTAGCGATCCTGCAAACACTATTGCATACTATGATTGGTATGGTAATGAAATTCAAAGAAGTGCCAGTTCAAATTCAGATCTTGATGCAACTTTAGCTAAAAATGGCCAAATCAATAATACCAGTCTTCGTTTCTATGCTGGCCGCAATACAGCAGCCGGAGATGCAAATTATACACAAACTGATGAAGTAGAAATTACTTTAGACAATGGTAATAAATATACCATTTTTGCGTATGATACCACTACTCCACTTGTGTTAGATATGAATGGTGATGGAAAACTAGAAGCCTCTAATGGCCAGTACTTACCTCATGCTTTAATTGAAGGCCTCAACCTAGTAGAATTTGATATGAATGGTGATGGTTTCAATGAATTAGTTGAATGGGTTGGTGCCAATGACGGCTTATTAGTTGTCTATAATCCTGAAGAAAAAGTAACAGGAAAACATCTATTTGGTAATGCCACAGGTATGAATAATGGATATGAAAAACTTGCTCTCCTAGATGCCAATAAAGATGGCAAAATTATGGGAGAAGAACTTGCTACTTTATCTGTATGGCAAGACAAAAATGGTAATGCTCTTGCTGATGAAGGCGAAATTGCATGCGTCAAAGAATTAGGCATTACTGAAATCAAAGTTACCCACGAAAATATGATTTCCTCTTTTATTAAAGATGGAACAGAATATCTAATGTGGGATTGGCATCCTGCTACATTACTCATCAAATAATTCTTGATGAATTTATTCAGGATATTTAAATGAGCTTAAAAGCTATCTGGTTCTGTTTTTTCCCAGGTAGCTTTTTTCATATAGTTTATATCTTATAAGGAGTTTTGAGATGAAAAAATATATTATTTTCTTACTTATGCTGTCTACAATGTTAGCAGCTCAAGAAGTAAATATCAACGCCTCCTTAGACCGTCCTTTTAAAGAAGCAGATGTAGGTACCGCCGTATCCATCCGTGTTGTTGGTAATTACTTCAAAGGCATTAGTATAGCCAGTATTTTCAACAAATTGGCTACTTTACAACAAATTGCCAGCAGTACAGAAGAATATAGTACTACTCATTATACTGCTAATGGCTGGGATTTTGACGGCAATTTTACAGTTTTTACAGCATTCTGGAGTGCCGATCAAAATTTAAACGCTCTTAAGAGCGAATTAAGCGGCTTCTACAACAATTTCCCACAAAGTTCCGAAGTTTTTACAAATTCCCTTTGCAATAGTAGCGACCCCTATAATACAGTTGCCTACTATGATTGGTTTGGCCGTGAAATAGAAAGATCTACAGCTTATGACGGCGATCTTGATGCCAATTTAAATGCAAATGGTACTACAACCCAAACTTTGAGATTCTATGCTGGTCGTTCTACTGCTGCTGGTACTGGTACTAATGACTATTCAGCAACCGATGAAATTGAAATTACCACCAGTAATGGCGTCCGATACAACATTTATGCTTATGATACAACCACCCCTATCGTTTTAGATTTGGATGGCGATCAAAAACTAGAAGCCTCTGGTGGCGAATGGCTCCCACATGCAGCGAATAAAAATGCTACAAAATGGGTTGAATTTGACATCAATGGTGATGGTTTTGATGAAGCAATCGAATGGGTTGGACCAAATGATGGATTGCTCTTATCCTACGTCCCTGGCATTGGCGAAAAAGCAAGTGGAAACTGCCTATTTGGTGATGCTAAAGGTTATGTAAACGGATATGAACAACTTTCAACCTTAGATAAAAATGGCGATAAGAAACTTACAGACGCCGAACTTGATACTCTATCTGTATGGCAAGACAAAAATGGTAATGCTGCAATTGATATTGGTGAAGTAACCTCTGTCAAAAACTTAGGTATCACAGAAATCAATACAAGCAATACTAATATGATGTCTTTCTTCGTACGAGATGGTAAAAACTATCTTATGTGGGATTGGTATCCTACTATGCTAATGGTTAAGAAAACCAAAAACAAATAGCCTTTTTAACCATTTCTAATTGTCTGTATTTTTTCGCAAAATCTATAAAAGCTATCTGGGATTCCAGATAGCTTTTTTTTCCTTGAATTATTTTGCCAGTCATGAAAAAATAAGAAAGCGTTTTATAATGAACTATCATTTTTCTCCTGAAACAATCGCTCAAATCCGACAGGCAGCTGATATTGTAGATATTATTTCAGAAATAGTGCATTTAAAAGTAACAGGAGCAGATCATACTGGACTTTGCCCTTTCCATGCGGAAAAAACGCCTTCTTTTCATGTAAGTCGCCAAAAAGGTTTTTATAAATGTTTTGGATGTGGTGAATATGGGGATGTCTTCCAATTTGTCATGAAAATGAGAGACGCTTCTTTTTCAGAAGCAGCACTTGAGTTAGCACAACGATATAATATCCCTGTTAGCATCCAAGATGATGAAGAATCTAAGTATTATAAACGTTTAGCAAAAATTTTAGATTGGGCATCTTATTATTTTCAGCAACAACTTAAAACAGAACCTGAACAACGGGCACTAAAATATGCTCTTAGCCGGGGGGTTTCTGCCGAATCTATAGAAAAATTTAAAATTGGATATGCAAAAAATTCTTGGGACGATCTTTCTAAAACAGCAATAAAAGAAGGATTTACAAAAGAAGAGCTTATAGATGTTGGACTCTGTAACAAAAGTCAAAATAATGATCGTGGGTATAATGATCGCTTTCGAGATCGACTAATTTTTCCCATTTTTAACATAAATGGAGAAGTTATTGCTTTTGGTGGGCGTACATTATCTGGAGAAGAACCTAAATATTTGAATTCCCCAGAAACTCCAATGTTTCATAAAAGTAAAATTTTATATGGAATGAACTTTGCAAAAAAACATTGGAGAAATGGGCATCGAATTCTTATTGTAGAAGGCTATTTTGATTTAATTATTGCACACCAGTATGGTTTTGAGGAAGCAATTGCTACACTAGGAACATCTTTAAGCACAAATCATATACAAATTTTACAACGACATACTAAAGATGTTATTTTGGTATATGATGGAGATGATGCTGGACAAAAAGCCAGCAGCCGTTCTTTATCTCCTTTACTTAAACAACAAATTATGGTGCATGTTGTAGCTTTGCCAGATAAGGTAGATCCTTCAGATTTTTTAGTTGAAAAGGGTTCTATAGCATTTGGAAACTTGTTGGAACATGCTAAAGATTTCTGGGATTTTCAAATTAGCAATATTTCTCGCAAATATAATATGAAAGAAATCTCCAGCCAAAGATATGCTGTCGAAGAAATATTAAAAGTAGTAAAAGAAATTCCAGATTCTATTACCCAAGATTTAGCTTTACAAAAAGTTGCTGAAATTTTCCAAATTTCTAAAGAAAGACTTTTACAACAGCTCACGCCCAAAAAAATTGAAAAAAATATACCCAATAATTCTGTTGCAGAGCAATATAAACAATTTTTAGCATTGGATGAAAAATTTTTGATTTGGGTTTTGTTGCACTATTCTAACTTTCAACAATTTATTTTTGAAAATTACCCTGTAGAAGACTTCCAAGATGAATCTATGAAAAAACTTGCTCAAGAAATTGCTCAAGATTTAGAAAATGGAATTCCCATTGCTATTGAAACAATTGCCCCTCGGGTTGATCCTTCTTTATCTGCTATCTTAATTGATTTACATTGGGCCAGTTATTTTGAAAGCGGAGCTGGCAACGATGATGCTGCCTATGGAATAGAGCATAAACTCCAGTTTATTCAACAAAGACTTGACTTAATCTTTAAAGGTTTGTATAAACTAAAACATCGCAAAAGGTTAGCATACCTAAATCAGATGTATAAAGAAGCACATCCAGAAGATTTTGAACTAAAAATGCAAATTATGAGGGATACTCAACTAGAGTGTAAAAAATATCAACAATTTATAAAATCTAAGCCCTACTAAATTTGCATATTGCAATATTTTACCTTATAATTTAGATAGCAAATTACTTTTGATTGAATTTGTCAAGAGAATTGCTACTAACAATGATAAACTTTATCTTCATGGAAAAATTCGTACAACATTTTATTGCTAAAAGAGTTAGATACGAATTTTTTCTATTTGTATTTGTTAAAATAGGAAAAGTTCGTTCCTAGCTGTATGTTCAGCTCGAATTTTTTCTGTTTCAATTTCATCGCCCAATTTCGTGGCAGGAAAAAATCTCTGTCAACAACTAAAAGGAGTGTGCATTTTTCCATATCTTAACGATATGGCTTTGCACTAAATTCTTATGAGTAATTTGGATCCTGAGCTGCGTAACATGGCTAATTTGGAGCCCGATTTAAGAAATGTAGTACAAGCTGGGCGACAACGCGGTTTTGTGACCTATGATGATGTAAATGATTTAATTGATGATCCAGAAAAGCTCGATAATATTTTAATGACACTTGACGATCATGGCATCCAACTAGTAGATGATGAACCAGCCTATTTGCGAGACGAAGAAAATAATGATACTGCTTCAGATTTTATTGACGATCTCGGAGATAAAATTGATGATCCCGTACGAATGTATCTTACTCAAATGGGAGAAATACCATTATTAACACGGGAAGAAGAGATTAAACTTGCCAAAAAAATCGAGTTAACTCGTAAAAGATTTCGCAAAAAAGTGTTAGAGTCTGAGCTTTCTGTTTTAGCCTCTGTTAGAATTTTAAAAGATGTTGAAAATGGCGAATTAGCTTTTGATAGAACTTTACGTGGAAATAGTAGCATCAATTTAAAAAAAACTGATTTAGAATCACGATTAAAACAAAATCTTCAAACACTAGAAAAAATATTATTACAAAATGCTGTTGATTTTGAAGAATATCTTAAAACTCAGCCTAAAACGATAGAAAGAACACGTTTTGCAAAAAAAATTCGCTCTCGCCGTAAAAAATGCGTTACTCTATTAGAAGAATTAGGATTACAAACAAAAAAAATTCGCCCCATGATGCAAGACTTAGAAAAAATATCTGAAAAAATGCAAAATTGTCTCAAAGAATTACAACATCTTCAAAATGAAACAGAAAATCACTCTCGATGCCATAAACTTGAACGTGAACTTGAAATGCTTATGCGAAAAACACATGAAAGCCCAGAAAAATTACACCGCCGCGTTCGCCAAATGATTCAACGTTATGAAGAATATGAAAGTGCGAAACGAAGATTATCTAGTGGTAATTTACGGCTTGTTGTTTCTATTGCAAAAAAATATCGTAATCGTGGTTTAACCTTCCTAGATTTAATTCAGGAAGGAAATACAGGCTTAATGAAAGCAGTTGAAAAATACGAATATAGAAGAGGATTTAAATTCTCTACGTATGCAACATGGTGGATTCGCCAAGCAATCACTCGATCTATTGCAGAACAAGCTCGTACTATTCGAATACCTGTTCACATGATAGAAACCATGAGTAAGTTACGGAATATGTCTAAGAAATTAGTACAGAAAAAAGGCCGTGAACCAACTATTGAAGAAATTGCAGATGCAACAGGTGTTTCAATAGATGATACTAAAAAGGTAATGAAAATCGCTAGATTGCCAATTTCCTTAGACCGTCCTATTGGTGAAAGTGATGATTCATATTTTGGCGATTTTATTGAGGACGAGGGGGCCGAATCTCCTGTTACTGCTGCCACCCATGAAATGTTAAAAGATCGCATTGAAAAAGTATTGCAAACTTTGACATATCGAGAACGAGAAATCATTAAACTTCGTTATGGAATTGGCGATGGTTATACGTATACCCTCGAAGAAGTCGGTCGTCTATTTAATGTTACCCGTGAGCGCGTCCGCCAAATTGAAGCAAAAGCTGTACGTAAACTACAACACCCTGTACGTTCACGTCGTTTGGAAGGATTTTTAGAAAGCTCCGGAAATTACTAAAAACTGGCGAAGCAGGTCAGCGACCTGCTTTTTTTTTGCTAGGAAAAATTACGTGTCTCTCATCGAAAAATTATTACAATTACAGTCAATTGATCAAGAAATTTTCCAACTAAAAGATGCTAAAGACAAACTTCCTAAAAAAATCATAAAACGAAACCAAGAAATTCAAGAAGTTCGCCAACAAGCTAATCAAATGATAGACGATATTAAAAGACGTAGCAACAAAATCTTGGACCTTCAATCTGAAGTAGATACACATAACGCTCAAATTACTAAACTTGAAGAACAACTTAATCAAATAGCTTCTATGCAGCAATGTACTGAGATATTAGCCCAAATTGAGCAGATTAAACAAAAAAGTGAAGGATTAAAATCTACTCTTCAAGAACGCATCGATCAAAATAATGCCGCCAAAAAGAAATATCAAGAATTTAAACAAAAAATGCTCGCGATGGAACAAGAAATGAATACAATGAAACAAGACGCCATCAAAGAGCAAAAAAAAATTGAAAACCAACTTGCAGAAACCCATATTCGCAGAAATAAACAAAAAGAAGACTTCCAAGGTGAAGATGCCAAAATGCTAGAGCAATACGAACGTGTTCTAGTAAGAAGTCGCATTGTTCTAAGCCCTGTAGAAGACGGTTCCTGTGGCTACTGCCATATTGAGCTTTTGCCTAACCAAATTGCTACTCTAAGCACTGGAAAAATCCTTGCTTGTAAAGACTGCTTCCGTCTTATGTATATGATTATTGAAGAAAAAATAGAAAAGACGGAAAAATCCGTAGCTTCAAAATAATTGAATTTATAAAAAGCTACAAAAAAACAAAATTGCCAGAAATTTTAATAAAAAATTCCTGGCAATTTTACGTTTTACAAAAAAATAAAAAAGAAAGATAATATTATGAGTGGTTGTTGTTGTAATAGAACAGAGGAAAAAACTCCATGTTCGTGTCAAAATGTTAATAATTTTCTCTGGATAAAATCGTATAAAAAAATAGATAATGAAGAAAAAACAGTTCCTGTGGTATCCACCGAACTAAAATTCCAAGACATCATTGGAACTCTGAAAGTACGTTGTGGAATTGGCAGAACAAACTATTCTATAGAGCCAGGACTTTATGCTATTGGAAATCCCGATCAGAATAGCGTGGTACTTGTTACGGCAAACTATAAATTAACATTTGACACACTTCGCAAAGATCTAGATGGGTTAGATCTCTGGTTAGTCGTGTTAGATACTAAAGGTGTCAATGTTTGGTGTGCAGCAGGAAAAGGAACATTTGGAACAAAAGAACTCTGTGATAAAATAAAAATATGTTCCTTAGAAAAAATAGTAAACCATCGGACATTGATACTCCCCCAACTGGGAGCTTCGGGGGTATCCTCCCATGAAGTTAAAAAAAATACAGGTTTTAATATTATATACGGACCTGTAAGATCTCAAGATATTAAACTATTTCTAGCAAACAATATGAAAAAAACCGACTCCATGCGTCAGGTATATTTTACTCTAAAAGACAGGCTTGTAGTCGCACCTATAGAGGTATTACTTTCTCTCCATTACATATTAGGAATTGCAGCCCTTCTTTTTCTCCTGGGAATTTTAGACTACAGAGGAGTGACCGAACAAGTTTTTATAGAACAAGTTAAATATATTGGAACTCTAATCACTGCATATTTCATTTTTCCAGCACTTTTGCCTTGGATTCCTTCTAGATCTTTTGCATTAAAAGGGGCTATTATCGGTGCCATTTTCATTTTGTTGGTTAATATTGGCCAATTTTCATCCCATATATTTTTTATAGACATGTTTCTATTTATTCCGCTTGTTGCATTGATAGCTTTAAATTTCACGGGATGTACGACATACACAAATATGTCTGGGGTAAAATGGGAAGTTAAAGTAAGTATGCCGATAATTGTATTTTTTATCATCCTAGGCGTCATTCTCAAAATTTGTTTTATTGTCAGAATTTTTTAGAACATAATGGAGAAAACGTCATGAAAATGAAATACCTTCGTAATAGTGCTCAAATAAGCATTTTCCAGGAGACATGTATTGGTTGCAAAATGTGTATAGAAGTATGCCCTCACGATGTCATCCATATTCAAAACAACAAAGCCTTCATCCATGACAAAGATAGCTGTATGGAATGCGGAGCATGTGCTATGAACTGTCCAGTTCATGCCATTTCAGTGAAAGCAGGAGTTGGATGCGCATGGGCAGTAATCAATGCTGCATTAGGAAAAAAAGGAGGAGCATGCGAATGCACATGCTCCTGCGAGTAGTAAAGTATTTTCTAAAAAGCCACGGGGGCCATATTTAAATTATTTAAAAATAATTTAATTTATAAAAAGCTACAAAAAACAAAATTGCCAGAAATTTTAATAAAAAATTCCTGGCAATTTTACGTTTTAGGATTGAAAAATTTTATAAAAAAGATAAAATGAAGATTAAGTTGATATATTAACTTAGTTGTTGGTAACTTGAAAGCATTTGAATATAGGAGAAATATTATGTTTATTTCTCGAATCAAACTAAAAAATTGGAAAAATTTTTGTGATGTCGAAGTAAAACTACAAGAACGAATATTTATTATAGGTGCGAATGCTTCTGGAAAGTCCAATTTTTTAGATATTTTTCGATTTCTTCGAGACATTGCTAAATCTGGCGGCGGATTACAAAAAGCTGTTTTAGATCGAGGCGGCATTTCAAAAATAAGATGCCTAGCCGCCCGTAAAAATTCGAGCGTTTCTATTGAAATTGACATTAGCGAAATCAATTCTTCTGAAGAAAGCACTCGAGTTTATACTTATGAAATTACTATTAACCATGATAAATCATCAAAAGAGAATAAAGTATTCATTGAAAAAGAAAAAGTAGTACAATATAAAAAAGACAAAAAAACTATACTTGTTGATCGCCCAGAAAAAAAAGATGAAAAAGATAAAGAACGCCTTACTCAAACGTTTTTAGAACAAATCAATTCCAATAAAGAATTTCGAGAGATAGCAAAATATCTGGAACAAATTACATATCTACATCTTGTCCCGCAACTTTTGAAATATCCAAATGCGTTTCATGGTTCAGATATGCCTGACGATCCTTTTGGTAAAGGATTTTTAGAAAAACTTGCTAAAACTCCTAAAAAAAATAGAGAGTCATATCTAAAAAATATTGATAAGGCTTTAAAAATAGCCGTTCCACAAATGGAAGAACTTAAATATGAAGAAGATGAATACGGCAAGCCACATTTAACTTGTAAATATAATCATTGGAGAAAATCAGGAAGCCACCAAAATGAAGAGCAATTTTCAGATGGAACTCTTCGAATGATCGGCTTTTTATGGTCAATCCAGGAAGATAAAGGACTCTTACTTTTAGAAGAACCTGAATTGTCCTTAAATGCCAAGATTATTGCTCAAATACCTGGCATTATATATAAAATTCAAAAAAAACAAAAGCGACAAATCATCCTTACCTCACACAGTGCCGATCTACTTCAAGATCGAGGAATTTCCTTACATGAAGTAATTATTTTACAACCATCTTCAGAAGGAACTAAAATTATTTCTGCGTATGATATAGAAGATGTACGAGCAATGCTGGAAGGAAATTGTATCACAGTTGGAGAAGCAATATTGCCCAAAATTTCTCCTCATAATATTCAAAAAATATCTTTAGACATGGTTTAAAATATGAGTAATTTTAATATTGTTCTTCCAGCTTAAAAAGGGCCTATGAACAACTAAAAAATTTTCAATTTTATAAAGGAAAAAAATAATGGGAAGGATTCCAGTTTGTGTTCATGCTTGGATAGAACCGCAAGGTGAGCAATTTGTTTACAATGCAGATTTTGATACGGAGAGAATGCTTATTCTTAATGAGTATTGGGGAAATAGTGATCAAAATCCACTTCTTTTGCCAAATCAAGTTAAAAATACTCAGAAGAATTATGCTCGATATAATGGTTATGAGGCGTGTTGGATTATTCAACCTGGTGGGACAGAACGTCGTGGTCGTCTGGTAAATCTGATTAAAGCGGTTATTTTTAACCATCATATTACATCAGAATCACGCCAAAGTGTCTATCAAGCCTTAGAAAATCTTGATATTCCTCAACTCTATCTTGGAAAATCTATTCCTGACCAAACGCAAATGCAAGCAGCCCAAGAACCTAATTTTATAAATAATCTTAAAAATAATCTCTATATTCATGTTAACGTTGAAATAGAGCCTCCCCAACCAACAATAAAATATGAGCATACTAATATAAAACAAAAAGAAAAAGCAATTGCAACCACTAAGCAAGGAATGAAAAAAGCAATGCTAGGAATGTTTATATTACTTGTTGCAATCATTACTACTATTACTCTATTTGGTCAAAAAAATAAACCCGAAGAAAAACAATCTGAAATAATAATAAAGCCAGCTTCAACAGATATAAATCCAGAGCCTATTTCAACTGAAAAACCTTCAACAAATACAGATGGAAATAACAATGATAAAGAAAAAATTGATGAGATAGCTAATTACAAAAAATCGGTAAATGATTTAGAAAAAAAGATCGAAGATTTTGGAAAAAAATCAGAATTAGAGATGTATAAAAATGAAACAGAATTTAGAAAATCAGAGACAACCTATAAAGGTTTAATAGAGACAAAAGAAATAGAGACAAAAGAAATAGAGACAAAATTAGAAAAAATAGAAAAAAATATAAAAGAGATAAATACTAAAATTGCTATCGAAAAATGGAAGAAAGATTATAAAGATAAACAATTAAAAATTGACTTGAATCAATTAGCTGAAGATATTCGATCTATGACAAACGATTCAAAAAAGCAACGATATTATGAAGATAATTTTAAAAATCCATTGGCAGAAACTATTGAAGAAAACCTAAAAAAATTAGAAAATGATTATAATAATATAAATGAATGGGTTAGAAAAAATAAGGGAGAAGAAATAGAAAACTCATATAATGAAATTGAATCGGGAAAAAATAAAAAAATTAATATTAGTCAAATAAGTGCTGTTAAATTAAAGAAAGAAGATGAGTATACATATAAATATTTATTACAAGAAAAGGTTATAAAAAGATTTCTAGCTAACAAGCCAGATGAGACAATAGCCAGTTATTCTGAAGAAATAAAAGAAAGCAACTACTTTTTTACAATAACTAAATACCAAGAGACTACTCCAAGAGTTCGCTATTACATTCCTCTAGTTTTAATTAGATTTTCAAAATTTTTGGAAGAAAAAGAATTCAAGTTTAATATCGTATTAGAAGATAAGCCAAGGATAGAATTTTTATTAAAAATAAAAATACGAGATTAACATGGAAAAAAAATATGCTGATATAGGAATTTTATATCGTTATAAAATAAGACGTTTTGGAAGTTTTTATAAAAAAACTTAGTTTAATTTTAGGAATTTATAGGATGAAATTAGCTATTTTCGGCCCGGAAGGGAGTGGGAAAACCACATATCTTACATATCTTTATCTGCAAGGAAGAAAATTTTCCACTTCTTCAGGCTTTATTGTTCCAGAGAATTCTTTTACCAATAAATATTTTTTAAATTATATGGATTTGATGCTTAAAGGTCATGAATTCCCTAAGAACGCGTTACAAATTACTCCTTTAAAATTTAAGTTGAAGCCAAGTACTGATTCAAATCAATTTAGAATAGAAACGCTAGATTACCCTGGTAGTTTAGTAATGACAGAAAGAACGTTAAAGGAAAAATATCTTGAGCCAACTTTACCAATTATTTTTTCAGATGATTCCTTAGATAAATCTCCTGCAATCAACTTATCAAGCAATATGTCTCCAAATTTTTTAAATTCTCAGCCTTCTCATTTTTCAATGGCTGATTTAAACCTCCCTTCACCTTCTTCGGAAATATCTTCCAAATTAGCTTTACGTGAAAACTTGAAAAATTTCTTTCAAGAAACAATGGGTGCTATGATTATTCTTGATGCTACAATGGATGAGGTTGACATTGTTCGGCGTCGGGATGAATTAGAGAATTTTTTAGCGATTTTGAATCAATCCAATAAATTTCTTTCTTTGTCTGATTTTCCTTTAGCTTTTGTTTTAACAAAATGGGATCAAGTTAATATTAGCGAAGATGTACTCACAAGCAAGTGGTTTTATCGTACAGGATTTAAAAATTTATATTCCCTTGTTAAAGAATTTTTTCCCTCTGTTGAATTATTTTGTGTTTCCGCGTTTCATTCATACCCTTATTATGCAGGTAATCCACTTGTGTTGGAAAAAATTGATTCAAGTAATTTGGAAAAACCAATACTACATGTTGCAAAAGCTATGCAGCATATTTGCAAACAAAAACAAAAAGAAAAACGTCAACAAAGAAACCGTCGGATTATTATAGCTATTCCATTTTTTCTGCTATTTATTTTTTTAGGTTTATTATGTTTTCATTTATTGCGACCGCCACGCCATTTGGAAGATGAGACTGTAGTAGCAAATTTACGTCAATTACAGGGAAATAAAATACTCACACGAATTTATTTAGGCAATGCAGATATAGAAGAAACACAAAAGTTTCTTAATATGTTAATTTTAAATTTAAATAACCTTATTATGCAGAATCCCTTCGCTATTCGAAAGATCAGTCCACAAAACTCGTTGCAAAAAAAAGAGCTTGAAAGACAACTGGAAAACGAAAAATTATTCCAAAAATATAAAGAAATCTATACTCAATTTTCTAATAAAATTACTTACTCTCTTTTACCATCAGATATAGCTTTGCAAAACGAAACGGTAAAAGATTGTTTATTCCAGTTAGAAATACAACGATGGGAGTGGCAAAGATATTGGCAAAATAAAAAAAATCAATTTAATGAGTGCTATAATTTTTTTTGGGAAAATTATAAAAAAATCAATGAGGTTGACTTATCAAAATATAATCTGGGAAAACTTCAAGATTACATAGAAGTAACAAAGGAAAAATTACAATTTCTTGCTTTATTGTTAAAGGATAATTCTGGGTTGCAAATTTTTTTTGCAAACGATACTGAGTTAGAAAAAAATATCAATACAGTAAAAACAATAGATAACCAAATAAAAAAAATGCTTGAAGTTTCTTTTAGTATAGAAAAAACATCTACTCCTACCACACTCGTTTCAAAAGAAATTGGAATCCAAAAATATGATTTAAATACAGAAAAATTAAAAAATTTACCTCCATTATTTTTTATTGATGTTGGAGGAAAATGGAAAGCTATTGTATTCCCTGGCCAAATTTCTAATGCGATTAGCAGCAACCCGTTAAATGTGTATATTCGTACGCAAACATTTTCTAAGCAGCAAGCTCGTGTTTTTTTTGAGCAAAATTTAATTGAAGTTTTTGGATATATGGATGTATCAAGGGATAATTTACAGCCATTTTGTTGGTATATTAACAAATTTGAAATATGCGTGAATAAAAAAATTCGTCTGAAGCTTTCGGATGATCTTATTTTGGTTATAGAATTGGAAGAATAATTTATTTAAGGATTTTTCTTTATGCCAGGAATTGAGTTTGATGACTTTACTATTTGGATAAGAGAAAAAGATAAAGCTCGTTGCTTACTGGATCGGATCAACCTTAGAATTCCTTTGGGAAGTGTTATGATGTTGGTTGGAACTAGTGGCAGCGGGAAATCAACTATTTTAAAATTACTAGCCGGATTAAATAGCCCTTTATCGCCCAATATTGAAATGTCTGGAAACTGCAAAATCTTAGATGTTTCCATTTTAAAAGAAGAATATCCCTCTGAAATTCGCAAGCAAGTTGGCTTAGTCTTTCAAGATTTTGCTTTATTTGATGACTTCAGTCCTAAAGAAAATATGCTTTTAGCAGGACAAGCTCTTCAAGAAAATAATTTGGAAGATTGTTTTCTTCGAATAGAACAATTGGCAGCACAATTAAATATCCAAAACATTTTAGAAAAAGAACACGTCTATGATCTTTCAGGCGGGCAAAAACAAAGAGTCGCACTTGCACGCCTACTGATGGCCAAGCCACAAATTATGCTATTTGATGAACCTACATCTGGCTTGGATCCTCTTACAGCTAAAGATGCCGCAGAGCTTATTATAAATCAATCCAGGCCAGATAATATTATAATTATTGTTACTCATGATTATATTCCATTTCTACAATATGCAGAAAGAATCAGTCGGATTGAAATTTTGGATGGTAGCAGCCATTTGTATTCTATCAATAACACAGGAAAAGATTCTTTGCAAATTATGCAAGAAATTGAACACTGTCTTAAAAATGCAATTTCATCTTCACAGGAGCAACTTTCTTTAAGTGATTATAGAGAGTTAAAAGATAATGATTTTTATTGCAATGTTTCTATTTTGCTAAAGCAAATTTTCATTTCCATGAAATTTCTTTTCGCATTTAATCCTCTTTCTCAATTTTGGCATACTAAATTAAGAAAAAAAATATTTCGTTTTGCGATTTTAGACGCAGTGATTTTTATTTTTCTAAGTGGGTGTATGCTGGGAATTATTTCAACCTATTTTAGTTTGAGTGAAAACTTAGGAGAGCTGCAGCGATATCTTGATCCTATCTTATTCAAACAAGCTATATCAGCAATTGGGAAAATTTCTTTTGTAGTCCTCTGCCCTTTATTTACAGCTATTTTTATGGCAACTCGATCCGGTGCAGCTGTAGCCGGATATTTAGGAAATATTGTTTTAACTAAGCAACTTGACGCTTACAAAGTCTATGGGCTTCCTGGTGAAAAATTGTTTATGAATAAAATAGTCATTTCCTTTGCACTAGGATTTTTTGGTTTAAGTCTTCTTTCCTTTATTGGGTTTAATATTGCTTCTATGACAACTGTTATGTCTCTCAGACAAACCGCAACATTTTATGATTGGAAAATTGCATTCTATGAATTATTGGGAACCTGGCCATTTTTAACAGACTGGAAATATTTTTTATCGAAGACTGTTTTATCTGGCTATGCTGTGGGCTTAGTAAGTTACTGGATTGGATCGCGCTCAAAAAAAAGTTCTCAAGAAGTTACTTTTGGAATTACCCGCTGTGTTATGTTAAATATTTTAGTTGTGCTAGTTATTTTCTTTGTCATTTTGCTTATGGAAAAAAACTATTAACCTATTTAATGTCTTTAGAATAAGGACTTTTTATATAAAAGAACGGAAAGGTTTTTCTTTATGAAACTTAGTATTTTTGGGCCTCGTGGTTGTGGAAAAACAACATATCTTACTTGTCTCTATGGACAAGGTGCTAAGATGAATAGTTTTGCTATTATTGCAAGCGATGATCGTACACGCAATTATCTTCGTCAACGTTGGAATGCTCTTTTAGAAGGAAATGAGATTCAAGCAACTGCTATGCAATTGTTCGCACTCAATTTAATTTTCTCAGCAAATGGAAACAAATATGAAATCGAACTCAAAGACTTTGCTGGGGCATTAGTAATGCAGGACACAACCCAGGATGAAATTAAGAAAAAACTCAAAGAAATTCTTTACCAATCTTTTCAGGAATCTGATGCTATAGTAATCTTTATTGAAGCCGGAGATTTAGAAGGAAGCGAAGTCGAGAGAAAAAGAGGCATTTTTGATCGCCGCCAAGAGCTTGAAACGCTTTTGGAAGTTTTAGCCAAACAAGAACGCAAAGATTTGCTCTCACGCCCGATTGCCATTGTTGTTACAAAATGGGATAAGGTAGCCAAGATTTATGGGAATACTCCTGACTCTGGTAAAAAATTTATGGAAGCAAATTATCAGAATATTTATGGAACTTTATCTCAGTTTGCAGATAGTATTCAAGTTTTTACTTGCTCTGCTTATGGCTTTAATGTTGTTGATGAAAATGGCACAATGGATTTAACTAAAATATCTCCTTACAATTTAGAAACTCCATTTTGCTGGATTGGTGAAAAAATAGATGAAGTACGTTATTTGGCAGGAAAGATTATTGCTCAAGAAAATCCAGGGAGATATGACATTTCTATTTCGAATTGGAAAAATTTAATTAAGCAAATTTCAGCAAAAAGCAATTGGCGAGCATTGGCCTTACAAGAATTGCATAGCTTGCAATTTCAATATTGGAAGAGACAGGTTATCAAATTCAGCGTACTTGTTATTTGCCTTATGGCATTAGGAATGTCGGGATTATATGCTTACGAAAAAACGAATTACGAGAATATACTTCTAGTAGTTAATCCTAAATCTTCCGAACAAAATCCTCATGATGCTATTATTAAGGCTAAAACATATCTTGTAGGACATAGATTTTTTAATTTTCCAATTGCGGCTATTGAAAAAAATATGCAAGAATTACAGTTTGCAACGGAAAATAAATTCTATAGCAAAATTAAAGAATTGTCAGCAGGCAATCAAGATGAAGAAAGTCTAAAGCTCTTTTCCAAAGAATGTCAGCAATTTTTGGAAGCATATCCTAATAGCCAATATATTTCTATAGTCTCAAAATATTTGCAGGAATCCAATGCAAAATTAAGACAATATAAATCTCAAAAAGATTTTGATTTACTGCTGGCAGAATATAATAAAATTTCTTCAAGTAGAGAAGAAAACGATTTTAGAAACTGGATCAACAAAGCTATCAGTTTTAGAATAGATAATTCTACATTTGATAAGAAAAATAACCTGGAGACTAAAATCAAGGAAGCTGAAAGTAAGTATATAGCATTGCAAAGTAATAATGAACTTAGAAGATTTAGTTTAGCAGTGCTGAATAAAAGTGATGCAAAGGAATATGTTTCTTATTGCAAAGCATATTTAGAGAATAATCCCAACACTTCTATTCGTTCAGATATTGAAAAAAAAATCCAGGAGAAAGATGATGAAATTTTTGGCTATGGAGAAATAAATGCACGTAATGGCTCTTCATTGGGAGAAAAAATAAAAGGATACAAAGAATATTTAAGTACAGGATTCATCAATCACAAAAAAGAATGCGAAAAGAAAATCTTGGATTTAGAAGAAGATTTATATCAACAAATAAAACAACAAAATAATGATTTTAATAATCTAACAAGCTCAAAAGTACATCGAATTGCGCGTAATGTTGAAGAATATTTGGAACAAAGTTATTTTAGAAAGCATATAAGAGAATTAAATACCTGGCAAGATTTTTATAAAAAAATTTCAAAGGGGATTTCTATTCGAGTTACTATTGGACAAGTTTCTTTACAAAAAAGTAACACTTTTTTTGATTATGTAACAAATCCAGATATTAAAGTTATTATCGCCTATAACAGAGAATACATTGCTACAGATCAGATTGATGATTGCGGTTGGAATCCAATCTTTAATCATACTGGAACACTCAATTGGTGTTTAAATGATAGTAGTTCTTTAAGTACATGTATTATATGCTATGATTACAGCAATACAGAACGAACCACAACTGTTCCTGATAGCAGTTTTTTGCCCAAATATGTAAATGGAAATATATATCATTCTGTGGGAACAATATCTTTATCTTCTGATTTTCAATGGCCAACATTACCATAAATTTTATTAAAGGGATGCAATTTGCATCCCTGGGAGTATATATAATGGAACAAATTCCCATTATTCTTTATACATGGAAAAAATATCAAGATATAGTTTTTTGTTATTCTCAGAAATCTTTTAGTACAGAACATATTAGCTATCTTTTAAATCTTGAAAATAGTCCCTTTCAAAAGACTTGCTATCAAATAGAATCCGGCCAAGATGAATATAGCTACAATGGAATTTACTATATATATTGGTGGATTGCCGGGCCTATTTCTAAAACTAATGAACATTCTATTTATACTCGTATTGTAATAGCCTCTGCACCTAAAAATATTCTTAATCAGAATGTTCAAGTAGATTTTGAAGAGCTTTGGAAAATCTCTGATGATACAGAAAATTTTTTTGTTCATTTAAAGTTAAAAGAAAAACTACCCATCGTAACATATTCTTCCCTTTCTTCAAATGCTTCTCAAGTAATTGAATTGCCATCTTCTCAACCTCCCAATTTAATAGATTTTGATCCTCTTGCTGATCAAGCAAAATCACAACCAATTATTGGTGAACAATCTCAAGGAATAAAAAATCCATATCCAGAATCTAACCCACCACAATCTAAACCAAACTTAAATCAATCAATCGAATCTACTCAATATTTTCCATCTCAAAATAGATTGCCTTCTACTCAACATGAATCTGCTCAAAATAATATTGAAGTAGCACAAAAAATCTTGCCATCTTCTTCTATGATTATCAAACAAAAAAATATAGGTTTGGATTATTACCCTACACAAAATAAGCGACTTGGTATTGCCTGTTCAGTTGTAAAAAGTCAAGCAAGTAAGCAGGGAAAAAATTCTTTTTGGGTATTTACTATTATCTTAATTGTTATTTTCGGAATATCATTTATATTTTATGGATTACCGTATTGTTTCAATATCCTGGAACGTTGCCCGATTCCAACTTTTGCTAATTTTATGTACATTAGTAAAAATAAAGGAAACCAACTGGATTGCCCGATTTCAACACCTGTTTACGATATGGATTTTAATAAAATCGGATCTGTACATAATCAAAATCCGAATTCGGTAGAAATAATTGTATTTTCAGAATATAAGCATTTAATTCCTACTTGGAATATGGCAATACATCATCAAGAACCTAGAAAATTGTTAGCAGTATTGAAAATTTTGCACAAATCTTCTCAAGGAAAAGAAATTCAAAAGAGTTTTGATGCTGTGGCTGAAAAATTAAAGCCAATTTTATTCAAGGCATTAGCACGAGTAAATCAAGTCATTAAAAATCGATATACTAAAGATAAACAAGAAAAGCTATTCCAAGCATTAACAGATAAAGAGCTGGCACCTTTTTTATTGGCTCCAGTTAATGCAAAAATAGAAAGCCTTAAAATAGATTTAGAAAAATATGATTGGTGGGGAAAAGTTAAACCATCTGCAAAACAAATTGGCAATAAACTTTGGCATAATTACACTGGCAGTGATATAACAAGTGATGTACTAAAATTAGCTGGCAGAGGAGTATGTTCTCTTATAAGTTCTTTATGCTGCAATTTTCTGGGAGAAACACCATCTCCTCCGCCAGATGGCTATTATTCTGATGTTATTGAAGAACGTTTGCAGAATTTAACTTCTAAACCTGAAATATCAAATCAAATTAAAACATCTGCTTGGCAACTTGTAAATAATGTTGCCCAAGATATGCAACTGATGAAAAATGGTAGTTTTTGGGAAGGTAAGCAAATTCAAGACTTGAAAGAAAATTACTTATCACAAGCCGATTATGTTGTAGAAAAAATTAAAGAACGTGGCATAAATTTAGGAAAACAAGAACTTATAGAATTTTGGGAAATTTTAGAAAAAGATCAGGAATTGATTGATCTTTATGATCAATCAGAATCTTTGATGCAAGAACAAATAGGAAATTTTCTTAAAGTTTGGGTAGATCAATTTTTTCCAAAAGATGCAGATAATACAGAGCAACTGCAAGTTATCTCTACAACCTTAATGCGTGAAATCTTATATGGAAAACCAGAGCCTATTATTGTTGTAGGAAATGATAATAAGAAACCAGCCGGCAAGCCTAAATTAGAAATAGGAAAATTTTAGGAAAAAAACAAAAAATGCTTTCATCGCTAAATTATTTTTAGGATGAAAGCATTTTTTTGCTTTAAGAACTTATAATTAAGGCCTTAAATTTGACTGTTTTTGAAAAAAATGTTATAATTTATGCCATAAAAAATGCCATATATATTGTTAAATATTGGAATATGTTAAGGAGACTATAATGGATACAAAACACAATTTTCATATCCCTTTGCCAAAGGATTTATATATTAAACTTAATAACGAAGCAAAACGTTGTAAAAGAGCTGCTACAGAATTAGCTCGGATAGCAATTGCTGCTTGGCTACGAGAAGTAGAAAAAATAAATATTCGAAATGATATTGCTGAATATGCTGAGAAATATTCAGGAAGTGCCGAAGATTTGGACTCTGATTTAGAAAACGCAACAATAGATTTCCTAACTAAGGAATAAAGATCGAGAAAAATTAAGTAGTTGTTGAAACGTTTTTGAATACTACATTAGCTAAAATTGATTATGTTTTAAAAGCTGCTATGGATTTGATATAATTAGAAATGGTTTAGAAATTTTAGGAAGAAATACTTTATCTTTATTATCAAAATCATAAAATTATAAAAAGAGATGAATCATGACATCACAAGAGTTAGAAAAAGTACTATCAGAATCAGAAAATGAGCATATTGAGTTTAAAGAGGCTAAAAATGATTATGATTTTCAAGAGCTAATGAAATATTTCATTGCTTTAGCCAATGAAGGTGGAGGGAAGATGATCTTAGGCGTAGGAGATAAAATTCCTCGTAAAATTATAGGAACTTCTGCCTTTACTAATACTAACGATCTTATTCGGAGAACTTTTGATAGTATAAAAATGCGTATAAATATAGAAGAAATTACTTGTCAAGAAAAAAGGATATTGATTATTGTAGTACCTGGTAGAGAGATTGGGATGCCATTAGAATATCATGGCGCATATTGGATGAGATTAGGAGATTCTTTAAAACCTATGAATCCGGAAAAACTTAAGCAAATTTTTAAAGAAGAAAGTATTCCTGATTTTTCCGCTGAAATATGCTACTCCGCTAGCATTCAAGATTTAGATAAATCTGCAATAGATATTTTTCGACATGCATGGTATAAAAAATCTAAGAAAGAAAATATCTTAGAAACTCCTATAGAACAATTATTAGAAGATGCGAACTTAATAATCGATGGAAAAATTACTTATGCAGCCATTATTCTCTTAGGAACAGAAAAATTCCTTTCTCGCTATCTTGGGCAATCTGAAATTATTTTAGAATATCGTTTGCAAGAGTCTATTCCTTATCAACAACGCTATGAATTTTGTAAAGGTTTTTTCTTATTTTTTGATGAACTTTGGAAAGTAATCAATCAAAGAAATGATTTACAACATTTTCAGGAAGGTCTTTTTGTTTGGGATTTTTTAACTTTTAATGAGTCGGTAATTCGAGAATCAATTTTAAATGCAGTTACTCATAGAGAATATCGTTTAACTGGATCTACTATCATTCGTCAATTTCCTAAGAAAATTGAAATTATTAGTCCAGGAGGATTTCCTTCTGGAATTACTCCTGATAATATCCTAGAAAAACAAAATCCACGAAATCGGCGCATTGCTGAAACTTTTTCAAAATGTGGTTTAGTAGAACGTTCCGGACAAGGGTTTGATAAAATTTTTTTAGAAAATTTAAAAGAATCAAAATCTTTACCTAAATTTGATGGAACAGATGATTATCAAGTTTTTTTGACCTTGGATGGAGTAATTCAAGAGTGCGAACTGTTGGCTATAAGTCTTAACTAGGTAACTAGTGAGGATGAAAGGC
>CAZPDM010000010.1:0-76721 GCA_964585305.1 uncultured Planctomycetota bacterium | reverse complement strand
CTAAAACTTTTTATTTGTAAAAAAAACACAAAAATTCTCTAATTTTTATGAAATTGGAAAAAATATGGCTAAGCGAGAAGATTATCTAGTATCAAAATTATTATTAACAGATGGAACAGTTTCTTTTCAACAACTTTCAAATCTTTTGCTTAAGTGGGATGAAAATTCGCCCAAATCTTTAATACAAATTATATTAGACGAAAAAATGATTGGCGAAGAAGAAGGCAAAGGTTTAATTATGTGTGTAAAGAAACTATTGGAAAAAGATGAACCTTTAGGTTCTCTTGCACAATTAGATTCTATCTTATGCCAATTGATTATAAGAAGAAAACTAGTTACCCCAGAATTAGTAAATGAATACCAACGTCGAGTTACCCAAAAATCTAGTGGATTAGCAGTTTCAGAAGCATTATTGCGGGATGGTAAAATTCCTGCCAATATTTTTATTGATTTAAAACGAGCTGCTGAAAAAATTTATTATCGTCGTCGAATTTTAGCTTTAGCAAGAGGACAAGAACGCTTGTCAGGAATTTTTCATTCCCCTGGACGTGATACAGAAACTGCAGGCACTAAAGTTAAAACTGGCATTCAAAAAACTATTGCTGATTTAAAATCTCCTGATGCTGCTAAACGAGGGACAGTAATTAAAAAACGCCGCGGAAAATCATTATCTGGTAATTTTGGTAAATATGAAATTTTAGAAGAAATTGCCAGTGGTGGTATGGGAACTGTGTATAAAGCAAAACATATTGAACTCGATCAAATTGTCGCATTAAAAGTATTGCATGATGAAGATGATTCGCAAGATCGCATTAAACGCTTTTTGCGAGAAGCTGAAGCTGCTGGGCGATTAAAGCATCCGAATATTGTGGGCATTTATGATGTAGGCCAATTTGAAGATCGACATTATATTTCTATGGATTTTATTGATGGCGTTCCGCTTAGCGATCTAATAAAAGAAAGCAAAAATATCGATCTTGATGATTTTTTAAACATTGAACTTGAATTGATCCGAGCTATTGAATATGCACACAAACATGGGATTATTCACCGAGATATAAAGCCAGCAAATATTTTAATCGATCAAGAAGGCCATCCACAAGTAACAGATTTTGGTTTAGCAAAAATTATGGATACTCATAGTCGTTTAACAAAAAGCGATACAATTATTGGGACTCCATTTTATATGGCACCAGAACAAACACGCGGCGAAAATGAAAATATTGGTACGCAAACAGATATATGGGCATTGGGTGTAGTATTGTATGAAATGGTAACAAAACAATTGCCTTTTTTAGGTCGTTCTAGTATTGAACTATATCATAAAATAAATAATGATGATCCTATTCCACCTAGTAAAATTGTGCAAAATTTACCAAAAGAGATAGAATATATTATTGCACAGGCTATGGCAAAAGAATTAGAAGATCGATATAAAAATTGCGAACTTATGGCGGATGATCTTGAAAAATATTTAGATGGACAGCCGATTAACATGAGTGAAGCACCTCTTTGGTGGCGCAAAATTAAACGTTGGTTTAGACATAATCATTGGTTAGTATTGATTGCAGTATTAGCTATAATTCTAGGTTTACTATGTGGGTCATATTTGCTTAATCAAATTTCAAAATAGCACTCTATTCCCATATCATAAAAAAAATTTATTGGGGAGACGCTATGCTAGGAATTTCTCTCCTTTTTGCTATTTTAGCAGTTTTGCTTGTTTGTATCAGAATTTTCATTGAAGAATATTATATAGAAAATCAAACTGGATATTGGATAGAATCTGTTACAGCAGCATTAGCAGTTTTAGGTCATTATATTTGGCTTAACTATTTTTTTCCAAATAGCTCGATTGTTTTTTTACATTCCTTTGCATTACTTGTTTGGTATTGGTCCTGTTCAAATGGGCTGACTTTTTTAGGCAAACAAATTTTTAATTGTAGTGATGATATATCCCAATTAAGCCCGTATTGGATGATGATAGTTTTTCTTGGAATACTTCTTTGGTTTATACCAACAGAAGGGATCAGAATATTAGGATTTCCTAGATTATTTCAAGGACAAACATTATATATTATCCTCATTCTTTTGTCCGAAGCAATATTTTTAGCATTACACTTATGGCTTTATATAGATTGGGATTGGGAGAAAAGTGCTCAGATATTCCATTGGGTGCTATCATCCGCAGCTTTATTGGGATGTTTTGCTATTTTTTCTACCTATAACTCTAGCCGTAGTTTAGTTTGGATTATGGTAATTGTCTTAGCAATTATGCTTCATCTTGAAAGAATTACTGGTTTAATATGGTTGGGATTAGGATGGGAAATACTTCCTCTTACCCAACATTGGTATTCTCAAGAGCTTGGCATATTAGGAATTCAACTTATAATAATATCGATTATTTATATCATGCCAACTATTGTACAAATTTTGCAAAAGATTATACCATAATTTTTATAGGTAATATCTATTTTCTCAATATTTTTGCAGCTTTCCAATATTTCTGAGCAAAGTTGTAAAAATTTATTTGCGTAAAAAAAAAATTTTGTTAAAATATTTTTATAGCTTTATATCTTTCTAAAAAGAAAGATGTAATAGCTTATTTTTTAGAAAATTATTTTTTATTTTATAAGTTAAGTATCTGCGAGAAATCGCTAGTTTAGAATTTGAGGAATTGATTATGTCTGATGAAAAAAAATCTTGCGGATGTTGCTGCAATTCGACAGAATCAAATGCAGTTACACCAGAAAATCTTCGCCAAGTGCTTGCAAAAGCTATGTTGGTTGATGGTCTTGATCCTATTATTGATCTTCGTAAAAGTTTAGGATCTTGGCTTTATGATGCAAAATCCCAAAGAAAATTGCTAGATTTCTTTACTTTTGTTGCTTCTGCTCCCATTGGTGCAAACCATCCTAAAGTATGGGCAGATAAAGCTTTTTTAGAAAAGCTAGATTATGCTAGTATTGTAAATCCTACACAATCTGATATTTATTGTGTAGAAATGGGCGAATTTGTTGATACTTTTCGCAGATTAGCAATGCCACCAGAAATGAAGTATGTATTTTTTATCGCAGGTGGAACGCTAGGTGTTGAAAATGCTCTTAAAGCTGCATTTGATTGGAAAGTTCGCAAAAACTTCCAAAAAGGTTATACAAGAGAACTAGGAACACAAGTTATTCATTTTAAACAAGCTTTCCATGGACGTAGTGGTTATACTCTTTCTCTTACCAATACTGATCCTACTAAAACTGATTTCTTCCCTAAATTTTCTTGGCCGCGTATTATCAATCCTAAAGTAGAATTCCCTCTGACTTCTGAAAGATTGGCAGAACTTGAAAAAGTAGAAGCCGAAGCTATTGCTCAAATCAAAGAAGCTTTTGCAAAAAATAAAGATGATATTGCTGCTCTTATTATAGAACCAATCCAAGGCGAAGGCGGCGATAATCATTTCCGCAAAGAATTTTTAATGAAACTTCGTGAGCTTACTTTAGAAAACGATTGCATGTTGATTTTTGATGAAGTTCAATGTGGAGTTGCTTTAACTGGTTCTATGTGGGTATCGCAACAATTGGTCATGCCAGATATGATTGCTTTTGGTAAAAAAATGCAAGTATGTGGTTTTATGAGCAGCGGTCGTATTGATGAAATCCCAGGAAATGTTTTCCATGTTTCAAGTCGTATCAATTCTACTTGGGGCGGTTCTCTTAATGATATGGTACGTGCAAAGAAATATCTTGAAATTATTCACGAAGATAAACTCGTAGATAATGCAAAGAATGTTGGAGCATTTCTTGTTTCTGAACTTGGAAATCTTACAAAAGAATTTCCTAATTTTGTAACTAATGCTCGCGGTCGTGGTTTGATGTGTGCTTTTGATTTGCCAAGTAAAGAAATTCGTGGAAAATTCGTTGATATTATGCTGAAAAATGGAGTCATTATTCTTGGATGCGGCGAACGCTCCATACGATTCCGTCCACCACTTACAATTACACAAGCAGAAGTTCAAGAAGGCGTTAATATTATTCGTAATTCTATCAAAGAATTAAAAGCCTAAACAAAAAAACCTTTGCCAAAAAAATGGCAAAGGTTTTTTGTTTGTTTAAAATTTTTTGAGCTATAAAATTGATAAATGCTTGAATAAATTTTTTATTCGCATTGTCTATGTTAGCAGTTTCTTTTATTCACACACAGAATAATTTAATTTTTCTTAAAAGGGTATTATGAAATCACTATGTAAAATCCTTTGGTTTATTACTATTGCACTTGCTCTTATGGGATGTAGCAGTGTGCTAACTATGGGAGACATAGAAAGTTCTATTTATTCTAATGGTTACATATCTGTTGAGTCTCCGGAAATTTGGACTCAAGAACGCTTGCTTTCTTTTAGAAATGAAGAAGCCGAATGGCTTAAAAATCAACTTAGCGAAAGAAAAATGAATGAAGTTGGCCAAGGGTTTCAAGCTCAACGTGAAACTAGATTGCAGGTTTTAAAAAGAGTATTAAGCGGCTATCAAGAAGATCAAGAATGGCAACCCATTAGAAAAGCAGAAATTAAAAGCCGAGTTGCAGATATTAAACGAGCGCAAGAACAGGCAGATTTAATGCAACAACTACAATCACAACAAGTGAAACAAGAAATTGCAAATGGACAAAAAACTGGCGAAACGACAACTCCAACAACTGCTACAATCCCCAATACAACTGCTATGACAATTTCTCCCAAAGCATTAAGTAACAGTAGTGGAAGGCTAGATAGCAGCTATTTGCCAGATATCGATCCTACTGAAGCATGGGTATCTCGTTCAGAAAATACTTCGGTTGATAAATTTCGAGATATGCTAGCTTATCGAGATGCTGTAAACTCAGCGCGTCAAGAGAACTTGCTTGATGATATTTCTGATAAATTTGGAAATACTGTATATCTCTTGAAGTTTGATATTAGTGTACTTCCTGGAGCTGATACAGAAAAAGATGCTTTTGCAGAAGTTACTTTTGGAGTTGAACCAGAACCAGTAGATTGGAAAAGATTTCATTCAATGTTAGTACAAGCTATCAATAAAAAAATTCCGGAAGAAATTATTTCCTTAACAAAGCGATTTAAAGAAACTTTACTTCATCCTAATTCAGATGTACTGACAGAAGAAGAACGTTTTGATTTATATCAAGAAATAGAATCAAATAAACAAAGTTTACTGCAATCAAGTGCTGGAAATTTACAAAATACTAATTTCCCAATGGAAATGCCAACTCCAGAACGTTTACAAAATTTACTTTTGCCCATGCAAAATGCCCAAAACATATCGGGAAATTTGTTAGAGTTAGAAGAAAAGATTTTGAGATCTGCTATTAAAAATTATGTATCTAACAAATATCAGCGTGTTTTATCTAGGTATATGAAATTTCGTGTGCAAGAAGTAAATGCTTTGCGGCAGGAAGTTTTTTATCGTATATACGCTTATGACTATACAAAGAATCCTGAAGCATATACAGAAGAAGAAATTAGAGTAATTCAAGGCGAGATAGAAAAGCTCTTACAAGAAATGCGAAAAAATTGCAAAATTTATACGTACGCTGTTACCCCAAAAGAATATGTGCAAAATATTTCGGATGTAGCTACAAAAGAAAATCTTTTAGATATGCTCTTTGAAATCAGCACAATTTTAAGTGATGGCAGCAAAATTGATGAATTTGCAAAATATATTCGTCGGGCGCAAGAATTTTTTAATACAATTTTAAGAAAACCTTTAATTGTTGGATTTTGCAAAGGAACGCAAACATTTGGTTGGCTTTTTGGACCACGTTTTAATATTCAACAAAGTGCAACAGATGTTAAAGTAGAATTTTTGCATAAACCAGAATATCATACAGTTCGCGCATTTGTTGTTTTGCCTAGTTTTTACGAATATCTTACACTTTATGTCCAAAAAAATTGGATATGTTATAGTAAAGGGCCAGAATGGCCTCCTATTATAAGTTGGTTTGGAACTAAAAATGGTGTCCAAAGACTTTATAATTTAGATGCTCAAATTGGCATTCATCAAGAATACCAAAGAATGAAAACTGTTCCTCGCTCCGAATGGGAAAATTGGCGGCATCGCGAAATTGAAGGAATTCTACCATTGAGTAAAATTCATGTTGCTTTGCCCGCAAAATCTTCTGCTGCATTAGACTATGTAATGGAAAACCATGGGTTCTCTCTTCGAGAACCATTGATTTTAAATGTTACTCCTAATCCTATTTTGGCAAATCAAGAATCTTCGACATTGATTGTTGAAGGCCATAATTTGTGGCGGAATACATCTGTATTTCTTGGAAGTTATCCTGCTTCTTATGTAGAATGCTTACCAGATCTAAAAGGAATTATTGCAACTTTTGGTCCCATACCATTTCAGTCTCCGGATGGTAATAATTCCCAATACTCGCTACCTTTAGTTGTAAGTACTGCTTATGGAACTCGAAAGTATAATATCAATATTAAAAACCCCTATGAGATTATGATCCCCGAATCATTACAATTTGCTCCTTTAAGATATTATATTATCAACCATCAGGATAAAATTGATATTGAAATGCTTTCTGGAAAAATACCTGAAGAATACAGTCGTATTGTTCTTTCTCTTTCCCCAATAAATAAACCTGATGCCGCTAAATTAAATTTGGTTTGCAGTCTTTCTGGAATACATCGCAGAACACTTACAACAAATGATGTATGCAGTATTAAAGACCCAGATAAATTTTGGGGAATAAATAAAAGCGAATTTCCTCTGGAATTACGCGGAGTAATACTACTTGAAGGAATCAATACTGTCTCAATTCCTTTAGAAGAGAGCATCATTCTTTACGAGCGTGATGAGCAAAAAGCTACAATTCAACCAGATATCATTACTCTTGATCAACTTAAAGAATTGAAAATTAACTTACCTAAAAAAGCTGAAAAAGCCTATCCAGAACTTATGCGTAATCTCAATAACAATCGTATGAAGTTACAAGTACTTGGCGAAACATTTTCTCTGGTCGGAAATTCAAAAACTCTTCAACTTTCTGGAGATGCTAGTGGATTGGCTTCATTCTTTGCCATGTTGCAAAGAATAAAATTCCCGACCGAACTAACTATGACACTCATAGGCTCTACAAACTCATTTACGATTATGGTTCAACCCAACTTGAGAGTTGTTAATCCCTAATTTTTCTATTTTGTAATCAATATCCAAACAAAAAAAGAGATTGTTAAATCTAAACAATCTCTTTTTTTTGTTTGATAGTTTTATTCTATTTTTGTCTATTCTTCGGAGGCTTTAACTTGGTTCCAAACATCGATATATTTTTTAATATCATCGCCTAAATCTTGAATAACTTCACTACGAGAAAGAAGTTTGGGATCTAGATATTTGCTAACATAGGCTTTAAATTCTTCGCTTAAGAATTCTTGTGCTTTAGTATTTGGAGCAATATAATATAAGAATTCCATATTTTTTGCAGAGACTTTTGCATCTAATAAGAAATTGATAAATTTGTGAGCAAGTTCAACTTGTTTGGCTTGTGTAGGAATAACCATGTCATCTGAAGAAACGCAGAATCCTTCTTTTGGAAGGCAAAATTCGATTTCTGGTTTTTCTTTGATAACTTGATAAACATCGCCGCTATATTGATGCGCCACGGTGAATTCATCTGAGCCTAAGCCCATTTTAGCATCTTCAACGCCAAATTTAGCAACATTTTTTTTCCAACGAATGACTACATCTCGAGCTTTTTCAAGTTCTTTTTCATTAAGTGTATTGATGCTGTATCCTAAATATTTGAGTGCAGCACCGAGTGTTTCGCGCATATCGTTAAGAAGAGTCATTTTTCCTTTTAGATCTTGACGGTCTAAAACTCCCCATGTAGGTTCAAAATTTTGAACTTTTTTAGTATTGTATCCAATACCAGTTAAAGTTAACATATAGGGAACACTATAGGAAGATGTTTTATCGTTGGTAACAAGCTTAAGCAGTTCTTGGTTGAGGTTGCTAAGATTTGGAAGAAGTTCGTGCTTAAGAGGTTGGATCATTTTCTGTTTGTAAAGATATTCTGCCATATAACTACTGGGAACTAACACATCATAACCAACAGCTCCAGCTTTAATTTTGGCGTACATAGCTTCATTGGATTCAAAACTATCAATAACTACTTTGCAATTGTATTCGGTTTCGAATTGTTGAATTACTTCTGGGTCCATATAATCGGACCAGGTAAAAACATGAAGACTAGGAATTTCTTTGGCGTTTCTATCGCAAGAAATGCAGAATATACTGACAATACAAAGAACGAAAATAAATATTGTTTTTTGCATAATGATTTTCCTATGATTAGCGTTTGTTAGGTGGTGTGCGAAGCCGTTGGCTAATAAACACCACAATGAAAGTTACAATAAGAAGAATTACAGAAAGTGCGTTAATAACACTTGGCGCACCCTTTTTCATCATACTATAAATTTTCAAAGGTAATGTTGTGGAACCTGGGCCTGCAACAAAAAAAGTTACCACAAAATCATCTATTGAAAGTGTAAAAGCCAAGAGACCACCAGCGATAATTCCTGGTGCTAATAATGGGAGCAGAACTTTTCGGACGGCTGTCCATGTATTGGCACCTAAATCCATTGCTGCTTCCATAATAGAAAAATCAAATTCTTGCAAATGGCCTAAAACTACTAAAGCAACATAACCAATACAAAAGGTAACATGGGATAAAAAGATTGTCCATAAGCTTAAGTCTATTCCCAAAGCCACGAAAAATAGCAATAACCCCATACCCATAAGAATTTCTGGCACGACCATAGGAGTATAAATAAGCGCGTAATGAAGAAATTGGAGTTTAGATTGGTAGCGATGCAAAGCAAATGCTGCTGTTGTACCTAATGCCATCGCCATAAATGTTGCTGCAAATCCAATTATTAAAGATTTTTGTACAGCTTCCCAAATTTCTCGATCTTGAAATAGTTTCGCATACCATTTCCAAGTAAAGCCTTGCCAATTTCCACCATAGCTTGAGTTATTAAAAGAGTTGATTGCTAATACTATGAGAGGAATGTAGAAAAAAAGGATTACAATAATCATTGTAATTAAAGGGATTTTGCTTGATTTCATGCGATTCCTCCCTTTTTCTTCTTTGTATCTTTTTGTTCTTGCCGTTGTTGGTAACTTAATGTGATGAGCATGGGAACCATGATTACAAAGGTAAGAATTGCTGAAAGTGCACTGGCTTGTGGTAAATTGCGGTCAGTATAGACGCGTCCGACAATCTTGTTTCCGATCATTTCCCCATCTGGTCCGCCAACCAATTCGGGGATAATATAGGAGCCAAGTGCTGGAATAAACACCATCAATGTAGCACTTACCAAGCCGACTTTTATATTAGGAATAAAAATTTTTCCAAAGGCTTGGTACCGGTTTGCTCCTAGATCGAGAGCTGCTTCAAAAAGGCTAAAATCAAATTTTTCTGCTGCGGCATAAATAGGCAGAATTGCAAATGGCAGATAGCTGTAAACAATAACAAGAAGAACAGCCCAAGAATTATAGAGAAGAATACTATTTGGATCTACTATGTGCATGTAGGCCAAAAAGTTTTTCAATAGACCATCAGGATGTAAAACCACTTTCCATGCAAAAATACGAATTAAGAAATTTGTCCAAAACGGAACAATAATAAGCATAAGAAGATAGTTACGCCACTTTTTATTGGTTCTGGCTATAAAATAGCCTGTAGGAACTGCTAGTAATAAACAGAGTATTGTTCCTAAGCAAGTTAACCATATTGTACGCCAAATAATGGAAGGATAATTAGGGAATCCCATGGAAAGGATGGTGTTCAATGACCAACCTTCTCCAACACTTCCATCAATTTTGGATGGCTTAAAGGCAATAACAAAAATACCAATGACAGGGATGAGAAAAAAGATTGTCAACCAGGCTAATGAAGGTAATGTAATAAGCCATTCATTGACTTTTTTTCGCAGACTTTGTTTCATCATTCTTTAATTATCCTAGACAAATGAAATTCCCCGGCCAGGATTGACCCAAAACGTCATAAGTAACTCCTTGTAGCTTTCGATGCTTAAAATATATTTTTAAGCTTACGAAAACAAAATTTACTCGGAAGGCAAAGATAGAAGTTGTTCATCTTCTTCTTGATAGCGATCTAGCATATAGCTATCATCTGCCTGCCAGTACAACCAGACATCATCGTCCCAAAGAATTGGTTTTTCATCCAAAGAGAAGCGTTTATGTTGTTTTGATACAGCAATTCTGTATTCACCAATGCGTACCCAAAATTTTGTTGTGGCACCAAGATAGATAACGTCTTCTACTTTTCCACGCATTACATTTCGATGATTTTTTTCAGTTTTAGGTGGTTCTTCAATGGATATGTTGATTTTTTCAGGGCGAACACTAATATTAATTTTATCGCCTATTTTAAGACGATCGAGTTTGTCAATTCTTTCTGGTTTATCATTGTAAGCTAGAATATCAGGAAATCCTTCGACATTCATTCTTATATATTCGCGTTCTGAGTTTTCGGAAACAACACCATCGAAAAAATTCGTATCTCCAATAAATGCAGCAACAAAACTAGTTTTAGGAGCTTCATAAATTTCAGCAGGTTTGCCAATTTGCTCTACACGACCATCATTTAAAATGGCGATATGATCGCTAATACTCATGGCTTCGCCTTGATCGTGGGTAACAAATATGAAGGTAATACCAACTTTATCGTGGATTTTATCCAACTCAACTAACATTCTTTGTCTTAATTTTAAGTCTAATGCTGCTAAAGGCTCATCTAACAAAAGAACTTGTGGTTTGTTGATAAGAGCTCGAGCAATAGCAACTCGTTGTTTTTGGCCACCGCTTAATTCGCTTGGTTTTTTATGAGCATGTGAAGTCATTTGAGTTAGTTTCAGATGCTCTTCGACTTGCTCAATAATCTCTTCTTCTGGTTTTTTTGCAATACGAAGTCCAAATGCAATATTTTCCCAGACTGTTAAGTGAGGAAAAAGGGCATAACTTTGAAAAACGGTATTTACTTTTCTATGATGTGGTGGTAAATTTGTAATATTTACACCATTTAGCAAAACTTTTCCTTTATCAGGTTGAACAAAGCCTCCGCATATACGCAGTAAGGTTGTTTTTCCACAACCACTTGGCCCTAATAAAGAGAAAATTTCTCCCTTTTGGATATTTAAGGAAACGTTATCCAATATTTTTTTGCCGTCAAAACTTTTAAATATATTAGAAAATTCTAAAAATGAAGATTGCTCAGATTTAGAATTCTCTGCAGATTTTGGGGCGATGGTAGCAACCCCTGAGGCGGCGTCAACCGGTTTGATAATATCTGCCATTACTATAATATCTCCTGAAGTATTTTTGTAGGGTACATACCCACAGAAGCGAAAACGATTTGCTAACTAACTAAAATTTAGATAAAAGACTTTCTTAGTTGATTAATATCAGCTATAAGAAAGGGTTTTCCTAATTAAGCATCTCTTTTTTTCTTTAAAAAACATTCAACCTTTTTGTGTTGTTTGATGGTGTTTATTATAATAATTTTTCCATCGAAAAAAATACAAATCTGGTGAAAGAATTATAAGAAAAAAATGAGAAAAAAAAATAAAATTTTTTTTTTTTATAAAAAAAATTTTTATAGTACAAAAACGCTTTATTTTAAAGTGGATAGGAAATGTTTATTTTTTTAAAGTAATATTTTTTAAAAGGCTAAAAATTCTATAGTATCTTTGCTAAAAATGCGAAGAAATATCCGGAGAAAAGAATGAAGTATCCAATAATAAGTATCTTTGTAATGATAGCTGTATTTTGTAGTATTTTAGTTTAACATTTTAGTTGATTTTTCTGGGATTGATGACGCAAATATTTTTTTTGTATATGCTAAAAATTTATCGGAAGGAAAAGGTTTTGTTTATAATCCAAATGGAGAAAAAGTAGAAGGATTTTCTTCTTTATTATGGGTATTGATTTCTTCAGCATTTTTCAGCCTATCAAATACTCCAGAATATTTTCTGCTTCTTATAAATGTTCTTATTTTATCTTTTTCTCTTACAATATTGCTGATATTTGTCGATAAAGAATTTAGCTTTGGTAGAAAAGTATATTATTTTAATCTTTCCTGGAGTAGTATTGTTATTTTATTATTTATAATATCCTCCCCATATTATATTCTATGGATGACTATTACACTTATGGATATTGGCTTATGGAGTGCTTTACTAGTTTCCATCACAATTTTAATATTAAGGCTAAAATCCCCAAAAGAAAATATCTTAATAAGTCTTTTACTTGTTTTACTCATGCTTACTCGTCCAGAATCCATATTATGGAGTCTGGTTTTTATAGTAACAGGTTTTGCAAAAATTCTAATTCTTTTTTCTTATAAAGATGCATTAAAATTTGCAAAAGTACCTTTCATTACTTATTTATCAACTCTAGGAACTCTTACAATTTTTCGTGTTTATTATTTCGGATATCCTTTCCCAAATACATACTATGCTAAAGTTTCTCCAAGCATAATCTATAATTTTGTTCAAGGCATAAAATACTTTATTCACTATTCTTTATCAAGTGTATTAGTTTTTCTAGCGATTTTGTGTCTGTGTTTTTATATTGGATGGATTATAATCCAATTCTATAAAAAATCTTCCGTTAGATTATTTCTAACACCTCAAATTCTTAACTTTTTTTTTCTTATTATAATAACATTAGCTGGGCTTTTTATTCCTATTATCAATGGAGGTGATCATTTTGCTTCATATCGTTTTTACCAAGCAATTTATCCAATACTTATCCTTAATATATCTTATTTATATTTCCAATTTTTTTCTTATCAAAACTTGACGCATTTCTTTTCTAAAGATAAAATTCGCTATTTGTGCGTGCTAATTATATTGGTTCTTATATCATTTCATGTATTTGATTGGTCTAATATTCCTGCTAATTCTGGAATGATGCACGAATTTGTAATTGCTAAAGAAGGTAGAATTGTTGGAATAATGATGAACAATTTCTTCTCCAGATTACCTAAATATCCTAAAGTTGGTGTTATCATTGCTGGAGGAATTAAATTTACTTATAAAGCAGAAATATTTGATTTAATGGGATTAAATCACGTTGCAATGGGACATTCTAAAGGAGATCGAAGAGGAATAAAAAATCATGCAGCATTTGAAAAAGACGTGTTTTTCTTATATCCTCCAGAAATCGTTGTTCCTACAATAGAATCTTCGCGCCAAAATTTTAGAAAAAGTATTCAATTATGGTCGAATCAAGTCTTGAAAGGTTTGTATGATGATAAAAAATTCCAAGAACTTTATCAATATGCAAGAGTAAGTACAGAAAGTTCAAATAATCAAGCAATTAGTGGTTTTTTTTTGAAGGATTTTCTTGATTTACTCAGTAAAGATCCGTTTTTTTATATAAAAATAGGAAAGTTTTAAAGACTTTTTAGTCATTAGAAGAAAGTTGAATTTTTATGATATGCTTAATTGATTATGGTATGGGGAATTTAAATTCTGTTGAAAAGGCTTTGCGCAAAGTTCAATTGCCCTTTTTTACCTCTTCTGATCCCAACGATCTTTCCCAAGCAACTCATTTGATTTTGCCTGGAGTTGGTTTTTTTGAACAAGGGATAAAAAATTTGCAAAATTCTGGCTTTATTTCAGCTTTACGCCAGGAACTATTTGAAAAGAAAAAGCCGTTGCTTGGGATATGTCTGGGAATGCAGCTTTTATTTGAATCAAGTGAAGAAGGCGGAGAATGTGTGCCAGGACTAGGATTTATTCGAGGAAAAATTGTTCATTTTAAAATATCTCAACCAAATTTAAAAGTTCCTCATGTTGGTTGGAATGATGTATTTTATAAAGAAAAAATTTCTTTATTCGAAGGTATTGAAGATCGTTCTAATTTTTATTTTGTTCATAGCTATCATGCAATATTAGAAGAAAATGCTTCCATTGCGTTAACAAATTATGATTATGATTTTGTTTCTGCTGTACAAAAAGAAAATATTTTTGGAACTCAATTTCATCCAGAAAAAAGCCAGAAAAAAGGATTGAAGTTGCTAGAAAATTTTGCTAAAGTTACTATGTAGAATTCCTTCTACGTTATAACTATAGGAGAAAATTGTGCTTAAGATACGGGTTATTCCCTTTTTGTTACTTCAAGATGATAAAATTGTCAAAAGCCATCAACTGCAGATTATGGATACAATTGGCGATCCTGTTACAATTGCGCGTATTTTTAATGAATGGGAAGCTGATGAGTTGATTATTCTTGATATAACCGCTTCTCGAAAAAATTTACCTCCGGATTTTCGTCTCATGGGAGCAATTGCCTATGAATGTTTTATGCCCCTAACAATTGGAGGCGGAATTCATAGTATGTCTGATGTAGATTGGCTTTTCCATATTGGAGCAGATAAGATTGCGTTGAATACTTATGCTGCCAAGCATCCTAAGTTTATTCGTGAGGTAGCAAATAAGTATGGTTCTCAAGCAGTTGTTGTTTCAATAGATGCTAAGAAAGTCGGTAATGACTATCAAGTTTTTGTAGGCGGAGGAACAATTCCTACAAAAATGTCACCAGTAGAATGGGCCAAACAGGCTGAAAAATATGGTGCAGGGGAAATTCTTATTACCTCGATAGATCGTGATGGAACACAAGCAGGCTATGATATAGAATTATTGTATAATATTACTCAAGCAGTTCATATTCCTGTAATTGTTGCAGGAGGAGCCGGAAAACCATCTGATTTTGTAGAAGCTGTCCAAGTTGGAAAAGCAAATGCTGTTTGTGCTTCAAGTATGTTTTTTACTTTAGGAAGAAGTATCCATGAGTGTAAAAAATATATGCAAGCTCAAGGATTAGCAATGAATATTTCTCAATTAGATTAGTTTAAAAAAATAGGAAGCTTAATGGAGCTTCCTATTTTTTAAATTTTCACTTACTTTGTAATATTTGCAGTGCATGTCGAACAAGATTTTCTAAATTTTTTGGTTTTTCTTGGAAGAATGATTTTTTTACAGCTTCGGCAGCTTCAAATTCTTGATAACCTAAATTAGCTAATGCTTTTGTGGCAGCAGAACGTAGAAAATCATCTTCAGAGTTTCCAGGAAGATCAATATTTTTAAGGCTTCCTTTTAATTCTAATACAATTCTGCTTGCCATTTTACTTCCAATCCCTTTTATTGTTCTGAAAAATTCGACATCTTCACTCATAATTGATTCATATAATTTTTGTAAATTTCCTGCTGCAATGATATTTAAAGCTAATGCAGGGCCAATTCCACTAATAGATTGAAGGCGTAAAAACATTTCACGTTCTTGTTCACTAAGAAAACCATATAATTTTATGCTATCATCACGAACATAAAGATAAACAAAAATTTTTGCATTTTCTCCGTCAGTAAGTTTATTTTTTACATGGTTAGGAACTAATATGGAAAATCCTACACCTGATACATCTACTACAATTTGATTTTGCGAGCAAAATCTAACTATTCCAGAAATATAATCAAACATGATTTTTCCCCCTTTTTTAAATTGCTTAGGAAAAATAAATAAATTTTAGAATTTTAACGAGAAAACCACGAAGTTTTTAGCTTCGTGGATGAATTACTCTGATTGCTTTTTCATTTAAAAAAGTTGGGTGGATAAAAATCCACCCGAAAACTGACATGCTCTCCAGGCTGAAGCCTTGGAGGTTCTTAAAAACCAAAGAGAAATCTGCTTGTTTACGTCGACGACTATTTTAGTCAAACTTTGAAAAAAATTTGAAGTGCTATTTCCAAGAGAAATTACCAGTTCTATCTGTAATAACTCCCGTACGATTATTGCTTATGCTATAAACTACAATTTCAATACCGGGTTGGCCATCGATATCGTTTGTAGCTTGGATTTGATAAGAACCGGATATATTATAAGTTCGGGTACTATACATAGAACCATCGAGTATTTTAATTCCGCCCCATTGTACAATACCAATTTCATTTCCAGGTTTGCCGTTTGTATCATAAACTCCATTGATAGCATAATCTCCGGTAAGAGTATAAGACTGCATGGTATATTTGGTATCAACAATAATTCTAAAGGCTCCGACGGTAACTATTCCGATTTCATTGATCCCATCACCGTTTGTATCATAAGATCCATTGATAGCATAGCTGCCACTTAAATTATAATCTCGAACATTTTGGGTTGCGTCGTGGATAATTTTGAAAGCCCCAACAGTAACTACACCAATCTCATCACCTGCTTTGCCATCTGTGTCATAAGTTCCATTGATTCCATAGCTTCCTGATAAATTGTAGTTGCGAACAGTATTTTTCTTATCACAGATGATTTTGAAAGCTCCAACAGTAACCACACCAATTTCCATACCTGGTTGTCCGTCTGTATCATATAATCCATTAATAGCATAGCTTCCCGGCATAGAATATTGACGTCTGCCGCCGCACCCATATATTACTTCAATATAACCAATATTTACGGTAATAATATCGGTTATATTATCGCCATTAACATCACCTTGTAAAGCCCGTTCTTCACGAATAGTAGGATTTTGTTCTTCTATTACAGTTTTATTATATTGTCTTTCTAAAAATTGGCGTGCTTCTGGACCTACAAAAATACCGTTTGTGTTGAAATGTTCGTTAATAATAGTTCCTTTTTCAACGACTTTTGTAGCTATATCAACACGAGCTTCCTCGGAATCTATGACACCGTTACGAGTAACAGTTAAATCTTGACTAAAAGAAGAAGTTATCAAGATAAAAAGCGAAAAACAGATAAATAATATTTTTATAATTTTCATAAGTTTTCTCCTAGTAATTTAAGTTTGCCAATATTTGGCAAACTTAAAATTTTTTTGCAATAATCAAATGCTACTCAAATATGAATAATAGTGCTGCTTCTAAACGTTTTCTCCAGCTTGTCCAATTATGAGCTTCATTGATTACTTCATAATGATGGGGTATTTTTGATTCTTCAAGTTTATGTTTTAAAATTTCATTGTATTGAAGCAATCGTTGTTCTAAATCGCCAATATTTCCACAATCTAACCAAATTTTTGATTCTTTTAGATTTGCATAATCTATGGAATTTAAAAAGGTATATGCTCGTGTATTGCGTTCTTTTTCATCAAAGAAAAATGCTCCAGATTGGCAAATTGCTAAAGCAAAACTATCTCTCATTTGATATGCTAAGAAGAAGGAAACCAAGCCTCCCATAGAAGCACCAGCAAATCCGCGTTCATTTCTATTCTTACTGACAGAATAGTTCTTTTCTAGATAGGGAACAAGTTCTTTTTGTGTAAATTGTAGATATTTTTCGTTGCATTCATATTCTTGAAACCTATCGATAGGATCGATAAAAGCAATAATAAATGGGCGGATTTTATTTTGACTAATCAATAAATCACTTAGGATTGCTAAATTAGCAAAACGAATATAATCATTACCATCATGTACAATCAATAGAGGATAAGATTGTTCAGTTGTGTAATTATGAGGAAGATAAACTTGTAACCTTCTTGGGCTGCTTATAAAATCACTTTCAATGTTGATAGTTTCCATAGTCCCTTTATTTTCTGGTTCTGGAGAGTTTAACCAACTGGTTGGTTTGTAGGAAGCCATCCAGAGGTCTGAATTCTTTCCAAATCCGCCATCTGCTTTCTTTGGATTTAAGGAATCAAGTCCCCATTCATCATCTTTTACAATTTTATACTCTAGTCGGGCGTCATTTTTAAATGATTGAGTATAATACCAAAGGTTTGTTCCTGGAATTCGTTGCATCTCGACATTAGGAACCCATCCATTAAAATCCCCAGCAATTTTCACAGTTTTAGCTGCCCCATAGAACAAAAATGTTGCTCTTTCATTTTCGATAATAGGGATTTCTGTTGTACGAGATTGTAAATAGGCTTCTACAAATACTGCTTTTTTTTGTGCTGGCAATTGTTGAATTTTGCTTAAAAATTCTTGCCAAGAGGATGGAATTTGAAAAGTTTGAGGATTTTGAGAAATAACGTTCATCACAACCACCATTTCTAGTACAATCAAATAACTTAAAATTTTTTTGAAGATCATTTTTCCCTCATTTTTTTGAAAGAAAATAGTTAGAAATAACTTTACTAATTTTTAGTTTCTTTAGGAAAATTAGTTGTATCAGGTTCGTTTGAATGCCGAATGAATTGGGCAGGAGAACCACCCCAAATTTCATTAGCAGGAATCCTTGTTTTAGGCATTACAACTGAGTTAGGCAAAATTTTAGCATTTTCACCGATTTCAACATCACCCATAATAATAGCTCTCATTCCAATTACTGCACCTTTTCCAATCTTTACTGGAGCAATAATTAGATAGCCTCCCATTCCATAATGAGCAATGAGTGTAACAGAGCCACCAATTGTAACTTTATCTTCTAATTCAATTAAAGAAGGATCTGAAATATAGGTTGTGTTAATCATAACACCCCTGCCAATTTTCATTCCCATAGATCGGAAAAAAAAAATATTCCAAGGTGTTGGCGTAATAAAATCAAGAAAGGTAAAACGTAAAATATATGTAAGTGAATTGTGTAACATCCAGGGAATAGTTTGAAGAGAATGAAAAATTCCGCGCCAAGGTTTTAATTTTAGACGAAAGATCCAATTAAATATGGGAACCGTTAGAACTAGTGTAAAACCATATAAAAAATATGCCATTGCAATAGTAATTCCTAAAGCTAAGTATTGGTAAAAATGTGGCCAATTTTGAATATTATTTTGGACGAATACAAAAAAGTATATCCCTGGAACTAAAGCAATCCCCATAAATATAGCAGAAATACTATACAATGGAATCAAAAATATTAAATAACAAATTGTTCGAAAACGACGAATTAAAGTTTCAAAGAACCCGCCTAATCCTTTATAAGATGATACAGTAGTATCTATGTCTTGTCGTTTTTTGGTGGTGGGAAGGGTAGAATTTGTTTCTGGCATAATTTTTTTTCCCAAATTTTTCCTAAAAAAGTGATCAATTTTAATAATGCTTGCAATTTAAATTGCAAAAGCTACAATATATTTTTATGGAATATATTTTTTTCCATAATTTGGAACTTTTTTAATTTTGACTTATTTTTTTATAGTATTATAAAAAATTTTTAAGAAGAAAACAAGGAGAATTTGCGATAATTGTTCTCTTTTTATGGGGGTAATTTTGCTGCGTTTTTAAGTCTGTTTTGGCAAAAAAATTGCCAAACACTTCAAGAGGCTTTTATGGAAAAAAACATTAGCCCAGAAATTTTGATTATTGCATCGGAAAATAGTTCTCATGTTCAAAAAATCCAGCAGCATTTAGTAGATATACTGCCGAATAGCAGTATTTATATTTTTAACCTTGCGAAATTTCCTACAAAAGCTCGTTGCTCTATATTGCTTAATAATACAGATTTTTTTGTTAGTATTACAGATACAGATGCCAATCCTAATGTAGAATCTAATATTTTCTTTACTAACCTTCATACAATATGGTGGTGGGAACCTCTTTTCCCTGTTATTGATTCTAAAATTACTAATTTAGAACAATCAGCATTTGCTTATTTAGAATGTTGTAAATTGATAGAATCTTTGTGGTATGTTTGTGAATGCCGTTGGGTTAATCCTCCAGAGGCATTAGAAATTGCTTTAAACCCTTTATGCCAACTTTATATTGCGAAAAGTGTTGGTCTAAAAATTCCAGAAACTATGGTATCTTCTTATCCTGACGATCTAACAAAATTTTATAATGAACACCAACAAGAAATTTGGTATCGTGATTTTATGCCGTTTTCTTTCCCTAATAAAGTTTCTGAGCAAGATCGACAACAATTCCATCATTTGGTATTTGCTCCTATCATTTTTCAAGATATTAAGATTGCTGACTTTTTTGCTATTATTGTTATTGGAGATACAATAAATATTGCTAAAAAAACTCAATCTTCTTGGGAAATTGAAGAGACAAACTCTATTCCTCAAGAAATAATTGCTAAAATAAAACTTTTTATGAAAAAATTAAGATTATATTATGGGATTATAGAGATGGCAGCTGATGAAAATAATAATTTCTTTTTTGTAGCACTGTATCCTTGGGGTGATTTTTTACGTTTTGAAAATGAAACAAGCATTCCGCTAACAAAAATTTTTGCAGATTTTTTATCAAAAAAAGAGTGATTTGCCCTTTTTTTTCTATTTTTACCTAAAAATAGCTTAACATCCTTGAAAATAATTGTTTAAAACTCCAAAATTCTTTCTTGATAATTTTTAGAAGAAAGCTATAATTAACTCAAGTTGCTAGTAACTTGAGATGATGTAGATAGTGTCCAATGGCAGCTTCTCCTTGTTTTCCTAAGGATCTATGCTAATTTACATCTAGTTCAAGAAGTAAAATTCAAAAGGGTTGCTAAAGTTATCCTTTTTTTATATATTATTTAAAACAAAACAGTTAACAATCAACTAGCGACTTGGATAATAATTAGTATTTCCCATCTTTATAGAAATAATGATGTTAGGTGACTGAGCAAATCTTTAAACAAAACTAAGAAACATCTTCTTTTCAGGAATAAAGATTTAGGTAAAGATTAGGAGTTTAACGTTAATGGCAATTCATGCAACAGCCAAAATTGGTCTAAATACACTGATAGACGCAAGTGCAGATATTGGTGAAAATGTCATTATTCAAGATCATGTTCAAATTGCTCCTCATGCTCAAATTATGGCAAACTCTGTTATTGGTGAAATGTCTGTGATTGGCAACGGGGCATTTATTGGTATAAATAGCAAAATTGGTAAAAAAAATAATCTTCAACGTCGTTCTGTTATTGGAAATTCTGTTATCTTAGGTGATGAAAATGATATTGGAATAGATGTTGTAGTAGAAGATGAAGTTCAAATTGGGCATAAAAACCAAATTATGGTGCGGGCTTTTCTTGGGAATGGAAGTATTTTAGGTAATCAGAATCAAATCCATATTGGGGCTGTAGTTGGCCATATTCCACAAGATTTAAAATTCAAAAATCAAAAAACTGGTCTCAAAATTGGAGACGGCAATGTAATTCGGGAATATGCTACTATTCATCGTAGTACATCTACAGAGACTGCTACTATTATTGGCAATAATTGTTTTCTTATGGGTGGCTGTCATATAGCTCATGATTGCCATCTTGGCAATAATGTAATTGTTGCAAATATGGCAGGCATGGCTGGACATGTTCAGATAGGAGATAGAGCTTTTCTATCTGGTGGTGCAATGATCCATCAGTTCGTTCAAATAGGTCGTTTAGCTATAGTTGCTGGGAATGGACGCTTCAATATGGATGTTCCTCCTTTTGCTATGGCTGGTGAAATGAATGAAGTTTGGGGGATCAATACTATTGGTTTGCGCCGTGCTCAAATTCCATCAAAGACTATTAATGAATTGCGTGAGCTTTTCCGCCTATTTTTTGCTAGTAAAGCTCCACGATCTGAAACTATAGAAAAAATCAAACAACATGGTTTTAGTAGCCCAGAAGTACAAGAATTTATCTCTTTTGTAGAAAATTCTAAACGTGGTATATGCAAGGGTAGTCTAAGTTCCAAAGCCGAAGGTATCATCAGCTAAAATTGACGTCAATAGATGTAAAAAATAACTTTTTTAGTTATTTGTTAGCTTTTGCTAACAAGAAATACCAATCTAATGGAATAGGCTTACCTAAGAAATTTTTTAGATATTGATTTTTATTTTCTTTAAGAAAGGGGAGTGCATTCCTCCATGTTTACAAAGAGACATGGCTTTCTGCACGAAATTCTTATGAAGACAAGCTATATTTGGCTGTCCAGTATTCTTATACTTGCAATTTTACTGATGGCATGCCAAACACCAACTCCACCTCCAGAAAAACCTCAACAGCCAGCGACTACTTCAGAAACACCTTCCGAAGTATCTCCAACAGCTCAAGATATTCCAATAACACAGCCTATTGTTAATGTTGCTAATCCAGAAAATCCTGAAGGAAAGCTCAAAGAAAGCGGCGAACGTGTTAGTCTTGAAAATCAACAAGAAAAAGTTTTTATTGCACATTTAATTCGTAGTGCTAAGAATAAAATTGCAGAATATGACTATGCTTCGGCTAAAGCCTTTTTGGATAAAGCATTACAAATTCAACCAGACCATAAAGAAGCTCAAGATTTACGTAGTTTTGTAGGAACCTTTTTTGGTGAAAATCAAGCAAGAGCAAATACTCTTCATGCTATGTACGAAAATGAAGTCAAAGTAAAAATTGACCAAGCTAAATTAGAAGCTAAGAATCATTATAAAAGTGGAATGGATGCTTTTAATAAAAAAGACTATACCCAAGCCGTTCGAGAATTTGAATCTAGTCTTGAAATTATCAAATGGGCACCCTATCAACTAGGACTTGATTCAATGCGCCTTGATGCAGAAGCAAAGATCAAAGAAGCCAAACGCTTACAAGAAGAATGGTTGGCACAACAAAATGCTGAACGTATGCGCGAAGCTCAAAAGAAAGCAGAGCAATTAGAAGCAGAAGAACAAGCACAACGTTTTACTCAAATTCGTATTTTGATGACTCGAGCAACAGAATTTTATACACAACAACGTTATGATAAAGCTGATGCCATGATAACAGAAATTTTAAAAATTGATCCTGCTAATAAAGCTGCTGTTCGTTTGCAAGGGGATATTAGAGATGCTAATCATTCTCTAGTTTCTAAAAAAACATTAGAAACTAGAATTGAAGAATGGAAACTTTTTATTGAAGATATGCGGCGTAGTGCAATTCCTACTAGCGAACTTATCAAATATCCAGATAAAGATTATTGGCATAATATTATTAGTAAACGAAAAAGTGAATCTGAACTAGGTAGAACACAAGAAGATTTTATTCAAGAAGATAGCCCTGCAATCCAAGAAATTAAACGCAAACTTCAAAGTGAAAAACTACCTTTGATCAATTTTTCTGATACACCTTTCCAAGATGTTGTAAAATTTATTCAAAGTGAAGCAAAAATCAATATTGTTGTAGATCCTAAAGTAATTCAGAAATTTGAAATTGAAGGCACCAAGGTTACCTTGCAGGTTAATGATATTAAAATTCAAGATGCTATCATGATCTTACTGCAATTCCATGATCTTATCTATATTTTTAAAGATGATGTATTATTTATTACATCTAAAACTGCTGATTTAGCCAAAGATAAACCAATTCCAGTATTACATGACATACGCGATTTAACTGGTCAAATTAAAGACTTTCCAGGACCTAGAATTAAACTTAGTGTTACAAGAGATGAAACAGGCGGCGGTGGAGCAAAATTTGAAGAAGCCGATAGTACCACCGGCTCTGTTATTACAGGAGAACGCTTAACAGAACTTATTAAAACCAGTATTGATCCTGAAAGCTGGGATAAAGATGAAGTTTCTGTAGCAGAAACTTCTGGACAATTGCTTGTTGTTCATACACAAAAAGTCCAAGAAGAAATTCGTAACTTCTTAAATGATTTACGTAGATTTTCTGGTATGATGGTTGCTATGGAATCTCGTTTTTTGGAAGTTACAGATGATTTCTTGGAACATGTTGGTGTGGATTGGCGTGGTCTTGGTAATGATGATTTGCAAAGCAATGTTCGTACTCCTAGCTCCTCTGATATTAACGACGATCAAAATCTTGTTGATAAAGATAATAATAATATTGTCATGCCTGGCGTTACCAAAGGCTCTGGCGGCGGAACGAATGATAATGCAGCATACTTAGCACGCAATACAAGCAACAATCCATCTGCAGGTATGTTCTTTAGACAAAGTACAAGTTCACGCACAAATGTTAATGGAGATGAAACTGCGCAAGGTAGTTTTGATATGCGTGCTCGTACAGAACATATTGATGATCAAACAGTTGGTTCTCGTTTGCAAAAAACTGGTGGTTTAGCAATTCAACTTGCTACTCTTGATGATACACAACTTAGTGCAGTCTTATGGTTCATTAAAAAAACCGGGCGTGCAGAAGTTCTTATGTCTCCACGACTCACTGCTTTCAATACTCAACGTGCACATCTTACTGTCGTAAATCAAAGTTCTTATATTAAAGATTATGATGTTGAAGTTGCTCAATCAGCTTATATTGCTGACCCAGTTATTGGAACAATTCAATCAGGTGTAGTTTTAGATGTTCGTCCCATTATTTCTAATGATCGTAAATATATTACACTAGAACTTCGTCCTACAGTTGCGACACTTATGTCTTTCCGTGATTTCAAAACTTCATTGGGTGCAGCAAATAAGGAAGTTACTTTCCAAATTCCACAACTCAAACTTCAAAGCATTGAAACTACTGTTCGTATTCCTGATCAAGGTACTTTAATGCTTGGTGGATTGAAAAACTATCGCAATGTTGATCATAAACTAGATATTCCTTTGCTTGGTAATATTCCTATTATTAGCTTCTTCTTTAGTCAACAAAGCAAATCAGATGAAAAACAAGATCTTTTGATTTTAATCAAAGCTAAGATTATTGATCTTGAAGAAGAAGAAGAAAAAGCAGTTGGACTTCGCAAATAATTCTATAAAACTTCCAGGTATATTCCTGGAAGTTTTATTGTAGCTAAGAGAAATTTCATGCCCAGAAAAAAGATTCAAGCAATTTTTTTTGATATAGATGATACTTTATGTGCAACTTCTGAATTTACTAAAGAAGCCCGCCAAAATGCTCTTAATGCTATGCTTGCACTTGGGTTAAAAATGCCTATTTCATTTTTAAAAAATGAGCTAAATCAAATTGTTACAGAGTTTTCTAGTAATTATTCCCAGCATTTTAATAAATTATTGGAAAGAATTCCTCCTGAATCATACGAAAATATCAATCCTGCTATTCTAATCGCTGCTGCTGTGAATTCATACCATTATACTAAGTTTCATAAGTTGAAAACTTTTGATGATGTTATTCCGTTTTTAAAAAAAATAGCTAACTATCCTATTATTAAAGGTATTATTAGCGATGGATTAGCTATCAAACAAGCTCAGAAATTATTATTGCTAGATATTTATTCTTATTTTACTCCTCAGGCTATTTTTATATCTGAGCAAGTTGGCATTTCTAAAATTGATCCGAAAATCTATGAATATATTTGTGAAAAAATGAAGATACTGCCAGAGCAAACAATGTTTATTGGCGATCATCCAGATAAAGATATAGATACTGCTAATCAAATTGGCCTAATTTCTGTCAGAATTAGAAAAAACGGGAAGTATGATATATTTCCCAGTAAAACACCACCTTGTTATGAAATAAAAACTTTTACAGAACTTGATCATATTCTTGAATTAAATTATGAATTTATTTCTACAGCTATTTAGCTATTTAAGGAGAGATTTTTCCTAATGAATATTATTGAGCGAATGAATTCGAATATGTCTTGGCGATGGTCTATTTTAAAAAAGATACTACAAATTCTTGCATTGGGTTATGAGCTTGCAACACGATGTCGTAATTGGGCTTTTGATTATGGTATTTTGCATATTCAAAAGGTTAGTGTTCCTGTGTTTTCTCTAGGAAATATAACTGCAGGCGGAACAGGAAAAACACCAGCTTCTATTTGGCTAGCACAGCAAATTCAGAAAAGAGAGAATGTTAAGCCAGTTATTATTTCTCGAGGTTACGGTTGTGATGAATCACAGATGTTAAAATACTACCTTCCGAAGGTTCCTCATTATATCAATAGTAAGCGTGTTTTAGCAGCTTTTCAAGCTATTGCTGAACAGGGAAAATCTATTTGTCTGATATTGGATGATGGTTTTCAACATCGATATTTGGCGCGTGATGTTAATTTTATTTTGATTGATGCGTTAAGACCATTTGGTTGGGGAAATACTTTACCAGCAGGATTATTGAGAGAATCTCTTAATTCTTTATCCAGAGCTGATATTATTTTTATTACCAGAAGCGATCAATTAGATCAGAATGAAGTACTAAAAATACAAGAAATTCTTAGTAAATATAGTAGAGCAAAGCAATTTTTAGCAAAACATCGTCCTATTTCTTTAAGAAATATTAGAAATAATAATATTGTTTCTCTTGATTCTTGTTCCCAAAAAAGACTTCTTCCAGTAGTAGGAATAGGTAATCCTCAAAGTTTTCTTAAAACTTTAGAAAAATTAAATTGCAATACATCTGAATTAGCTCAAATTTATCCAGATCACCATAAATATTCCTCAAAAGATTGGAATAAGTTAATTGAGTTATTAGAGAAATATAATTGTGAAGGAATTGTAACTACATCAAAGGATTCTGTAAAACTATTCCCTTATATAAATCAATCTTCAAAAGAATCAGCTATTTGCTCGAAAATTGATATTTGGAGTTTAGAAATTGAGTTTTATATCTCTGACGATGATAATTTTTGGCTAAGTCAATATATTGATAATATTCTAAAAACTTATTCTTTTTCCTAATAAATTTTTCCAATTCATTATATTTTTAGCTATTCCTTGCTAATATTTTGCAACTTTTTGCTTGACAAAATTTTTTAAAAAAACTAGAATTATTTCTATCTCTATAAGATAGAATTAAATTCTATGAGAAATGCAAAAAATTTGAATTTTTAACTATCTTAAATTGTCCATCATAAGGCAGAAAATATTTGTTATGATCTTTGATTGCATTCAATCAAAGGTTAAGCAACAAAGTATTTTCAGTTAAAAATAATTGTCCTAATATTACAAAAAATTATTGTGTTCTAATCAATTTGTTGAGAGGAAATACATGGGGCAACCAAAATATTATTCAGTAGAACAAGTGCTTAAAGAATTACAGATCGACCATGAACAGCTGCAAAAGTTGATCAGTGAAGGGGAAATTACTCCGCAACGTGAAGGCAATCGTTTTAAATTTTTAGAATCTGACATTTTACAGTATAAAGCTCAAAGAATGGAAAGTTCTAATCTGATTGCTAATGAAAATAATGATGTCGATATTATCGAGCAGATTACTGGTAATGAAGGGGAAATTATCACAGCAGATGCAGATGATATTGTCCCTACTGATGAAGTTCAACCACTATTAAATTTAAGCAATGACGTTGATGAAAAAGATGCACAGTTAGAAGAACAATTTGAAGCACTTTTAGATATGGGGAAGGATGCTGTGCAAGAAGAGCTTCCAGAATCTTCTGAAGATGAAAAAAATATATTAAAAGAAATGGAAGATGAACGTCTTCATGCTGCTGATAATCCTATGGATTTTGCCCAATTAGATGAACAACCTGTAGAGGTTTCTGAAGATTCTATAGAAGAAGCTAATGATAAAAATGCCTCCGGTGTTCCCAGTGATCAAATGTTAGAAATTAGTGATCAAGAACTTGATGATGCTTATTTAGCAGATCTCCAGAAAGAGATAAAAGAAAATGATACTGGAGAATTAAAATTCGAAAATGTTGAAGGTGAATCCTTCATGGAAACTGGCGAAGTTCTTTCTGAATCAGCTAAAGATCGCAGACTACCAGCAGATAAAGATGTTGAAGAATTATTTGCTAATGAATTTGATGGCAATGAAAATTTTAAATCACAAACTCATATAAAAGATGAAGTTGATTTAAATGAAGAACCTGGAAATGATGAAGATGTGCTAGGGGTTGCAAAAACAGAATTCGAAGGGGCTGGAAGTGAAATTCCTGGCTCAAAAACAAAAGTTTTAGTAGGTGTTATACTTCTTGCCTTATTAGGCGGAATTGGTTCAAGTTTTGTATTTTGGGATCCCTTGCAAATTTTAGGATTTTCTGGGAAACCAGTTAATGTCATTCAAGCATCTTTAGAAAATATAAATGCTCATGCTGAAGTTATAGGTGAAGTAGGTTTTCTTGAAATTCCTGTACAAGCGGCTAATAAGGGACAAATTCAAGAAATGGCAGAAATTGATAAGAACTTGGAACAAGGCACACAACTTTTTAAAATACTCGTAGAAAATTTAGAATACAATACATTGGTTCTTCAAAAACAAGAGTTGGAACAAGCTCCTAATAATTTACTTGCTGCTCAAAAGGCATATACTAGTTTTGTAGCAATTCCTACTAACAAAAATTTACCTACAATCCAAAAAAATCTTCAAAGCAAAGATCCTAAAATTAAAAATGCTACATTTGCTGCACTTCAAAAAGAACCATATAAAACTTTATATCCAAAATATTTGGAACTTTATAATGCCTATTTGGCTGCTAATAAAGCAAAACAAGAAGCTGGTCCTAAATTAAAAGCAGTTAATGAACAATTAAAGACTACAAAACAATTTTCTGAAGTAGTGATTACTGCTCCAGAAAATGGAAAAGTTAAAACTTGGTTTGTAAGGCCAAATAGCCCAGTAACTCCAGATACTGTTGTTGCAACCTTTCAATCTAATATCCAAATGAATGTAGCTTTGCCAATTCCTAAAGAAGATGCTAATAATTATTCTGTTGGCACAACTGCAACTTTTTTACATGCCGGCCAAGATTTGTCTTTCATTGTTCAAAAAGCAGATGAAATAGACGATCTGGTAAAAATTGCAACTGTAATTGCTATGACAGATAGCCAAACTTTAAGTAAAGATACAAATGATCAATATTGCTTTGCTTATCCCAAGTCAGTATCAGCAGTTGTTCTTCCCAAAGATGTCATTTACTCTGAAGGTTCGAATTCATATATTTTGTTAGCACGAGAAGGCAAAGTAGCTAAACAAAATATACAAGTTCAGCCTATTTGGAAAGATGAATCTAAAGTACTTGCTAAAGGAATAAATGACAAAGATTGGATTATTGTAACAAAAGATCCAGAATTAAAAGAAGGAATAAGAGTTAAAGTAGATATAAAATAAATTTTTTAACGAAACCCTGAGTTGCATACTCAGGGTTTTTCATTAAAAATATAGACCTAAAATAGGAGAAAGATAATGCTGGCTTTTAAAATTATTTTTACTACAATTTTTTTTATAGTGTTTACTTTAAATTTTTTAATATCTCAAGAACCACTAACTTCAGAAGTACAACAATCCCAGGATATAAAGATAGAAAGTCTTGTAAAGGATTCACAAAAAATATTATTACAATCGATTGAAATTTTAAAAATTATGGCCCAATCAGAGCAGTCTTTAATAGAAATATCAAAAGAGATTGCACTACTAGAAAAACGTTTACAAAACTTAGAAGAATATTGCCAAAAGCTAGCAAATGAACATTCGCAACAAAATTTAAAAGATATTCAACAAGAAATTATACAATTGCATTCTAGTTTAGAAACTTTAATCAATCGTGATGCACAATTGTTTGCATCGTATCAAAACGATAAGAGTTACTTTAATAATATTCTTTCTTCATTAGATCAACGTTTGCAAATTTTAGAAAAATTACTTAATAAAAACGAGGCTATGGAAGAGTCTGATAATATTCTTTCTCAGAAACTACAAAATTTAGAAAATACTTTTAATCAACGATTAGAAGAAATTGATAGAAAACATTCTGAGCTTTTGGAAAAAGCAATTTCACAGCATCTTCAAAATTTGGAAAAATCATTAAATCAACGTTTGCAAATTTTAGAGCAAAAAATTCAATTTACTGACGAGTCTTTAAGTCAGCAATCTCAAGTCTTAGCAAATCAAGTACAAACTTCAGAGCAGTCTTTAAAACACCGCCAACAAATTTTAGAACAATCTTTGCCACAACGTTTTCAAAATATAGAACAAACTCTGAATCGTATTCAAAGCCTGGAACAAATTCTTAGCCAAAGATTTGAAAATGCAGAAAAGGCTTTAGATCGTCGAATGAAACTATTAGAAGAGCAACAAAATTCTCCTCTTCCAAAAGATATGATATATATTCTTCCAGGAATTGCAAAACTTGGTTCAAAAGAAGATCCAGATTTTCCTTATCAAGAAATAGAAATGTTTGGATTTTATATTGATAAATATGAAGTAACAAAAAAACAATTTATAGAATTTGCTAAAAAATATTATAAGGAAGACATGTATTGGAGTGAAGAAGGATTAGCTTGGAGAAAATTACAGCCAGAACGTTTTTGGAATCTTATAAAATCTGAAGAAGAAGATCTTCCTATTACTCAAGTTTCATATTATGAAGCAGAGGCTTATGCAAAATGTGTAGGAAAACGATTGCCAACTGCTCAAGAATGGGAATATGCTGCTCGTGGAAGTGATGTGCGAAAATTTCCTTGGGGAAATGAAATAGGAAAATCCATGGCGAACTATCGCCAAAATAATCTTTCTAAACTTGCTCCAGTTTCCCAGTTTATTTATGATTGCTCCCCGTTTGAAGTAATAGGATTAGCAGGTAATGTTGCGGAATGGACACAAACTTCTATTCCATCAACCGATTCAAAATTGCTTTATCAAATAAAGGGAGGGTCCTTTCAACAGCTTTCTTTTAGATTATTATCTTATACAAATTTTTATTCTGAACCTAATAAAGCTTTTGACTTTGTAGGATTTCGTTGTGTAAAAGATATTGAAAAAAAATAATAAAGACTCTCCTTCTAACAAAAAAACCCCTTGAAATTCAAGGGGTTTTCGGAAATCTTATGAAAGATTATTTAAGAGCATTTAATATTTCATCAGCAGTAGGGAAACGGTTTGTTGATTTTTTTGAGAATATTTGTTTATCTTCTTTGTATACTTCAAAAACACCACCAGAGCCTTTAACTAAGGTAATTTCAACATTGCCATATTGTTTTTTGATGGCTTCCGACAAACTGTCGGCTTTGGCTTTATAGCCTCAGGAGGTGCAATATTCTATTTTCATTCTAAATACTGGAGTCTTAGAAGTTTCAGTAGTAACAGGTTGTGTAGTAGTAACGGGTTGTTGCGGAGTAGCAACGGGTTGTTGAGGAGTAGCAACGGGTTGTTGAGGAGTAGCAACAGGTTGTGCTGGAGTTGCAACAGGTTGTGTTTCAGAAGGACAGCATGCTTTGGTAGGTTGATCACAGCCTTCTTTTGTGGATTGCATTTTATAAACAGCAATACCGGCTGCACCAACAACTAAAATTACTCCAATAGCTAAGAGAATTTTTGTCATAGGTTTTTCCTTACTTTCAGTAGAAAAATATTTGTTGCGGTCTTTGATTATACTCAATCAAAGGTTAAGCAATAAAGTATTTTCCGGTAAAAATTAAAGTAGGAAAATTCGAGTTGTTTTTTTCACAAATTTTTCCTAATTTAATTTTGGATCAAAATTAAAAATATTACCTATAGATAATACGGAAGCGAACTAATTTTGTTTTAGTGTTTCTTGAAAATCTTAAAAAATAAATAAAATATTGTTAAAATTGCAACTAATCCTGCTAAGAATATTCCTAATAATAAAGGATTTTTTACAGGTTCTAGAGATATAGCAGGGATATATGTAATGATTCCTAAAACAGAGAGTAATAATCCTAAAAATGGTAAGCATGTATATGTAATAGAAAAAACGGATTTGTTAAATCTAAGGCTAGATAAAAATAGATTCATTCCTACAGGTGGTGTACAATAGCCAATACTTAAATTTACTAAAAAGACAACACCGAGGTGTAACGGATCGATGTGGAAGGCAACTGCAATGGGAACAATAAGGGGAACTACAACTAAAATAGCAGAAAAAATATCCATTAGGCAACCAACTAAGAGTAAGAAAATATTTAAACATAATAAAAAAGTCCATGGGCTTTGAATATGTTCTTTCATATATCCCAGCAATTGATCAGGAACTTTTGCCATAATCATAAGATTTGTCATTGCCATTGCCATCATTAAAATAATAAGAATAGCTCCAATCATAATCATGCTGCGTTGGCCAAGACGCCAAAGCCGACTGATTTTTATATCGCGATATAAAAAAACTTCAACAACTACTACATATAAAGCAATGACTGCAGCGGATTCTGTAAGTTGTAAAAGTCCTTTAAAGAATGTGGCGACAATAATAACTGGAATTGCTAATTCGGGTAGGCAACTCCAAGTAGATTTAGCTAATTCTTTCATAGAAAATTGATAATTTTCTTCGTTTTTTTTATATCCTAGAAAAGAACCGTATAACGATACTGCAAGTACCATAAGTAAACCTGGAATAATGCCAGCAATAAACAAATTCTTTGCTTCTAATGCTGGCATTTTAGGTTCTAACCCTTGCATACTGCTATTTGCAATAACTGCATACAAAATAAGAGGAAGACTTGGTGGAAAAAGTAACCCTAAACTTCCTCCACTTGTTATCATTCCTAGAGTAAATTTCTCACTGTACTTATCTTTTATGAGCATAGGATAAAGTAATCCTCCCAAAGCAACAATCGTTACTCCAGATGCTCCAGTAAAAGCAGTAAAAAATGCACAGCTTATTGCTGCAATAAAGGCAGTTCCGCCAGGAAACCATCCTAATAAAGCTCGTGAAAATCGGACTAGACGCTCTGGAGCTTTACTTTCGGAAAGTACATAGCCTGCAAAAGTAAAAAGTGGCAATGTAATAAATAATGGATGATTCGTTAATTTTTCGACTACATCAATAAACATCATTTCGTCAATTTTGGAAACAAAAAGACTGATTGCTCCCATAACAGCAAATAAAGGTGCGCCTAACAGAGCTAAAAGTATAGAAAATATGCGAAATCTACCAATATCTTCAGATGAGCGTGGTTGGTAAGTTAAAGGAGTAGAATTTTTTTCTATATTTGTATTTATAGAATCATTTTCATTTGTATTTGAAGATACTGGTTCAATTATCTGTACTAAAGAGCTAGGAAATTCTGATAAAATTTCTTCTTCAGTTTTTTCTGCCGACACTATTTCTAATTTTTGAAGCATAGTTTCTGCAGGTTGAAACTCTGATATAGGTTTACTAGGGTGTATAATAAACAAATCTATCCCAATCAGAATCGCACTTAAAAACAATACTAAAACTAAAAAATGTCCGATATAACTTTTCATAAAAAGCTAAACCTTATAAAAATTTTTGTATTATGAACGATTTTGCTAGTTGAGATGTCCGCCGTTTAAAACGATTTTGAATTCATAAAAACCGTTCAAAACGGACGGGTTCAGTTCCGCAAAGTAGGTTTTCTTTTCAACTAGAACAACCTAATATTCTTATAAAATACTATAAAAAAAATATAATTCAAGGCTTGACTTTAATTTTTTTTGTGGAATAATTATTTTTCTTAAAAGAAAAAAGACTTACTTGTCTCAAAAGTAACTTAATATCAAGTTTTTTTAAAACAAATAAAAAAATATGGAGAATTGGAATGAAACTCCAGAGCCTTTTTGCTGTTCTATTTTTCTTTATATTTCTAATTCCTTCTGGAATAGCTCAAGAAACAAGAGTTCAGGGAAATACTAATAGTATTCCTGTAGCTCCAAGCAATCCTTCCCCTGTAATTATTCCAAGTAATTCTTCCCCTGTAATTGCGCCAAATAGTCCTGCTACAATTACTACAAATGTCTCACCATCTCCTTCTTTTAGCAATCCTGAAATGATTCCAGTAGAAAATAAAATTTCTGAGACATTTATTCCTACAGTTCCAGAACCTACGCCATCTATTCAAATTACAAGTACCAAACCAGAAGGGGAAGAGTTGTATCCATTAGTTGAAAGTGGATTTACTCATATTACTCCTTTTGCTGGCAGTCGTTTGACTTTTATGACTGGCGAATTAGCTTTTGACTCTCCTTTTGGAGGTCGTTCTGGTACAGATTTGGATTTGCAAGACGACCTTTTTGTATCCAAAGATCAATGGGGAACATATTTAGGTGTTGACGTTCAACATTCTTTCTTCCGAGTTAATATTGCTTATGGATATAATGATTCGGATTCTAAAGGGAATATTCCAAGAGAAGTCATTATTGCAGATTCTTATTTACAATCTGGTGCCCGTGTTTTAAATGTAATTAACACGCATTGGTTTACTTGTGGGCTAGGATATACAGTTTGGGCGAAAAAATGGGGTGGTGTTGGAGTTAAATTGAGTTTTAATTATATCTATATTCGTTCTTCTACAGATGTGGATGGATATTTAGCAGATGATCCTACAAACCCCCATATCAATATTAGTTTGGATAATAATGTATTTATTCCCATGCCAACCATTGGTGGATATATGGAAATTGCCTTTAGTGAACGTTGGATGGCTCGTGGTGAAGTAGATTTTATCTATTATAATATTGTAAATCGCCAACTAACAACAATAGACTTTAATTTTGAAACTCGCTATTATTTTAGTGCGACACAAAATTTTTATGGCTATCTAAAGTTTCAATATGAATATTTTCACTATAAATTTAATACAAGCAGTTTTAGTGGTTATTATGACTGGAGTTCTTTCCTATTTTTAATAGGTGCTGGTATTAAGTTTTAGAAAATGCTGAAATTCGCTTAATTTTTAAAGCGATAAAATACTTTTTAGGAAAAAATCTTTAATAAAGATTTTTCTTTTGCCGGAGGACTTATGATTTTTCATGATGATTTGCTAGAAAAACGTAAACAGCTTATTGAAAAAGGAATTGAGCCATATCCTTATTCATTTGCTACTACACATACTTTAACTCAAATTCGTGATCAACAAGATGAACTTATCCAAACAGAAAAAGATGTTGCTGTAGCAGGTCGTGTTATAGCCTTAAGACAACAAGGAAAACAAGTTTATTTTGGCGATTTGGAAGATTTTGATAATCGTATTCAAATATATTTGAAAAAAAATAATCTTTCTGAAAAAATGTGGGAAGCTATTCAATATTTGGATATTGGTGATTGGGTAGGTCTAAATGGAAAAGTTTTTAAAACTAAAACAGGCGAACTTACTATTTGGACTTTGGGATTTACTTTATTAAGTAAAGCAGTTATTCGTGTTCCTATTGGTAAAGAAACAGATGATAAGAAATTTTATCAAGTTTCTGATGCTGAATTACTATATCGAAGACGTTATCTACATTGGATTACAGATCGCAGTGCTCGACAAGTTATGGTAGTACGGGCAAAAATAATTTCTGCAATCCGACGGTTTATGGAAAAAAAAGGCTTTTTAGAAGTTACAACGCCTACTTTGGAAAATATTTATGGTGGAGCATCTGCGCGTCCTTTTGAAACAACTATACATGCTCTTTCTAATCAAAAAGCCTATATGCGTATTTCTCCAGAACTTGCATTGAAAAAATTTATCGTTGGTGGATTCCCAAAAGTTTTCACAATATGTCAAAACTTCCGCAATGAAGGTGTAGATCGTTCTCATAATCCTGAATTTACTATGATGGAATGGTATGAAGCTTTTACAGATTATAACTATCAAATGAATCAATTTGAAGAATTGATTAGCACTGTTGTTCAGGAAGTTACAGGTAGCTATAAACTTAAATATCAAGATAAAGAGATTGATTTTACTCCTCCTTGGAAGCGCATGACTATTTTGGATGCCATCAAAGAAATTGGCCAACTTGATGTTGAGAACATGTCAGAAGAATCTCTTATTTCTAAAGTAAAAGAACTTGATCCTAAATTTGAAATTCCTACACCATTTTCTCGTGGTCATATTGTAGATTTCTTATTTAGCAAATTAGTAGAATCTTCTCTCATCCAACCTACCTTTATTATGGATCACCCTATAGAGATTTCCCCTTTAACTAAGAAAAAACGTGGTAATTCGACATTAGTAGAACGTTTTGAGCCGTATGTTATGGGAATGGAAATTGGTAACGCATATTCAGAGCTTACCGATCCTGTTGAACAATATGAACGTCTTAGTGCCCAACGTGCTTACGATGCCCAAGCTATTAAAGAAGATGGCGTTGTCAGTCATCCTGTAGATATGGATTTTGTACGAGCAATTGGCCTTGGCATGCCTCCTACTGGCGGTGTTGGAATTGGAATTGATCGAGTTGTAATGCTTCTTTCTGGTCAATATAGCATCCGTGATATCATTGCATTTCCTTTAATGCGTCAAGAAGATCCTTCTGAGCAAGAAAAATAAGAAAAAGGGCACGAAATTTCGTGCCCTTTTTCTTATTTTTTTCTTATGTCTAAAATAAATTGCATGATCTCAAGTACAGCAATATTAGGAGCTTTCGATAATTTTGATGAAATATCTGCTTCTAAAAGTTTATTCCATATTTTGGCTAAAATTCCTATAGTAAAATGTTCGGCTTGCTCTCGCGCTTTGGGATGAATATAAGCTCCAGATTCCTTGCTTGCTAAAGCATTCCACAAATTACCTAATTTGCTATGACATGCTCCTAATAAATCCCTGGCAACATCTTCATCTCGTATTTCAAATTTATCGCCAACTGTAATTCCTTGGTTAAAGTTAATATAGTATAAACGATATGCTTCTTCAACATTCCCTTCAAGTACCATATCCCAAAATCGAAATGTTTCGCCTTTTTTAGTGAATTTTACTAATGATTTTACGTCTTCAAGAGTAATTTGATTACGAGTTTTAATAAAGGTTGCTAAATTTTTTAATTCAGAGTCTAATGTCCCAAGGCTATTACCTACGCGTAAAATAAGTTCACTTTTGGCGTCGGAAGAGATTTCTTTATGATATTTGCCTAAAGAACGCTCTCGTACCCAGCATTCCAATTCAGTTTCAGCATTTTTATTTTTTTGCCAATAGGGAATTTCATCTTTGAGTGTATAGCATTCTATAACCTGTACAAAGTTAGGATATAGTTCAACAATATCATACCAAGATCTATTGGGACGTTCTTCTTCAACTTTATCTTGTTTTTTAGTACTTGTTTTTTTAGCAGAAGTTTTCTTAGCTTCCCCAAATTCTTTTTCACCTATATTTAATTCTAAAATTAGTGTAGTTTGCAACTCAGCTTCTTTGGACATTGTAAGATAATCTTCTACTTGTTGGCAAAACGTTATTCCTTTGTTTTTGTTTTTTCCTTTGTTTTTAGTTTCAGAAGAATCTTTTTTAGATTTTTTGTCAAATTTTTCAGCATTTTCAGCATCTCGTAAAATGATAAGATTCCACTCTTCAAATAATGGCTGGGAATAAACGTCGCCCCAAAGTTTTTCTAAACTAAACTCTGGAGCAATGGTTTGAGATTCTTTAAAAAATAATGTATTTCCACCCAGACAATCTCTAAAGGAGCGAATGATTTCATCTCTTAATAAGAATTCTTCTCCAACTATTAAATATAAAGGAATTCTTTTCATTTTTTTAGGATGAAAATCGGAGTATTTCATTTTTTCCCTTAAATGTTAAATTTCGATATTATCATCTATTTCTTTTTCTTTAATCTCAGAATGGTTCTGAATAAATTCTTTTTGGTATTGAATTATTTCTTGAAAATATCTAATTTTTTCAAGATGTCCATAAAGTAAAAGAGAAAGAGCTTCAGGCGAAGTATCTAAAGAAGCTTGGAGACTTGTTCTGACAAAGACTTCATCATGTGCATAACGAAATTTACTGTATTCAAAATAGTTTTTAGCTAAAGAGATATATGCGTTCTGGCTAGAGTCTTTGAAAATTTCTATTGTCTGATTTTTTCTTAAGATTACAATCATTCCAGCAATTTTAGTTTTACTAATTTGCTTTTTTTGGATATATATTTGAAGATATGATTCCAATTCTTTGGGAAATTGATTACGGAGTACAGTTTTATTTTCCAGCAAAAAAGTATGTATTTTTCTTAAAATGATGTCTTGTATTTCAGGACCTAAAAATTGCATTTTTTGCTTACGAATAGCCGCTAATATTTTGTTATGGATTTCAGTATAGGAATTGATAGGGATTTCCAAATGCTGATTTTCATTATCTCCATCATGATTTGGACAATCGTCATCTGATGTTTCAGAAAGATTATTTTGATTTGGAGTGTCTAAAACATTTCCATTATTTTGTGTAGATTGAGAGCTTTTTTTGCTAAGTTGCTTTTGTAGAGATTCAATAAATTCAATTGTTTTTGGAGTAATAGAACTTTCGACATATAAGAATTTTGCAAATTCTTCCGGAGCAATTGAAATATTTGCATCCCATGCGATATTAACAAAGACAGCATCATGTTCTTGTCTAAATTTGCTATACTCTAGGTAATTCTGAGAAAGTTTCAAAAGCATAGTTTCATCAGCTTGCTTTGTCATTTCAAAACAATTTGTTTTCCAAAGAATATTAAGAACATTATTGATCTTTGTTTTTGTAAGCTCATTATTTTGAATATATGGATTTAATAAGATTATGAGAGTTTCAATTAACTCTACTCGTGTTATAGTTTTTTTTAAAAGTATTTGCTGGTGTACGCTTTTTAATACAACTTCTTGCAATTCGCTTCCTAAAAATTGCAATCTTTGTTTATGAATAATAGCTAATAAAGACTGTATTTTTTCAGAAATACGATTTTTATTGATAATACTAGTGTCAACAACTTGATGATTTGAAGTTATAGAATAAACACTATGGTTTTTATTTTGTGATAAATTTTTTGGTCGTAATCCAAATTTAATAAAATCTTCTCGAGATTTAAGATGATAACGGTGATAACCTAATTTTTTATAACATGCGACTAAATCGCCAGAGACTTCTCCTAAAAGAATTCCATATACAGTACATCCCATATTCGATAATTCTTTTAGTAACCCAGCATAAGTTCCATCATTTGCAACTAAGGAAAAATGCTTAATTTCTCCTTTTTGAGCAGTAGTAATTACCATTAAAGATAATGGGACATCAATATTACTGTCTGTTTCAATAATACGACACCCATTGGCTTTTAAAGCATCTTTTATAATATTAGCTTCTTTTTGGCTAATATTTTTCTTTTTATCATAAAATTCTTTTCTTTGCCAGCGAGACTTATTGGTAAAAAATACAATTCTATCAACGATATAGCTATGTTGGGATTCGGGATCAACTAGGCCTTCTTTAAACATCTCATAGTCAAAAATTTCAAGTTCTTTATCCCATAAAGAAATAAAGAAATTTTCAAAATCTACAAAAACAGCTATCTTTTTCTTTTGCAAATCTTTCAATCTTGCTAATGGATTTTTTTGCCAACTACTTACTTCAAGCAAAATTGGTTGCAAATTATTTTGAAAATTTCCAAGAGTTTCTAGTATTCTGTGAATGAGATGGAGAGATTCCGAAGAAATATTTTGAAATTCTTGATACTTTTTTCTTTGAAATTCTTCAGTTACATCCATAGTTTCTATAATTTGTATATTTTGCTTTTGTTCTTGTTGGATTTGCTGAGAGAGTTGCTCAATGGCTGGTAAAATTTTTATATTGCTATCTTGTAAACTTTTTTGTAATTGATCATAGTAAGTCAATAATGCTTGTATTTTTTCTTCAAACAATGTTATATAGCTTATTTTATTTGCTTCTGTAGAGCTATTTATTTTTTCAAATAAATGCCCTAATGATTGTAACTCGATTTGGATTTTTTGCAACTGATTTTCATTTAGCTCTAATTTTTGTTGTATCCCAATAATCTTTTGCAATAGGTGATTGTATAATTTTGCCCATTTTTGTTCACGAGTTTGTTCGTTAATAGCTTTTTTATCTTTCGTATGCTCGATCTTATAAAGATCATTTTGCAAAGTTTGAAGATGGCTTTGGATACTATCCAACTTATTTTGATATGCTTTCCAATTTGTCTGAAAATTTATCCAATTTCGTTGGAATTTTCCATAGTTGATGATGATAACTATTAAGCCAATCATTATCATGATCAATATTACAATCATAATACCATCTAACACATAGAATTCCTTAATTAAACTATGATTGGATTCATAGTTAAATAATTTTCTTTTCTCTTAATTGAACAATTTGTTCTGTGCTATAGCCAATTTCTTTTAAAATTAAATCTGTATGTTCTCCTAGTAAAGGAGGATGAGAGCTGATTTTTCCAGGTGTTTCGGAAAATTTTAATGGTATTCCAGTCATTTGAATAGATCCAGCAAGAGGATGTTCTATTGTAACAAGCATTTCTCTCGCGGTAACTTGAGGGTCATTAAATACTTTATCAAGAGTATTGATGGGTCCTGCTGGGATATCTGCCGCAGTAAATAGTTCTGTCCATTCCGCACTAGTTTTTTTCAAAAAAACAGAGGCTAGAATTTGATTAAGAGTTTGCCGATGTTGATTGCGAAGTGTATTAGTTGTAAAGCGTTCATCTTTAGCCAACTCTGGCATTCCAATAATTTGAATAAATGTTTGCCAAAGTTTGTCGTTTCCTACAGCAACAATTACATATCCATCAGAAGCCTGATAAGGTTGGTATGGTGTAATATTAGGATGTTGATTGCCCATTCGTTTAGGCAATTTCTGAGAAATGAGATAATTGCTTCCGACATTTGTAAGCCAAGCCAATTGAGATTCAAAAAGAGATGTTTCGACTAATTGTCCTAAGCCAGTTTTTTGTCTTACAAATAAAGCTGCTAAAATTCCTTGAGTCGCGTGCATCCCGGTTGTAATGTCAACAATGGGGACACCAACCCGCATAGGTTCTCCATTAGGTTCGCCTGTAATACTCATCAGCCCGCCCATTCCTTGGATAATAACATCATAACCACCACGTTGGGAATACGGCCCTGTGCTGCCAAATCCGCTAATAGAACAATAAACTAATGCTGGGTTAATTTTTTTTACTGTTTCGTAGCTAAATCCTAGTTTTTCCATTGTTCCAACTCGAAAATTTTGAACTAAGACATCCGACTGTTGAATCAATTGTTCTAGAATCTTTTTAGCTTCTAAAAATTTTAAATCTAATGTAATACTTTTTTTATTCCGATTTAAAGCAGCATAATAAGCACTATCTTGTGTATTAGGCATAAAAGGAGGACCCCAACCACGAGTTTCATCTCCAATTAAAGGTTCTACTTTTGTTATTTTGGCTCCTAAATCGCCTAACATCATTGTGCAATACGGGCCAGCAAGTGCCCTACTTAAATCTACTACACGTATTCCTTCTAATGGTGTTCCCATACACTATTCCTAAATTTTTTGTTAAGATTGGATAATTTTTGATTTACCCAATCTTATTTTTTATTTTTTTACAAAAATAATTTGTTGTGCCCATATAGGGTTATTTAAATATAATCCTAATATTTCTCTAGTTTGTTTTTTAGCAATGATATTATGTATCCAAGATAAGCATTTTTCAAGATAGATATTTGTTAAATCAAAAGAGATCTCTGTAGATATATGATACATAATACGAGCGTATTCATCAATACTAACGCCTAAAAGGGGGCGTTGTGTTGTAATGAAAAATAAATTATCCATAAAGTTAGAATTGCTTGCGCGTTTAAAATTGCAAAAGGATTCTGTGGTAAATAAAAATTCTTTATTATTTTCGATATGATATGCTGGGCGATCAAAGTGCCCTTGTCGAAATTCTTTTGTTCGATAAATTTCTGGATCATATCCAGAATGATCTCCAGTGAACCATGCTAAATTTTCTTGTCGCATGAGAAATCCAGATGCAATATCATTAGGATTTCTTTTTGCTTCTATAATAGCTAATACCTTAACTGGCTTAATACTATCTGCTGGTATTTCAGCAAATTCAATAGAACTTGCAAACTCTATATTAGATCCATCAGATATTGGCTGTTTTGCTTTTTCTTTTTCTAGATTTTTAAAACTATTTTCTTTACTTTGTATTAAAAGGTAGTCAAACTCTGCACGACTACAACCCAGTTTGACTTGTTTTAAGATTTGAATTCCCTTTGTATTAGAAGCTATTAAAGGAATAATATAATCACAAAGAACATTATAACAACATTGCTCGAAATTAGATCCAACTTCGGATGATTGATGTCCAATATTACGATTGATTTGTTTAAGTTTTTCATCAATATCAGTAATACCGACTTTTTGTTGAAAATTTTCTAGTTCTATTTGGCAATTTTGCCAAATTATTTTTTCTTTTGTTTCAGATAAAAGTCTTTTTTCTTCCTCTAGAAGAGAAATAAGTTCTTGTTGATATTCGTCATGCTTTTTTTGGCATTGTTCCTTTTTTTTATCATTACTTTCTGCAATTGTTTGCTGCAATCCTTCAATAGCTTTTTGTAAGCCAATTTTTTTCTTTTCTAATCTTTCCAAAAAGGTAAAGTTTTTTGATTGTTGCCAAGCATTCCAAGATATGTCCAATTTTTCTTGAAGAGTTAGTAGTGTTGTATAATGTTGTTTTTTTAGGTCTCTTATTTGACAACGATAAAGAAAAGCTAGGTCTTGTTGTTTATAAGCTATTTGCTTTTCTAACCAATTTTTAAAATCTGCTACACTAAAATTATCAAAAACAATCGGATTTTCATTCAAATAATGTTGCAAAACGGCTAAGCCAGCTCTTAAAGTGGGGAACATTTTATCTGCGGTATTACTTGATTTGCCATTATAAATTTCATTATTAGAGGATTCAGACATTATAATTCCATCCAAAAAGTTTTTGATGGTACACTTAAGTTCCTTAATGCTAACTTTTTTATCATCATTTTTCAAGTATTCTTTTCTAATGTATAAAAAAAAGATAATTTTTTATAATTTAGGTTCTAGACAAAACTATTTGACAGCATATAAAAACTTGATAAAATAGATTAGTTAAATGTTGCATCCAATTATTAGAAAGAAAAACGCTAAGTTTTAGATTCTTGAGTAAATTGCTTCAAATTCAGTTAGTTTCTTGATCTTTTAGTTCCAAATTGGCGGTAGTAGATTCTATAAAGGGGATAATTTATGAGTTTTTTGCGTTGTAATATACATATCACAAGACCTGGGAATTTATATGATTTAAATGTTGAATCATTTGGCTCAATGGCGCGATTTTCTTTGAAAGATAACAAAAATTCTTTTTCTATTGGTAGTGGAGATGATGATTATATTAATATTGCTGATCTTACTCCGCATCATATTGAATGTCGGATAATATTTCCTTCTACTTTAGAAATAAAAACGAAAGATTCTATTCAGTTTATTTTAGCAGATAATCGTAAATTTGATATAACTGCAGATTCTCCAATAAAAATACCATTTATTTTAAATGAACAACATATTTTCTTTCGATTTAAAATATTAGTTGGAAAAAGTATTATTCGTGGTGAAATTTTATCTGAAGCAGAAGTTTTACCTCCTAAATTTCAAAAATATTTAGAAATACAATATGGACGTTTTGAAAAGATTCAGGAAGGTCGCTCTTGTTTAATTTTTTTGACCAAAAAAGAACCGCGTGTTATAAAATTATTGCGGCCTTCATTTGGTAAAGTTCGTGGAGTTCTTCTTAGGTTTATTAATGCTGCTAGAAGATTTTGTGTACTTCCAGATCATTTGTTTTTGCCAATACAGGAAATTGTTTATCGACGCGAATTTCCTCTTTCTTATGTTATTATGCAAAATTTTCCTGGCGAATCTTTAGAAAATTATTTAGCCAGAAGAGGCATTTTATCCCCTCAAGAATCGATTTATATCACACGCTCTTTAGCTCAAAATTTAATGGTGCTTAAAGATCACGAATATTGTTGCAGAAATCTTACTCCAGAAAATGTTATGATTGATGAAAACCAAAGGGTGAGGTTGACAGGTTTTTTTTTACTCAAATCTCAAGAACATAATGTTACGGTTCCAGGAGCACAAATGATTATCCCTAAATATACTGCTCCGGAACAGATAGATAATCCAATTACTGCGGATATTTATGCAGATATATTTTCTTTAGGTGCTATATTTCACCATGCTCTTGTCGGTGAACCTCCATATAATTTTAATCATGCAAAAGAATATATTAAAGCATTAAAATATAATAAGGGAATTTGCGGAGAAGAAATTCAAAAAAAAGCTCCTTATCTTTCTAATGAATTATGCAATTTAGTTGCTAGAATGTTATCTTTTGATAAAAAAGATAGGCCAAGTCCAGAACAATTATTAGGACATCTTTCTGATCATAGCTTGGCAAATGTTCCCCAAGAAAGCGCGGCAGAAGAAGTTTGGGCGGCTGGAAGAGTAGTATCACCACAAGAACAAGATATGTTTGAAGAAGATTATGAAGCTGAAAAATCTCCTTTCGTAGCAAAAGATGACTCTCCTACTATACGATACCATCCTGGAGATAAATATCCGAAAATGTTATCTAATGTCCTAAATATGTCTGAGCAAGTTTCAAATGATGTTGAAAATAATATTTCTGTATCTCCTCCTTCTAAAGTTCAATCAGAGTCTTCTGCAACAGACGAGATAATTGTAGCTACTCCTGTGGAATCTAATTCTTCTGAGAATACTGTAAATGAAGCAATTGGTGTAGAATCTGCATCTTCTGAACATAGTGAAGCCCTTTCTGCTGAATCTGCATCTTCTGAAAATACTGTTCGAGAAGCAATTGTTGTAGAATCTGAAAGTAGTGCAAGTGAAGCAATGGTTATTGAACCAAATTCTGCAGAAGATGATAATGATGATGCAATTGTTGAAGGATTTGCTGCTTCAGAAGAACAAAAATTAAATCTTCTTTCTAAATCAAATACTTTTCATGTTTCGTCTGAATCCATTGAATTTCAAGAAGAAAGTGTTAATCAAGATGCTGAATTATTGCAAGAAAGTTTTTCTTTAGAAGAGTCCAAATTAGAAAAAAGTGCATCTTTTAGTGCTTTATTAGAGGTGGATCAAGAACTCAATGAACGTTTACAAACTAAAGGTGAGCATAGTTACACATTGAAAGTAGTTCGCGGGCCGGAAAATAGTCGTCAATTAGAATACCATTTTCGTAAAGACCAGCAAGTTGTGATTGGCAGAGAAGCTGATTTTTGCATTCGAACAGATACTCTTATTTCCCGCGCACATGCACGTTTGGAATATATTGCAAATGATTGGTGGTTAACTGATTTACGCAGTCGTAATGGTGTTTATATCTCTAATAAAAAGATTAGTCGGCAAAAAATTGTACCTGGAACCGAATTTACTATTGGAGAGACAACAATAAGATTTCAGAAAAATACAAGCCTTAGTCAGATTTTTGAAGAACAAGATATTTCTGAAGAAGCAATGGATTCCATTCGGGAAATTCGTATAACACGTATGTACTCTGTTTGTAAACAAGAAGATAATTCCGCTATCTCTAGTACACCTAGTATTGTAAAACCATTAGGAGCTAGATTAAGCGAATCAAATCTCTGGCAAAAGCCTAATAAATTAGATGAGGCAGATCAGGCGATGGAAGCTGTTTATCAAGAATTCCAACAAACATCAATTGTTGAAAAAGGGCGTAAATCCTCTTTGGTAGATTTTAACAAAGGAAAAATTACCAAAGCACAAAAGGTTGTTTTAGTCTTGATACTACTCTTATTTGCTATAGGAATTATTACCATCAGTTTTATATATTTCTTGGAAAAAATGTAATTTTTTTAATTTCAGTCCTAAGTTTTTGAAAGAAAATATATGTCTTCTTATTTTTTAAATCTTGGGGCTTTAATTTGGTTGTGGATTATCCCTGTTATTATATTATTTTATTTTCTCAAATTAAAAAGAGAAAAGCAATTTTTTCCATCAACGATGTTATGGCGTAATATGCTACAAGATATGCAGGTTAATTCCCCATTTCAAAGATTAAAAAACAATCTTCTTCTAGTTTTACAACTGCTTTTAGCAATATTACTTATTTTGGCAATAACACGACCATTTTGGGCCAAAGAGATTAAACAAGGACGAAATATTATTGTATTACTTGATAACTCTGCAAGTATGCAGACCATAGAAGAGTCTGGAAAAACAAGATTTCAACTGGCTAAAGACATTATTGAAAAAATTATTAACGATCTTGGAACTGGAGATCGAATGATATTAGCTAGCTTTGGAAGTCAAGTTTTGACTCATACAGCTTTTACAGAATCCAAAAAAGATTTATATGAAGTTCTCAATCAAATTACTCCAAAACATAGTATTACAAATATTCAAGACGCTTTTATTTTAGCAAATACGTTAACTACTCATTTAACTAATCCTAAAATATACATTGTCTCAGATAGCGCAATCCCAAATCTTTCAGATACTATAAAAAATTTTTATCAAGGACATCCCCAACGAATTTTGCCTGAATTTATTCTAGTTGGTCAACGACAAAACAATGTCGCGATTGTCTCTTTAGAAGCAAAAAGATTATCTTTAAGCAATAGCACCCAAATATTTTGCCGTATTCAAAATTTTGGAGAAGAAGAAGTTCAAGGATTATTGCAACTTAAAATAGATGATGTTCTTTTAGAAGGAGAAACAAAAGGGTTAACTCTAAAACCTGGAGATATTCAAGGAATTGTTTGGCCGAATTTGCAAATTCAACAAGGCAATATTTTATTGCATTTCCAACCAACGGTAGGGGATGATTATTTAGAATTAGATAATTATGCTTATTATGCTTTAGGAAATTGGGCCAAACCAAAAGTATTAGTATGTGTTCAAAATAGCTTCTTGAAAAAAGCTTTAGCTGTTCAAAAAATTGATATAGACTATGTGCAACCTTCCCAATTGATTACAAAATTGAACGCATTCGAATATGATATAGTTATTTTAGAAGATTGGAATTCTTTAGAAACTTTGCCGCCAGGCAACTATTTTTGTTTTAATTCTTTGCCAGCTTTGGCAAATTTGCAAATTTTAGGAACACTCAAAGCACCATCAGGGAAACGTTTGGAAATAAGCGATCAGAAAGACGATCATCCAACGATGCAATTTGTAGAGCTTCGAAAAATTAACATTGTTGAAGCAATGGAATTAAGATGGCCTGAAAATACAATATCTTTGCTGGAAGCAGAAAACCATATTATTATGGGCTATTTTAATAAAGAAAATAGCCAATTTTTACTCGTTGCTTATAATCTTCAAAATTCAGATTGGCCATTGGAAATTTCCTTTCCTATTTTTATTCATAATACGATTTCCTGGTTCATGGAACAACGCTATCAATATCATCAACAAATTTCAACACCCTTTGTTTTACCGCTTTCAAGACATGTACAACAAGCAACTATGAAAAACCCTGATGATAAAAAAATATTACTTCAGCGTCCTAAATTTGGGCAATGGATGTATGGACAAAATGATTTATTAGGATTTTATCATTTAGAGTATGATTCTACTTTCCCTCCTATTATATTATCTTCATTCTTAGGTTCACCTGAAGAAAGTTGTATTAAACCTGCGCAAGAAATCAAAGTTGGAGAAAAAACATTAACTCAAGACTCTACTGCTATTTTAAATCGCGAACTTTGGCCCTTCTTTGTAATCATGGCGTTAGTTGTTATGCTATTAGAATGGTATTGGTTTCATCGGCGTTCTTTAAGCATCTGGCAATTTTTGCCTAAGAAAAAATTGGATATATAAGATTTTAATTTTAAGGAAAAATTATGAAAAGATTTTTACTCGTCCTTTTATGTTTAGGGCTTGCCAGTTATGGATTATGCCAAGAAAATGAATCATATAATGTCTTAAAAAATGGAGAAAAAAATCCAATCTCTGAAGTTACAACAATAGATGGACAAAAAATTAGTTTAGAAAATAAAATAGTTTGGTTGACATTTTTTGCTACTTGGTGTCCACCATGTAAAGCAGAACTTCCTGAGTTACAAAAAGTTTGGTTAGAATATCAAAGTAATTCTGATTTTGTTATGATTATTGTAGGACGTGAAGAAACGGAAGAAATTATAAAGAATTTTGTAGAAGAGCATTCTTATAAACTTATTTTTGTTGCAGATCCAGATCGTAAAATTTACGATCAATTTGCTAAAGGGTATATTCCTAGAAATTATCTGATTGCTAAAGATGGAAAAATTATTGAACAAAAAATTGGTTATGATAGAAAAGAAAAACTTAAACATTTTATCAATCTTCTTAAAAGAGAAATAGAACAAGAAACGAAAAAAACTAATAACTAAAATATCTTCTACAGGAACTTCATCTAATTAGTAGATTACACAAAAAAAGCTAATAGTTAAACAAAACTATTAGCTTTTTTTTGATGTTTGAAATATTCTATGTTCCTTGAACACTGCCGCCATCTACACGCAATACAGTGCCGCTAATAAAGCTGGCTTCATCGGATGCTAAAAATAGATAGGCATTAGCAATATCTGTAGGCGTACCTAATCGTCCTAATGGTGTATGAGATTTGATGTCGTTGAGTACTTTATCTGGCATAGAATTCAAAATTTCGGTTGCTGTAAATCCAGGAGCAACTGCATTCGCTCGGATATTATACTTACCAAGCTCACGCGCCCAAACTTTAGTCATGCCAATAACGCCAGATTTTGTAGCGACATAATTGGTTTGTCCAAAATTACCATCCAGACCAACTATAGAACTGGCACATAGAATTACTCCGCCATTTTGTTTGATCATAAATGGAACCACAGCTTGTGTACAATTAAATGAGCCTTTGAGGTTGACTTGTACAACAAGATCAAAATCAGATTCTGGCATTTGTTTGACGACAGCACCATCTTTGTATTTTACAAGTTGGTTATCTCGAATAATGCCTGCATTATTAACAAGAATATCAATACGATTGTACTTAGCAACAACAGCTTCTACCCATGATTGAACTTCTTGGCGGTTTGCAACATTTACTTTATAAAAACTGGCATTGTCTCCAAGATTTTTTACAACTTCTTGACCAAGAGTTTCATTAACGTCGCAAATAACAACTTTTGCTCCATGTTTAGCAAACAATTCTGCAGTAGCTTTACCAATTCCAGCTGCTCCACCGGTAATTAAAGCAACCTTATCTTTTAGCCTCATATCTTCTCCTTCTTCTGTTACAGCTTTAGCTTCGGCCTTGGAAGTCTGTTGTTCGGGAATATCTGGCCGGAAGGCAAGGATAATTTTATTAGATTTACCATCAAATTGGGAAACATAGTCCGCTACAAGGGGCATTCCAATTTGTATAGAATGAACATCTTTAGAATTAAGTCCAATGATACGAGAACAAATTCCTACACCTTCATCTAAGGTAATGATAGCGGAAATGTAAGGATTGTCGCGACTAAAGCCAGAGTTATTCATAAAAGTTGGACCAATATAGATAATAGTAAAAGCAGCTAGCTTTCCTTTACCAGAAAGTTGTGTCCATTCCAAATCAGCAGAAGTTGTTGTTGGAACAACGGCTTTAGGGGGAATATATAAAGCATTTGTTTTTTTGCAACGTACAGCCATGAGCTTTTTTTCGCTCAAATATTGATAGAAGGAATTTGCTGTGAACGGCCGAGTTATAACATTAGCCGAATTGGTGTTTGGTTCAGACATGGCATCCTCCGATTATTTTTTATTGGCAATATTATGTTTCATTCTTTAACTAAAATTAAAGGGGAAAACAAATATTGCCTAATATTTATAGCCTAGAATTTTTTTTCAAAAATATGCACGACACACGTTGTCCCTGTGGCACCAACATTATGAGTTAATGCTAGAGGAATATCACAGGAAATTTGGCGATTTCCTGCTTCACCGCGCATTTGTTTCCAAATTTCATAGACTTGACCTACACCAGAGGCTCCAACTGGATGTCCTTTAGCTTTAAGACCGCCGGAAGAATTTATTGGTTTAATTCCATTGCGTGCAGTTATGCCTTCTTTTGCCATACGCCATCCTTGGCCTTTTGGGAAAAAACCTAAATCTTCAGTGGCAATAATTTCTGCAATTGTAAAACAATCATGGACTTCTGCAAGTTGAATGTCATTCGGTTTGACGCCTGCCATTTCATAAGCAATTTGACTGGCTTTGGCTGCAGCAGATAAAGAAGTTAAATCAGGGCGACTAAATAATGGTACATCTGAAGCCTGACCTGTTCCAATGATATGGATAGGTTTATCTGTATATTCGTGTGCGTATTCAGAAGCAACTAAAAGAACTGACGCTGCACCATCACTGACAGGGGAGCAATCAAAAAGACGTAATGGCCATGCAATCATAGGATTGCCAGCATTATCTTTTAAAAATTCCCAAACATCTTTCCACGTAGGAGCGGGGCGTCCTTTTTTCTTTGCAGCTTCTATTCTTGATTTCATCCAATCGGAAATTGTCATATTAAATTGAGCATTAGGATTTAACGCTCCATTTTCATGATTTTTTAAAGCGACATACATAAGATCTTCAGGAGTAGCACCATATTTATTAAAGTATGATGTGGCAATAGCTGCATACAAACCAGGGAAAGTAAAACCTACAGGAGTTTCATATAATGTGTCCGCAGCAAGGCCTAAAGCATCTGTAACTTGAGTAGTTGGAAGATTGGTCATTTTCTCAACTCCACCAACCAAAACAACGTCATACATGCCAGATGCAATAGCAAGGATTCCTTGCCTTAAGGCAACACCACCACTTGCGCAAGCATCTTCTACACGAGTTGCTGGACGTGGAACTAAACCAACAGAGTCACTCATGATAGGCGCGAGATGACCTTGCCCTTCAAACATATCACCGGAAAAATTGCCAATATATAACATTTCAATTTCTTCGGGATCAAAGCCTTTATCAATAGAATTTGCCATTTCTTGATAGGCTTCAACAAATAAATCTCTGCCTGCTTTTTCTGGAAAAGTTCCAAATTTGGAAATTCCTGCTCCAACAATCGCAACGCCTCTTGGCAAAGGTTGGATTTTTTTCATAAGCCGCAATCCTTTTCTGAAAATGGGTTGCTTAACTGCAGATTCTTTCTTTGTAATATTTACATCTTTAGTTTCTGCAGATGATTTTTTTTCTACAGGTTCATTTTTAGCCACGAAAAAATCTTACACTGTCCTCCCAAATGACGCGATTTCTTGGGTCAAATAAAATTCCAAGATGCTGACCAAAGATTTTTTTCGCTATTTTTTGTGGACTAGAAACAAGGGTGTTAAGCATTTCAGCAGATTCAGGAGTTACAATCCAATCTTCTTCGCCAAAAATATTCATCACTGGACAAGTAATATTAGAAAGGACAACTTTACGATCATTGATCGTCATGGTTCCATGAACTAAAGCATCTTTCATATACATTTCTTTGAAGAATTTGCGGAAAAATTCGCCAGGAATATCCACATTATCATTTACCCATTTATCAACAGCATTGCCAATCTCTAAGGCTTTTGCATCGCCTTTGTCTAAATTTGTGTAATAACGATGCCAACGAATAGCTTCATAATAGGGCTTCATAGAGATAAATGTATAACGAATTAATTTAGCAGGAACATTCCCAAAAGTGTCAATGATAGGATCGATAGGAGAAAGATAAGACCAAGCACTTACAACTCCGCCTTTGCGGGCTGTTACAGGGGCAGTAAGAGTAATGAGTTTAGCAATTTTATCTTGATGAAGTGCGGTATAAATAATACTAAGCACCCCCCCCATGCAATGTCCAAGAAGATTAACTTGAGGAACGTTATGCTTTTGGCAAATATATTGAACCATTCCACCAACGCCATCTTCAATAAATTGATCTAAGGTAAGAACGCGATCTTCATAAGAAGGATCGCCCCAATCTGTGATATAAACATCACAACCTTGTTTGGTATAATATTCAACAAGACTTATCCCTGGTAACAAATCATCAATATAATAACGATTGATAAGTGCATATACAATAAAAATTGGTAATCCTTGTGGCGTAGTACCATCGGCTGGTTTATAGTGATATAATTTCCATTTTCCTTTTTGCCAAACTAATTCTTTTGGTGTTTGTCCTACTTTTACATCATCAGGATTGGCATAATATTCAGGTCCATATTGCATTTTTACTTTAAGAGAATCCCAAAAACGTTCTGTGTATTTTTGAACGCTTTCATCCCATTGACCTGTCATCATCTTTGTCATAATTTCCATGACATGCTGAATATTGATCTTTTTTGTTTCTTTTGTAATAGCATCCATATCACGTAAATATTCAGTAAGCATAGTTTGCCAAAAATCCATGACAATATTGGGATCTCTGCTTTGTGATTCCTGGAGCATTTGTGCACTTTGAGACATTAACTTTTGATAGCTTGAAAGAAAATTTGCAGTCGCCATTTCTTGTAACTGACTTAGAACTTTCTTATCCCATTCTTGAAACGCACCTAAACTTTTTTGATTTAGAGTTTGCATATAATTTTCAGAAAGTTGATTAGTCCAACCTTTTGTTATATATGGACCCATTTTCTGAATAGCTTCTAGCATAGGTTTCCATGGTTCAAAAAGCTGCATCCAAATTGTGGCATTGGTTTGTGTCATTTTTTGCCACAAATTGAGATTTTCTTGCGAAATCTCAGTCATTTTTTTCCACATATCAAACATATTGTCCATAAACTGCTCCTTTTATATTGCTACGCAATATTTTTATATCAAAAAAAATTTTTTGTTATATTTAACTATATATATGCAAATAAATTATATACATATATATATCAAAATTTATATTATATAGTTTATGTTGCACTGCAATAATAATTCTATTGCAGAACTATAAAGTTGTCAAGTAAAAAAAAATTTTTTTACAAAAAAATTTTCCCTTGCTTTGCAAGGGATATAAAATAATCTTAACTTTTTTTAGAAAGCCGACTTGCAACTTTTTTTCCTAATATTATAGTAAAAATACATGAAGCAAGAAAAATTAAAGAAGCTTCTATATCATCAGGTTTTCCTACAAACTCTTGCCATGTCATAGCAAATATAATAAGAAAAAATGGCCATGCAACTATTGCAGCAATTGTTCCAGCTATTATTCCCCAACATCCAGAAGCTTGCTTACTTTTTTGTTCTTCTTGTTGAGATGCCTGTTGTTGTATTTGATAAGCAAGTTTGCGTACTTCTTCTAATTCCTTTTGTGCAATAGGATCTATAGTTGGAGTTCGTACTTTTCGAAAAACATCAGCTTGCTTGGTCGATTCAAATTGATTTTTAGAATCTCTTTGATTCATCAGATCTCCAATTGTAGTAGCTTTTGTCTCTTTTTTATAAGAAGCAGGAGGAACAGCAATATTTTCTTGAGGTATTGATAAGTTTTCTACTGCCATTTTAAAAACAGGAACTGCAAGACTTAATCGTTTAGTACGATCTTTTTCTAAAAATCGTAATAGTAATTCCCACTCTGTATGGTTTAAAATCATGGGGCGTTCAGGTTGTTCATGGCAGATCAAATCTTTATAATGTTCAAAATTTATTCCTTTAAAGGGATGATACCCTGCTACCATTTCATATAATATTATTCCCAATGCCCAATTGTCTGTATGCTCATCTGGCCAGCGTCCTAAATATTGCTCAGGTGCCATATAGGGTAATGTACCACTCACATCGCTTTCAATATTACGTGTAGAAAGTGTAGAATGGATCTCTTTTGCCAAGCCGAAATCTGCTAAAAATAACTTCCCATCTCTTTCACGAATTAAAATATTTTCAGGTTTGAGATCGCAATGGACAACCTTATTTTGATGAGCAAAATCTAATGCAGAAGCAATAGGTCCTAAAAAAGATGTTGCTTCTTTTAAAGAAATAGGATTGTTTCTATGTTCAATCAACCATTTTCGTAAATTACTTCCAGGAATATAATCCATCACAAGAAACCATCGATTAGATTCAACATCCTGATCCATACTACGGTACTGAACAATATTTGCATGAACAAGTTTATCTACTACACGATTATATTCAGCACGTAACGTAGCTACTGCGCTTGTATCTTGGCTGAAAATTGCTGGTAAAAATTTGACTGCAACATGTTTTTCTGCTGCTAAATCAAGTGCTTCATAAACTTCTCCTTGGCCTCCTTTACCTAGTATTTTTATAAGTCTATATTTTTGATTTATAACTTTACTATTATTTATAATTACTGTCTCTTTATTCTCAGGAGAAATCCTTTTCGCAGATATGCTCACAACTGGACTAATTTTGCTAATCACTTCGTTAACATCTGTGCTAAATTTTTCTTCTACAATTTTACATATTGTTTGGGAATCTTTTTCATTTGCTGCATTTTGAAAATCTTGATGTTGCTCAATTTCTTCTACCAAATCTGATATTTCTGGCTTGATTTGAGACATCATTTCTTGCAGTTCTTTTATATCAGAAGTTTCTTGAATATCTCCTTCGTGTTGATTTAATTTACGTTCGTAGATATAAGCATGAGTAGCTCGTAAAGCATTAAATACCAGTTTTCCTCCTGGGATAATATCTTGAGCAATTTCCAATACAGCGTTTACTGCATATTTATGCCTTTCATACCATCTCCATAACTTTTCTTCAATCGGCATGGAAAAATCCTTTCAAAAAAAGAATACTATTCTAAGTTCTCTATTATTTTAACTTTTTTATCTAATACTTGCGAAATTTTTATGGAAATTATAGAAAAAAATTTGTAATATAAAATAAGTAGATAACTAAGTTTTTTGACATTTAACTGATAGGAATTGAACCCTCAGCTGCAATTTTTTTCGTTAAAGCCTTCATTTATAAGCGGATTAATTCCTACCATGCATATATGTGCATGGACGAGTGCACTAGGATAAGGAAAATATGTCCAGCAATTTAGTTGACAAACCACTTAGTTTAAAAATTTGGAGGCGGTGTTTCACCGTAGAAAATGTCAGAATTACGCATTACAGATTTTGCGGTAACTCTTCGCAATACAGTAGATTTGGGAAAACCAAGTTCTTTTTTTAGTCAAGATAAGGCAAATTCAATTTTTAAAGATATTCTTACTAACGAAACCGAAGCTTATAATGTTATGACATTTGTTTTTAACCAAGTATGCACGTTATCAAAGTACGATATGGTTCATTTTGAGTTACCTGCTATTCAAGTTTTGCAACGTCACAAAATTATGTATGAGCCTGAAGACTCAATCATTAAAAATTTTACAAATGGATCACTTGTAACAATTCAGGTTTACCCTTCTTTACATCGCAGTGGAATTTTGACTGCTAAATTTCATATTCGGTTTAATGATGAAAAAGGTTATGAAATCTTAGATGCTATCGAATTAACAAGATTCAATTTGCGAACGCTTGCCATTAAAATTCCAGAACAACTTTGTAATAAAATTCCTTTTGAATCTAAAGAGTATATCCGTTGGATACAGCGTCCGGAAGGGACTTTTTTAGTTGGGAATTTGAAAGATTTTACTTCTGAATTGCTTCGTCCTTTATTTATTCATTATCTTAAACAATTTTGTGATTTAGAAGAAATTCGTGATTATCGTTGTATTTCCTCAACTTTAGTTCAACTATATAAAACAAACCCACCCTGTGAAAAGATTAGAGATTTTACACTTACAAGTAATTTTGGTCGGGAAATTCGTGGGCTTGGTTGTCTTGACAGATGTTATTCTTCAAGATCTGATGATATTGTTACAGAAAGTTTCCTCAACGATTTGGCCAGTGATGAAGAAATTGCAGTATATACTTTTGGTCTTTCTGACTTGATGATCTTGGATTCCAGTTGCGAACAGTTAGCGCAAGATACAATGAAAAATAAAAAGCATCAAAATGTCTATAGTTCAACTTTATATAATACTACACATTATAGCTGTTTATTGGAATGGGTATACTTAGAAAAATACCTCATTGATTTATATAGTGTACTGCTTTCTAGAGAGATCGCAGGAGAACATTCTACACCTGAAAAAATGCTAGAGTTGCAAAAACAGAGTATGCGTGATCTTATTGCATATCGTTCGGGAATTACTCCCTACCCTTCTCGCGAAGAATTTTTAGAAAAAGCAAGACTTTCTCATCGTATACCAGAACTGCAAGAAAAACTTGAGAAAAAACGAGATTTGGCAACAGATTATGTTATCCAAGAATATACTTTAAGAACAAATAAAAGCATCCAACTCGTTAATATTTTTATTTCAGCAACTGCGGCATTTAATTTAATGCAAGTTGTTCTAGAAATTAAACAAAGTGGCGGAGCTATTGGATTTTGGACTTTTGTTACAACAGGAATGTTTATTGCTACTTTGGCTTTGCTTTGGGTAGTTAATAAATTTGTTATGAAACATCGATAAAATTAACACGCCTTTTAAGGCGTGTTTTTTTAAGAAAAAATATTTAGCGAAAATATTATGGCACGAATATATCAAATTCATTTAGTTTTAATCAGTTTGCTTACTTTAAGCATAATTGCAATAGAGAACATTATTCACTTGCGTTATATTGAAGCAATTATTTTTCCCATTATTCTTTTACCAACCATCATCCTTGCATACTTTTCAAGTCCAAAAGTTATCAAAATCAATATATTATGGGATATCACAATCTTTGGTTTAGCATATACAAAACATAGTTTATTTCCTTGTGATGTGAAAGTAGAAGGTATTTTTACTTTCTCTTTATTATGGAGTATCGGACAAGCCAGTATACTTTTATCAATATTGCAACTTTTTCAAAAAGAAAAATTGGGAACAAAATTTTATTTTTATACATTACTTACTATAGTATGTGCAAGTTGTTCTCAATTGACATGGATATTTGGGGTAGGACTTAGTCTTTATATGTTTACTCTTATCACCTGTGGAAGAAAAGAATCTTTATATCAAGAATTCATAGGCAATGTGGGAAAAAAACTTATAGGAATCATGATTGGGATTGTATTTATATTTGCTGGAATTTGTTTTATAACTTTAGCCTATTATAGGGAAGAAATAAACAATTGGAATCCATTTGTTGAAACTGATTCAAATGTAACAAGCGGGTTTTCTTTATTCAGCGATCTACATTCTGTTAATATTGTGTTTTCCAATAAAGTGGTTCTAAGATATTTTGCTCCTAAAAATCAATATTATTTACGTGGTCGTATATTCGATCATTATGAAAGTGGTTCCTGGCGTATTTCTGAAGAAAAAAGAAATATTATATGGGGAAAAGAAGAAAAAACAGGAGAATATCTTTTTAATTTAGAGATGGAAAATGTTCTCTCAAAAAATCATCAACAACATAAGATTACTCGCTTTGATTCTACCTATTCAATTATCTTTGCACCATTGGAAACCAAATTTATTGAACTTTCTAATAATCGTGGACCATTGTATGCAAATCAAGAAGGCATTATCTGGGGAACTCTTCAGCTTCCCCAATCTATTGTTTTATATATCCAAGAAAGCAATATAGAACAAAAAGAATTTTCTAAAAATATAGAAAAGTATTTACAAGTTCCTTCTAACCTACAAAAATTTTGCTATGACTTTGCAACTCGTATTGTTCAAAATTGTCAAAATGATGAAGAAAAAATTTTAGCAATTCAACAATACTTACATAAGAATTATTCTTATCAAACTAAAATCAAACTTTCTTCTAAACAAGATCCTATTGAAAATTTCTTACTTCAACAAAATGGTGGACATTGTGAACTATTTTCTTCAACTTTTGTCATGCTAGCACGTAGTATAGGCATTCCTTGTCGATATATTACTGGCTATTATGCTCACGAATGGAATCGCTGGGGAAATTTTATTACAGTACGAGAATGCGATGCTCATGCGTGGGTAGAAGTTTTTACACCACAAAAAGGTTGGCAATCTATAGAAGCAACTGCTAGCAATGAATTACAAAGTTATCTCAGTCAGAATCGACAATTTTGGAATGAAATTTTAGAAGGGATTTCTTATAACACTTTTATATTATTTCAATATGTAATAAATATATTTGAACAATATAAGTTTTTTATAGCTATTATATTGTGCATTCTTCTAATAATCTATCTCATGTTAAAAAGATTTTATATAGTAATACATAAAAAATATTTTGATTCCAACATTAGAAAAGTTTTTATCCATGTTAATAGAGATTTAGCAAAAAAATGGATAGATTTTTGTAAATTTTTTGGTATTCGCCCAACAAGTGCAACTCTTAGAGAATGGTTACTACCACATTTACAAGATTATCCTGAAGCAATCCAACAATACGGCCAAGAACTTTTAGAAGCTATAGAAAGCAATATTTATCAACAAAAGGAAGTTTCTCCTGTTTTTCTAAAAGAATTAGAAATAAAATGGCCAAAAATAAAAAAAATGCTACTTCTTTTAAAGAAGTAGCATTCAAAATCTAAAACTAAGATTATCTGCTTACCTTGCGACTAAATGTTACAACAACAACAACATTCATTAACAAAAAGCCCAAGAATGATTCAAACATCATCATATAATTTATCCAACTCCCACGACGAGGAGACCAATCGCCAATGCTTAAGTTAGTCAATGTACAAAAAGAAATTTGTACAGAATCTAAGATATTTACAGCGCGATCTTCTGTTGATAACGCAGTAGGAGGAGTTTGAGGAGTGAGTTGATTGGGAGAAGATATTGTTGTTCCGGATTCTACAATCGTATCACCTAAATTAAATTGATCTCCAAAAGCATAAAAGACACCAGCGAATAGAAGGAAGAGAACAAAAAGAGTGGGAAAAATATTGATAGTTTTTGTTCCATAGCCACAAGGAATATCAAGAACCAGCCATTCAAAGAAAGCCTTAACTTTAGAAGCATCTTTGCGTGCAGCTCGTTTTTCTTGTAAATATGCCCAATCTTCACATTCATATTCATTGATTTCTCGGAAATTATTTTTTAGCAAACCATATTCTGCTTTTGCAATTTTATAGTCTTTATCTTTATGACTTTTCAAGCGACCTTCAAGTTGAGGAATTGTCATAAATAAACGGCCAAAGTACGCATCTTTTATCTTGAATAGAGCATTTTCACCAAGTTTAGCTTCTTTAAAGTTAACATTATGCTCTGCAGAAATAGCTTGCATATCCACAAGACCTTCAAATTGAGCATAATTAAATAATAAATCACCTTCTATTGTTGCACCAGACATGCAGCAATCATTTTGGAATTTAACAGATTGGAAGCTGACATATTTTGCAAAAATTGTCCCAATGAATTTTGCTGTTTCTTGGAAAATGCTTTTGCTAAAATCTGTGATGTCAGAAAATTCCGCATTACTGAAAGTTGCTTCGTCTTCAAATTTACAGTCGTTCATGCTAAAACGATGTTCACAGTGAACATTATTAAAACTTGCACTTGCTAAAAATTCTACTTCATTGAATTTAGCACCACGAGCAAATTGGCAATAAGAAAAAATTACCTTTTTATTAAACTTAGCACGGTTATAAGAAACAAAACGTTTAAAAGCCGTACTATGGAATCTTGTTTCGCCAGCGAATTCTGTTTTTGTATAATCTGCGCCATCTAAAAATACTGCTTTTTTAAATTGAGCTTCTTTAGCGAAAATAGTTCCTTTAAAGATTGCTTTGCCAATAAAACAAGCACCTTCAAAAGAGACATCACTAGAAAAAGTCGCGCTAGAGGCATCAAAATTTTCTAAAACACAATTGCTTAAATTTACTTCGCCATCAAAATTATTAGATGAAAGATTTAAATCCGCGATATAATATCCATCAAGAGGTAAGCCCTTTTTTAGAGACTGTAAAGCTGCTGTAGCAGAAATAGTATTTTTTCCACGGATCATTTCTAATCGTTCGGAACGATCGCTACCTTCTTCTGTTGATTCGGAAGAGCTTGCTGTTGGTTGTGTTGTTATGGCCGTTGCTGTTGAAATATTATTAGAAGGAACTTTACTCAATTGATCATCAAGTTTATGTAAAATAGATAACATATCTTGAAATTTAGAAATGCCTTTTAATATCTGAAGATTTGAGCTTTGAATTAAAGATAAACTTGCTTGAAGTTTATTATCATCGGGTTGTTGCAAGGTACTAACCTCCTCTTGCGTTGTATTTTTTAATTCTTCTATCGCATCATAAATTTGTCGAGCATATACTTCTGCTGAGAATGTGCTTTCGATATTTTCTTGATTAGAAACTTCTTTTCGCTCGGCTTTTTCTTTGAGATATTTTTTCGATGGTTTTACACGAGTAGCTTTTTTGGATGTAGATTTTTTTTCGATTTTTTGTGTAACTGAAGTATGGGTAACTTCGATTTGAGTTTTCTCTTTTTTTCCCCGAGTAGAAGTCTTTTTTTCTTTCTGTTTTCCATTTCTTACTTTGGGAACTTGTAACTCTATATTATCAACTGATTGCCCAATCTTAGATATTTCATGGTTGCCAAAAAATCGATATACTTCAATCAAAGTATCCATTGAAATAATATTGCTATTATATAGAAGAGCTAATAACTGACAAGGATATCCCATCTTTAATAGCCTAGATTTTTCCCTGTTAGTAAAATCTACATCTTTTTTAGTCACCAAATTGCGGCTTAAAAGATATTCCCATAGTTGTTGTTCACTGGGTTCGCAAAAATTTTGAGCCACTTCTTTATCTTGAGAAACTTTAACGACATACACATTTTCTTCCGTCATATAAAAAATACCTTTATAAAAACTTATAAATCATAAGAATTAAGATATAGAATGTATGATTCTATCATAAAAACTAAAGTCAGTCAAATAAACTATAACGAATTATTTCATTTCTTATATTTTTCTCAAAAAAAATATCAGTAATATTTCTCAATATGAGCAAAACTTTATGAAAATTATTACAAAAATTTTATTAACTTTTTTTTCTATTTTTATTATTTTAGTGGGACTCTTAGATATTTTAACTGGATGGTGGTATTTAGCCGGTACTGCGTATTTAGATGCTGGAAGTCAAATTTTAAATAAAATGGCAATCACAAATGCACAGCCTTCGCAACCTTTAGAAAATTCCAAAGAACCAACAAAAATTTCTTTCTTGATTCAAAAAACAATTTCAGAGTGGAAACATTCCAGCCTTATACTTTCACTTATGAGCTTGCTTTTTTTAATTTTAGGTCCGCTTGTTGTGGCTGTAGGAGTGATGATTTTTTATCACAAAGGACGATGGTTTTCATTCTTTATAGCAATTGGTCAAATCGGAGTCGAATGCCTAAGCTCTATATTTTTTAGTGGTTGGGGAATTGTTAATTTTATTACAATTGTATTAAGCTCAATTATTATAATTTACTGCATTAAAAATATTTGCAAAAAAATCAATTAACTATTTCAAGAGTTCTCTTTTAGAAATTTGCCATGTCTGAGACATTTTGGCAGCATAATCAAGGCAGTGTGTTACAAGAATCAAAGTCATTTTATATTGTTGTTGTAATTGCAAAAGCAGCTCGATTATTTGCTCAGCAGTTTCTTGATCTAATGCGCCTGTAGGTTCATCTGCTAAAACTAAACTTGGATTATGTAAAATAGCTCGAACTACAGCAACTCTCTGACATTCTCCTCCAGATAACTGATCTGGATAATGTTGCCAATGTTGAGATAGCCCAACAGTGTTAAGAAGTTCTTTGGCCCTATCATAGTCTTTTTTGCTTGCTGAATTCTTTAATGCTAAGGTGGGTAAAAGTACATTTTCTAAAGCAGTACATTGTGGCAAAAGATGATGAGATTGAAAAATAAATCCAAGTTTTTGATTACGAAATTCACACAACTCTTTTTCTGTAAAATCAGCTAAATTTTTACCATAACAAAATACCTCACCTGTAGTAGGGATATCAAAACCAGCAATAAGATTAAGTAATGTACTTTTCCCTGAACCAGATTGTCCTACAATTGCAATTGTTTGCCCATATAAAATTTTGCAGGTAATATTATGGAAGACTTTTGTTACAGGATGATAGTATTCTTTTTGAACATTATGTAGTTCAACAATATAATTTTCTGACATATCTATTCCTTTAGAAGAATAAAATTTCTCAAAATGGCTTCCAGAACACTACCTGCAATAGCGCGAGCTTTATCTGATATAGTAAAGCAATGGGAAACTTCATCACGTGGATCAATATCTCCAATCTTTTGCCCACTATTGCAAAATAATCCTGAAAATAAAATGCCTCTGAGTACACCAGAAATTTCTGAAATAACAGGTTGATTCGATACAGTTGCCACAATATCGCCTTTGGTAATTTTATCCCCAATTTGTTTTGATGCGATCAAAATACCATCTGTTGGACTGCGAAGTACTCTTTGCATTGTAACACCTGCAATATTTCCTGGAATCCCAGTATCTGGTTGAGTAGAACCTTCTTCTAAAATGATTCCTAAATTATGCCCACGCATAGTTTCAATAGCATAATGACAATTTTCTTTTGCAACAAATCCAGGGCCTATGCCAATTACAATTTTGGCTTCATTGATTTTAGTATTTATATTTTTTTTTGCTATAATCGCATCAACAACAATATCTGCTTGAACAATATTGGTAATTTTTGCAAAAGGGTCTATGATAACTGGAATTCTTCCCTTTGACACAATATTCCAAACTTCATTTAAAGTGCTATGATAATTTTTTTCATCAAGCTGAATACATTCTCCAATTATATCTTCAACTTGACTGTCTCCATCAAAAACTGATTGAGCAAATGAAACTGCACGCCGGATAACACTTGGTTTTTCAATCTCAGTCATGATGACGACAAAACTTGTTTTATGTAAACGACATGCAATTGCGGATGCCATTTCCCCAGCACCTTTAATAACAACAATAATATTCTTTTTGGAGTACAAATTTCTTTTTTCTTTAAATTTCTTTTTTTCTAAGGCTCTCAATTCTATAGATTCCATTGTTGGAATTCTTCCTTTGTATCAATATCAGTTAAAATATATGGGGAGTCAATTTCTATAAATTGAATTTGTGAAGAATTTTTTTGTAAAACGCTACGAGCACCAATATCTCCATTTAATTGAGCTAACTCTTCAAAATGTTGTTTGGCAAATAAAACGGGATGGCCACGTCTTTTCTGATATGTAGGGACTATAATAGTCTGGTTAGCAGATATTTCTTCATAAGACTCAAGTATTTTAGTAATTATTTCTGAAGAAATAAGAGGCATGTCTCCTAACATAATCAGTACAGCATCCCAGTCATTTGGAATTCCCTGCGCTCCTATAGCTAAAGAAGTTCCCATACCTTTTTCATATTCTTGGTTAATGAATATAGCTGCTGTTTCTGCTTCTGGAATTGCTGCTAAACAAGCAAGAGCATTTTGAAATTCGTAACCTATTACAATAATTGTTCCTACAATATCACAACAAGCAATATTTGATAAAATACCAGCAATCATAGGACGATTTCTAAATGACATAAAGATTTTATTTTTTCCCATACGCTGACTTTTTCCAGCTGCTAAAATAATTGAACCAACTTTTTTTATCATAAATCGTAAGCCTATATTTTTCCAAAAAAAACCGAGTTCATTCGAACTCGGTTTTAAGAGCAAATTTAAAATAGAAAGAATCTTAAAAATTATTTAAGTTCTTTAGAAAATTTGTTTTCAATAAGTCCTTTAAGATTTGGAGTACCAAGTTCATCTAAAGAGTATGTTACGCGAACTGTGGGTTTATTGACTTTGATCAATCTAGTTAAGTCAATTGGAGTAGCAATTGCAACTATATCACAATCGCAAGCGTTAACTGTTGCTTCCAAATCTTTAATTTGTTGTTCTCCATATCCCATAGCTGGAAGAACGCTACCAATTTCGGTATATTTTTTGAAAGTATCAACTAATGTTCCTTTAAGAGCCGGACGTGGATCAACAAGCTCTTTTGCTCCATTACGTTGGGCGCAAACAACTCCAGCTCCTAATTTCATTTCGCCATGAGTCACAGTTGGACCATCTTCGATTGCCAATACGCGTTTGCCTCTTAACACTTCTGGTTTATCCACTGTAACTTTAGAATTAGCTTTAATGATGGTAGCATTTGGGTTAATCTTCTTGGCATTTGCAATAATACTATCAACAGATTCAGGTTGTGCACTATCCATCTTATTGATGATGATAACATCTGCCAACTCAAAATTTACACGACCAGGATAATACAATAATTCATGGCCAGCGCGTAAAGGATCTGCAACAACAATATGTAAATTGGGTCGGAAGAAAGGAATATCATTATTTCCACCATCCCAAATTACAAAATCAGCTTCTTTTTCAGCTTCTGCCAAAATAGCACCATAATCTACACCAGCATACACAACAGTACCATTTAAAATATGATGTTCATATTCTTCACGCTCTTCAATAGTACAATTGTGCTTATCCATATCAGCAAGGGTCTCAAAACGTTGTACACGTTGTTTAACAAGATCTCCATAAGGCATAGGATGACGGCAAACAACTGCTTTTTTGCCATTTGCTTTAAGAAGTTCGACAATATGTCGAGTAGTTTGGCTTTTCCCAGAACCTGTACGCACTGCGCAAATAGCAATAACTGGTTTCTTAGAAGGCAGCATACAACGATTTACTTGCGCAACTTGGAAATCTGCACCAGCTTTATAAACAATTTGTTCACGTTGGCTGATGTATTCATAAGAAACATCGCTATAGGAAAAGACAACTTCTTGTACATGTAATTTTTGAATAAGTTCTGTTAGTTTAGATTCTGGTTCAATGACAATGCCATTAGGATAAAGTTTACCAGCTAATTCTGGTGGATAGCGGCGATTATCAATATTAGGAATTTGTGTTGCAGTAAAAGCAACTACTTCAAATTCTTCACGGTCGCGATAGCAAGTATTAAATACATGAAAATCCTTGCCTGCAGCACCCATAATTAGGACTTTTGTTCTATTCATAATTTTTGCCAAATTTATTAAAAAAAGGTTAAAACTTTTGCAAAAAAAAATAATCTTTTTAAGAAAAACTATGTTTCATTTTAACAATGAAGTATGTTTTGTCAAGAAAAATCTATTTATTCTTATAACCCTATTAAAATAAGAAGCATATATTATATTGTGCTATTTTTTTATTTTTTTAAAATAATATATTTACTTTTTTTAAAGAAATGAATTGACAAATTTAACTGATTTGTTTCAAATATATTTAGGCTCTTTGCTAATTTAAGAACCCAGGGAGAATAGGAATGGAGAATATTTTATCAGAAGCAAAAATATTAATAATAGGAAAAGACCCGGATTTGAAAATTTTGTTAGAAAATCTTTCACAATTAGGAAGTAAAGTTATAAGTCTTCAAACTGGAGAAGAAGCTATTAACTTAATAAGAAGAAATGAAATTTCTCCAAATATTATAATTTTAGATATTCTATTGCCTTTAGCAGAAAATACTTTCTCTCACGAATTTCAATCTAACAAAGAAAAAAACATTTTTCCTTTTTATGTAGATAGTTATGAAATTTGTACATATCTAAAAAAAGAAAATAAAACTAAAGATGTTCCTATTATTTTTATTTCACCACTTAACGATATTGAAAATAAGCTCAAAGCGTTTCAACTAGGTGCTATAGATTATATAATCAAACCTTTCCAAAAAGAAGAAGTTATTATACGTATAAAAAACCATCTTAATACTAAAAAATTGCAAGAAGAATTAGTTTGTAAAAATAGAAGTTTAGAAAATGAAGTTGAGCTTTACAAAAAAAGTACCCAAGATCTTCAAGTAGCTTGTCAATCCGCAGAAAAATCAAGTGAAGCCAAAGGTACCTTAATGGCTCATACTATACATGAAATCCGAAATTTAATGAATGTTTTTATTGGTATTGGCCAAATGTTGATACAAATGTCTTTAGACACTACGTTAAAGCAGTATGTAAATATTATGATGTGTTCTTCTGAAATGCTTATGAGACTTATCAATGATATTTTAGACCTTTCTAAATTGGAAGCAGGAAAATTTGAACTATGTACAACAGAATTTTCTCTTCCAAAAACAGTTGAGCAAGTAGTTCAAATGCTTACACCTAAAGCTCAGCAAAAAAAACTACAAATTTTATGGAATATTCAAGAAAATTTGCCGGAATCCTGGTTAGGAGATGCTGTAAGACTCAAACAAATTTTATTAAACTTAGTAGGAAATGCTATTAAATTTACACCCTCTGGAAAGATCGAAATAGTAGTTTATAAATTAGATCGTGTTGGAAAAAAAACAACCCTTAAATTCTGTATTAGAGATACAGGGATAGGAATAGGAGAAGAATATCAAAAAAAATTATTCCGTCCGTTTTCACAGATAAACAGCCCTGTAAATAACAATGAAGGCACTGGGTTAGGGCTTGCAATTTCTAAAAGATTAGTTGAAATAATGGGCGGAACGATGGGAGTAGAAAGTAATTTACATCAAGGTTCTATATTTTGGTTTAGTATAGTATTGGAAAATAATCTAAAGTACCAACCTCAGCGTAATTCAGATACAAATAGATATTTACAAGATCTGATTAGATATAATCTAAAAATACTTTTAGTTGAAGATGATATTATTAACCAAAAAATTGCACTTATTATTTTAAAAAATTTATCTCTTACAGCAGACATTGCTAATAACGGACAAGAAGCACTAGAAATCCTTAAAAAAAATGATTACGATATAATTTTAATGGATGTTATAATGCCTGAAATGAGTGGTGTTGAGTTAACAAAAATGATACGAAGCGGAAAATCTGAAGTAAAAAATCCAAATATTCCAATTATTGCAATTACCGCTAATACAATGACAGAAGATAGAGAACGGTACTTTAAAGTAGGTATGAATGATTATATTTCTAAACCAATTTCTTTATATGAATTACGTCAAGCATTGTTCCGTCAAGCAGAGCAATATCTTAATCAGACAAAAACTATTGGAATTAAAAAAAATTATGATAAATCTGCCAGCAATTTAAATTCTTCAATATTCAATTATCAAAAATTTTTAGATCGTATGGGCGGAGATAACGATCTATGTCAGAGTATTTTAGCAGACGTACCAGAAAACCTTATCCTAGATTTCCAAAAACTTCAAGAAAATTTTTTTAAAAAAGATATAAAAGCTATTACAGAACAAGCCCATGCAATTAAAGGGATGACGGCAAATATCTCAGCAGAAAGGATACATGAGATTTCTGCTGAAATTGAAATCGCTGGTAAAAATAATAATTTTGCAGAAATTTCACATCTTATGATAAAATTAGAAGAAAATGTGCAAGAATTTTTGAAAACTTTACAAGAACATTTAATTCAACCAAAATCAAGTTCTAGTTAATGGATAGAATTATGATGAATAAAGAGACTCCTGATATTCCTTCTGAAAATCCTCCTGTCTTACTGCAACCTAAAACAAATAAACAGCTCCCAATTATGCTAATGCGATTTTGGGAAAGATACCAGAAAAAACAACGTTTTGTTGTTTTCGATGTTGAGACTGTTGGCGGGCATCCTGGGCCAACTATTGTAGAAATAGGCGCAATTGAGGCGGGATTGACATTTTCTAAAGAGTATCGAACTTTCCAAAAAGTATTGCAATTTCGTCCTACTTCTTGGCATCCCTATCGCTTTGAATTAAAAATTCATAAGATACCGCCAAAAGAAATAGAAAATGGCGAAGATAGAAAACTTGTTTTACAACAGTTTTTAGAATTTATTCAAGGCTCTACTTTAATTTGCCATACTTCATTTGATATCAATGCAATGTCTAAAAATTTGCAAATGTTTCCAGAATTGCATTATGCTTTAGATTGGCCAGTTTGGAAAGAATTTATAGACTCTTGTAAACTAGCTCGCTATATATGCCCATCATTAGAAAGTTTTAGTTTAAGTTATTTAGCTGAATATTTTCAAGTTAAAAATCCTCAAGCTCATCGAGCATTAGCAGACGCTTATACAACAAAACGCGTCATTGGAAAATTGATACAAAACTTTTCCAATAATTTGTAAGCAATGTAGTTTGCCAAAAAGACTATCTAATTCTTTTTTTGCCATAATGAGGTATGCCACAATGGCAAGGCATTGGATAAAATTTAAATAAACAAAACAATAATATCTATAACATATTATATAATAATTATTTATAAATATTATTGTTTTGTTTGTTTTTTGGCATTTATTTTGCTTTAGAGTTTATTGTAAAATTGTAACTTTTTTTAAAAAAGTTTTAAACCTATTTTCTTTACAAAAAGAAACAATTTGGCTAAAACAAAAATTTAAAATATGTAAATATTTCTAATTATAGGAGAATATTATGCTTAATGTAAAACCTATTGGAGATAAGATACTTGTAAAGCGTCTCCAAGCAGAAGAAAAAACCAAAGGCGGGATTGTTCTTCCTGAAGCTGCAAAAGAAAAACCAAAAGAAGGCCGTGTTGTAGCACTTGGTCTTGGACGTCTCTTAGAAAATGGAACTCGTGCTCCTTTTACAGTAAAAGAAAACGACAGAATTATTTTCTCTTCTTATGCTGGAACAGAAGTTAAGTTAGAAGGTGAAGAATATTTAATTCTGACAGAAGAAGAAATTTTAGCTATTGTAAAATAATCTATTTGCCTGAAAAAAATGACAAAGAACTATATTGAATTACATTTTCACCAAGGAGTAAATGAAAATGGCGAAGAAGAAAATTGCCTTTGATTTGGAAGCGCGGGAAGCGATCCGAAAAGGTGTTAAAGTTTTAGCTCGTGCTGTAAAATCTACTCTCGGCCCTCGTGGGCGTAATGTTATTATTGAAAAAACTTATGGTGCACCTACAATCACCAAAGACGGTGTAACTGTAGCCAAAGAAATTGAACTCGAAGATTCTTATCAAAATATGGGTGCACAAATGGTCAAAGAAGTTGCATCCAAAACTTCTGATGTGGCTGGCGATGGTACTACAACTGCAACCGTACTTGCAGAAGCAATTTTTGAAGAAGGCTTAAAAAATGTCGTAGCAGGTGCTAATAGTATGGCTCTGAAACGCGGCATTGATAAAGCTGTTGAAGCAGTTATTTCCGAACTAGAAAAAATGAGCATTGAAATTAAAGACAAAAAAGAAATTGCTCAAGTTGGAACAATTGCTGCAAATAATGATAAACAAATTGGCCAAATTATTGCTGACGCAATGGATAAAGTTGGCAAAGATGGTGTTATCACTGTAGAAGAAGGTAAGAGTCTTGATACTACAGTCGAATTTGTCGAAGGTATGCAATTCGATAAAGGTTATGTGTCTCCTCATTTTGTAACCAACCAAGAAGCAATGGAAGTTGTTTATGAAAATCCATATATTTTAATCCATGAAAAGAAAATTGCTTCTGTTAAAGATTTTGTTCCTATTCTTGAAAAAGTTGCCCAATCTGGCAAACCTTTATTGATTATTGCTGAAGATGTTGAAGGCGAAGCCTTAGCAACATTAGTTGTCAACAAACTACGTGGTATTTTTAATTGCTGTGCTGTTAAAGCTCCAGGATTTGGCGATCGTCGTAAAGCTATGCTTGAAGATATCGCTGTTCTTACTGGTGGCGAACTTATTACTGAAGATATTGGCATTTCTTTAGAAAATGCTCAATTACAAAATCTTGGTCGCGCTAAAAAAGTAATTATTAGTAAAGATGAAACAATTATTATTGAAGGAGAAGGCAACGCAGAAGAAATTAAAGCTCGCATTGCTCAAATCCGACATGAAATTGACATTACTACTTCAGATTATGATCGCGAAAAATTGCAAGAAAGATTGGCTAAATTGGCTGGTGGAGTAGCAGAAATCAATGTTGGTGCTGCAACTGAAGTTGAAATGAAAGAGAAGAAAGCCCGCGTTGAAGATGCTCTTCATGCAACTCGTGCTGCTGTTGAAGAAGGTATTTTGCCTGGCGGTGGTGTTGCACTTATTCGTACTCGATCTGTTTTAGCTGAACTCAAGAAAAAACTTAGCGGCGACGAAGCGACTGGTGTAGATATTGTTTATCGTGCGTTGGAATTCCCTTTGCGTAATATTGTTGAAAATGCTGGTTTAGATGGTGCTGTTGTTGTTCAACAAGTTAGCAATAATGCTAACAAAAACTTTGGCTATGATGCAGAAAGTGCTCAATACGTTGATATGATTCAATCTGGCATCATTGATCCAACTAAAGTTACTCGCTGTGCATTACAAAATGCCGCCAGTATTTCTTCTCTGCTTCTTACCACCGAAGCTCTTATTAGTGAAATCCCAGAAGAAAAGAAAGCTGCTCCTGGCGGACATCCTCCACATCCAGGAATGTACTAAAACAAAAAAAGTCTCAGAATATTCTGAGACTTTTTTTGTTATAATCGATGTTCTAAACCTTGATATGCCATGATTACTTTAAGCTCTTTGCCATGATTTTCTGGTAGTTTTAATTGTTCCTGACAATATGCCAAGGCTCTTTGGTATAGTTGTTCTAATCCAAAATCATCTCGTAAAGGTTCATGGTGTCCTAAAACAACTGTTTTGACATTTGCAGCCAAGGCATTTTTTATACCCCATTCATACGTACTATGCCCCCAATCAAATTTGTTCATAGCTCCTGTTAGACTGCCTTGAGCACCTCGATATTCTTCTGGCATATATTGGGAGTCATAATATAAAACATCTGCATTTTCTGCTAATTTTAATAACCTTGGATCTGGATAATCTTTATGCTCGGTATCGGTAGCGCAAACAAATATCTTATTATCTACTTCAAAACGATAAGCGAAAACAAAATCAGGATGTGTTAATTCCTGATAAATAACATTGACTTCTCCTAATTTCAATCCTAAAGGATTTAATCTTTTAAGTTCTGTGTATTCTTTTGTGCAAGGCATATCATCCCAAACAACAGGAAAATTAGGATATTGTTGTTGTCCACGTAATACTTCTGATAGCTCTATCCTCATATCTCGTTTTCCATAAAAATGGAAATTTACTTTACGTTTTCCTGGGACAAAAGCTGGTGCAAAAAATGGAAAACCTTGGATATGATCCCAATGATAATGAGTAAAAAATAGATGTAAATGTTGTTGGGTATTCTCATTCTGACTTAAAGGATTTAAATTTTGCCCAGAAAATAATCTTCCTAATAATGCTCTTCCAAGCATTCGTATACCAGTGCCAGCATCAATAATGATTAATGGTGAATTACGTGCCTGAACCTCAATACAAGTTGTATCACCACCATACGTTCCTATTAAGGATAACGGAAGTTTTTCTAAATATTCTTGAATTTGCTCAGAAGAACATCCTGACAATTTCTCTACATCACCAGATTGAATCATCTTTTGAATTAAGTTAATTTGTTTATTTATAATATCTTGTGATGTTAAAGGACAAGGAATACTACCACGAACTCCCCAATATTTAATAACAAGAGATGGCTGAGAATCCATATTTTCCCTTTTAAGTAAGTTGTCAAAAATATTTGGACTAAGAATTTATTAGTCTGTCAACAAAATTGTTAGACATAATTTCGTTATCTTAACTACACTCGTCCATGCACATATAGACAAAAAGATTTTGAAAATGGCTACTTTAAAACTTATCTTAATTTTAACAAGATAGAGAGTTATTTGCAAGAAATTTCTTTAACTCTATGTGGCTAAATTTGCTAGGATTAGCTAATAAATTTAACTAAACAATAAAAAAATACTATTTTTTCTTGAAAATTTTGATACAATAGAATTGTAATACATATTACCATTACTTTGGAATCAAAAAAAGTTAAATTTTTAAAGCAAAATAATGATTTCCGTCAAAAAATTTAGTACCCAAGTTGCCGGGTGAAAATACCATGCTAGCAACTTTGGTAGTTTCAGGGGATTTTTCCCAAATTAGGTAATTAGCAAATTTTTCCTATATTGAAAGGAGATGTCTCTTGGATAAAGTAAAGTTTTATCCTCAGGACAAGAGCGTAATACTAGAACCGCAAAAGCAAACTAAGGAATTGCAATATTTATTAGAAGGATTTGATCCTAAAATTGCAAAAGAACAATTGCGGTTAAAATTTGCGTTTCCAGCAAAATGGGAGATGGAGCCACCAAGACTAAAAGATAAAGTCAAAACAATTCTAGTACAAATACTAGACGCTGGTAATTTTAAACTTGTACCTGCTGGAAGCGGCAAAGCAAAGATAAGCGTACCGGTTAAAGCTATTGTACCAGAGTTAGCAGACGAGGCAATTCAAGTCAAAATTCCAGTATTAGTTAAACTTGAAAAAATAGATGGAGATACTGGCGAAACTAAATGTATCCAAGAAATTGAATTAAAAATTGAAAAACAAGAAACTAAAACACCAGCAAAACCAGTTAAACCAGATGCAAATAAGACAGGAAAGCCAGTAATAACAAAAGATACCAAAGAACCTGGAAATGACACAACAAAAGATGCTAGCAAAAATGGCAACAAAGATACATTAGCAAAAGATGCTAACAAAAAAAATCCGGCTAAAAAACCAGTTGAAGATAGCGAAGAACCTACCGAAAGTGAATCAGATGCTGAAGAAAAACCTGCTGAAGAAGAAGTAAATGAAGCTGGCCAATACAGTGGTTTAATTGCAATGGACTATGGAACATCTAATTCCAGCGTTGCAGTTCGAGATCCATGTTTTGCAGCAGAAGAAGTTCGCGGACAATTAAGTGAACAACAATGGCGTTCTTTATGCGAATGGATGAATATTTGGCTTGCTAATCATTTAGAAAAACTCGAGCCTGAACAATTGGATTTATTTGTACAAAATCTCACATTAGTAGTCCCAAGTGCTGGTATTCCTAGCTGTGGTTCTCCCAAACAAGAAATTCATCATGCACTTATCAACATGGAAGATTCCATGCGTGCACAAATTTTGCAGGAACTTCTTAGCCGTCTATCAAGCGATAGTCGAGCCGGAAGTGACCCTCAAATGATGAAAATGATTTCTTCCGAAGTACTTAAAGGTTTTGAAACCGTAATGGATTGCAATACACTAGAATCTCAACGTTATTTTGTTTTGGAACTAGACAGAAATGTTGGTCCTGCTCCTATATCCAGCGTTTTGCAAATCATTAGCGTTCCTAGTACAGAAGATATTCAACAAATTGTCGCGGAAACTAAGGTTGACATGGGTGCACGCGTAAGCCTTCTTCTTCATAGTGCAGCTCTTGGCGAAACTGATATTCGACAATTTGTATTATCCAGCAAACGTTACTTTGGCAACAATGACCTTTTGGAAGTTGTACCTGCTGAAGGTAATGGAGAACCAATTAAATTATCTAGTGAAGTTTTTGCACGCTTAACATATAAACAACTTTTAACACGAGCTATCTCAGATATACATAACCGTGCAAGCCAAGGTTTATTCCAAGATGCTTCTTGGGCTCAATCTGTTGTTACAACATTCCCAACTTCTTATCCTGCATCCTTACGTCATACAATACGAGACATCTTAGAATCTCTTAATGTTCCTGAAATTGATACTCGTTTTGATGAAGCAACGGCAGCTGCCCTTTATTATATTTGGCGTGAAATTGGAGCAGATCCTGTTTGTGGTATGCATGGCCTTATGGCTCGCAGTCGTAAAGATAAATATGGACGTTCTTATCAAAATTTATTGCTTTATGATTTGGGTGGTGGAACAACAGATATTGCTTTGATTCAACTTCTTTATGAAGAAGTCGGCATATTTGAACCAGGCGATGATCGTGGCAATGGTGGTTGCTATTTCCGCATTACACCACGCTTGTTAGGAACAACTGGACATCGTTATCTCGGTGGTGATTTGTTGACATTATGGGTATTCCGTTTGGTAAAATCCAAATTGGCAGAAATGATATTGAACTTCCTTATTACAAAAAATATTGAAGCTCCTATGGGAAGTCCGCTTGGACAACTTCTTATGGATTTGCCAGAAGAAATCATGGAAGGTGGCAAAGCAGAAGGCGAACCAGCTAAATATCGTCCAGAAGCCTTGCTAGAGTGGACACTACATCCTACACAATATCTCCGCCAATATACACAACTAAATACTAAAGTTATTGATATTCTCGTTCCTACTAAATTTGCAGAAGATCGCAGTCGAGTTCCTAATTTCTTTACACTTTGGGAAATTACAGACGAAATTAAGAAAACTTTGGGAACACCAATTATTGAAAACTTTGGCACTGTTATGGGGCAAGGTCTTGCGAAAAATTGGCCGGCTGAAGCCGAAGTGGATAGTGGACAGCTTTATAACTTCATCAAGATGATCCAACCTTGGCTAGTTGAAGGCAATCATATTGTTCAAGATGATTTACGTATGGTCATTACTCAAGATGAAATGAACAACGTTATTGCAGATACTGTAAGACAATCTATTAGTTTAGCTGCTAGTTTATCCAAAGCCCGTTTGATCCAACAATCCAAACGAGATCGTGTGGACCGTCTCATTCTCGCTGGTCTCTCCTGCAATATGAAAGTTGTTCAAGAAGTTGCTGAACAAGTTTTCCGTGATAGTGATGGAATTTTTGATTACGATCCAGCGAATGTTCGATTTGACCGTGATTCTGCTAAAACTTCTGTTGCATTAGGTGCGTGCATAGGCCGTTATATGGAATCTGTTCGTATTGATCCTTTTAACGAAAAAACTCGCCAAATGTTACGAGATGGTTATGATCAAATTGAGCTTGTTATTGAAAACCTCTTTAGCTATTTAGCTTGCCGTATTGCTTATGACTCTCTTGTTGCTATGGTTCCAATATTTGAACAAGGGCAAGAACTTAATGTCAAATCCTACTGGGATCGTCGGGCTGTTGCACGCACTTCTATTAAAGAATTGCGCCCAGTCCAGGAAAAATTCTGGATTTATCGCATTGATTTCCCAGGTGCTGAACCTCAATATCTAGGACTTATCAACTCCGAAAGCATCGCAGTTGCAAACAACTTTGAAGATTTTCGCAAATTTCGCGAAGAATACGTTGTTGGCTTTGAAGCTGATGCAGAATTGATGATCCGTTGCTTCTTCCTTCCTAAAGGTATCAAAATACAACCTAAAGCAGAAGATATTGTTGAACCTGTTTATAGCAAACCTCTTTCCGATATGTTTGTTGAAGCTCCTGCTTCTGAAGTACAAAATCCTCTTAAATCCAAAAATGAAGAAGAAAATCCTCTTCCAGAATTTGAAATTACTCATAGTATTTTGGTTCGCGAACCTCTTGATGACATTCCTGTTATTGACGCCGGCGAACGTATGTCATATACCATTCAATATCCTGATGGAACAACAAAACGCTGCTGCGTAAGTAAAGCAATGTCTATCCGTCGCGATTATGAATTTAAGCTTGGCAAACCTAAACCAACAGGAGAAGAAGAACCCGAACCAGAACCAACTGAAACCACACCAGAGGCTGAAGAAGAAGCTGTCATTGCACGATTTGAGTTAGATGAAGAAACTACAGACGAAGCTACATTTATTATTGATGAAGATCATAGAATGATCATGCTAACCAAGTGCTTATTTGATATTCAGCTTTATGCTGATATTGAATTCTTGCAACAAAAAGCTGATTACAATCTTGATCCATTCTGTGGTCAACATTAATATTTTTATTAAGTTTTTCCATTCTCTAAGCCCCCATTTATGGGGGTTTTTTTTATGGAGTTTAAAATAGGCGATTAGGAAAATTAAAATTGCTTGCCAACTCAGGTTTAAATATCTCATAATGGAGTTTAAAATTATGTCAAACAGATATGTTCAGCTCATTGATACTCATTGTCATATTAACGTCCCACCTATGATTGAAAATTTAGCAAATTTAGTATTAAAATGTCAGTCTTTTGGATTAGAAAAAATAGTTGTCCCAGGAACAGATATTTTGACTTCTGAAGATGTTCTAAAAGTACAAGAACAATATCCTGAAAATATATTAGCTGCGATAGGAATACATCCACAAATATTAGAAACTGAAGAAATTGATTTTGTAACATTAGAAAAATTAGTTCAACATTCCGGAGTTATTGCAATTGGAGAAATTGGATTAGATTTTGAAGTAACACAACCCGCTCCCTTTGTACAAGAAAAAAGGCTTTGCACACAACTTAATCTTGCATATAAAAATAATATTCCTGTGCTTTTACATTGTCGAAAAGCCTTTGGAAGATTATTAGAATTGCTCCAACAATTTCATCAACGATATGGATATAGCCCAGGAGGAATTTTACATAGTTGGGCCGGAGCTGCCGATCATTTACAAAATTTTATAAAGATGGGATTTTTTTATGGAGTATCTGGAGTAATTACTCTTCCTCATGCAACTAAACGACGCCAAGTATTAGAATCTTTGCCGCTTGATAGAATGGTTCTAGAAACAGATGCCCCTTATATAGGTACTAAAAACACTCATAAAGGTCTAGTTACTCCACTTGATTTACCAGAAATAGCACAAGCTGTTGCAGAAATAAAAAAAATTCCTTACCAGGAAATATGTGAAATAACTGCAAAAAATGCACGTCAAGTGCTACGAGTAAGCAATTAAAAGAAAAATGATCATTTAATCTTCTGAAAACTTCAATGATTGTAGTCTTTCAGTCACACCAAAAAATTCTTTTTTGAGTTTTTTTCCTCAATCATTTCTAAAAATTTCTTAAGCAATTCTCTATCTTTTAAATAACTAATTCGGCTGTTTTAATGTTTCGTGTTGTATTTGCTTAAACTCTTCCATAATTTGTTCAAATGTTTTCAGTAAATCTGGTAGAGATGTTTTTTTGACAAATTGATATTTACCTGATAAAGAATTTAAGCAACTACATCAAAGCGAAAAAAACATATCAAAAGAACCCAGAAAAATTTTCTGGTACGCCGAAAATGCCACGCCGTCAAAAGTATCTACAGCCAATCCAATTCAAGGGACAAGGAATAAAACTAAGAAAAGGATACCTAGAACTGCCGCTAGCGAAAGGAAATCTTCCTATCAAAGTGCGTTGGAACAAAAATTTGCCAGTGCCACACTTTGCAATAATTGTCTGGAAAACTAATTAATATCAATTAGCAACGTATATTTCCTCCTATTATTTTGTAAGAGGAATTATAATGCGTACAATAAAGTTTATTAGTGTGCTTTTAGTAGCAGGATTACTT
>CAZPDM010000009.1:47870-76949 GCA_964585305.1 uncultured Planctomycetota bacterium | reverse complement strand
CCAATAATTTAAAAAAATTTGCTAGTTCAATCTGTTCGTTCTCAGTAAATATAGCTCCTGAGTAATTAGTAAAACTTGATGTTTTACTAATAGGTCTGTACGGAGGATCAAAATATATAAAAGTTTTTTCATCTGCTTGCTTAAAACAATTTTTATAATCCGAAATCAGAATTTCGGTATTTTGCAATATTTTTGAAACTGACAAAATATTACAACAGTCTAAAATATTTGGTCTTTTATATTTGCCAAAAGGGACATTAAATTCTCCTTTTAAATTTAAACGAAATAACCCATTAAAACAAGTTTTATTTAGAAAAATAAGCTGTGCTGCTCTTGGTATCCAGTTATCAGAAAATTTATTATAATTGATTTCAGACTGTTGTGAATTAAAACAATTTCGTATTAATAAAAAAAGATGCTTACGCTTTTCTTCAGTAGCATTGTCATATTCTTTTTGATATTGTTCCAAAAATTCCAACAAAACATTAGGCTTTTGCTGAATAACTTGATAAGTTAAAATTAAATTTTTGTTTACATCAGAAATATAAGAATAACGAATATTATATTTCTGAATAACTTCAAAGAATACAGCACCTCCACCAATGAACGGTTCCATATATCTTTCAATTTTGCCATTACGTAATTCACTCGGATAATAATTTTCAAACTGTCCAAGCAATTGATTTTTCCCTCCGGCCCATTTCAAAAATGGCTTTGCTCTAGTAGTACTTAACATTCAAGTTTCTCCATTATATAAAGACAGCTCAGAAAAAGTTTAAGGTGGAATAGTTCCTTGTTTATTTTGGTGAGTGGCGATTAAAATGCCTTAGACTTTTTCTGAGAAAGTTACTTTTTAAACTAAATTATTTGCCTGTAGATAACTAAATAGCATATTTCTCCCACTCCAATTCCAATATGTAACATCCTGTTCAATAAAAAGCCATTTCATAGCCATAATAACTTCAGTTGTTGTTAAAAGTCCTGCATTAATTGGGTTCTGTGTGCATTGTTGTATAGTAACATTTCTACAATTATACAAATCAATTATTAATGTCTTTATATTATTATAAATTGAAGGAGAAGCATTTGATTTTACAGTCAAGTCATTAACTATATCGGAATGACTTGGCATATCTACAGAACCTCCCTTATTTCTAAAATTAATCTTTTCTACATGTACAGTAAAATCAACTCCTTTATTCAAAACAGCAGGTCTTTTTAAAAGTATGTTCCTATTGTTAAGTTGTTCAGCTATATAAATATATTTGGAACATAAATTACCTTTTCCTGTGCCAGGTTGTTCAGAAAGAAAAGTTTGTATAACAAAATCTCTCGTATCTTTTCTATTTAAATTTGCTGGCAAGGATAATCTACATGTTACGATAGACATATTATATCCTTATGAAATAGAATCAATTATTTCTAACATAGATAAAAAACAGCCTGTACAAGGCTGTTTTTTTGTTGTTAAGATTGTCTTATGAATTTTTCATTATCTTATAGGATGCTCGAATATATCCAATCATAGAAGTTAAAGTAATGATAACAGTAAACCATAATAATCCCCATAGTACCCAATCAAAATAGGGAATGGATTTAAAATGGCCTAGATATAAAAACAAAACAACTATTGTAATACATTGGAGAAACATTTTAAATTTCCCGGATGAATTAGCTCCAAAAGGAATCTTTTGAGACTCCATAAAACTGCGCAAAGCAGAAATAAGCATCTCGCGGCCAATAATAATGACCACCATCCAAGGACTAACTAAAGATGTGATTCGAATAAAAAATATAAAAGTTCCACCAACTAATATTTTATCAACAAAAGGATCTGCAATCCTTCCAAATGTGCTAATCATATTGTATTTGCGAGCGAAATAACCATCAAAGTAATCGCTAATTGCGCCTATTAAAAATAGTGCTAACCCAATATCTAGAAGAATCGAATCATTTAAAGTTGATAAAAAAGAGGACGATTCTAAATTTTGTTGTGTTGAACTTGTAATATCTTGAGAGGGGATAAAAGAAAGTACAACAAACAATACTAAGGAAATTAGAAATCTTGCAGTAGTAATTTGATTAGGAAGGTTCATAGAAAAATTCTGGCCTTTCTTTTTGGTTTGAAAATATTTGTTTTCAAACTATAAAAACAACCAGTTAATTTAGAAATTTTGGTAGATTATTTTACCTTTTTGGGCTAACAATTTGCCCAATTAAATCATACTCTTTTGCTTCAATAATTTTAATCGTACAATAATCTCCATAGTACATATTTTTCTTAGCCTGAATATGAATACTTGGGTCGATTTCAGGAGCTTCGCCATAACTTCGACAATTCCACAAATTTTTGTTTATAGGCTCTTCTAATACAACTTCTAATTTTTTTCCAATCATACTTTGAGCCCATTGAAAAGCAATTTTTTGTTGAGCAGCCATAATTTTATTATATCGCTGCTGTTTAATTTCATTAGATATATTATCAGAAATATGTTCAGCCTTTGTTCCTGGCTCTTTAGAATATATAAAAGCTCCTAGCCTCTCAAATTTAGCTTGTTGTATAAAATCTAACAGAGTTTGAAATTCTTCATCTGTTTCGCCTGGAAATCCCACCATAACAGTACTTCGGAGTATTATATCCGGGATGTCTTTTCTTATTTTCTCAATAAGTTCTTTAACAAGAATATCATTATGCCCGCGGCCCATTTCTTGTAAAATGCGTGGGTGTATATGTTGGATAGGCATTTCTAAATAATGGACAACTTGAGGAATTTGGAAGAGTTTAATAAAATGATCTTTAAAATGATTGGGATGAATATACATAATTCTTAACCACTTTAAATCTTGGAGTTCTGCTAGTCTATGGACTAATTCATAGAGATCAGTTTTTTCTGTTAAATCTTTGCCATAGCTACCAGTATCTTGTCCTATAACAATAATTTCTTTCGCACCATCCGCAATCAAAATCTTTGCTTCTTCTAACAATTGATCTAATGGCTTACTTCTCATTTCACCACGAATTTTAGGAATAGAACAATAACTGCACCAATTACTACATCCTTCTGTAATGCGCAAGTAAGCATAATTAGGGGGAGTTACTCTTAGGCGTAAATCATCTTTAGGAATAAAATTTTTGTTTCCTTGAAATTGAGTTTGCTTTTTGTTAAGAATCTGTTCTAAACATATATCAATTTTTTCATAATCCGAAAAACCAATACATCCATCTAATTTGGGAAATTCTAAGAGCAATTCTTTTGCATACAATTGAACCATACAACCAATAACAACAACAGCTTTCACTTTGTTATTTTTTTTTAGATCAATCATTTTCTTTAATGCAGTTCGAGCTTCTGCACGAGCACTTTCAATAAAACCACAGGTATTAACTAACACAATATCACTATCTTCTGGATACTGTGCAATAGGATAACCTGCCATCCCTAATTTTCCTAAAATTTTTTCAGAATCCACTAAATTTTTACAACAACCAAGATGAACTAATGATACAGCTAATTTCTTAGAATCCGGCATAATCTTAGATTTCCTTATTTGCTATTTTTTTTGCTATTCTTTGTTCCCATAACCATGAACCGATAAAAAGGAAAATCCCTACTCCGATTGCCAATAAAATAACTATTTTTAAATGCTGAGAAGTAGGTAATTGTAGAGTAAAGAAAATTCCTATAATGCCACCAAATGATGGGAAATAGGTTGAAACAAGAGGACTTCTTTCTAAAAAAGATACTAATGTGCATAGCCAAACTATTATTATCCACCACCAACAAGAATATAGCCAAAATGAAATCCGCATCTTTTTTAAGATAAAAATAATTGAACTTACCAAAAATAATGGAATACTGTAAGCAAAGATTCCTAGCCATTGGTAGGTATAATATGCCAAATATATTCCAAATCTTCCGCCTAAATTATGAATTGGCGTTGGTATTTCAGTTTGGAGGTTAGAAGAATATTCTGGATATATAGGAGAAGGATAACTACACATCTCCCAGGAATAGTAGGAAATAAGAGAAAGAAAAAAATAAATAGCTAAAGTAAATACCATACCTACGCTAAAATAGCGTAGATATGGCGGAAAATGGAATATATAGGAATTAGTCGTCGGTGTTGATGGTAAAACCAGCATCGCTATTTCCTTTACCACTACCAATTGCGAGATCATCATCGTCCAAAGGAGTTTGGTAAAGGCTAGAGATATCAACATCTTCTTCATACTCTGTTTTATCTTCTTCTAAATAAACTTTACCTTCCAAAATCTCCTGACATACTAAATCAATTAAATTGACTTTTTCATTTTTTCCGAATTTTTTTTCACGATCTTTTTCATGTTTTTTCATTTCTTTAAGACGTTTTTGAATAAGTACCGTTAAATGGAACGGACCTCCAACTTTTTCAGCAATTTCCTCAATATTTACTTTATACATATTTTTTCCTTTTTAACACTGGATTGTCTTTTCCATAATTTTTTGTACTTCATGAATTGTCTGCTCTAGATTTTCATTCACAACAATAAAATCATAAAAAGATTTTGACTCCAGTTCCTTCATAGCATTCTTAATTCTTTTTTCAATTACAGTAAGAGAATCTCTATTTCTATCAATCAACCTTTGACGTAAAGTTTCAATGCTTGGCGGTGTAATAAAAATAAGTATACTATCTGGTTTTGCTCGCTTAACATTTTGTCCGCCTTGAACATCAATTTCTAAAAGGTAATGGTTGCCTTTTTGTAAGCCTTCTTCTACAGGTTTTCGTAATGTGCCATAATAATTATCATGTACAGAAGCATATTCCAAAAATTCCTGATTAACAATCCTTTTTTCAAATTCTTCAATTGTAACAAAGTAATAATTTTGCCCCTCTATTTCACCTTCTCGTTTAGTTCTTGTAGTTACAGAAACCGACCAAAACAATTTAGGAACATTTTGGCAAACTGTGTTACAAATAGTAGTTTTTCCAACTCCAGAAGGCCCGGAAATTACAAATAATTTTCCTTTTTGATGGATACTCATTATAATATCTTTAATAAAGTCTGTAATTATTCAACATTTTGTATTTGCTCTCGAATTTTTTCAATAGAGCTTTTTAAAGAAACAACAAGCTGGGAACATTCTGCATTATTAGATTTATTTGACATGGTTGTAATTTCACGAACCATTTCTTGCAAAATAAAATCTACAGTTTTAGCAATGGGACCATTTTGGAGTAAAATTTTATTAAGCTGATTCAAATGACTTTTGAAACGTACGATTTCTTCAGTAATATCAGCCTTTTCTGAGAAAATTGCTACTTCTTTTAAAATATCTTCTTCTTTAAATGAAAAATGTTCTTGTGATGCTAGATTTAACATTCGACTACGCAATTTTTGATGAAACTCTTCAGAAATACGAGGAGCTAATTTTTCAATAGATTGAATATTTTGTTCAATTTCTTTGCAGTATTCTAAGATTTCAATTTTTAGATGCTCACCCTCTTGCTTCATCATTTGCTCTATTTGAGCAAGTGCTTGTTTTAAAATTTCACGCACTTGTCCCCAAGAACATTCATCTAAAATTTCTTCTGCTTCTGTCTCTAAAACTCCTGGCAAATTAAGTAATGTATTTAGTTGCAAAGTTTCTAGAAGAGAAATTGGAAGTTCTAATTTTTGTATTTTTTTATAGTAGTCTTGAATAAGATTATTATTTATACTTGCTTCAGGAATTTTTGATTCATCATTATATTGAATAAATAAGCTAATTGTCCCTCGACTAATATACTCATTTACTATCTTTTTAATTTCATTTTCATAGGGCAAAAGTGGGGAAGACAAGCGGGAATTTAAGCTAAAATAACGGCTATTCACACTACGAATTTCTACTATAATGTGCTTATTTTCACCCTCCCATGTTTGACGCCCATAGCCTGTCATGCTTTTCATAATATACTTTCTGAATTTTCTGTTATCCCCAAAAAATCTTTTAATAAAATTTTATATAAAAAATTCATGCTTGCCGATCATCGGCAAGCCTATATAGAATTTTGGGGAATAATAGATTATTTTGCAGGGGCTTCAGTCTTTACATCTTCTCCAGGAATTGTAGCTTCAGCATGGGGACGGAATTTAGGAAGATTAAGCAAAATTGCTGTAAAAAAGAAAAATATTGCAACCCAAGTAATAATCTTATCAAGATGTTTTTGAGTTTTAACGCCAAATGCAGTGTCTCCCATACCACCAAAAGCACCAGAGAGTCCACCAACATCACTCTTACGTAATAAAACAAGAATGATTAACGCTAATCCAGAAGCGCAAAATGCGAATAAAAATATACTATAAAAAATACCCATAGAAATTTTCCTTTAGTCAATTGATTATTTTTAACTGTTAAAACTAATTTATTTATAAAACTATTTTTTTGAATTATTATGACCATTGACAATTAGTTGAGCAAAAGATTCTGGTTGTAAACTTGCGCCACCAACTAATGCTCCATCAATATCATTTTGGCTCATTAAGGATTTAGAATTTTCAGGTGTAACACTACCACCATATTGAATTCTTACAGATTCTGCAACAGAATTACCATAATTTTGGAGCATATAATCACGAATCATTTTATGGACTTCTTGTGCCATATCAGGAGTTGCCGCAAGACCTGTTCCAATTGCCCAAACAGGTTCGTATGCAATTGTAGAAGCCTCTACTTGTGCCGGGGTTAATCCTTCTAAAGCACCTTGCAACTGACGACGGACAACATCTAAAGTTTGGTTCTGTAAGCGTTGATCTTTCGTTTCTCCTACACAAATAATCGGCAAAAGACCAAAACTAAAAGCAGCTTTAATTTTTTTGTTAATTAAAGCATCTGCTTCTCCAAAAATTTGACGACGTTCAGAGTGCCCTAAAATAACATAGCTGCAACCAATATCTTTCAGCATTTTAGGAGAAATTTCTCCCGTATATGCACCTTTTGTTTCAAAGTACATATTTTGCGCGCCTACTTTTATATTCAGATTATATTTTTGGTTTTGCTCCTGAACAAGTGCAATCAATTGTGTAAGATATACAAAAGGGCTGCAAATTGCAATATCGACTTGTTCTGTCGTAATACCAGAAAGTTTTAACGGAAATTGAGTAATAAAATTAGCCACGTCTTCTCGAACATGGTTCATTTTCCAATTAGCAGCAAAAAATAATTTTCTCATGCGAATTCCTTGAGTAAAAAAAATTTAGTGCAACAAATATTTTTAACGGAAAATACTTTGAAGCACTTATTGGTAGTCGCAAAATAGTTTAAAAACTTTTTGCCCTCTTCGCCAGACTACAACCATCATTTTCTTTGTTGTATTTCCTAATTTTGCAGTAGCAAAAATTGTAAAAAATGATGACTGTACAGTAATAATATTTTCAATTTCACTATAAATCTTTTCATTTCCTTTACCAATTGCTTCTACTTTTTTAATATCACTGATAGTTTGAAAAGTCTGAAGTTCACCATCTATTCCTGTTTGTTTTCTATAATCAACAATACTTTGGGCAATATCCAGAGTAATTTTATCATTAAGAGATTGTATCATTTCTACAGACGCTGTGTTAATATTGATTTTTCCATCAGACCATACTGTAAAAATATCTTGGAATCCTTTGTTTAAGCCAGGAATTCCAAAAACAAATTGATTGTTAATTCCCTTAATTAAACTAAGTTCTTTTATAGAAAGTATAGGAATTTTAGTAGGAAAAGGCCCTGTAGCATTATCAGGTTTCCCTTTTTTCTCTTTTATCCAAGCTAAAATTGCTTCCCGCAATTTTGCTGCTTCGATGATTTTATTTTCTTTTTGCAAACTATCTATTAAACGATCAAAATGCTGAGCAGGAGTAATAGGTTTCGGTTTTTCTTTTTCTTTATCTTTGTCCTTGTTTTTCTCTTTATCTTTATTTTCTGTGTTTTCTTCGTTATTTTCTGTGGATTCTTTATTTTCTTCTTTTTTTATAGCAGGATATTCTTTTTTTGGCAACATTGTTAAGTTAAATTTCGTATTTTCATCCACAATGTAATAATCAACAAGGACATCGCCAATTTTGCCTGGTTTCTTTTTTGTCCAGAGTGGTTTGGCCCACTCATCCAGTTCACAGTCATAGCTTTTCGAATCAGGTTGCTTTTTTGCATCTAATTGAAGTTGCGCAATAGCATGATTGACAGCCGAAAGCAAAGCATAACGTAGTTGCAAATCAACGCCAGAATTTTGAGCAGCATAAGCATCTACTTTAACTGTGTAACTAAATTGGCTGATTAATGTAATTAAAATCATGAGTAACAAAAGTACCATGACTAAAGCTATTCCAGATCGAGCATGAAACATTTTTTTCCTTATTTCTCAAAATTTTTGTCAAGGATTCGCTATTGGTTTTAAACAAATGCGAATTATTTACTAAAATTAATGATATTTAAAGCCATTTTAATAAATAAACCCGCAAAATTTTTAAAAAAATGCGGGAAGTGAGCTATTTTGAAGAAACAAAATTTTTTCATATCTAATTTTTTCTAATAGGAGACAAAATTTCCTTTTAATAGGAAATAATTTATTTCTGCTTGTATTTTAGGTATAAGTTCGTTTTTTTTTAATTTGCTCGACTTCCTGGATATGATATCTATAAATTTCGCAAATTTTTAGAATAAAATCTATATGGAAAGTCCAAGACTTTTTTTCTTGGACTTTTTTACCATATTGATCGATTTTATTTGAAAACTTCTTTCATATTATGGCGGCGATGACGTTGTCTTGCAATTACTTTTCTTCCGCCTTTAGTTTTCATACGGGTAAGAAACCCGGTTTCTTTTTTGTGTTTGCGACTAGAGTTACGTACTTTCAACTTCATAAAATGCCTTTCTTAGAGCGTTTAAGAATATCATAAAATCTGTAGAATGCCATTTAGAAAAGTTTAGGCATTATGGCGACTAATTTTAACTATATGATTTATTTTTAGCAAGAAAATTTTTTTATTTTTTCAACAAAAAAATGTTTTTTCGGTTAAAATTTTTTAGTGGCACTCCTATAACACTTGAGTAATATTAAAATTATAAAAAATTTGGTATTATATTTGCTCTAAAAAATTTTAGATAAACACAATACCAATTTTTAGGAGTCCAGTCATGGAAAAAAACAATACTTTAGATAAACAAGAACATAACAGTAGAACAATTCGACTCCAAGTATGCCAAGGAAAACTAGTAGGCTTTCTTGCACAAGACGAAACGGCTTATATACAAGCAATCCGTTCCGATACGAGAGCAATGCTTTGTCCAGGGGTACTACTACTGGATAATAATATTTTAGTTCCGGTAATTCTTATTAAACTAGGCAATAACACTATTTATATGGCATATTTTAATTATTATGAACTGTCTCAACGAGCATGCTTTGAATCCTTAATAAAACAACAAGAACTATATTTAATCTTCTATAATGAATCAAGAAGAAAGTTTAGACGAATAGCTGTTGCAAATGCTTTAGTTGATTTTCTTCTCAAAAGCAGAGAATTTATTGAAAAATTTCCAGCGTGGTCTTCTTTATCTTTTGATAAAGTTCAAGAAAAGTTACATTGCTGTCGAGCAAGAGATCTTTGGAAACAATTTTCTCAAACTACTTAATATTATATATTAAATTTTTTTCGCTTAAGAAATAGTTAAGGAGAATTTCCGTGTTTCAAAAACGCTCAGTAATGTTCCTTTTGTTAAAAAAGTCAGTATGCAAATTACTGACTTTTTTTATTTTTAAAGTCTTTTAGTAGAAAAAACATTGCAAGTTTTATAACGCTGTGCTATATTTTTTTAAAGTTGTGTTTATTTATTTCGATAAAATGTCTTATTTTGTGGAAGGACTTTTATGAAATTTTTTCTATTTATAGCTATTTTTGCATTACTTTTTGTTTCGGCAGAAACACCAGAGTATAGCATTGTTGATTTAAAAGTTAGTATTAAAGATATGCCAGCATTTTATCAATTAGGATTATCTGTAGATGAATGCGAAATTATCCAAGGAAACGAATACTGGCTATATCGCGGAGTGATTGTTAATAGTTGGGAACTTGAACAACTTAAGAACAGCCGCTTTGCTTTCCAAATTGTGGCAGAAGATGCACAATTATTTTATGCAAATCGATATACACAAAAAGAACTAGAATTAGCTAATCTTCATCGAGAAACACTTGGAACTCAAATGAAATTAGGCAGTATGGGTGGATTTTATAAATTAGAAGAGGTTTTATCGACTCTTGATGAATTAAAACAACAATATGGTGCCAAAGGTCTTATTACTCAAAAATTTTCTATTGGTAAGAGTTTTGAAGGCCGAGATATTTACGCAATTAAAATTTCTGATAACGCAAATACTGATGAAGGTGAACCACAAGTTCTTTATACTGCACTTACTCATGCTCGAGAACCACAGGGAATGATGACAATTTTTTACTTTATTTATTATTTATTAGAAAACTATGATACAAATTCCCGTGTTCGCAATATCGTAGACAATCATGAAATTTATATCGTACCAGTTGTTAACCCTGACGGATACTACGCAAATCAAAAAAATTCTCCAAATGGTGGTGGAATGCGTCGTAAAAATTGTAATGGAAATGGAATCGATTTAAATCGTAATTTTGGACCAACAGAACTTTGGGATTATCCAAATAGTGGTTCCAGTACTTCTTCCTATAGCGAAACTTATCGTGGAACCGCAGCTTTTTCTGAAAAAGAAACTGCAGTTTTACGTGATTTTGTTGTAAGCAAAAAAATAAAAACTTGTATCAATTACCATACTTATAGTAATATTTTTATATATCCATGGGGATATAAAGATGAAATTGCTCATCCTATGTTTGTAACAATGGCAAAAGAAATGACTAAAATAAATGGCTATAGATATGGAACGGCTCAAGGATTGTTATATGCTGTTCGTGGTGATTCTGACAGTTGGTTTTATAAAATTCCTGGGGTATTTGCTGTTACAATTGAAATTGGTAGTAGCTCAGATGGATTCTGGCCAAAATCTACTCGTATTTTCCCATTGGCCGAAGAAAACCTTGAATCTAATTTACGTTTAGCAGAATTTGCTGACGAAGTACGTTAAAAAAAGGGCACGCTATGCGTGCCCAACATTCTTTAACAATAACTTGGAGAAAATCATGGCATCACAGTCAAAGCGGGTACAAGCTACAATTAGAAAAGAAACTATGTCTCCGGGGCGTGTTATTGCTGGGAAATATCGTTATGTTCGAAGTCTAGGTGAAGGAGGAATGGGACAGGTATATTTAGTATGTGATATAGAAAGTAACCAAAAATTAGCAATGAAATGTTGTTTGGGAGATCATGAAAAAAGATTTGAACGAGAAGTACATTCCTGGTTGCGATTAGGACGTCATCCCAATGTTGTTGCGGCAATTTATTTTGATTGGGTAGATGGGGTACCCAGTTTATTTATTGAATATATTGAAGGAGGAACTTTATCAGAAGTTATTCAAAGAAGTCGAGAAGAAAAAAAAGATATTCCCACAGAAATTGTTTTTGATTATGCAATCCAAATTTGTCGAGGAATGGCTCATTTACATAAAAATGGAATCATTCATCGCGATTTAAAACCTAGCAATATATTAGTTGCCAAAGAAGATAATGGACCAGGGATTCTTAAGATTACAGATATGGGACTTTCCAAATTTAAAGGCTGGGAAGCATCAGAAACAAAAAATCTTGGAAAGACTAAAAATTCTGAAAAGACATCAACTACTTTGCCCCAAATTAAAGAATCTGGAATTGCAAATAGTGCGACCCATATTCTGCCTCAAAATCCAGAATTAACTCATACTTACGACATGCTTGGGACACCTCAATATATGTCTCCACAACAATATGAATCAAGTAAAGAAGTTGAAGAAGAAACAGATATTTATTCTTTTGGTTTAATTATATATGAATTATTAGCACAAGGGAAAAAACCATTTGATGCTGGAGATGATTATAGAGGTTGGTTATATGCACATACTTATGAAGTTCCTAAGCATATTAAAAATCATGTAACTTCTCGATTTTCTTTTTTTCAAAGAAAAAGTCGTAATGTTTTAACAGATTTAATAATGCAATGCCTTGCTAAAAAATCCGAGGAAAGACCAAGTTCTTTTTTAGAAATTGAAAATAGATTAAAAGACTTATATACTCAAATTTTTAGTCGTAAATATGACATGGAAAGACAGCTATTTGTTTCTGCAATGAGTCCTGCTGATGTGAATAATCAAGCTGTTTCTCTTTTAGAAATGGGCGGAGTGTATGCAGAAGAAGGTGCGCGCAAACTTGAAAAGTTATGTCAAACATCTCAAGATTGCATGGCAGCCAAATTAAATCGTTTACTATTTCAACTTAAAAACCAAAAGATTACTTTACAGGAATTTTGGCATTCAGCAAAAAGTTTATCATATAATGACAAAAAAGAACGTGCGAAAATCTTGCAAATTATGTTAGGAGCTGCATTAGAACGCGGAAGTTTTTTATCTCAATCTTTATATTTATTAGAAGAATGCCAATCATTATCTTGGTCTTCAGCCCTTTTAAGACTTCATGCCAAATGGAGATATTGCCTTGGAGACTATACAAAAGCAATCAAATTATTTCAAAATATTTGTCGTAGTTCATTTGCGATTGCCGAAGATTTTTACCATTATGCTGGAGCGATTGCAGAACAAGCTCTATTGCAAAATAACGGACATATTTTAGTAGAAAAAAATAATTACAGCTTAATTTTGGATGAAAATTTTAAACAACAAATATTGCAAATATTACAAGAAGGTGAACAGAAATGTGGTAACTATGTTTGGTTTCAAGAAGCCAAAGATCGTATTTTAGGAAAATCTTCTGAAAAAATATCATATTGGCATGAATATGGTATTTTAGAAGGGCATAAGGGGGCTATTACAAATATAGATATGACAGGTGATCAATATTATGCTAGCTCAAGTGGAATGGATAATACAGTTCGCATCTGGGATTTAAAAAAACAAAAAGAAATTTCCTGTTGGGAACATCCAAAAGTAAGCACAATCAGTATTGCTCCTCAAGGAGAATATGTTTTATCCGGAAGCCAAAATTTTTCTCTTTACCTTTGGGATAATCAAAAGAAAAAAATAATTTGGCGACACAAACATTCTGCAAAAGTAACATCTGTTGCTTTTTCTGGAAATAGTCAAATTGCAGCATCAGGAGATGCTAGTGGTAAAATTGTTATTTGGGACGTCAATAAAATTTCTCAAACTTCATTATTTAGCATTTTTAGTAAGAAAAAAATACGGGAATTTCAAAGCGAATTTGGTGCAATAGAGCGTATAGCATTGAGCCTAGATGGAAATTATCTTTTGTCAAGTACAGAATCTCGCAGTCTTTTATTATGGAATTTAAATAAACAAACTTCAGACCCATTAGTATTGGCTTCATATTTAGATACAAAAATTAGCAGCATAGCTATCAGCAGCGATAATAAATTAGTTATGATAACAACTGATGCCAGCCAAAATAATGTTTGTTTATGGGAAATTTCAACAGGAAATTTTTTATTAAATTTTACAGGAATATTAGGTCCAATTGACGCAATGTCTATTTCTGCTAATGGAAGACTTGTTTTTGTTACAAAACAAGGGATTATTACTTTATGGGATATGATGCATCGTGAAAAAATTGCTTTTTTAGAAGGGCACAGTAATACTATTACAGATTTAACTGCCAGCTTAGATGGAAGCATGTTAATTTCTTCAAGTTTTGATGGAACTTTGCGATTATGGAAAAATAGTTTTATATGGCCATTGATTTGCCAACAACCATATCTAAAAATTGTTCCAGAACTAGAAGAGGAAACTCCTGCAGATGTTATTTTTTAAAGCCCAATTACTAATTTAGCAAGTTTATTAGGATCATGGCGGGCAAGATCGGATTCTTGTGCTACATCTGCACAAATAAGTTTTACTCCTTGAATATTTCCTGCGTCAATTTCAACAGGTTGGGCACCTTCTGCTTGATATTTTTCCAATATTTCAGAAGAGAATTTACGATTGTTACATATCATTACATCTATATTCGAACCAAGATAATGCTCAATTTCTTTCAAAAAATCTGAAGCTTTAAAATAATTTGTTTCTCCACGCTTTGTCATTACATTACATATATAAATTTTTATTCCTTTTGATTCAAGGATCGCCTCTTTCATTCCTGATACAAGTAAATTTGGAACAATAGAGGTATATAAATCTCCAGGCCCCAAAATAATATTTGTTGCTTCGATAATTGACTTTTTAGACTTTTCATAAAGTTGAACAGAATGTGTCAATTGAATTTCGCAAATGCGCAGATTAGGATTATGTTTAGGAATATCAATATTATTTTCTCCAATAATATTTTGACCGTTTTCGAGAATTGCGTGAATATGCGCATTTTCTTTTGTTACAGGATAAATATGTCCTTGTATTTTTAAAAGCCGTCCGGCTTGCTCTGCCGCTTTAGCGAAATCTCCATTGTAAATTTCTGTAAGAGCTGTAATAAATAAATTTCCAAAACTATGCCCACTTAACGAACTGTGTTCCGGGAAACGATACATAAACAATCGTCTTAAATCGTTTTCATCATCTTCAGAGGCTAAAGCAACCAAACATTTCCGAATATCTCCAGGAGGTAATGTTCCAAATTCATCACGTAATATTCCTGTTGAACCTCCGGAATCAAACATAGAAACGATTGCTGTAATTTGATTGGTGTATATTTTTAATCCACGTAAAATTTGAAATGAGCCTGTTCCACCACCTACAACAACGAATTTTTTCCGTCGCAAAATTTTTCCAAATGTGCGACTTGTTTTGCTTAAAATTTTAGAATGGTTTGACATATATTAAAAGCCTGCATTTATAAATGCAGGCTTTTCCGCCAAAAAGTTTTTATTTGATCAAACTTCCAGAGGGAACATCCTTTTCAGGATAAAGAAGCACAGGTATTCCTTCAACATCGGGGCAAAGAATCATACCTTGACTTACAACACCACGAATGGTTGCAGGTTTAAGATTTACTAGAACAGGAACTTTTTTCCCTACAATAGCTTCAGGTTCATAAGCTTCTGCAATTCCAGAAACAAGAGTACGAGTTTCCTCACCAATTTTTACTGTAAGTTGAAGAAGTTTTTTCGCTTTAGGAACACGTTGTGCAGATAATATCTCGCCCATACGAATTTCAATTCGTTGGAATTCATCCAAAGAAATTTCTGGAGCAGATTTTACCTCTGCATGAGCTGTTTTAGTTTCAGCAGATGGTTTCACTTCGACAGGCAATTGGACAGCGGTTGGTTTAGCTTCGACAGGAACTTGAGAAATAGTTGGCTTAACTTCGGCAGGAGTTTGAGGTTCTGAGGCAGTTTTAGTTTCTGTTTTACCTTCATTTGCCTTTTGCATTGTATCTGAAAGTTGTTTTTCTAATTTAGCAACAGTTTCATTTTCTACTTTTTGGAACAAGCCTTCTGGTATGCCTATTTTATGATTTGCTGGAAGAACAGTAGTTGATAAATCCCAATTATCTATTTTTTCAGTATGTCCTAGTTGTTTCCAAATTTTTTGCATGGATTCAGGAATAACTGGTGATAGCATAACAGCAATAGCTTGACATAATTGCGCACTAATATAGAGAGTTGTTTGGCAATCAATTTTATTTTCTTTTAAAGACTTCCAAGGTGCTTTTTCATCAAAATATTGGTTACCAAAACGCCCCAAATTAACTACTTCTGAAACTGCTTGTCGCACTTCAAAATTCTCAAACAGGGCTTTAACTTTGCCAGTTGTGTTTTGAATAGATTGTAAAACTTCTTGATCACGGGCAGATAAAGTTTGATTTGGTTCCGGGATTTGTCCATTAAAATTTTGAGAGATAAATTTAAGTACTCGATTAAAAAGATTTCCAATTGTATTAAGTAATTCTGTATTGCATTTATTTTGAAAATCATGCCAAGTAAACATAGTATCAGTTTTTTCCGGAGCATTGGCAGCTAAAAAATATCGAAGCATATCAGCAGGAAACAAATCTAAAGATTCATGGACCCATAATACATTTCCTTTAGATTTGGAAGCTTTTTCCGCGGTTTCTGATTCTTTTGCAGTTACACCAAAGGTAAGATATTCATTAGCTGGGATTTGCCATGGTAGGCCATAGTTTTTTCGCTGCCCCATTAACATTCCTGGCCATATAATGGCATGAAAAGGAATATTATCTTTACCAATAAAATGGACAATTTTGCATTCAGGATTTTGCCAATAGTCTTTCCATTTTTCAATATTGCCATTTCGTTCTGCCCATTCCATTGTTGCAGAAATATATCCAATCGGTGCATCAAACCAAACATATAAAACTTTTCCTGCCGATTCTTCATTTAATGGAACAGGAACACCCCAATATAGATCTCTAGTAATGGCGCGTTCTGTTAACCCATCTTTAAACCAACCTCTAACAAAGTTAATTACATTTTCTTTCCAATATCCTTTTTTGGTATCCAACCATTGTTCCAATTCACTTTGAAGCAAGTCTAATCGCAAATACCAATGTTTTGTAGGCTTTACATTAGGAACCGTTCCACAAATTTTGCATTTGGGATTTTTTAATTCTAAAGAATCAAAAGGTTTGTTGCAAGCAGAACATTCATCGCCACGTGCTTCTAAATATCCACATTTAGGACAAGTACCCTGGATAAAGCGATCCGGCAAGAATCTATCGCATTTTTCACAATAATGTTGGTCAGAAATATGGCTGGAGATAAGATTATTTTGTAGTAAGTTAATAAAAAATTCGCGTGAAATTTTAGCATGATGTTTATTATGAACATTACTTGTTCCAGAAAAAATATCAAAAGAAATATTCATTCTTTCAAAAGCAGATTTGATATTTTCATGGTAACGTTGGACAATAACTCTAGGAGTTACACCTTCTTGCTCTGCTCTCAATGTAATAGGAACGCCATGCTCATCTGTCCCACAAATATATACAACATCATTGCCAATTAGTTTTTGAAATCGAACAAAAATATCAGCAGGCAAATATGCTCCTGCAATATGTCCAAGATGAATCGGCCCATTAGCATAAGGAAGAGCTGAAGTAACCATAAATTTTTGTTTTGCCATGTTTATAAAATATTGGCGAAAATACGCCAAAAACTTCCTCATAAATTACTGTAAAAGAAAAATTTTTATGTATTTTACGTAATTTTAAGAAAAAATCCACTAAAATTTTAAAAGAGAGGATATTTTATAGCAAGAGACTAATTAAAATAGTAACAATTTTATAGTTAAATTTAAATAAACCAAAAAATTAAATATTTTAAACTAAGAATTTTTAATTCTTTGCATTGACAATCTATAAATAAAGAAGTAAAATTACCTTTAATTCATACGCTTTTCATATATAGTTTATAACTATATATACATATTAATAGTATGAATTTTTTTATACAATTTATACAAAAAAGCCTTGAGGAGGAAAATATGAGAAAAATAGCAATTATCTTGCTCATGTTTTTGTTTGGTCTTACTATTAGCGCGGAAACAATAAAAGTTTTAGGAATTGATATTTCTAGCACCTATGCATATAGATTGGTGCCTTCTCTTACAAATGTTTCCTTTACAAAAGTATCTAAAGCAGATTTTGCAACCGTTGATCTTTCTCAATACGATGTACTATTTATTGCAGAAACTTTTACAAATGGAAGTGTTTCTACTTATGACAGTGCTGCAATGAATGCTCTAAAAGCTCGCGAAAATGATATTGCAACATGGTTAAGCCAAGGACATGGTATTGTTGCTCTTAGCGAACCTCTTGGAGCAAGTTTTGATTGGTTACCCAATACTATTCAACCTACAACAGGAGCAGGTGGAGCAGATAATATCTATATTCAAAATTCTTTACATCCCGTTTTTAATAATTTAAACAATGCTGGATTAAGCAACTGGAGTACCTCTTCACATGGTGTTTTTACTAGTACTGGTGGGTTGGAAGTACTGGCAACAAATGGCGGAAGCGGCTATATTACATTAGCTGGCAATTACGGAGCGGGTCGAGTTGTTCTAACTACTCAAGATCCTGATTGGCACTATCCAACTGGAAACACTAACTTAATATTTTTACAAAATATGATCGACTGGACAGCGGGTGCTAGTACTATTCCGGAGCCTAATACCTCGATTGCTTTTCTTTTTGGTCTAATTTTTTTTATAAGAAAATTTCGTAACTATAAGCGATAAAATTTTCTTAAAATTTAGTTGATAAATATATAATTTTATGATACAATAAATTTTTACATCAACTTGCCAAAAAAAAGTTTTATTTTTTATCATTGTTTTAATGAACAAAACAAATTTAATTTTACAAAATGAGCATGAGGCGGGTATGGAATTTGAAGAATATAAAGATGATTTGCCAGAACTTTCAGAAGACAACCAGCAACAACCGATTCCTGCTAATCGGCCAGTGCTAGAGGATTTACGTAGTGGAAGAAAATATCCCATTCCCACCTATCCTATGTTCATTGGCCGCGAAAAGTTGTCTTCTATATGTGTGCCAGTTCCAGCCGTATCTCGTAAGCACGCTAAAGTTTTTGAGCGTGAAGGAGCTTTCTATATCCAAGATATGGGAAGTATCAATGGAACTTTTTTAAATGATAAACGAATTATTGATCCAGTTGCCTTAAAAGAAGGTGATCGTGTCAAAGTTGGCGTCACCAAAAAATTTCCAAAGGGAGCTAGAGAATATTTATTTAAAAGTAATGTCTCTGAAGAAGAAAAGCTGGAACAGCAAAAAAAAGAAGAACGCGATCGCATTCTCAAAGAAGTTGGGGTTTCTGGTGGCGCGCCGGTAGAAAGCAAAAAAATTATGCTTCGCCACTGTATATTCCAAGTTACTAAACAAGAATTTATTGCTTTATTGAAATTAAACGAATCGCATCGTGTGCCATTGATCAAATTGGATTTGGAACACAGTTATCTATCATTCTTAGACATGACAGCTTTTAAACCTAAAGACAGCGTAATGTTTTCTATTGCACATCCTCGCCTTCCTGAACCAATTAAATTACAATTAAGGATAATAACTGCAGAAGCTAAAAATGTTTATGGTGTTATAGAACATAAAGCTATGATTATAAAAGTAGCGGATAAACATAAAAGTTTGCTAGAAAATATGATTGTTCTTTCGGATTTAATTTGCTATCTTACTAGCCGCCGGTTAACAGAATCCCCATCGCCCAAAGAAGGCGTTTAAGCTGTTTATTTAGGAGAGCACATCCTTGAGTTTTAGAGCAGTTGTGCAATCTTTAGGTACTCCGATTGCAAATATTCCTAAAAATAATGTTTTTGCTTCGGTAGAATACCAAATAGAATTATCAAAAGTTATCAAAAACCAATTAAAAGTTATGAAAAATAACGAATATATTGGTGATGAAAAAGGAAAATGCTCCTTTTTAGCTCAAGTTGAACGAGATAATCTCTTAGGAGATTTACAAGAATTTGCCGCAATTACAGACTCTGGAAATATTGAAGAAATTTACAGAGGCACACAGCAAACACGATTCAATCATTTGATTGAAATCCGCAATAATATTGGCATCTATTTACCAACATTTTTTTTCTTCCCCATGCGATTAGCCGTTAAGCAAAATGGTATGCCAATTTTTATTGGTAGTAGTCTGAAACTATATACTGAACTACAAGAAATCAATACAAGTTTAAAAGCCCAAGAAAAACTGCAACTAAGTGTTTCTCCAGATTCTTTTATAGCTGAAGAAGAAGATGTTGAAGATTATGAAGCTAGTTATGAAGGATTACAACAATTTTGGCCTTCTTTTTCTTATATTGTTTTAGAATGTTTAGTAAAAAAAAGCATTCAAACTAAATCTCCAATTATCTTATGGTCGTTATGAAAGACATTTTTAAAGATTTTTAAGGAAAAAAATATTTTTCCTTAAAAATCTTAAGCAGGATTTCCCATGAAAGATTGCTTAAGGATGATTATTACTTGTATAGCAGGATTTTGCATATCCTGCGGTGTATCTTCAGAATTTGAAGCGGCAGAAAGATATTATTTATTTCAAGACTATTCTTCAGCACTCGACAACTTAAAAGCTGGCTTAAAAAATAATCCCAATGAACCTTATTATCTATCCCTTCAAGAAGTATGCAAACGCCGTTTAGCAGAAGAATATTATTTTAAAGCCTGTGAGAAATTAACAAATGGTTTTATTTTAGATGCAGAACGTAACCTTGAGGCGGTTTTGCACTATGTTCCTGAACATAATGGAGCCAATTTAAAATTGGCTCATATTCGTAAAACACGTTCCCATATTCAAAATAGCATCACTCAAACCAGAGAATATGTTCAAAAAAATGATTGGGACTCAGCATATATGCAAATATTGCCATTGTTAATTTATACCCATGATTTTCCTGAAATCCCATTTCTATTTCAACAAAGTAAGCAAGGAAGTTTTCAAAAACACTTTCAATTAGGACAACAAGCTTTTGCTAATGGAAACTATGCAGAAGCTAGTTTGGAATTTCAGATTGCTATAGGGCTTATTCCTACAAATTCAGAAGTTTTAGAATTTGATACTAAAAATACTGGATTTTGTCGGGGTCAAGAATGGCTAGAACAAGCGGACAGCTTCCTTCAGCAAACAAATACTCAAATAGCTCAACTTCAAGAAATTACATATATTCCCGCTATACAAACAAATTTTGAAATTGCATATCTTAAATACCAAGAAACCCTTTCCCTATTACCAAATTGGCAAAGAGCTTTGCATGGAAAAAGTAAGTTAATTGAAAATTGGATAGATTATTTAACCAAATGTGCTTACTTTTTAAAAATTAAAGCTCAAACAAGCCGTATAATAGCGTTTCAAACATTACGAATATTAGAAAAAGCTGAGAAATTATCCAAAGAAATCGGCCAGAATAATCAAAATATATACAGCGAACTATTAGCCATAAAAAAAACTTGCGCAGAACATTTAGTTGAATTATCTAAAAAATATGAAAAAAATTTAGCGACTGTTGGAATGAGCCATTTTTGTTTAAAAATAGCAAAAGATTTGGATAACTCTTCTGTTTCTCCTACTTTATGGCAATCAAGTCAAAAATTATACTTTGAAAAATTTCATCGCAATGTAATAATAAAAAGCCCTTTGCCTCAACAAAACCAAACATTAGTAAATTTTTGGCAGCAAAAAAATTTGCCAAGTACATCCTTTTTTTCTTACGAAACATACCATAGCATTCAGCTCAAGAATCCAAAACAAAATATATATATATTAGAATTTTTTTTTCATCCTAAAAAATTTATTGAAAAATCTGGTACTTCAGAATCTATAGTTTCCCAATATTTTTCTGGATTAAAACCTTTAGAAATAAAAAATATAGAAGAATATCTGCAAGAACAACAAAATCTTAAACAAAAGCTATCTCTTTTATTTATAGAATATCGTCATGCCCTTGATCAAAAAGAGCTTTTCAGAATTGATTTATTGCAATCCCAGAATAAAAAAAATATGCTGCAGGAGAAACTCAAACAGTTTAAAGAATTCCAACGTCAATTAGAACACTGGGAAAATATTTTTCGTAATAATGATCTTAATACAAGTAATTTAGCACAATCTTCTTTATATCAAATTAAAAATTATATAAAAATCTTATCACAAGAAACACAAGAATCAGAGAATATTTGGCAAAAAAATCAGCAAACTGAGCAAAATTTAAATAATATCGTACAAAATTTAGCAAGAAATATTCAGCAAATTGAAGCTAGTATTGAAAAAAATCAGAGATATATCGATAAACAAAAATACGTTATACCAGTAGGATTTTACGAAAGTTATTCTTGGCAAACTCAAAAGATTTCTAATGAAATAGAATTTGAATTATCAAGTAAACTAAGTGGATTAAATCTTACTGCCACATTTAATGAGCAATTAAGTAAAAAATTCGAGCAAGTAAAAAATACCGATGTTCATATTTTTGACATTTCAAATGTTTATAATCAACCCAAAAAAATTCCTGATGAAAAACTTTCACTGCAAATAACTCAATATCAGGGAATTACTAAATTAAATCAGCAAATATTAACATTTTGGCAAGAATGGCCTTTAAAAATAGTTTCTTTTGAAGAAAATCTTAGCACTACTCCTGTTGAATTGGAAAAATTTGTCCATTTCTTAGAATGGGATCAATTTGCACATATTTCAAAATGTGAAGCAGCTCAGAACATACTTTTAAAATTTTTAGAAAATGGTAACTAAATTTTTATTAAATTTTTAAAAGATAAGTTTGTCTATATACAAATACAAATTTGTACAGGAGTCTTTATGCAAGAAAATGAAGATCCTCGATTATATAAAGTTGTCATAAATGAAGAAGAACAATATTCCTTATGGTTTAGCCACAGAGAACCACCATTAGGCTGGAAAGAAGTTGGCAAAACTGGCAACAAATCAGAATGCCTTGCGTATATTAAAGAAGTTTGGAAAGATATGCGTCCATTAAGTCTTCGAAAAAAAATGGATGCAAAAATATAATAGGTATTATTTATTTAGATAGGAGAATTCCCTGCATGAAAGGGCTTACTCATTATATTTCTGGTGTAGCAGCAGCAACATGCTTTCCTCAAGCAATGCAAATTGCACATGAAGAAAGTTCTTTTATTATTGTATTAGGTGGAGTTTTTGGCATTTTGCCAGATACTTTAGATTTCAAATTTGCTCAATTTTTTGAACACTATCATTACCGTGTAGATCCAGATCCTATTAAACCCAATGTCCAAGAAGTTGCAGATACTTTAGCAAAAGCTATCAATGATGCTCATGCAAGCAAAGAAAAACGCTCTATTATTTTTATGACAATCAAAAAAGGTGCTGATTTGTGGAGACAATATCGTATTTTTTTTGATTTAGATAATGATAAAATACGTGTTACAATGGGACCTCTTGTAAATACATCTAAAAAACCTTATCCTAATAGTGAACTACCTCCGCCTCTTGTAGCTGAAGCTAAGTTGAATTGCAAACTTTGCAAACAAGTTTATGATAAAGAAACTTTTGTGGATATTATGAGTGGGCCATCATTCCAATTTATTCCACAACCTGATGGAACAATCAAGATGGATTTCCTTTCCTGGCATCGACGTTGGAGCCATAGTTTAACTATGGGACTATTTTTAGGTATTTGCGGATGGCTTTTACTTGGCTTGTTCATGGGATTTAGTAAATCATTCGTTTATGGAATGGTTATTACCGCAGGTTTTTGGATTCATATTCTTGAAGATCAATTAGGATATATGGGAAGCAATTTGTTTTGGCCTTTTACTAAAGAAAAATCTATAGGAACAAAATCCATGCATTCTGGAGACGCAATGCCTAATTTTACAACAGTTTGGCTTGCACTTGCGATCATATTTTTTAATATGAATCAATATCGTCCAGAACCTATTTTCCATGCTTCCTTTTGGGTTTATTTGGCATACGTTTACATTGTCCCATTATTTTTCTTAAATCTATTTGATAAGTTCTTAAGAATGTGGGATATTCCTGAATCTGAACTTCAAGCACAAGCTAGTGGTGCAACGTCTCTTTTAACAGCAGAAACATTAGAAGATGAAAAAGAAAATCAACGTAAAGAAATGTTAAGAGAACGAGAAGAAGAAATGTTTGATTAAAATCAAAAAGCCCAGAAAATTTCTGGGCTTTTTAGTTAATATAGGAGTTTTTTATGCACGAAATGGGACTTGCTCAAAATATTTTGAAACTAGTTATCCAAACTGCGCAAGAAGCCAATGCTCATAAAGTAGCCAAAATCATACTAAAGGTCGGATTGTTTTCTGGAGTTTTGATAGAGTCTTTAAGATTTGGTTTGGAAATTCTTGCTAAAGAAACCATAGCAAGAGGGGCTAAAATTGAAATTATCCCAATTCCTTTGCAAATTATTTGTAAATCTTGCAATAACCAATCAATAATAACACCGCAATCTTTTCTTTGTCCTTGTTGTCAAAGTACACAAGTTAAGATTATCAGTGGAGAAAATTTAGAATTGGTAAGTGTGGAGGTTGATTCTTAATTCATTTTTGGGCTTGCGATACATTTTGTTGAATTTGTGGAACGTTGGTATTTATTTTATTCCAAGCTCGAATGATGAAAAAATAAGCAGTAAAAGCTGCAAATAAAATAGCAATAGTTGTCATCCCAAGCCACATTGCAAAGTGGAAAGTAACAGGAATTAAAGACATCCAGAATGAAATAATCCCTGCTAATTCTACTTTAGTGCCAATACGACGAAGTCTTTTATAGTATAAATTTTGAGCTAGGACTTCTAAATTTGCAGCACTTCGACAACAAGAAATAAGTCTCATAGCAATATTGATTCGAATAGCAAATAATATGGTAGAAAGAATAAGTGCCACAACAGCAATCAGAAGAAAATTATCTAGCTTATCAAAATTAAGCACTTGCAGTACACCGGCAAACGAAAAACCAGCAAATAATCCATCCACAGTTACGATGTGGGTATTTGTAGTAACATCAAATTTGATAATTTGAGAAACAGATGATTCTATATCTTTTGTTTCCATAATTCCTCATTTTGAAGATAATAAAATAACGATTGTTAAAAAAATTATGTTCCCACAAAAAAGTGGGAACTAATGGAAATTAGTAAATGCAATTATGCTCACCTGCAATTGCTGCTTTATAACCATAAGCAATAACACCAGATTCTCCATCTTTTTGAATAACACGAAATTCTATGACAACTTTTTGTCCAGGAGAAAGTTCTTCAAAGGAAGCATCTGCAATTTGACAAGTAATTTGAACACCTTCCATCAATTCTACAATACCAACACAATAAGGAGTTTGATGATGGAAAGCTGGAGGCGGTGTATGAATAGCTGTGAAATTTATTAAGCGTCCTTGTTTAGGAAGAGTGATAGCATTAAATTTTCGTCCTCCACATCCAGGACAAACTTGACGTGTAGGAAAGGCAACTTTTTTACATTTTGCGCATTGAGATGCTTCTAATCGATACCGTTGAGGAAATTCTCTCCATATTTTTGGTGGATACATATTAGCAAGCCTCCAATATATGAACTATGCTACTAGCTGCTGTACCACCCATATTTTGGGTAAGACCAATTTTAGCATTGGCAACTTGGCGTTCACCAGCAGTACCACGTAATTGTTCTACTATTTCAATAATTTGAGCTATTCCAGTTGCTCCAACAGGATGTCCTTTTGATTTCAACCCGCCAGACACATTAACAGGTAATTTTCCTCCTAATTGAGTAATACCTTCTGATGCTGCTGTACCGGCAGTGCCAGGTGCAAAAAAGCCTAACGATTCTAATGCACATATTTCAGCAATTGTAAAGCAATCATGAACTTCTACAACATCAATTTGTTGCGGTGTTACTTCAGCCATTTGGAAAGCTTTTTCTGCAGCTTTAGATGTGGAATAGAAAAATTCTAATTGTTTTCGAGAATGTAACGCAATAGTATCTGTTGCATGTCCCGATCCAATAATTTTGACAGGTTTATTCTTTGCAAGTTTTGCAGCTTTACGTAATGGGCATAAAATAACAGCTGCAGCACCATCAGTAATAGGAGAACAATCTAAAAGTCTCAATGGATTAGCAACTAGTGGAGATTGTAAAACATCATCAATTGTGATTGCTTTAGGAAATTGTGCCCGAGAATTTTTAGTTCCATGTGCATGATTTTTTACAGCTACTGCTGCTAATTGCTCACGGGTTAGCCCATATTTTTGCATATAACTTTGAGCAATCAGTGCATATAATCCTGGAAAAGTAATTCCATGAAAGGATTCATATTCTTGATCTGCTGCATTACCTAAAGAATATGTAGCATCAGCACCATCTACATCTGTCATTTTTTCTACACCAGAAGCTAATACAATATCTGAAAATCCTGAAGCGACTTCCATATAGGCCTGTCTAAATGCCAAACCTCCTGAAGCACAAGCAGATTCTACACGTGTTGCAGGAATAGGAGTAACGCCAAGATAATCCGCTAACAAAGGCCCTAAATGCTCTTGACCAACAAATAATCCTGGAGACATAGAGCCAACATACATAGCATCAATTCGAGATACTCCGCTATCATCAATTGCTTGCAAAGCTGCTTCTACAAAAATATCCCGCAAGGAACGATCCCAACATTCGCCCCATTTGCTCATACCAATTCCAATAACTGCTACATCACGCATATATCATACCTCCGAACATTTTTGATAACAAAAGTTAGCAAAAATTCTATTTTAGGCTTCCAAAATTTTACCTCGAAATTTTGCATAAGTACCATAATCTAAGTATTTTTTATTAGTATCAAGTTGAATTTGTGTTTTCGGAGCTTTGTCCTGAACTTTTAAAATTTGCTCAGTTACTTGGAAAATAAATGCATCGCTTGCAGCACCAGAACCAAAAGAAACCATAAGTATAGTATCCCCGGGTTTTGCTTTATCAAGTACTGCGGATAATCCTATAGGCGATGCACCAGAATAAGTATTGCCCAATGTAGGAGAAAGTCGTCCATCTTGCCATTGTTCTTTTTTAAATCCTAATTTCTGTGCAGCCATCATAGGAAATTTTCCATTAGGTTGATGAAAAATGGCATAATTAAAATCTGAAGGTTTTTTTCCAGCTTTTTCCATAATTCCTTGAGCTGCTGAAAGTGTATGGCGAAAATAGGCAGGTTCCCCAGTAAAGCGGCCACCATGTCTAGGATAATGTTGATATTCCCTTCTCCAAAAGTCTGGAGTGTCAGTACAAAATGAGAAAGTTTCTAATACTTCAGCTAAAACATTTTCACGTCCAAATAAATATGCTGCGGCTCCAGCTGCAGCAGAATATTCCAATGCATCTCCAGGTGCCCCTTGTGCAGTATCTGCACCAATAGCTAATCCAACTGAAATTGTTTGCGAACTAACTAATCCATAGCACACAAACATAGCTTCTGTACCCGCTTTACAAGCAAATTCAAAATCTGCACAATGAACAAGAGGCGTAGCACCAATTGCTTCTGCAACGACTGTTCCAGTAGGTTTTACAGCATAGGGATGCGATTCCGAACCAATATAAACTGCACCGATCTTTTTAGGATCAATTCCCGCACGATTTAAAGCATATCTTGCTGCTTCCACAGATAAGGTAATGACATCCTGATCGAGTGCTGGTACAGCTTTTTCTTTCAGCATCAATCCCTTTTTGTAACTTTCTGCGTCTGTTCCCCAAACTTTGGCAATTTCTTCTACTTTAATGCGATAACGGGGAATATAAGTGCCATATCCAATAATTCCAATAGGCATAATTACCTCCGTTGAAAATAAAATATTTATTTAGTTGTTTTAAAGATTAAGTTACCGTGACGTATCTTTATTATATCAATAATACCAACTTTTTCTAAATACTTATTACATTTTTCTACTTTTTCCTTATTTTGAGAAATAAGTATATTTATTAAAATAAGTTATAGTATTTTTTTTCTTAAAAAATCTGATTTAAACTTGATTTAGAAGATTATTCTAAAAAAATTTTGCATAGAAAGAAAAAAATTGCTAAAATATAAATAGTTTTACAGTTAAATAAGTCTTATAGCGGCATTTTCCGCACTTAAAATACTAGGATATTACAATGGCTAAAGATCCTTGGATTGATTATGTAATTGCCAACTACCGAATAGAAAAATTTTTAGCTAAAACTCGTTCAAGTTTGTTTTATCTTGGAACAGATATTCAAACTCAAGAAACTGTGGCAATAAAAATTTTACCCCAATCAATTTTAAATCAATATGGACAAGAGCTTTTGCAAATTTTAACACAAAATATTCAGATAGCTATGAATGTAACCTGCCCAACAGTTATTCCCATTTACTTTAGCGGATTTGTTTCTCAAAATTTTGTAATTGTAATGAAATTTATATATGGTGCAAATTTATCTCAAGTGTTAGCCAAAAATGGAAGCGTAATGCCAAATGAGGCTTTATATATTGCAAAAGAAGTTTGTAAAGGATTGCAAGCCGGCCATGATTGCGGTATTTTGCACATGGATATAAAACCGGCAAATATTTTAATTACAGATAAAGAAGAAATAAAACTGGCTGAATTTGGATTGGCAATGCCAATTGAACATACAGAAAATTTAGTTGCGGAACGGGTTTTATTTGGCAATCCATGGTATATTTCTCCTGAGCAGATCCGCGGAGAAACTCCAGATGCACGCGCGGATTTATATTCACTAGGCATCACATTATTTCATCTGATTACAGGACATCCCCCCTATCAAGGAAATGCACTAGTAGTTCTTAAACAACATTTGGATGCACCTATTCCATCACTACGTACGTTCAATCCTCATATTTCAGAAAATATCGATAAATTGATTATGGCCTTAATGGCAAAACGTCCAAAAGAACGTCTATCTAGTGCTAAGGAATTAGAAAATATATTACAAAATTGTATCGTAGAAGTAGAACGAAAAGAAGAAACAATTTCTGATGTTCCAATAGAAGTGGAAGAATTTTTATTAGAAAAGATGGTAGTTGGTGAAAATGAGCGAATGCTAGTTCAAAATACTTTAATTGCATTAGGAAATTCCCAAGAACAAAATATTCCAGAAGAAGCTAGAGTTCTAATGGAGCAGATTATTGTTCAAGAATTTATGGATCATTTTGGCTGTGATCCTTCTATGCTTCAAAAAATTAAGCAATGTAAAAGTATTTTACAAAACCCAAAGCAGTGGCTAGATAAAAAAATATCACAGTTGTCTCAATTTTCAAAACCGCCTGCTATCGACCAACCTACAACCAGTATACCTCCTACATTAAATCCTGCTTTTATTACATCAGCAAATATTCCTAATCCACAAGGCTATATAAATTCAAACCGTAACGCTCCTCAAATGGGACAAGTTCCTCAAATGGGACAAGTTCCTCAAATGGGACAACTCCCTCAAATGGGGCAACTCCCTCAAATGGGGCAACTCC
>CAZPDM010000009.1:13424-47770 GCA_964585305.1 uncultured Planctomycetota bacterium | reverse complement strand
GGCAACTCCCTCAAATGGGGCAACTCCCTCAAATGGGGCAACTCCCTCAAATGGGACAACTCCCTCAAATGGGGCAACTCCCTCAAATGGGGCAACTCCCTCAAATGGGGCAACTCCCTCAAATGGGGCAACTCCCTCAAATGGGCATCCAAGGAATGGGGACGGCTCAAGCAGTAAATCAACCAGGTTTTACTCCACCTAAAGGATTTATTAAAGGAAGTAATTTTTTTCCAGCAACTCCTAGTTCTCATTTGGCTTTTACAGAATCTCAAGGAATACCCGTAGAAGCAGGGAAATCGCCACAAAATAGTACGCCTGTTTCTGGAAACACAACTCCTATTATCCCTACAGATCCTAATTCAAAAATTTTAAAATCTTCTCAGCGAATGTCAGAAGTAATGAAAATTAACACCGACACTAAACCACCACAATCATTAAGTAAAAAATATGGAGAGTTGCCAAAAATAAGCCGTAGTACAGATCAAGTAAGTACACCATTACATATTATTTTAGCCGAAAAAGCACCTTTGGATATAGAAAAGAAAAGTCAAATTTCTAAAGACACTTCCAGTGTTTCTAAAAAAGTTGCTTATTGGCTATTATCTTTTTTAATTATTGCTATGTGTTTATATGGGATCAACATGATCCCTGAAATCAGAGAGCCTATTGTAAAATTTATTGAAAATCAGCTTATATATTATAAAATAATTCCTCCAAAAATTGTTGAAGACCCTAATCAAAAACTATATAGCCAAATTACTACTGATGTTTTAAAATTATGCAAAGAACGAAAATTTAATCAAGCTAAAATTCTTATTGTCCGCACAGAGTTACCTGAAACAGAACAAAAACGTTTATTAGGAATAATTACTCAAAAAGAATTACCTATTCGTAAACTATTTTCTGCAAATAATACTGGCTGGTTTGGTGAAAAAATGGTAGCCGGATTGGAACGTACAGCAACTACTGGAGAATATTTATGGCGTAAAGATCAAAGTTATATGGTATATGTGCCAGAAGGAGAATTTTGCCGAGGTGCTAACGAAAAAAATGGAGATAATACACCTTTAAAAAATATTATGCTATCTCGATTTTATATCGATAAGTACGAAGTTACCAATCGCCAATATAATAAGTTTCTAGAGGAAACTGGACATTCTCCTACCAAATTTCATAGTGAAGGTATTTTCAATAATAATGAATTTCCTGTTGTTGGTTTAACTTGGGATGATGCCCAAAAATATGCCAAATGGGCTGAAAAACGTCTCCCAACAGAAGCTGAATGGGAAAAAGCAGCTCGTGGAGGAATTGCAATTCCTGATTGGAAAAATATTTCCAATGCTATGAATATTTCTCTTATAGTTAATCCTTTTCCTGAAAGATTTTTTCCTTGGGGAAATCAAGATCCTGATGAAAAATTAGCAAATTTTAAACAAATATCCGCCCCTTATGATCCGTATAAATATACAGCTCCGATTGGTTCCTTTTCACAAGGACATTCTCCCTATCTTTGCGAAGATATGGTTGGAAATGTAATGGAATGGTGCCAAGATAATTATGATGCCAACTATTATGGCAATTCCCCTACAATCAATCCTACTGGTCCACAACAAAGCAATTTCAAAGTTTGCCGTGGGGGAGATTGGGAAACCAAAATATTTTCCTTACGTTGCTATTCCCGTTTTTCTTATTATCCACAGACCGAGTATAACACTTTAGGAATTCGATTAGTTAAAAGTGAAGAATGATAAATCAAAAATATTTATTCTGTTTTTGATTTAAATTAAAAATAGAATAAATATTTATTTTAATAAATTACGAACATCAACATTATTAAGGATAACAACATTATGGCAGAAATTACACGAGATATTTTATTTAATTTACCCAAAACAGATCTGCATTGCCACTTAGATGGGTCATTACGTCTTTCTACTATTATTGAATTGGCGCAAGAACATAACGTAAACCTTCCGACGTATGACGAAGAAAAATTACGTGAACTTTTGGTCTGTGGTGCGCAAATGGAAAGCCTTGTAGAATATCTTAAAGCATTTGATATTACTCTATTGGTACTGCAAGAAAAAGATGCTTTAGCTAGAGCAGCTTTTGAATTAGCAGAAGATGCGGCTAAAGAAAATGTCTGGTATCTTGAAGTTCGCTTTTCACCAATTTTGCATACACAAAAGAAATTACGCTATTCAGAAATTGTAGATAGCATATTAGAAGGTTTGGAAGAAGCACAACGTCAATATAAAATCCATACTGGAGTTATTATTTGTGCAATGCGCGATCGTCCCGCAGCAGAATCTAAAATGCTTGCAGAAATTTGTGTAGCATATAAAAATCGTGGCGTTGTAGGCTTTGACTTAGCAGGTGCAGAAGTAGATAATCCTGCAAAACGACATATTGAAGCATTCTCTTTAGTGCTTAGTAACAACATTAACTGTACAATTCATGCAGGAGAAGCGTATGGCCCAGAAAGTATTTCTCAAGCAATTCATTATTGTGGAGCACATAGAATTGGACATGGAACACGTTTAGCTGAAGATGGAGATTTATTAAATTATGTTAATGATCATCGCTTACCATTAGAAATATGCCTTACTTCTAATGTGCAAACTAAATCAGTTGATTCCTTAGAACATCATCCATTCCGATTCTATTTAGATTATAATTTGCGTGTTACTTTAAATACAGACAATCGCTTAATATCAAATACCAACATGACAAATGAGCTTTTCCTTGCCGCAAAACAATATGGCTTAACCTTAGATGAAGTAAAAGACATCATCATTTATGGTTTCAAAAGCGCGTTCCTTCCGTATCGAGAAAAAGTTCGTCTTCTTAAGTCTGCTCTCCAACAAATGGATCGTCCATTTATTGAATAGAAAATTATTCAATTCACAAAAAAAAATCTGCATTAGTTATTTTCTCCATAGCTAATGCAGATTTTTCATTCTTGCTTAAATCCATTTTCTGAAACGAATTTAATGTCTTTTTCCTCTTGCGTAGTTGTGGATTGAAACTATGAACAAAAAAAATACTTCTTCAAAATTACCATGGCAACGTATACAACAACTTAGTTTTATACTAACCACTACAAACGATTCTACTCATTTATTTCAACAAATTGGCAAAATGATTGATAACTTAATTCCAAGCCATCAAATTTTATTACTTTATCAAAAAGATAAAGATTTATGTTTGGGATTTTCTTTACAAAAAAAACATAAAATCAATGCAATAATAAAAATATCTCCTGATAGTATCTTTGATTGGGTAAAAAAAAATCGTCAGATATTGTACAATGAGAAAGCACCTCAACATATTCATTGTCCTAAACACCCATTTTTACTCGCGCCTATTTTACATTTAAAATATCCGTATACTACAAACATTTTAGGTCTTTTATATCTTTCTAAAAAAGATGTGAATTACAATGAAGATGAGAAAAATATATTTATTTGGATTATGCAAGAATTGACACATTCTTTTAATAATTATCTGTTATATCAAGCAGCTACAAAAGACTTTTTGACAGGTGCTTATCTTCGAGGATATTTTTTAGAATATTTACAACAAAGAATTTTCCAAATAACCCCAACGACAAATTTATCAATTTTAATGCTTGATATAGATTTTTTTAAAAAAATCAACGATAGCTATGGACATTTAGCAGGAGATATTTTATTAAAAAATCTTGTTCAATTACTGCAAAATTCTTTACGAGAGACAGATTTACTTTGTCGTTATGGCGGAGAAGAATTTGCTATTTTCTTAGAAAATACAAGTTATTCAGACGCTCTTTACATCGCAGAAAAAATTCGTATTCAAATTTCTAAGCATATTTTTATTGCGGGAAAACATCGATTAAAAATGACTGTTAGTATCGGAGTATCTGAAATAAAACACTTAGAAACTTTAGAGAAAATAATTTTTCGAGTAGATTCTGCTCTTTTCCAAGCTAAAAATAAAGGAAGAAACTGTATTTGCTAATTTTTTAAAAATATAAAAAGCCTCATATATGAGGCTTTTTGTTATATATTTGTAATAATTTCCGTAAGTAAATTCGTAAACTTTTCTTTTACTTTATTTGCTGTAGTTGATACTTCTTCATGACTAAGAGGTTGATTTAATATCCCTGCCGCCATATTAGTAATGCAAGACATCCCTAACACTTCAATTCCAATATGTCTAGCAGCGATAACTTCAGGAACTGTTGACATCCCTACTGCATCTGCGCCTAAAACTCTTAACATCCTAATTTCTGCAGGGGTTTCATAACTTGGCCCAGTTAAAGCAAGATATATGCCACGTTTAATATCGATTTGGTGTTTTTTAGCAGCATTAGTAGCAATTTCTTTCAGTCTTTGAGAATATGCTTTGCTCATATCAGGAAATCGAACGCCAAGTTGATTGATGTTTGGGCCTAACAGTGGATTTCCCAGCATGTTAATATGATCGTCAATGAGCATAAGATCTCCGGGAACAAAAGATTTATTAACACCACCCGCAGCATTAGTAACAATAAGAGACTTAATCCCTAATTGAGACATTACACGAATAGGGTACACTACTTGTTGTAAAGTATAGCCCTCATAATAATGAAATCTTCCCGCCATAACAACGACTTTTTTATTATTAAAATCGCCTAAAACAAGTTTTCCTGCATGGCCTTCTACTGTAGAAATAGGAAAGTGTGGAATAGTTTGATAGGGAATTTCTATACGATTAGTAACCTGTTCATAAAACGCACCTAGCCCTGATCCTAAAATAATTCCAATACTAGAAGGCTGGCTGTATTTCTGTTGGATGTATTGAACGCTTTCTTGAATTTGTTGCATTGTTTGGGACATATTTTACAATCCTCTAAAAAGTAATAATTAAAATTAACGTTGGAAAGTAGTTTGTCCATTACTTGAGATAGGAAAATTAATTGGGCCAAAAGGAGAAGCAACTTCCAAGCCACCATCTAAATTATAATTTGCTCCTTTTCCTTGTAACATCTGGAATGCAGCAAATCCCAATTTAATTGGTGCGATAGAAAGTGGGACTTGAAAAGTATTGCTTCCATTTTCTGCAAACTTAGTTCCTTGAGTAATTTGATCTTCTGCTACAGGAGTATCAGCTAAATTAAGTCGATAATTAAATTTATTTAATTCTATAGGAAAACTATTAGGATTATCAATTTTAAGGTTTAAATTTGCTGTAGCTTTAGACATACTCATTTCTTGCCATTGTATATTTGTTAGCTCTACTTTAGGAATGGCAGGGATAGGTAATTCACCTTCTTTTTCTAATGGCAAATTGATTGGACCAACACCTGGAGCATCTACAGAAAGATCAAGTTTTGCATCATAAGGAACAACTGCACCAGGTTTTACTTGTTTTAATGCTTGGAGTACTGGAACAAAAGGAATTCCAACAGGAATTTGAACCACCTTTGAATTTTGAGCAGGAATTAATCCTTGAACATCGGCTTTCCCATCTAGAAACTTTTCCCCTTTACTTGTTAAAGAATATTGGAGATTAGATAAAGGAAGTGGCAAACTATAGGGATTATGAATTTCTACATCAAACATTAAATTGACTTTTTCCAATGTTAAATCTTGTAGTTTAGTTCCTATAATTTTAACAGTTGGTTTATCGCTATTAGCAAGAATTTCAGAAATGCTTGCGCAACTCGTCATAAAAAAGGCAAGAATCAATATAGAGATTATTGGAAGATTTAAAAATTTTGGCATTATTAGTTCCTTTCAAATCAAAAATTAGATTGCTATCAATTTTCATGTTCGAATTTATTTTATCACCTTATTTAGAAAAATCAAGAATTTTTAAAGAAGATATTGAAGGATTTCTGCTAAAAATAAATTGACAGTCTTTTATTTATATGGTATCTTTTAAACAGTTGTGAAAAAGATTAAAAAATATTTATTGGAGGTTATTATATTATGTCTTCTAATGATTGGGCAGAACAATTTAAAAATCGGATTAAAGCTAAAGAAATAGCCAAACAAGAAAGTAAAAAAAATTTTAACACTTATCAACAATCAGTTTTAAAACTATTTGATTTTATTGAGAGTAAAATAAAAGGTATAGATTGTATTCATGCTGTAAGATATTTAGTTAGCCAATCAGAGGTAACAACAGTACAAATTAAAGCATTAAAGTTACAATGTTTGGAAAAATTTTTAGAATTTGTTCCAGAGGGAATTAATTTAGACAATTCTAAAGGCACAATTAGGCTTCGTCATAATACACGAGCTTTATCACAATTTATTTATTTACATCTTATTGTTGATCCTAATGCAACACAACAAAACTATTCAGAAAATTTAATTTGGGTGATTAACCAAGAAGGTTCAGAGAATTTTAATACTTTGCCACGTTTTGATGCTGAAATTTTAGAGCGTTTAGTAGAACTTACTTTTTTAGAATAGGAAACTCTATGGATGACCTCTTGCAGAGAAATATTGGCGGTTGTAAAATAGAACGTAAATTGGGGCAAGGGGGAATGGGAAGTGTTTATCTTGCTCATAATTTAAAACTTGATATTCCTGTTGCTATGAAAATATTGGATCCTACTTTAGCTGAAACTACTGAGCTAGTCGAACGTTTTGGAACAGAAGCCCGTGCAGCAGCCCGTTTAGATAGTGCACATATTGTTTTAGTGAGACGTGTGGATCAAGATCAAGGATATCATTTTATTGAAATGGAATTTGTTGAAGGGGAAAGTCTTAAATCTAAATTATCTCGAGAAGCTCCATTACCCATACCAACTGTATTGCAATATCTTTATCAAATATGTCTAGGGTTATTAGAAGCACATAAAGCAGGAATTATTCATCGTGATATAAAACCTGAAAATATTTTAATTAGTACTAAGGGAATTTTAAAAATTGCTGATTTTGGCTTGGCCAAATTAACTCAACATACATCAAGTTTGACTCAACCAGGACAACTGATGGGAACACCATATTATCTATCCCCTGAGCAATGTGAAGGAGAAGCTGCTGATCAGCGTAGCGATATTTATTCATTAGGGATTACTGTTTATTATATGCTATTAAATTGCCTACCTTTTAATAAAGATACAGCATTAGCGACATTGTTTGCTCGCTTAAATTCTACACCCATTTTTCCTAAAAAAATTCGTCCAGAAATTCCAGATGATATAGAAACTCTGACATTAAAAATGATGGCACGCTATCCAGAGGAACGTTATCAAACTGTTACAGAAATATTAAAAGATTTGGCTACTTTGATAAAAAAATATCAAGTAAATATGCCTTGGTTAGGGATGGAACTAGGCATAAATAATCTTTTGGAAGAAGAAAAAGAAGTTATACCAAATGATCCAACTATAGTATCTCAATGCATTAGTACTAAAAAGACTGATAACTCTGCAGAAATAGTAGATAGTTCCCAAAATAATGCAAATCAAAATTTGCTAATAGATAATATAACTTTGCCAAAAACAAGAAAATACGATACAGCTTTATCAAAACAAAAAAATGTTTTAACTAGAAACAAAATATGTTCAGACAAAAAAGATACTTTACCAATTTCTCAATCTTTAAATAGTAAATTAACTACTTCAGAGGATGCAAATAATATTTATTGCCAAGAGATTACACAACTTCCTTCTATGTCAGCACTCGAAGAGTCTTTAACTAAAAATACCCCTGAAACCCCAATTGTTTTTCCTTCTAAAGATTGGGGAAAATATAAAAATTTTGCTCTTATAATTTGTACATTTATTATCTTTGCAATGGGAATTTCATTTTTTATTTTCTTTAATATGGAAAAAAAACCCTCTCCTCCTGATCTCGCTCCAAATATACTTAATCATCAAACAAATTCTAATAATACTCCTAACACTCCTCCTTCTGATCCTCCTCAACCAAATTCTCAGCCGGAAATAGATATTCCAGGAAAAGTTGTACATACATTTTTTTTTAAAAATAAAGATACTTCTTTTAGCAAAGAATATTGCAGAATACAAGATAATCGTTTAGAAATGTTCCCTCCTATTCCAATCCGAGGTATAAGAGAAAGTAAGATTGCGCATATTGCATGGAAGATTCCCTTAGAGCCAAATACTCTTTCTATGAAATTTAGACTCCTTCAGATAGATCGGCGTATGCGACATCCTCCTGGATATATGCAAATAAGCTTACATTGGAATAATAGTGAATATCGTTTTAAAATTCCTCCGTCATCAATACAGCTCCAAAATTTATCTCTTCGATTAGAATCAACTAAAGTCATCGCAGAATTAGACAGTATTCCTTTAGTTAGCCAAACAACATCTGCTACTGAAAAGCTTGAATTTGGAATTTTAAGATTTGATGTAATATTTGCAAAAGCCACTATTATTGAATTGAAATTTGGGAAATAGCAACAAAAAAAACGCTAGCTTAAATTCAAGCTAACGTTTTTTTGTTATTTTTGATTTATTGCTCTTTAACTTAATTTCTTTTTCTTATCCCAGTGTAGGAATTAACCCGCCGCTTATAAATGGTGGCTTTAACGAAAAGAAATTACAGAGGCGGGTTCAATTCCTCATAGTTGGACGTCAAAAAACTTATTTGACAGATTAGTTATTCAAAAGAAAAAATATTTTTTTGCGCATTTATTGTACACCTAAATGTTCTAAGAACTCTACTTCTAGCATCGTTTCAACACCGCGCTCTTGTGCGGACTGGTAAATTGGATCTCTTTCAAATCCTTCACCTAAAATAATAGTGTCTGTTTTAGGAGTGAGAGAATCTTCAATTTGTGCACCAATTTCTGAAACCATGCGTCGTATTTGATCCATAGAATATTTTCGAGTAATTTTCCCTGCTACAACAAAATATTTTATTTTATTTTTATCATAAACAGAATTTATTATTTTATCGCCCTGTTTAATAGGATTGAGTATAGAAGTTTCTTTCACAATACTAACTTTACTCATCTTTTCTTGAACTTCTTTTACTTCAATTTTTCCTTTTATTTCTTTCCGACCGCCTTTACCATATTGAATAACATCAAAGCTCATTCCTTTTTGGATTCGATCTGAGCGTCCTAAATCAATATAGGCAATCTGTTGTTTATTGTTGCTATATAGAATTTCACCATCAGGTATTTCTTGCGCTTTGCCTTTTTCTGATTGGTCTTTAAACCAACGTTCTACTCCAGATTGTCCAGCAGTTGCGGCTTGTATTTCATGAACACGCTCTTCTAATATTTTTTGTTCATTACTAAATTTTTTATTTTGTTCGCGTTGTTGTCGTTCAACATTAGCAAGAAGTTCTTTTTGTTGCAAAGATTCTTCATGTGCTTTCTTTCTAGCTTCTTCTGCATTAGAAAGAATTTCTTCATTTTTAACATAATTTTCTTGGAATTCAGTACGTTTTTGCTGTAAAGTTTGTTGGATTTGAGTAATTTCGTTTTGGGTATCAAAAATTAGTTTTTCGTATTCTTCACGAGCATCTTTTAAGTTTACGCGTTTGCTTTTAGCCTGTTGTTGTAACGTTTCAATACGTTTGATGGTTGCTTCCCAAACATCTTCAAGAGTGATCAATGTTTTGACATAGTTAATATTTCTTAGTTGAGATTTGTTACAAGATTCTCCTTTGATAATTTTGTCTTCCTTATCAATTTTCTGATTTTCAGAACCAAGAGTTGCTAATTTCAGAGAATTTTTATAAATTGGACTTGCAACATCACTACATACCGTATCAAGGAAAAAAATAATTGAGTCTACATCTGACATTGAAGAGCCGCCAATATAACTTGGTTGACGAAAGCCAATAAAGTTAGAAATTTTTTGGGCTCTAGATTCTAGATCAGCATATTCTTCTTTCTTTTTTGCTAATGCAATTTTTTTCTGAGTGATTTCACTTAATTCGCTAACTTGAGCAGTCTTCTTATTTTCAGGATCAATTGCAAGTTTTTGAATGTTTTGATAAGTTATCAAAGAAACCACAGAGCAAACTAACCATAAAAAAATAAAAATTCCCAAAGTTATCATTGTACCGGATTTCATAAAAATTAGCGATAGACTCCTGCTTTTAATGGTGAGGAAATCGCTACCTCCGTATGATTTTTCAATAAATAATGTGAAGATAAATATTTTTTATAAAAATGATTGACCTTCAGAATATATTAGTCCCCAATATATTGAAGGACAACATCCTCACTCATCAAAGGTACACCAAAGTTTATTGCCGCACGATAGTTTTCTGTTGTTTCACTCTTAGGAGCATAAACAACAAAATTAGTACGAACACTTACTTGAGGTTCTATAATAGCACCCAATTCTTCAATCAACTGCTTCATTGTAGCATTTGATTTTTTTAAATTACCAGCTAATGTAATATAAACCGGTTCTTTATAATTAAAAATAGGGTTCATAATACTATCGCCAGGAACAATCGGATTTAATGGATCTTTTATTTTTACGATGGTTGCCATACTAACTTTTTCCATAACTTTTTGGATTTCAATCTGGCCGATCCATATTTTTGCTGCTTGGTTTGCTTGGCGATATACGTCAAATTTTAGTCCTTTTATAATTTTTTGAGATTGACCTAAATCAATATATACAGTCTTTGTTCGAGCGTCTGAAAAACTAATAGTTCCATCATATTTTTCTTCTTCTGGACGGAATATGCGTTGCTTTGTAATGGGTTCACTTTCTCCATATTTTTGAGCTTGCAATTTACGAATTTCATTTTTCTTTTGTTCAATTTGTATTTCAAACTCATTTTTATCATTTTGTATAGATTGTTCCGCTTCTTGAGCTTTTTGAATTGCCTCATTTTTAGCAAGTTCATATTTTTGTTGGAGTGCTTCTACATCTTTTAATTTTTTATCAAACTGAGTTTGATAACTTTCTATATCATTTCCTAAAGTCTTAAGCCAATCATTCATTTCATCAGTTATCTGTTTTCGATATTCTTCTTGCAATCGCTTATTTTCTGATATGATTTGGCTTTGGTGCTCAAGCATAGCAATTTCGTTTTGTAATTCTTGAATACGTTCAAAACCAGAAAATAACATTTTTTCAAGAGTTAAAGAATTTTCCTTTTTTTCTGCTAATTCTACATCAGAAATAGCTAATGTAGGAAGTTCGAGCTCTTTGTTATGAACTTTCTGTAATTGGCCTAATAAATTAGGAATTACAACTCTAGCTTGACTAATATCTGCAAAATTACTACGGTTTTCTTTATTATGAAAAAAACCGCTTAAACTTTCAAGTTCTTGCAAATCATTGTTTAATTTAAGCATCTCATCTTGTAAATATTTAATGTTTCGATCCATTGTAGCTTTTTCTTGGAGATAATAATTTTCCATTCCCATAAGCCCGAACATTAAAAACGCGCTTATGATAAATAAAGTTGCAAAAACCGCGAGGTGAACAGAACCACGTTGTCTCATAAAAAATATGGCAAGACTTTCCAAATAAAAAAGCTGCCACCCTCCTGTATTTTAGCAGAAAGCATGTGGTATTGTTTATAACTACTATTTAGTACAATAATTAACAAAATAATATTTTTTTACAAAAAATGATATTTTTCATCATCTCCATTTTAACGATAACTTTATCTTTCGTCAAGACTTTTCAAAAATATTTATTTTCTCTCTTTTTTTCTTGCATTCCAACAATAGCTCTGTTAGAATGATAAAATCATATTTTGAATATTTCTTAAAAAGTTAGAAAATATACTATCAAGGTAGGAAAATATTTGTTGCGGGTTAAGCAATAAAGTATTTTCTGTTAAAAATAATGGAAGAAAAAAATAGCTTAGATATCTCTTTTTTAGAAATTGCTAAACGTGTATTATTTGAAGAAAGTAAGGCTTTATCTCAACTTTCCGAGCAAATTAACGACACTTTTCTTCAAGCTTGTAAAATTATTCTAAATTGCCAAGGCCGTATTATTGTTACAGGAATGGGAAAAAGCGGTCATATTGGCCAAAAAATTGCTGCAAGTCTTACTAGTGTTGGAATTCCTTCTCATTTTTTACACCCAGCAGAAGGTTTTCATGGAGATTTAGGTGTTATCCATCATAAAGATTGTATTTTAGCAATATCTTTTTCAGGAGAAACTGAAGAAATCATTGAATTACTATCATTCGTTAAATACATAGAAGTTCCTATTATTGCTATCACTTCAAAATCTAATAGTACATTAAGCCAATTATCAGACGTAACATTATTGATCGGTCAAACCAAAGAAGCGGATCGATATAACCTTGTACCAACTACATCTACTACTGCAACACTTGCTTTAGGAGATGCATTAACTGTTGCCTTAATGGAAGCTCGAAAGTTTACACCAGAAGATTTTGCAATATATCATCCCAGAGGAATGCTAGGAAAACGTTTAACTCTACGAGTTCAACATCTTTTACAAGAACAATTGACAAATCCTGTTATATCTCAAGATGACAATTTTTCTGTTGCCTTACGTACTATTACACACTATAAACTAGGTGGAACCAGTGTAATTGGAGAAGATGGAAAACTTGCGGGAATTATAACAGATGGAGATGTTCGTAGAATTTTAGAAAATTTTGCTACAAAAGGCAGCAATATTGCGGATGCTATGAATACTTCAGTAAAAGATTTAATGACGAAAAATCCTGTGTATGTACATGGGGAAAGTCTTGCCTATGATGCTTTAAAATTGATGGAAAATCATAAACCACGTCCTATATTTTTACTTCCTGTAGTAGATCAAACTAAGAAACCCCTTGGCATGCTACACTTACATGCTCTTGTTCAAGCAGGTTTTAAAGTTAATTGCTAAAATAGTTTATGGCGTCATGCCATAAAAATATAAAAAAAAAACAAAAAAAAAAAATTTTTTGCTTGCAATTTAAAAAAGAAAAGGTATAATATACGCGACAAATGAATGATGTGTAGATTTACATGAAGCATAACTATATGATAGATGTAAATTTATATAAATTGCATTGCTAATCTGCTAATCTACAATCTGCTAATGTAGCTCAACGGCCGAGCAGCTGATTTGTAATCAGCAGGTTGTGGGTTCAAATCCCACCATTAGCTTCAGGTTTATATTATGGAGAGATGCCCGAGTGGCCAAAGGGGGTAGACTGTAAATCTACTGGCAACGCCTTCGGAGGTCCAAATCCTCCTCTCTCCACCAAACTGCGGGTGTAGCTCAATGGTAGAGCACCAGCCTTCCAAGCTGGCTATGTGGGTTCGATTCCCATCACCCGCTTTGAACTATAAATAGTTTTTGCTGCCTTAGCTCAGCTGGTAGAGCGCGTCCTTGGTAAGGACGAGGTCTCGGGTTCAAGCCCCGAAGGTAGCTCTAAAAATTTTATTTATACTAAAATTTTTTTAACTAGAATCGATTAGAAATTAATTCTAGCAAATCTCATAAACTAGCATCCCTATAGGGATGTTGTTTTCTTTTTTTTAGAATGAGCCATTTTTTATAGGAGATATCCACATGGCCAAGGAAAAGTTTACAAGAGACAAACCGCACGTCAATGTGGGGACGATCGGTCATATTGACCATGGTAAGACAACATTGACCTCTGCAATTACTAAGACATTAGCTGAAAAGGGATTGGCACAGGCGATGGCATTTGATCAGATTGATAAGGCACCAGAGGAAAAAGCACGCGGTATTACCATCCAGGTCGCTCATGTGGAGTACTCAACTGATAAACGCCATTATGCTCACGTTGATTGCCCAGGACATGCTGATTACATCAAAAACATGATTACTGGTGCAGCCCAAATGGATGGTGCTATTCTTGTTGTTTCCGCTCCAGATGGTCCAATGCCCCAAACTCGCGAACATATTCTTCTTGCTCGCCAAGTTAACGTCCCTTATATTGTAGTTTTCCTCAATAAATGCGATTTAATGGAAAAGGATCCCGATCTACTCGAAATCGTTGAAATGGAACTTCGCGATCTGTTAAAGAAATACGAATTCCCTGGCGACGAAATCCCTATTATTCGCGGATCTGCTACCAAAGCCATGAGTGGTGAAAATTCACCACTCGGCACACAATCCATTCTTAAATTGATGGAAGCTGTTGATAATTATATCCCCACACCAAAACGTGATACAGACAAACCTTTCTTAATGCCAGTCGAAGACGTATTCTCGATCAAAGGTCGCGGTACAGTAGGTACTGGTCGTGTAGAACGCGGTATTGTTCGTGTCAATGAACCTCTTGAAGTTGTTGGTGTTACTGACACTATTAAAACTGTTTGTACCGGTGTTGAAATGTTCCGCAAGGAACTTGATATTGGTATGGCAGGTGATAATGTTGGTCTATTACTCCGTGGTGTTGAAAAAGAACAACTCGTAAGAGGCCAAGTTATTGCAAAACCCGGCTCAATTACTCCACATAAAAAATTCAAATCTCAAGTGTATATCTTGAAAAAAGAAGAAGGCGGACGCCATAAACCATTCTTTAATGGATATCGTCCACAATTCTATTTCCGCACCACTGACGTTACTGGTACTGTTAAAGTATTGGGCACATCAGACATGGTTATGCCTGGCGATCATGTAGAACTTGAAGTCGAATTGATCACCCCGATTGCTATGGAAAAAGAACTTCGTTTTGCAATCCGTGAAGGCGGCAAAACAGTAGGCGCGGGAGTAGTTACCCAAGTTTTGGAGTAGTTCATGGCTAAAAAAGGTTCTCGGGAGTATGTAACTCTTGAGTGTAAAGAATGTAAAAGCAGGAACTACCGTACTAGCAAACAAACCAAATCCCGTGGCTCAAAAAATCAGGTAGAAAAATTATTATTATCCAAATTCTGTGGATCTTGTCGAAAACACACAGAACATGGAGAACGTAAAAAATAATTACATTCTTAAACACTATTAAACAGAAACTTTGTTTCATTCTACAAGTAATTGAAGAAAAAAGACAATGTTTCTTCAAAGCCGCTACAAAAAATATTGGTTAGTTGAAAAGTTCGCAAAAGCGAATTTTTCAACTAAAATGAATATTTTTATGCATACTCTTTTAAATGAATTTTTCATTTAAACGAATTTATCATTTTTTTATATAAATATAAAAGTACTAATGGAGCACAGCATAACTGCGTGCGTTGGTAGATACACCCTCCATTTTTGCTAAAAACAAAGTATCGGAGACAGACACTAATGCCTTTTACTTTGCATAAAAGAAAACAGGGTTTGGTTGTTCGTTGGTGTTTTTTTGCTATTGCAATAGCATTAACGATTTTTGCTGCATATCGTTGCTTTGTAGGGTTTCCTTATTCAGGAACGGAAGCTCGTCCTGAATTTTGGGAATGGTTCTATCAAGAATTGTATAAATTTACAATTCCATTGGTAGATATTACCATTACAATTACACCAAAATGGCTAATTGCTGTTGGCATGGCAATTGGATTAACAGCTTTAGTTGCATACTTGACTTTTGTCAATATGCGAGTTTCTGAATTTCTTATTGATACCGAAAGCGAAATGCGCAAAGTATCTTGGCCAAGCCGTGGAGAAGTTGCTGACTCTTCTTTGGTAGTAATAATTGTAATTATCGCTATGGGTGTTTATCTTTTTGCAGCGGATATTGTTTTAGATAAGTTTATTCGATGGCTTATTTTCTAGTTTTATCATTACTGAGGTAAATATTATGTTAAACCCGAATAATGAACCAACCCCCAATATTAACTCAGATCCAAATGAAAAACCACAGCTATCAAAGTTGAATAATACAGATTTTAATTCGGGATTGCCTCAATCTACAACAATACCTGAAGATCCAGAATTCATCCCTAGATGGTATGTTTTGCGTGTTCAAACAGGGAAAGAAGATAAAGTTCGTTCTAATTTGGAAGCGCGAATTCAATCTATGGGGATGGCTGATAAGATATTTAAAGTACTTGTTCCAACAGAAAAAGTTGTTGATCCTAAAAAGGGTAAACGAGTTAGCTATCGTAAAATGTATCCTGGGTATGTTATGGTAGAAATGATAAAAACCGAGCAAACCCACTATATGGTAAAAAATACCCCTGGTGTTGGCGACTTTGCAGGCTCTATGACAGATGCCGAAGTGGAACGAATGCTACTCACTTGTGAACATGCCAAAGAAAAACCTCAAAATAAAACACCCGCCTTTTATAAAGGCCAGCAAGTCAGAATTAAAGAAGGCTCTTTTGAAAATTATATTGGAGTAGTAGATGAAATTGATGAAGCTAATTCTATATTAAAACTCCAAGTTGAAATTTTTAGCGGGTCTTCGACAAAGATTGAATTACAATATCAACAAGTAGAAGATATAAGCAATTCTGCTACTTAGATATTGACGAATTGAACCAAATGCAGAAAGGTATTGATATCCAATGGCAAAGGAAGTAATTGCGAAAGTTCGCCTCTTAGTTGCCGGCGGGCAAGCAACACCAGCACCTCCAGTAGGTCCAGCTTTAGGCCAACACCAAGTAAAAATTGGTGAATTTGTCCAACGTTTTAATGAAGCGACCAAAGACCTCAAAGGATATTCTGTCGGTGTTGTACTGACTGTTTATAATGACAAAACCTTTGATATGTTGGTAAAAGGACCTCCAGTATCTGTGCTTCTCAAAAAAGCAGCAGGTATTGAAAAAGGCTCTGGAGTTCCTAATCGCAATAAAATTGGCAAAGTTACCAAAGCCCAAGTTCGGGAAATCGCCGAAAAGAAAATGAAATTTATGAATGCCTTTGATGTGGAACATGCTATGCGCATTGTTGAAGGCACAGCCCGAAGTATGGGGGTGGAAGTAATCGCATAGTTTTAAACCGTTTTGAAGCGGCATAGAAAGGTATTTCTACCGATGACTCAACCAGAAAATACCCAAAAACAACCAACTCCAACTGCGGAAGAAAAAAAGAAACGCCGCCGTCCCGGACATTCTCACCCTCGCCCAGTTTCCAAACGTCATACTGCCAATAAAACATTGGTTGACGCAAACAAGCGATATACTTTAGAAGAAGCAGTAACACTTCTTAAATCTACAAAGTCCGCAAAATTTGATGAAACTGTTCAAATTGCTATGAAGTTGGGAGTTGATCCTAAAAAATCTGACCAATTATTACGTGGCTCAGTTTCATTGCCAAAGGGAATTGGTAAGACTGTTAAAGTTATCGCATTTGCTGAAGGACAAATGGCCGAAGCAGCCCAAAAAGCTGGAGCTGATGTGGTAGGTGCGAAAGATTTAGCAGATAAAATTCAGAATGAAAATTGGTTGGATTTCGATGTTGCTATCGCCCACCCATCTATGATGAAATATGTTGGAAAACTCGGTAAAATTCTTGGTCCAAAAGGCAAAATGCCAGCTCCTAAAGCAGGAACTGTTGCAGAAGATATTGCAAAAGCAGTACAAGAATTCAAAGCTGGTAAAGTGGAATATCGTACAGACAGTTTTGGTAATGTCCATGCCCCAGTCGGCAAAAAGAGTTTTTCCGCAGAAAATTTGATAGCAAATATCGAAACTTTCATTGAACATATTAAACATATACGTCCATCAACGGCAAAGGGAACATATATCCAAAGCCTATTTCTCTCAACTACTATGGGTATTGGAGTTGCACTAGAAATCAAACGATAGTCAATAACTATAATTGTTCAGCCCTTTGAAAGGTGGCGTTATTATGTCGAAAATAATTCGAAAAATGATGGCCCAAGACCTTGTAAAAAAGCTAGAAAAAATCAATAGCTTTGTAATTTTTTCTTATGGCCATCTTACTGGCGAACAAAATTATATGCTTCGTAGTAAATTGCGTAGTCAAAATATGTTCGTCAAAGCAGTAAAAAATACTATCGCTGGTGTAGCAATCAAACAACTCTTTAATAAAGATGTTGCTGCTATTATGAAAGGCTCTATGGCCATTGCTTATGGCGGAAAAACACCAGTTGATACTGCAAAAACATTATTAGAATTTGCAAAGAAAACTAAACTTATTAAAATACATGGTGGATATTTGGATGGTATGCTACTTACTGATAAACAAGTAGATGAACTTTCCAAAACTCCTCCAAAAGAAGTTTTACTTGCCAATTTGGCTGCTTCTTTCGAAAGCCCATTTCAACAAATTTTGGGTTCTGTCAATGCAGCTATGCAAGGTTTGCCAAATGCTTTTAATGCACATATTGCAAAACTTGAAAAAAATTAATAATAAAAAAACTTCCCTTTTCTCACAACACTTAAGTCTTTCCTTTCTCTAAAACTTAAGATTTAGTAAATCTCACTTTTAGTCTTTAAGCGAATTTTGTTTATTTGGATAGCGACATCCCATCCTGTCCAAGTTTTGAATGGGAGAACATAATGAGCGATATTAGCAAACTCCTTGAAGAAGTAAAAAAACTTTCTACTGATGACAAAAATGCCCTAATGGTTGAAGTATTCAAGGGCTATAATTTACTAGACGTCAAATCTTTCCGCGATCTTTTCTGCAAAACTTTTGACGTATCTGCTGTTGCTGCTCCAGTTGCTGTTGTTGCAGGTGGAAGCAAAGGCGATGAACCTGAAAAACCAGCCGAACCAACCGCTTTTAACGTAATTTTAACCGGTGCTGGCGATAAGAAAATCCAAGTTATCAAAGTAGTCCGTGAATTAACTAACCTTGGTTTAAAAGAAGCCAAAGAATTAGTTGATTCTGCTCCAAAGCCAGTCAAAGAAAAATTACCTAAAGAAGAAGCTGAAAAAGTTAAAAAACAACTCGAAGAAGCTGGTGCTACAGTTGAACTCAAAGGTATATAATTTAACTAATAGTTTGTAAAAACTAGCGTTGAACTATACTCTATCAAAATGTTGCTAAATTAGCAACATTTTGATAGTTATAATAAAATTGACTCAAGCCGTGAATGGAATCCGCGAATCCACTTTATTTTATAATAAAGTAGATTGGCAGATTCCATTTTTCAGCTTAATTATTTTTCCATTAAGCCATTGGATGGCTTTTAATCTACCGTTTTATGAAGTTGTTCTTGTTAGAACAATTAAATTTTTTATAGGATTTAATTTTTTTTCGAGAACATTCATAAATCAAAACTTAAGGTAAATTCAAGTTTTGATGAAACGGTATGGTGCGGTCTGATCGTTCCAACCTTTGCCGCAACTCCGTCCATTTCTGGTCGGAGATAGATGGCAATTTTTGCAAGGATGCAGGATGAGATTTTTCCCTAGGCAGAAATATTTTGGTAAAAGTCAGGAAATCCTAGATGTTCCGAATCTTGTAGAACTTCAATTGAAGTCTTACGAAGATTTTCTGCAAATGAATTTGCCTCCTATTTCCCGTAAAAAAGACAAGGGATTAGAGGCTATCATCCGCGAGATTTTCCCTATTGAAAGTTATAACGAAAAATTTGTTCTTGAGTACATCGCATACGAGTTAGGAAAACCGCGCTATAGCCCGGATGACTGCCGCAAATTAAAATTAACGTATGGTGCTCCTTTCAAAATCCGGGTACGTCTTGTTAATAAAATTGAGAAGAAAACTGAGGAAGAAGAGGTTTATCTAGGCGAAATTCCTATCATGATTGGTGGTGGAGAATTTATTATTAATGGTGCTGAACGTGTTATTGTAAGTCAATTACATCGTTCTCCTGGTGTTGATTTTGCTGAGGATAGCAACGGAGGAGATAAGCATCTTTATATATGCTGGATCATTCCTGAACGTGGAAGTTGGATTGATATTAATGTTACCAAAAAAGATACCCTTGTTATGCAAATTGACAAGAGTGGAAAAATTCCTATTACAACTTTTATAAGAGCTTTAGATCCAAAATATTCCACAGATCAGGCAATTCTTGCTTTATTCTATGATCAAGAGAAAATAATCACTCGATTTGATCAAGATAAATCAACTACTTCTCGTTCTGATCAAGAAAAACTTAATGCTCGTATTGCTAATATTCAGAAAAAATTAAGTGGCAGAATTCTCGCTGAACCAATTATTGTGCAAAAAAATGAGGAAGATGGCGACATTTCAAAAAAGACTTTCCCAGCAGGGACTTTAATTACTGAACATGTCGCAAGCGCAATTATTTCAAGTAATTTAAAAAGTGTAGTAGTCTTAAAAAAGAAAAATAGCAAAGAAAAAAATGATGACAAGATAGATACATTGATTGTAAATACTCTTAATGACGATAATACTAGCGACACAAACCGAGATATTGAAAAAGAAACAGAAAAAGATGGCTATGAAGCTGCTTTGAGAAAACTTTATACAAAATTTCGGCCTGGAAATCCTTTTTCTTTGGAAAAAGCTAAAACTCTTTTTAGTGATAAATTTAGAGATCCAAATCGCTATCGTTTAGGACGAGTCGGACGATTTCGTTTAAATAGAAAATTCAATCAAACTATAGATGCTAACCAAATGGTTTTAACCCCAGACGATATGATTCATGCGGTTAGCTATATTATGGGCCTTCGCCAAAATGATGAAGGATTTGAAATAGACGATATCGATCATTTAGGAAATCGTCGAATTCGTACAATCAATGAACTTGCAGGCGATGAATTTCGCAAAGGATTTTTGAAACTCAAACGAACTATTCAAGAACGAATGAGTACGCAAGAAACAGAAGAACCAATGACTCCTAAGAGTCTTATCAATGCGAAAACTATTTCTTCGTCAATCGATTATTTCTTTGGACGCGGAGAATTATCTCAAGTAGTTGATCAAACAAATCCTCTTGCACAAATTACTCATGAAAGACGCCTTTCTGCTCTTGGTCCAGGCGGTTTGAATCGAAAACGTGCAGGCTTTGACGTTCGAGATGTTCATATTTCTCATTATGGTAGAATATGTCCAATCGAAACACCTGAAGGTACAAACATCGGGCTAATTTCTAGTCTTTCTATTTATGCTAGCATTGATGAATATGGATTCCTAAAAACCCCATATCGTCTTGTAAAAAATGGAAAAGTAACCGATAAAGTTGTATACTTACGAGCAGATGAAGAGCAACATAAAATTCTTGCTCCAGCAGACACTCCATTAAATAGCGATGGAACTTTTGTCCAACCTAAAATCATTGCACGTTTAGATGGTGATTATAAATACGTAACTCCAGATAAAATTGATTACTACGATATTTCTCCTAAACAAGTAGTTGGTATTTCCGCTTCTTTAATCCCATTTTTGGAACATGACGATGCAAACCGTGCTCTTATGGGTTCTAACATGCAACGCCAAGCAGTTCCTCTTATTATTACCGAACCACCATTAGTCGCTACAGGAATGGAAGTCCCTATTGCTCAAAATTCTAGTATGACTATTCGTTCGGAAGTAGATGGGGTTATCTTAAAGTCTGATGGACAACGTATTCTTGTTCAACCTGATGATCCTCAAGAACCTGTTAGAGAATATGTTTTACGAAAATTTGTTGGTTTAAATGAGCGAACTTGTCTCAATCAAAAGACAATTGCACGTGAAGGCGAAAGAGTCAAAAAAGGGCAGGTAATTGCAGATGGTGCTGGAACTCGTAATGGAGAATTAGCACTTGGGCGTAATGTTCTTGTAGCGTTTATGCCTTGGGATGGCTACAATTTTGAAGACGCAATTATTGTCTCTCATAAATTAGTAAAAGAAGATTATTATACTTCTATACATATTGATGAATTTGAAGCAGAAATTAGAGAGACTAAATTAGGTAGAGAAGAGTTTACGCGTGATATTCCTAATGTATCAGATCGTTCTTTGCAAAATCTTGATGAAGAAGGTATTGTAAAGATTGGAACAATTGTAAAATCAGGGGATATCTTAGTTGGGAAAGTAGCTCCTAAAAGTAAATCAGAATTATCTCCCGAAGAAAAATTATTACATGCTATTTTCGGGCGTGCTGGAGAAGATGTTAAAAATGATAGCTTAGAAGTTCCTTCCGGAGTAGATGGAATTGTTATTGCTACTCAAAAATTCGCAAGAAAGATCAAATTAAACGAAGAAGAAACCGAAATAGTTAAAGAAAAAATTCGCGATATTGAACGACAATATCTTAGAATTTTTAAAGAAAACATATATAAAATGCACCGCAAAATTTGCGATATTTTAGGACATCTTCCCATTGAATTAGGAACTGAAGACAAGATCGAATTACCAGAACAAGAACCTTCTTTAAAAGATTTAAAAACCCTCAAAGATAGGATGAATAGCTATAATCTTGACATTGACGACATCCAAAAACGTGAGCAAGTTGCGATAGCAATTAAAAAATTTGGTGATATAATATCCGAAGCAGAAGATATGAAAACCAAAGATATAACACTATTGCAATCTGGAGATGAATTACCAAACGGAGTATTAGAACTTGTTAAAGTTTATATTGCCACAAAACGTGTTCTATCAGTTGGCGATAAAATGGCAGGACGACATGGAAATAAAGGTGTTATTTCTAAAATTTTGCCAGAAGAAGATATGCCGTTTTTACAAGATGGCACTCCCGTTGAAATTATTCTTAATCCTCTTGGCGTTCCTTCACGTATGAATGTCGGCCAAATTTTAGAAACTCATCTTGGCTGGTGCGCAAAGATGCTAGGTTTCCAAGCTATTACACCAGTATTTGACGGTGCTACAGAAAAAGAAATAGAAGCCTCTCTGCAGGAAGCAAATAAGCTTCCTGAAGTTAAAGTAAAAATTTGCGATGGACAGAAAAAAAACGATCCAATAACTGCTGGTGCCTTTGGTACAACTGTTTTGTATGATGGTAGAACAGGTGAACCATTCTTACAAAAAGTTACAGTAGGTTACATTTATATGTTGAAGTTGCATCATTTAGTAGATGACAAAGTTCATGCTCGCGCTATAGGACCATATTCTTTAATTACTCAACAACCGCTAGGCGGAAAAGCAAGATTTGGTGGCCAACGTTTCGGCGAAATGGAAGTATGGGCTTTGGAAGCTTATGGTGTTGCTAATATCTTACAAGAGCTTCTTACAGTAAAATCTGATGATGTTGAAGGCCGAACAAAAATTTACGAATCTATGGTTCGTGGTGATAATACATTAGAACCAGGCACTCCAGTATCATTTGAAGTTTTAACACATGAAATTAAAGGTTTAGCTCTTGATATGCAACTTCATAAAAAGAAGCCTAAAAATCAACAGATAAATCAGTCCCCTTTGAGTTAAAAAATGAGCTTGCAAATTCTTTTTGCAAGCTCGTAATTTGAAAAAATTTCTTAAAAAAAATCACAGTTTTTTCTATGAAGCTGTATAAAAAGATGGTTTGCCACCTTTTTAAAAAGGCTGGCGATTTTAGAGAACTGTTTGCAAGGAGTTTTTCCTATGGTAGAAGCTTCCTACGATCGAATCAATGATTATGGGTCGGTAACTATTAAATTGGCTTCTCCTGAGGATATTCGTAACTGGTCCTATGGCGAAGTAAAAAAGCCAGAAACTATTAACTATCGTTCATATCGGCCAGAAAAAGATGGTCTTTTTTGCGAAAGAATCTTCGGTACAGAACGCGATTGGGAATGCTACTGCGGTAAATACAAAGGGATTAAACATAAGGGATTAGTTTGCGATCGTTGTGGTGTAAAGGTTGCACATTCTCGAATACGTCGCAAACGTATGGGACATATCAATCTTGCTTCTCCAGTAGCTCATATATGGTTTTTTAAAGCCATGCCCAGTCGTATGAGTACACTGCTAGGAATGCGTATTAACGCATTAGAGAGAATTATTTATTTCCAAGACTATACTGTTTTAGATGCAAAAAATACACCACTTAAGAAATATGATCTGCTTACAGAAAGTAAGTATAACGAATGCCAAATTAAATATGGTGAAAAATCTTTTGTGGCAGGTATGGGGGCAGAAGCTATTGGAGAGTTGCTGAGAAATCTCGATTTAAATGAAGTTTCTCAAGAGCTTCAAAAACAGTTTGAAAAAACTGGCTCAAAACAAAGACAAAAAGAGATCATTAAAAGATTAAAATTGATAAAAATGATCAAAGATTCAGGTAATCAACCTGAATGGATGATACTTCGCGTTATTCCAGTAATTCCTCCTGATTTACGTCCCTTGGTTTTATTAGATTCTGGAAATTTTGCAACAAGTGATTTAAATGATCTTTATCGCCGTTTAATAAATCGTAATAATCGTCTTAAAAAACTACTTGATATGAATGCTCCAGAAGTCATTATAAAAAATGAAAAACGGATGCTTCAACAATCAGTAGATGCTTTATTTGATAATTCTCGTTGCCGTCGGCCTGTTTTAGGTACTGGAAATCGTCCTTTGAAAAGCTTAACTGATATGATTAAAGGAAAACAAGGGCGATTCCGTGAAAACTTACTTGGAAAGCGTGTTGATTATTCTGCACGTTCTGTTATTGTAGTAGGACCTGAACTAAAACTACATCAATGTGGTTTACCAAAAAAGATTGCTTTGGAGTTATTCCAACCTTTTATTATTCGCAAACTAAAAGAAAATGGTTGTGCTCAAACTATCAAAAGTGCGCGTAAAATGTTGGAAAAGAAAGATGATCAAGTTTGGGATATCCTCGAAGAAGTTATCCATGAACACCCAGTTTTACTAAACCGTGCTCCAACCTTACATCGTATGGGTATTCAAGCTTTTGAACCAACACTTATAGAAGGTAATGCAATTAAGATACATCCACTCGTTTGTACAGGCTTTAATGCTGACTTTGATGGTGATCAGATGGCTGTACATTTGCCACTTTCTATCGAAGCTCAAGTTGAAGCTACAACGCTGATGTTATCAACAAATAATATTTTTTCTCCAGCAAATGGGAAACCTATTATTGCTCCTAACCAAGATGTTGTTTTAGGATGTTATTTTCTTACAAAAGAGCGTAAAGGTGAAATTGGAGAAGATAGCTATATTTATAGTTATGATGAAATTTTCCAAGCATATGCACATAAAAAAGCAACTCTTCACACCATTATATGGTATTTGCTTCCAGAAACTCCTAAATCAGAAGCACCTAGAATAGTTCCAACTCCTAGCGAAGAAAATATTCGTGGGCGTTTTATTCGAACAACTATTGGTCGAGTTTTTTTCAATAATATTTTACCAGCAGGAATGCCTTTTTATAATAAAGATTTAGATAAGAAATCTTTGAATGATATTATTGCAGACTGCTATCGTTATGCTGGCCGCAAAGCAACTTTAAAATTGCTAGATGACATGAAAACATTGGGATTCCGTCTTGCAACAGAAGCAGGAATTTCCTTCTCTAAAGATTACTTGATCATTCCAGGAGACAAACAACAAATTATTGATAAGTTCCAAAAAGAAGTAGCCTCACATGAAAAAGCATATTCTGATGGTTCTAGTACTGAACAGGAACGACACAATAAAATAATTGATTGTTGGACACAAGCGCGTGAGCAAGTTGGAAAATCTATGATGGAAACCCTTGCTAAAGATTCCGGACCAGATAATCATACATTTAACCCAGTCCATCTTATGGCCGCTAGTGGTGCGCGTGGTAGTCAAGAACAAATTCGCCAATTAGCTGGTATGCGTGGTTTAATGGCTAAACCTAATGGTTCTATTATTGAAACGCCTATTATCGCTAACTTCCGTGAAGGATTAAAAGTTCTTGAATATTTCAGCTCTACACATGGTGCACGCAAAGGTCTTGCTGATACTGCATTGAAAACTGCTGATGCAGGTTATTTAACACGTCGTCTTGCAGATGTTGCACAAAATGTAGTAGTCACACAAGATGATTGTGGAACTCTTGGCGGCATAAGTAAAGGCGAAGTTAAAGGAAAAGTAAAACTTTCCGATAATATTCGTGGTCGTGTTGCTCGTGATGATATTTATAACAAACAAACTGGTGAAATCATCGTTAAACAAAATGAGATTATTACAGATGAAATCGCCAAAAAAATTGAAGACATGGGATATCAGAAAATTCGCGTCCGTAGTCCTTTAACATGCGAAGCTCCATTAGGAATATGTGCTAAATGCTATGGAATGGATTTATCACGTGGGAAACTTGTTGAATCTGGACTCGCGGTAGGAATTATTGCAGCTCAATCAATTGGAGAACCTGGTACACAATTAACCATGCGTACATTCCATATCGGTGGTGTTGCACAAAGACAGCGCGAAGAAAGTCAAGTTGAACTTCCTATTAAAGGGACTAAAATGTCTTTTGTTTTCAAAAATATGAATGTTGCTACAAACAAATACGGCGAAACTGTTATCAATCAAAATGCGAGCATAGATGTTACTTATGAAGAAATCATAGACGTTCCAAATGAAGCAAATATTAAAGTAAAAGATGGAATGCAAATTATAGCAGGAACAGTTCTTGCAAATAAAGGTAAAAAAGAATATAAAACAACTCTCGCTGGTATTGTAAAGCAAATTCAGAAAACAAACGAAGCTACTAAAATAACTATTTCGACAACAGAAAATATCCAAACTCAGCTAGGAACTATTCTCAAACCACTTCCAAATATTGATCGTGTTATTAAAGATGGCGATTGTTTAGAAACCAAGATTTTTGAAGGTAAAAATAAGATTATCATTGGAACTCGAGATGCCAATAGTAAACCAATTTTTGCTGAATATGATGGTATTATTCGCTATGAAGACATTATTCAAGGCATCACATTACGTACAGATGATAAGGGTGCTAATGTTATCATGGAGAATAAGGGTGAAAAACATCCTGTCATTAAGATTGTTGATGAACTTGGAAAAACTATTACATACTATCAATTACCTGGAAAAACTCTTTTGGAAGTTAAAGATGGCGAACGAGTTGTTCGAGGAACTTTACTAGCAAAACAACCACAAGAAACAGCTGGTACACAGGATATTACAGGTGGCTTACCTCGTGTTACAGAAATTTTGGAAGCCCGACGACCAAAAAATCCTGCTGTAATTAGCGAAATTGATGGAAAAGTTGAGCTTGGCGAAAAACGACGTGGAAAACGAAGTATTATTGTAATCAATCAAGAATCTGGTTCAAAACATGAACATTTAGTTCCCTTTGGTAAACAATTGCTTGTTCATACAGGCGACTATATTAGTGCAGGCGAAGCTCTTGTAGCAGGCCCTAAAGTTCCACACGATATTTTACGTTGCTGCGGAGCAGAAGCACTACAAGAATATTTGGTTGAAGAAATTCAAGGTGTTTATCGTTCTCAGAATGTAAAGATAGATGATAAACATATTGAAATCATTATTACCCAAATGATGCGTAAAGTTAAAGTCGAAAAACCTGGCGATACTGAATTTTTAGCAGGCAGCGTTATAGATAAATTCCGTTTCCACCAAGTTAATGATCGTGTCAAAACCGCTGGAAAAAATCCTGCAAGTTATAAACCTTTATTATTAGGTATTACTAAAGCATCTTTACAATCAGAATCATTCATCAGTGCAGCATCTTTCCAAGAGACTACAAAAGTACTCACAGAAGCCTCATTAGCAGGACGCCGCGATAATCTACTTGGGTTAAAAGAAAATGTTATTTTAGGACACATGGTACCGGCAGGAACCGGTTTTAAGAAACATCTTCGAACTAAATTGATTATCGAAGGCAAAGAAGTAGATGAAAATAGCGTAAATAAAGCTCCGGATGAAGGTGAAACTATAGATTTCCCTACAGTATATCAAGTAGAAAAAGAACATAAATCCATTCCTATTCCTGATCCTGAACAAACCACTTTTCATGAAGACCACGACCATGTTGATCACGATCATGATTCCAATCATAATCAGGAGCACGATCATGATATGGATTCTGATATAGAAATAGATGTAGATGATGGAATGGATGATTTTGAAAATTAGTTCTTAAAAAAAGAAACTCCAAAACTCAGTTTTTGGAGTTTCTTTGTAAAGAAAAAAATACGCTTTTCTTTCTAAGAAAGGGGTTTAGTGTGAAAATTTTGGTTTGTGTCAAACGTATCCTCGATACAGCTGTAAAGGTTAAAATTTCTAGCGATGGAAAAAAGATAGATAAAAGTGATGCAGAATATGTATTAAGTCCTTATGATGAAATTGCTGTAGAACATGCAATACGGATTAAAGAAAAAATTCCAAATACCGAAGTTATTATTCTAACACTAGGTATAAATGATGCAGAAAAAAATATTCGGACTACTTTAGCAATGGGGGCAGATAGAGCGATTTTATTAGAAGGAAATCCTGATACATTTGAAAGTTTTGCTATTGCAAAAGCTCTTGCGGAAGCTATTAAAATTGAAAAGCCGGATATGGTACTCACAGGCGTAAAATCAAGTGATAATGAAAATAGCCAAGTAGGGCCAATGATTGCATCTTTATTAGAGATGCCATTTATTAGCACTGCAACTTCTTTAGAAATAAACGATAATAAAGTTAAAGCAGAAAGCGAAATGGAAGGTTACCAACTTTTACTTGAAGCATCTTTTCCCTGTGTAATTTCTATTCAAAAAAGTAATGTCGATCCTCGTATATGCTCTTTAATCAACATTCGTAAAGCCAAAACAAAAGAATTAAAAAAATCTTCTGTATCTTTAACTCCAGAGCAATGGCAAATTATAAAAGTAGCTCTTCCAGCTGAACGCAAAGGCGGAAAAATTGTTGGCCAAGGAATTGACGCTGTTCCAAAATTATTTGAATTACTGCGCCAAGAAGCAAAAGTTTTATAAAGGATACTAAAATGCCAGGAATTCTTGTTATTCCAGAAATTCAAGATAATGATTTTAGAAAAGTTAGTCTTGAAGTAGCTAGCCAAGCTATAGAATGTGGCGAAAAACTAAATCTTCCCGTTGCAGCATTTGTTATGGGAGATTCAGTAAAAGATTTAGCTCCACGACTAGCGAAATATGGGATATCTAAAATTTTTATAGCAGAACATGCAAACTTTGCCACAAATTATCTAGGGCTTGCAGTATCTTTAATTGTAGAGAAAATTCAAAGTTTTCAAGCTACACACATATTTTTTGGTGCGACGGTACTTGGCAAGGCTATTTCTGCTATGGTTGCAGCAAAATTACAAACTAGTGTGCTTACAGATTGCACATCATGGAAGATTGATCAAGGGAAATTAACCTTACAACGTCCTATTTATGCAGGAAAAGCAATTGCAACCATTATTCCTCAAACTTCTCCAATTATTATTTCTCTGCGACCAAACGTTTTTGCTATTGCGGAAAAGACTGTTGCTCCTAATATAGAAGATGTTATTATTTCCTCCCAATCATTAATTGCTCCTTCTGCTAAAATTGTCCATATTAAACGGCCTGAGCAAAAAAAGATAGAACTTACAGAAGCAAGTATTATTGTCGCTGGCGGACGGGGAATGAAAGGGGCAGAACATTTTCATCTAGTAGAAAAATTAGCCGAAGCTCTAGGGGGAGCATTCGGTGCTTCTCGTGCTATTGTAGATGCAGGATGGCGTCCACATGAAGAACAAGTTGGGCAAACTGGAAAAACTGTTTCTCCTCAACTTTATATTGCTTGTGGTATTTCTGGAGCGATTCAACACGTAGCAGGAATGAGAACTTCCAAAGTTATTGTTGCTATAAATAAAGATCCTGAAGCAGCTATTTTTCAAATAGCAGACTATGGTATAGTCGGCGATACATTAGAAGTTCTACCTAAAATGATTGAAGAAGCAAAATAGCGAAATAAAAATCCAAACAAAAAAAGACCAAAAACTAAGTTTTTGGTCTTTTTTTTAATCATTTCTAGTTGGTTAAAGGATCTGCGCCTTTTCTACCTTTAGTTTTGAATTCAGTATAGTTTGCAGCTTCATCTGTCAAACTATCTGCACCAGGTTGACGTTCGTTTTCACCATGTCCATCCAAGAAGAGATAATTGACATATTGGCCATTTTCATGGTTTGGACCACTTTGCCAATCATCAGAAGAGGTAGTGGTGGTTGTGGTGGCATAGATTGTGCGATAAAGGCCAGGATAGCCAGCGCAATCTTTATTTTTACGGCCAGAATAACTGATAGTAGATGTATCACCGTTATCAGTATTATCTATAGCACCAAGTGTATTAAGAAGAGCGTCGGTTGGCAATGGATCAAGAGTAGATGGGCAAACGTAAACTTTGGTTTCACGAAGAAGTTTACTTGCGAAAAGACGTGCTACGAAACCACCGCCTGTTGCGTTTGGATGATACATATCATCGCCGTAATCACGTTTGTACAATGCAAACATTTTGCCAAATTGGTCAAGATTTGCTTTGCATTTGATTTGTTTGGCTTTTTCCTGAACAGAGCCCAAAGCAGGTAGTAAAAGAGCAGCCAAAATACCGATAATTGCGATAACGACAAGTAGTTCAACTAGGGTAAATGCTTTTTTCATACATTTTCTCCTGTGAGAATTTTTTTGCTCTTTGGACTTCTATATCCAGCTAGCCATGATTTAGTATAATTATTATTACTGTTTGGTTATAGAAATCCTTAGAGACGATCATAAATGGCTTTTAGTATAATAGCATAGAAAAATAGTCTTGCCAAGAAAAAAATTATTTTTTTTCTTTTTTTTTATAAAAAAGTTTATAAAACATTATATAATAATATGTTATAATATTATTTTTTTTCCAAGGTGTTTAAATACCATTGATAAGTATCTTTGATTCCATTTGATAAAGAAATACTTGCTTTCCAACCAAGTGATTGAATTTTGCTAATATCAAGAAGTTTTTGCATAGTGCCATCTGGTTTGGAGGAGTCCCATTCTATATTTCCAGTATATCCTACAATATTGCAGATTATATTAGCAAGCTCTGCAATAGTAATATCCTGACCAGTTCCAATATTAACTATTTCACTACTATTATAAGATTCCATTAAAAATATACAAGCAGCAGCTAAGTCATCTACATGCAAAAACTCTCGCCTAGGAGTTCCTGATCCCCAAAGTAAAACAGAGGTATTAGATATTTTTGCTTCATGAAATTTTCTGATTAACGCTGGAAGAACATGAGATGTTGTTAAATCAAAATTATCTTGTGGACCATATAAATTTGTTGGCATTACAGAGATAAAATTTGTGTGGTATTGGAAATTATAAGACTGGCACATTTTTATTCCAGCAATTTTAGCTAGTGCATACGGTTCATTTGTGGGTTCTAACTTCCCATCTAATAGACATTCTTCTTTTATAGGCTGAGGAGCATATTTAGGATAAATACAAGAACTTCCTAAAAATAGCAACTTTTTTACAGCATTCTGATACGAAGCATGAATTATATTGCTTTGAATCATTAAATTTTGATAGATAAAATCTGCCTTATGTAGGTTATTTGCCCAAATTCCACCTACTTTTGCCGCAGCTAAAAATACATATTCAGGATGATGTTTATTGAAAAATTTTTCCACATCTACTTGCCGAGTTAAATCTAATTGAGCATGTGTCTGGGTCAGAATATTGCTAAAACCTTGATTTTGCAATATTCTGATAATAGCACTTCCTACCAGCCCACAATGTCCGGCGACATAAATAAGAGAGTCTTTTTGCATTTACTCCTCTCCTTTAGCCATTGGCTCATTTTCGCCCCATTGCCAAGAATATCCAGATGATATAAGTATATTTTTTTCAATCCCGTGCATAATACGAGCCTCTTCTTCTGTATGATCATCATGTCCCATCAAATGAAGAATTCCATGTACTGTATAAAGTACCAACTCGCCTTCTGGCTCAACTTTTCTTTCTGTAGCTTCGCGCAAAGCTGTTTCGGCTGAAACAATAACTTCACCTTCCTGATTATCATAAGGAAATGCTAAAACATCTGTAGGGCCTTCATGTTTTAAGTATCGTTCATTTAATTTTGTTATTTCAGCATCGTCCACATAAACCACAGAAAGACGAAACTTTTTGGTAATATTAGGGATAGATAATAAAATTTTACGAATTTTTTCTTCATCTATTGTTATAAATTCTTGTGTGTTAGTTATAGTAATTTTCATATAAGTTCTCCAACTTTGATAAGTTCAATCAATAAAGTCAATTCATCCACGAAGCTAAAGACTTCGTAGTTTTCTCGCCAAAATTCTATATAAACAATTTTTCATATTTTTAAAGAAAATTATCTAAATTATCACAAAGCAAGGAAACATTTTTGACAGAATATATAAAATATGGTAAAATGTTTATCCTGGTTTGAATAGCTAACGAATTTTTCGAGTTTTAGTTAAAGGCGAGTGCTTATGCCCACCCATCAAGATACTTTTTTGTTAAAGTTGATTTTAGAACAAGGTTTAATGACTGGCCAAGATATTCATCCCTCTTTATGTTTACTTTATCAATATGAAAGCCAAGGAAAACTAGTAAGTTTAGCAAATATTTTAAGTCATAATAACCTAATTTCCAAGAATGTACTAGAAAAACTTCTTGAAGAAGTTCAAAATATTATAAGTAGTGTAACAAATCAAGAATCCTCTGTTCCACAAATTTTTATTCAAGAATGCTCAAGAGAACAACTTATTGGAAAAAGTGCCATAGGAAATACATATCTTGCTACCCATCCTAAATTAGGCCAATGTGTCCTAAAATATTTTGATGGGATACTAGCAAAAAACAAAATTTTCTGCAATAAAATACTTTCCCAAATTGAAAAAGCAAAAAATTTCCAAGTAGCAAATTGGGGACAGGTTTATGGGATAGACATATCAGAAAATGTTGTTATTCGGCAATTTATTCCTGGAGAAACAATTGATAAATATCTCCTTCAAGGAAAAATGGATATAGTAGAAGCTAGCCAAATTGCATATCAAATAAGCTTAGTTTTACATACTGCACATCAACAAAAAATTTCTCATAAAAATATTAAACCCAATAATATATTTTGGCAAAACGGACAAGCAACAATTGTGGATAATAATATACCAACAACAGTAGCCCAATACTTAGCTCCCGAACAGTGGAAGAAGAAAAAAAGCGATGTTCGTTCTGATATTTATAGTTTAGGATTAGTATATTTCCAAATGTTAACAGGCAGCTTACCTTTTTTAGGAACATCTGCACAAGATATTTCTCAACAACATAATGATGGAGATTATCCTAATTTAAAAAACAAGAATGCTGAAATTCCTGCTGATATTATTCCAATTCTTTATAAAATGCTTGAACCATTACCTGAAAATCGTTGTCAGACATTTCAAGAAATATGGACAACATTAGGAGATTTATTAGGTATTTCTGCAGAAATTAACACCAATCAAATTTCAGATGAAAAAAATTTATCAGTTAATAACCAACCTGTGGAAATAGAATCAACTCCAGCTAATGATAACACTCAACCAAGTACACAAGAAGAGGAAAATGAGCCTCTTTTAGAACCACAAGAAGATGAAGAACCTACTGAATCACAAGCAGAAATGGAACGTTCTGTAGAGTTAATTAAACAACAACGTGGCAGAAGAATCGCAGAAGAAATTGTTCATGATATTGCTATTTCTTTTGCTGATGAAATTAGATTAGCATGCCGCGGAGACAGTTTTTATGAAGATTTAAAAACTATTATTGATACAGCTTGCAAAAAATTTAAGACCAAAATGTCTCCAATAGCTGTAGATAACATGCCATATATACAAGAAGAATTTGAAAAAATTCGCAATCAAATTAGCAAATCTCTTTCTGGATCGCCTGCTAGAATTGCACCAAAGATAACTAATAATGAAAGCGAATTAGCAGAATTATCCAATATGATTGAAGCTGTGTCGGTTAACGAAAACGGTGAAGAACATGATCCTTCTTGGGAAGAAGCTATCGAAGCAGAACCAACTGCAATTCCAGATGAAATACAAGAACATGTACCATCTTTGCCTGAAGAGAAGGATTTTGAAATATCTTTTAATCGTACTTCTTTTTCTAAAGAAGAAAAGGAAACTTCAACTTCTACAATAACTCCAGAAAATGCAGATGAATTTGCTGCAATATCACGGCCTAAAAAAATATCTCCTAAATTTCCTAAATTAGAAAAACCAGCTGCAACTTCAGAAAAGACGGAAATTCCAAAACAAAATTTTGAGATAGAGCCATCAACTTCAGAGACAAAAGAAGATTCTTCTTTGCAAAATAATATTAAGTCTGCAAATATTAAACCAGCAAATTTCTTTAAATTGTCAGCAAAATCAGTTGCAGAAACAACCAGTGAAATTTCAGAATTGCCTCCCCATACTCCTAAAGTAGAGAAAACCCAAGAGCCTTCTTCAGAATTGCCTCCCCATACTCCTAAAGTAGAGAAAACCCAAGAGTCTTCTTCAGAATTGCCTCCTCATACTCCTAAAGTAGAGAAAACCCAAGAGCCTTCTTCAGAATTGCCTCCTCATACTCCTAAAGTAGAGAAAACCCAAGAGTCTTCTTCAGAATTGCCTCCCCATACTCCTAAAGTAGAGAAAACCCAAGAGTCTTCT
>CAZPDM010000009.1:0-13324 GCA_964585305.1 uncultured Planctomycetota bacterium | reverse complement strand
CATACTCCTAAAGTAGAGAAAACCCAAGAACCTTCTTTAGAACTGCCTCCTCATACTCCTAAAGTAGAGAAAACCCAAGAACCTTCTTTAGAACTGCCTCCTCATACATCTAAGGGAAATAAACCTAGTGGAAGGTTCCCCAAATTACAACCTAGCGATAAAGTAATTTCTTTTAAAAAACCTATTGAAAAAGTCAGCGATCTTTCAGAATTGATGCCTAAACCAACGGATAAGCCAGAAGTACGAACATTTAAACAAGCTTCAAATGAAAGTGGAGAAGTTAAAGCAACTTCTAATGAAAATATAGAATCTAAAAATCAAGAGTCTAAAACAACTAATGAAAGTACAGAAAACAAAGCAAATGAACAAACTAGCCCATCATCCAATGAAGTCCCCCAACCAAATGATAACCCGTTAGCATCTGTATTGTCAGAAGAGTCTGAAAAAGATTCATCTGAATTAAACTTACGACGGCCAAGTACAAAATTGAAACCGTTTAAATTTCCTAGTCCCAAAAAAGAAGAAGAGAAATAATTGTAATAGGAAAAATCTGCAATGCAGATTTTTCCATTTAAAAGCTTATAAAATTCAAGCTGAATCCAAAGGGAGAAACTTATGTTTTTTTCTGCAATTTTGATAAGTATAATTGAAGAACTTTCCTTAAATGGTGTTAATGGTATTATTGCTAGTGGAATTGGTGGCATAATATTCGGCACTCTGCTCTCAATGTTAATTATGAAAAGTTTAACAAAGAAAAAAGATATGCAAAGAAAACTTGAGATTGAAAAAGCCAATCAAGCCATTAAAGGAAAAACTGAAGAATTGCAATTGATGAATACCACTATAAAAGAAAAAGAAAAAGATTTTCAATCTACTTACAATAAAGTTAAAGAACAAGAAAATATTATTGCTAAAAAAGATAAAGAACTTGCAGATACACAAAATCAATTAAAAGATAGTAAAACATCATTAGCTAAAGCAAGCCAGATTATTAAAGAAAGAGATCAAAAAATAGAAGATTTGCGTGAAGAAATTCGCAATCGAGATCAAGCTATTGAAGAAAGAGAAAAAGAAATTACCAATTTCCAAAAAGTTCTTAAAGAAAAAGAGCAAGATATTCTTGCTAAGAATGATGAATTGGAACAAGCAACAACAAATTTATCTCAAGCTAATTCCACAAATAGCAAACTCGAAGATCGTTTAGAAAAAGAACAAAAAGAGCATAATCAGACTCGCAACAAACTTCTTGAAGAAAAAGCAAATGCACAGGAATATAAAGAAAAATTAGAACAATATATGATGATATTAGAAGAATATAAAAATGAATTGGAAAATACGGCAAAGCAGGCAGAAGAAGCAGTTCAGCAACGTGATACAATGCAAAATGAATTTTTGAAGATTAAACATAGCTACGAACAAAATATAAAATTACGTAGCCAAAGCATTCGGAACTTACAACGATTGTTACATCTCTTAGAGAGTGTTGAAATTCCACAAGAATACCAAATTGTTGAAGAGTCCAATGAAAGTTCTGAAGCATCTATAGAACCTACTGGCATAGAAGAACTCACAGTACAACTTGCAGAGAATGACAAAAAACTTGCAGAAAAAGAAGAAAAAATTCTTGAAAAAGAAGAAAAACTTGCTGCAAAAGATAAAAAACTTGCAGAAAAAGAAGAAAAAATTCTTGAAAAAGAAGAACAGATCAAACGTAAAAATGAACGTATAAAAGATATGGAAAATATCTTACAGACTACAGAAGAACAGAAAAAGAGTTTAGAACAAAAACTTATTAAACTAGAAGAATATGAAAAAGAATTAACAGAACTAAGAACCTTTCAAACTAAACTTGCAGATAAAGAAGAAATGATTCAACAATATGTAGAACGGATCACAGAATTAGAAAAGAAACTGCAATCTTCTAGTGTAGCAGCCGAAGCAATTAAACATGAAGAAATAAAAGATGCAAAAGAAGTTATTCTTCAAGATCCAAATTTGACTCCGGCTCTTAAGAAAACAATGGTCATGTTATATTCACAATATACAACACCTAGAAAAGCATTGAAAAAAACTCTAAAGGAAGAGAGTTCTACAACTTCAACAGAAAAAACTGCAGAAATTCCAACAGATTCTGGAGCAGAAAAACCTTTGGAAGAACAACAATAGTTATTTCAAAAAAAATGTAACTTTAAGACGCGATTTCCATATTTTAAGGAAATCGCGTCTTTTTATTTTAATCATACCCCATAACTTTTTGTAAATTTATAGGAATAGGATATTCTATTTCTTCAGGACATTGCGGAAATGTTTTTTCATGGCAACGTATTGCTCGATAAATCTTACGCGCTAAAGGAGTATAATCTTCTAATCCAATAATCCATTCATTTACATAATCTTGCACAACTTTACCTTTTAAGCCTAGCTGAATTGCCCGACGCTGTAGCTTTTTTCCATATAAATCTCGTTCTGGATCCCATTGGTATCTTACTTCTGAATGCGACAGTGCATAATTCCAATCTAGTTTTTTGGAAAAAATTTTTTCATTATAGGATGTAGGAACTGCCTGTTGTAAAATTTTAAAAAAACCTTCGTGTTTAATATGAATTCGTAAAATAGCTTCTTGATTATGCTTAGTAGCATAACGTGAACGTTGAAGCATCCAAGTAAAAGAAGGTTTTATCCAAGTCATACGGTTTAAAGAAAAGCCTTCTCCAAATGTTCCTTTTTCTAAAGCGGCCTTTACAATAGATTGATTAAAGGCTTGATAAACATATATTCCCTGACTATCAAAGTCTGCACAGATACGTTTTGAGTTAAACATATTTTTCTCTGTTTAAATTTAAATAGGTTGTTTCCATTGACATCCTATCCATTGCAATTTTTGGAATTTGGTTATAGAAAGAGTGTCTTTTTGAAATTGTTCAATTTGCCCATCACATTGAGTTTGTTTCCAACTTTCTATCCCATGTATAACAACTTGTATATTTTTATATCCCCATTGGAATTTTCCTGATTCTGCCCATGTTAAAGTAAGCATATCATTTTGGCGATTAAGTTGAAATTGATCTACACGACTAGGACCATAGTTGTCCCCAGCATCGCTATATAATGAGGTTGTCATAGTAGCTTTATCAACAATTGGGGGATAGATATGCAGTTTTAGTATTTCATTTTCTTCTAATGGCAATACTGTCCCATGTCTTACAAAAATAGGTATAGAAGCTAATTCTACAGAAATTTGGACACTTTTTCCACCTGCAAAAAGTTCTTCTTTTTCTAGAGAATACCATCCTCCTTCTGGCAATTTTACCCAAATTTGGCGTAGAGCTTCTTTATAAATAGGAGCCACCAAAAGATTTTCTCCTAATAAAAAAGATTCATCATATCCAATAAATTCTTTATCTGAGTATTGCCAAAATAACGGACGCACAAGAGGAAGGCCTGTTTGATTAGCTTGCCATGCTAAAGTATAAAAATATGGAAGAAGCCTGTATCTCCAAGATAATGATTTTCTTGTTAAGGAAAGATATGGCTCTCCAAAATCCCAGGGGCGGCGTTTAGGAGTGATGAATGCAGAATGCCCTCTAAAAAATGGAAGAAAAGCAGCCAATTGAAACCAACGCAAATATAATTCAGAAGAGGGAGTACCATTGAATCCACCAATATCTGGACCATTATATGCAATGCCACACAATCCGCTTCCGAGTACAGCCCCAACTGTAGCTTTAAGGTTTTCCCAAGTGCAAGCAGTATCACCTGTCCATTTCCAAGCATAACGTTGTATACCAACCCACCCAGATCGGGTAAGTATAAATGGACGTTGCTCAGGACATATTCGTTTAAGAGCTTCATATCCTGCGCGATTTTCTAATAAAGCATAAACATTATGAACAGAACGATGATCTCCACGTTGATTATCTACGGAATGTTGTGTAGCTAAAGGTAGCGTAGGATCTCCCCAAATACTAAAAATTGCTGGTTCGTTCATATCATGCCAAAAACCAGTAACTCCATTTTGAATAAGAAATGGATAATGCTGCTGCCACCATGATCGTGTATTAGGATTACTAAAATCGGGAAAAACGCACCAACCTGGCCAAACTGGTCCAGAAGCTAATGTTCTGTCTGGCATAGCACAAAAAACTTCATGATTTAACCCATTTTGATATACCCAAAAATTAAACTCATCTTTAACGCCTGCATCCACAATTGCAATTAAACGACAGCCATTTTCTAATAATTTTTGAGCAATATCTTTAAAATGAGGAAAACGTGCTGAGTCAATTGTAAAAACACGAAATCCATCCATATACTCTATATCTAGATGAATTGCACTGATGGGCAATTTGTGTTGCAAAAAATTTTGATGTAAAGTTTCTAAATCTTGTTCATTATCATAAGCTACTAAAGATTGATGATAGCCTAAAGCCCAACGAGGGGGCAATTCCGGACGACCTGTTAATTCCGTAAATCTTTCCAAACATCGCTTTGCTGGGCCTGGAATAAAATAATAACGATATTGTCCATCATCAAATTCTGCGCTTACATAATTAGGCGTATATTTTTCAGTTAGGTTATCGAAATCGCTACTTCCTAAATCAATCCAACCATTATAGGTATTTTCATAAAATAATAAATAATTTCCTTGTTCATGATGCCCCATATATACTGGCATACAAAGATATAATGGATCATCTCCTGGCCAATAAATACCACCAGGGTCGCTATTCCACATGCGATAACGTCGTCCTTTTAAGTTCAAACCACAGGAGCGTTCTCCCAATCCATAAAAGGCTTCTTGTTTTTGCATCATCGCACATTGTCGCCACCCTAACGGCGAAAATTCAGGAGAAAGTTGGCATAACAAAAGATGCTCGGCTTTATCAAAGAATTTGATCATTCCATCATAGCTCACAGCTATGCGCATTTCGCTACTTTCAACCTTCCATGATAGTAAGCCTTCTTGATATTCTAATGTTACTTTAGGCCATTCTGTTTTACAAATACCATAGTTGGGAAAATTAGAAGGAATCCCCCACGTTATTCTTACTAAATCTGCAGCGAGAAATTCTATTTGTACTTTTTTATTTTTAAATTCCACTTCTAACCCATTATCAATTTTTTTTCCTGCAACAATTTTGCCACATCCTGAAAACCGAGGAGGATCACGATGGACAAAACGGTTATCCCAACTTTGTTTTTTTAAAGAATACCAAAATGCTTGTACGGCATTATTTCCGCCCGACATTTTCAATCCTGACCATAATTTTGTCAATATGCGACGAAAAGACATAATGCAAACTCCTTAAAAAAAAGCATCAACAAAATCATTCCAAAAAATTTTCATTTGCTAATCTCCGATATGCCGATTGCTTTTTTAAAAAATATAGAGATATTGTAGGCACGCATAAATGTTATGCGTGCCGTTTGTCATAAACAAGAAGTTTTTATAGAGAAATGATCACTCCACCAGCAAATCCCATGGCAATAGCAATAGCTTTTCTCCAAGTGAGATGTTCTTTTAAAAAAACAGTAGCCAGGCATAAAATAAAAATCGTGCTTAACTGATTTAATATACCAGCCGTACTGGCTAAAGTATATTTCATTCCAGTAATCCATGCAATCATAGCTAAATAATTTCCTAGTACACAAGCCGGAATTGCAGATTTGAGAGCTTGAGTCTTATATAAAAATTCATACATCATTTTACGATGCCAAGGAGCAAATCCTAAACAAACTAATGGGATAATACCTCCCAACATTCGAATAGTATTGGCCCAAATAGGATCAGATTTTTTCAACACTGGATTTGCTATAATAATAGCTATGGAGACAAATAACATTGATAATGTTCCCAGCATCACCCCCATATAAAAATCATGTCGGCTAATTTTAGAAACAGTAGGTATTTTATTTGGTGGAGTCCATGTTCCAATAAATATTGCAGTTACTATTAAGAATAATGCAAAAAAAGTTTTTAGGCTTAATGGTTCTCCCAAATAAAAGTATGAACCTAATACCATAAAAAAACTGTAAGAACAGTCAACTATAGCTGAATATCCTGCGCCAATCCGATTTAATGCCGCAAAATAAAAACTATCTGCAATAGCTAATCCTAAATAACCAGATATAAGCAAAATGACATAATCTCCAAAGTTTATATTTTCAGGAAAAAAACTTAATCCCAGGTTATTAGGTATAATTGTTAAGGTTAATAAAATGAGTGTTATAAAAAATAAAATAAAAGCCAATATATTTTTAAATAAATTTAAAGATACTGGATTAATATGATCTCCACTAACACGAAATAATATTGTAGAAAATGCCCAAAATAATGCACAACATGCAGAAGCCATTTCCCCTAAATATGGAATAGGTTGTGATAAAGTATTAGCATTTGCTGCAAATATAGGACTGCTTATTAATAAAATAAAGCAGAACAGAATAAGAATCTTCATTTTTTTAAATAACCTTTGTGCCAAATATAGTATGAAAAAAACAGCTGGTTATTTATTTTTTCCAATACTTTCTAAAGATATGTTAACTTTTAAACTTTTACGATAGAGATTAATAAGAATATCAAGAGGAACTTTAGATTTTATCTCATCAAGTTTTTGAGAAATAGCTAATTCTGGTTTGAGTTGATTCAAATAAGAACCAATAATATACGCTTCACTATAATTATTTTCTGCAAGCAATTTTTGAAATTTACTACGCATTATTTCAGAGAGTTTTTCTAAATCTTCATTTGCCTTACGTAAAAACCAAGCATTACGTTGTAAATATTCGGGATGTTGAGATAAAATTCGATAAATTTGATGGCGTGCCAATAAAAATTGCCACAATTCTGAATATTCACCCATCGCTTGAGTCGCAATATCTATAGCTAATTCATATTGCCCAGCTTGGCTGCATGTATGAATATATTCCATTGTTTTTTCTGCACGTAATCGTTTTTGCCAAGTTTGTAATTGCATGCTTAGATAGGGAAATAAAGAAGGAATATCTGGCCGTTGCTCAAATTCTAAAAGAATGTTTTGTATCTTAGCTAAATATTCTTGTAATACGCCTAAATTTGTACGAAGTAGCTCAGCCCATAATTCATTTTTACGATCAGGGGATAAAGTATCATTAAACTCTAATATAGATTTAGCTAATTGTTCCAAAAAGAAATATAATTTTTGAACACGGCCAACATCAGGGTCATCTTTGGCAAATGGTAAAATTTGGAAACAAGTCTGTTGATATTGACGGCTTTTTTCAAAAATTTCTTGAAGATTTTTAATGCTGACGTTCCAATTTTCTCCAGATAAATATTGAAAACTACGGTCAGTCTGTGCCAGATAACTTGGAATATCTTCTACAATTTGGAAATATTCTTGAAATACTAAAGGCTTTATAATTCCGATTTGATGTAATACTTTTCCACTATATACAATTTGAACCTCGTATTCATACCTAGGATCAGGAAGAGCAATTTCTTTAAAAAAAGATTTCTCAACAGCAATATTCGAAACCGTTGATTTTTTTGTCGAATTGATAATAACTAATGTTAAATTTGCAATATCTTTTGCACCATCCCAAAATCCTTGTATTTGGCAGGTATTAAGATTATTAAAATGAGCTGAAGAAATTTGAGCAAATGGATGTGTAGGAATTAACTGGCATTCCTCAAGAATTCTCTCTTCCTTAGTATTTTTTAAAATAATAGAAAATTGCCCATATTCAGAGATTGGTCCAAGGAAAACTTCATTATTTTCAGACAAAGGTTTACTATCTATAATGGAAATCAATTTGTTCCCTGTATCCCGAGCTAATTGTACGGAAATATAGCTTCGTTCTCCTGCGATGAGATCCACTTTGACATAGGCTTTTTGTTGGCTAGTAAATTCAGCTTTTTCAATACGTGCGAGAGGATAGTTTGATTTAAATTGTACAGTTTTGCTATTTTCTTCTAATATTCTACCTCGATATTGAGGTTTAACTATAAAAGTATTAGCTTTAGGAACTCCAGTATATTGTAAAGTAATCTGGAAAGAATCTCCATAAACTGTTTTTTGGGAAAAAAGATTATTATTTTCCCATAATTGAATAATAGTTTCTTTGCTAATACTGGCTTTTTGTTCTTCTGTTGCTGTAGGATGCCATTCCAATCTGCCTAATACCATTATAGTATTTGAATCCTGAAAAAATGCTTCATAAATTTGAAAAGACTGTAATGGATTAGGTCGTGAACACATAACCATCAAAGTTATGATGGTAAAAAGCATAATTGATAAACCAATGCCTAATTGCATTCCCCATTTTTTCACCATAGCATAAGGCGTTTTGGGAATTCTATATTCTTGTGTACGTATGGGATCACGACGCACAGATTTTTCTTTTTCTTTTGTCATCGCACGAGCCATTGCAGGGGCTTCTTCTAAAGGAATATCTACGATCCGAAGATCATCTGTTATCTGCTTTCCCTGGGTATCTTTTAAATAGGCAGTTAAAAATTTTTGGGCCTCTGCTTCATTTGGAAATCGAAAACATACCCGACAATCTAAACCTGTTTGAGAAATTTGTTTATAACGTGTTGTATTCGCCGCATCAATACAAATTTGGCCAGTTATTTTAGGTTCTGTATTGTAGGTAACTTCGATATAATTTTGCCAGCGAATTGCTTTAGTAATCTCTGGCATCGCAATCTCCTTTTATCAAAAAAATTTCATATAAATATTTAGAATTTTTTTCTAAAAAAAATTATTTTTTTCATTTGTGGAATAGTATATCAAAAAAAAAATAAATTGGAAGAGCCTAAGATCAAAATTTGCAAAATTTTATAAATAAAATAAAAAATCTTAACTACATTAAGTAGCCAATTGCTATCTAGAATTTTTTTCTTAGCAAAATCTAGATAAAAATTTCTTGCATAAATCCACAAGAAGTAGTATTCTATAAGTGTTCAAATTTTAGCTAGAATTGATTTAATTTCTTCAAAAAATAGAAGAAAATTTTTAAATGATAATTTAAATTTTACTTATTTTAGGAAAAAATGATGCGGTTTTTATTGTTTTTATTATTTATTAGTATTGCTTTGATTTTATATTCTTGCGATTCAAATGCTCCCAATTCTACATCTCAACAATCTTTGTCTCAAGATATAAAAAATGATATATCTGCAGATAGCTCAACCTTTCGTGTTATTACTACTTATCGTCCAGCCACGCATATTGTTCTTGCTTTAGGAAAAAGTGATAATTTAGTTGGTGTACAAGATAATGGAGGCGGAGTTCCTCTCTTTGTTAAAATAAATCCTCGTATTGCAACTTTGCCATACGTTGGCAGCAAAATGGATGGACTCAACATTGAGACGATTGTAGGATTAAAGCCTAATCTGGTTGTTTTATATCCAGGAGCAGCACGCGCAGCTATACCAGAAAAATTGAAAAATTTTGGAATTGATAGCTACTTTTTACGTATTGAAAGCATTACTGAAATGCAACAGAGCTTAATCGAATTAGGGAAAAAAATGAACGCTTCTGACAACGCCCAACAAACAATTACCGAAATGCAACGGATTTTAAAAATTATTCAAGATCATTTGCAAAAAAATCCACCTTCCGCAAAAAAGCGTATCTACATTTCAGGAACATTTAGCCTTTTAACTACGCATTCTCAAGAAATGCTTCAACATGAAATGATTTTAAAAGCGGGTTGTGAAGATGCCAGCACAGTAGAACATGGTAGCTGGGCAGCAATAAATATTGAACAATTGATGCTTTGGAATCCAAATATTATTGTAATGAGTGGAGCTTCTAAACAAAGTATAGAAGATATTCTCAATGAACCCAAATATCAAAATTTAACAGCAATTAAAAATAAACAACTCTATCGTATGCCAAATCAAAAATTGGCAGATTGGGACTATCCTGGTCCAGATTCGGTTTTAGGAATTCTATGGCTTGCAATGATTGCATATCCAGAATCTTTTGCAGATATAAATTTAGAAAATGAAATAGAACAATTTCATAAAGCGTTATACAATATTTCTGTCAAAGAAATAATAAAATAACACGTTAAAAAATAGTAGAAAGGGACATATTATGCGTATTGGATTCATTGGATTAGGAAAGATGGGCTATCCTATGGTAGAACGTCTTTTACAACATGGCCATGAAGTCGTTGTTTACAACCGTACACTTGACAAAGTCAATGAATTAGCTGCCAAAGGTGCTATTCCTAGCACAAATTTATCTGAATTAGTTAAGCAATTACCAGGTGTAAAAGTAATATGGATGATGGTCCCCTCAGGAAAACCTATAGATCTTACTATTCAATCATTATTACCAGAGTTAAAAGAACAAGATATTCTTATTGATGGTGGCAATTCTTATTGGAAAGACAGCCAACGACGTAATGAAGAATTGATAAAACATAATATTCATTTTATAGATTGTGGAACAAGTGGTGGAGTTTGGGGATTAAAAAATGGATATTGTTTAATGGTTGGTGGAAAAGAAGAAGTATGCGAATATCTTGAACCAATTTTTAACGCCTTAGCTCCTGAAAATGGCTATTTATACTGCGGCGGCAGTGGTGCTGGTCATTTTGTAAAAATGGTCCATAACGGAATTGAATATGGTCTCATGCAGGCTTACGCAGAAGGCTTCGAGTTAATGAAAAAATCTAATCTTAATTTAAATCTTCCTGCTATTGCAGAACTTTGGCAACATGGTAGTGTTGTTCGTTCCTGGTTATTAGAACTTACCCAACATGCTCTTGCTAGAGAATATGAATTTAGTAAAATTGCTGATTATGTAGAAGATAGCGGAGAAGGACGTTGGACCATTCAAACTGCAATTGAGGAAAATGTTCCTGTTCATGTTATCAGTGCTGCTTTGTTCACCCGTTTTCAATCGCGACAAGAAGAATCCTTTGCAATGAAACTTCTTGCTGCACTTCGTCAACAATTTGGTGGACATTCAACTAAAAGTAAATAAGTTAAAAATAATAATTGACATTTTTATAATTTTGTTTCTTTAGTTAAATTTTGGGAGGAAGAATAATGTATAAATTTTACGCATTATTTGTATTTTTGAGCATTTGTTTAAGTTGTGTATGCGCACAAACCGTATTGGGAATTGAAGCAAATGGCCCAGATTCTGCCACTATTGAAGCCTACAAATGGCGCAATGTCAATGTATATCAAAATGTTTATGGAGCAGCAGGATTTAAAGTCATTATAGTTACACCATCTACAAAAACTAAAGTTGATCAAGCTCTTAGCACAAACGAAATTACTCATATTGCTGGTTGTGGACATGGAAGCCCTACAGTATATACTGGTTATGGTCAAGGTGTTATCTTTTCGACAAGTGATATAACTTTGCTTAATAAGCTAGCCGGGAAACACATACATTTATTAAGCTGTCTTACCGCTCAAAAACTTGGCCCTACTATGATGCAACAAGGAGCAAAAAGTTTTGCAGGTTATCATCCAAGTTTTTATTTCACAACAAAATCTATGCCTGTATTCTTCAACGCAGATGCTGAAATCGATCGTGCATTTGCAAAAGGGAAAAATGCTCCGGAAGCATACGCTCAAACTATTGATGCCTTTAATGAAGCATTAAAAATTGTTCAACAAAGCGATCCCAGTGCTGTTCAATATATGATCATCGATCGTGATGGATTACGCTGCTTTCCAGCAGGCCGCAAAGTTTTAGATTATGAATTTGATCTTAAAGTAGCGGCGCAATATTTATATGCAAAAAATCCTGAAACAAATGAGTTAGTAAATTTTGCAGATTATAACAATCAAAATTTACGATCTTCTTTACGAGATATGAACGATAGTGAAGTAAAAGAAGTAGTATTAGCAAACTACGAACGAATGGAGCGCGATTTTGAATTAGGTATTCTTTCTCATGGTATATTCCATCGAGATCAATTGATTGATGAAATTCGCAATGAAACAGTACTTGGGAAAGAACTTGTCAACGCTCAAAAATATTTTTTACAAACATTAGAACAAAGTCGTTTTAGCCATACTGTAGAGGTTACTACAGATGCTAATGGAAATATTATCCAAGCTGGTGAAGCTGATGTTCCTATGACTGTTTATGTAAAAAGTGTCCAAGCTGTGTGGAGCGAACAACCACAATCTTTCTCAAATGTTCGTTTAAGTATGAATGAAAGTGAATTATTTAATGGCCCAGTTACCAGCGGGCAAAAATACGATCGAAACATTAAAGTTGAAAAAGGAAAAAAGACTTTTAAAGTAGAATGCCTCAATGGGCCAAAAAATTCTAAGATAAAAATAACAGTAACTTTTAGTTTGTGGTAATAGGTAGTTTTATTGCGGAATAGAAATATTCCGCAATTATTTTGTTTATTAGGAAAATTTTATGATTTGGTACATCAATTTAGTAAGCCAGCATCCTATTTTGTCTTCTATGGTTCAATTTGCAATTTTAGGAACATTTGGCGATATGATGGGAAAATGGATTGCAAAAGACAAAGTCTATATGCCATTTCCTGCAAAAGTATTTTTTCTTAAAATATTAGAATGGGCTTTTTTGGGTATTTTGATTAAATATGCCTTTATTGGTTTTCATGGTTTTGTTGATAGCTTGGTATTTGCTGGGTTATTTCCAGCAATGAAGCCTGTCTCTGAGCCATTTTTTTATGCTCTTACAGTTTCTATTACAATCAATCTACAATTTGGCCCATTTTTAGTTATTATTCACCGATTTTTAGATAATATTATTATGGGAAAACCTAATTGGGATAACTTAAGCAAAGGATTCTTATCCTTACTCTGGTTTTGGATTCCTGCTCATACAATTACTTTTATGCTTCCCAAGCACTACCAAATTGGTTTAGCTGCTTTATGGTCTATTGTATTAGGAATAATTTTAGGTTTTTATAATTCTAAAAAAGAAAAATTTTAATATTTTTTCCAACATTTTTTAAAATTTCACGTATTTGAGCTTTAGTTGCTAAAACATCTTTTTTTTATTTTTTAATTTTTTAAGAAGACGATCATGCAACCATCTCAAAAATTTTTACTGCTTGCTTGTTTTGTTGTTTTTATTTCTTGTACAAGTATTTCTTCTGAAAATGATATTACAATTGATGCCATTATTGCCAAAGGAGTTACTCCTACTTTATTAGGCGACCAATTTCAATACACAGAAGGTCCATTATGGATTGCAGAAAAAGGAATATTAATTTTTAGTGATGTTCCTGCAAACAAAATGTATCAATGGGATGAAAAAAATGGTATAACGAACGTTCGATTAATTTATAGAAAAATATTGACAAAAGTAGATTTTTA
>CAZPDM010000008.1:61202-78757 GCA_964585305.1 uncultured Planctomycetota bacterium | reverse complement strand
TAAAACCTAGCATATTTTAGAAATTTTTTATATTGTTTTTGAGAACAAATTTTGACAAAAAAAGTTATTTCTCAAGTATTTTTTTCTTGAAAAATAACTTTTTGTTTTGCTTTATTTACAATGGCGTCTCCATGGTCGATGATGATGGTATCTCCAATGTCCCCAATGGTGTAAACCAACATCAACTCCCCAATACACACTTCCCCATAAATAGGGACTGGAATACCAAGGAGAATACCAAGGATCATAAGGATAAACAGAACGGTATTCTATTTCTTTGCGAATAAATTTGCTTAATTGTGAGAAAATTTGTTCATTGCTTTGATAAATCCAAGCAAGTTGCAGAGAGCCGACATTTGTAAAATCGTATAATGCAGGAAATCGGAAAACAAGAGATATTTTCGCCGAAGTTCCTGGATATATGTCTAACGCTTGAACTCCAACATAATTACCTTCAATAGAGCCAGGAATTTCACGTTTATCATCGTCCAAAAGTTTAAGAGAATTTAAATTTAAAGAAGCCTTATAGGTGCTGGTATTTTGCAAATCCATAGTAAAACGTAAATGGCGTTCAGAAGTATCAGCAGGACCTTCATAAGTAATTTCATACTTTAAAGGAGGAGCTGTTATTGTTGTGGTCGCAGGGTTATTGGGATTAGGTGTAGGAATTTCCAAATATGTTGTTGCATATTCAAATGTGTACATAGGAGTTTGGCAAGCAATCAGAAGTGAAGATAATAATATTATTGCCAAAATTTTAGGGCTTTCGAATTTCCATATTTTTATATTCATTTTTTTCTCCTAAAAGTAGCTATCTAAATATAAAGTAGCTATCTAAATTAAAAAGGTTGCCTAATAAGCAACCTTTTTAATTATATCATATTTTTATGTAAATTTCAAGTTAAAGCATTTTATGCTATAGCAAAGACTTAGCAATTTTTTGTTGCAAACGGTAGCGACGTTGGAAATCTTGAATTTCTTTTAATCGTGCTTGGCGTTCTTCCAAATTTAATTCCATTCCTTTATCATGTAGAAGTTGCCCCACAGTTTGAGTTAACCATCGTTCTAGTTCTAAAAACAATAAAGGATGCTGTGTTTGGGAAAGATTCATTTGGTAAGTATCAAAAAGTAATTCCCAACGTTGCCAAATTCTAGGTTGTAAGCATATATCAAGTTTACAAGACATTTGTAAAATTCGTTGCAAACTAGTTCGTGCTTTCTTAATAGCATCTTCTATGCTCCAAAGTTCGATTTCTTTTCCAACAGACTGCAAAAGATAGTTTTCCCAGGAAGTAGGATAGAACATAGGTTGTTTAGGAAAAGGTTTTTGAGAAATAGAATTTTCCTGATATTTATTAGACTGATCCCAATCTGCTTTTTTTTGTTCTGCAAGGTTTTTAAGGATAGCTTGATAGCTAATTAAAAACTCTGCATACATAATTTTTGTATGAGTTCTTGAGTATTTCATCCAAAATAGCATAATAAAAAAGTCTTTCCAAGGTATCAAAAAATCAACTGGATTGGGAATAAAGCTGATCAAAAAATCGGTTAAACCACTTTTTACAAATTCAGCTCTTTGAGCAGTTGTTAACAAAGAAAGGTCTCGTTTCATTTCGTCCAAATGGCCACGTAGTTCTAAAGCCAATTGCAAAGGAAACATATTTTGAGAAAGTTCTTTTAAATTATCTTTTTTAGAAATACGTTTGATCTGGTCTTCTAAAACAAAACCTGGAAGATTTAAAAATCTCAAAAATTGTATTCTTCCTTTTTGAAAATCATCTAATACTGCTTGTTGAAGTTGCCCAGATTGCTGTCGTTGCCAAGCACGGTGGATTGTTTTTGTCAACTTCCATGTATTATAAATATTCGTAATGTAGCTTGTAATTGTTTGGATAATAATGTCAACAGCTTGAGCAAACAATACAAATTTGAGCCCTAAAATAACTTGGAATGTCTTCATCATCAAAACCGATTGCGCGACGAATCTTTCAAATGGGCCAGGCTTTCCTGCTTCATTTCCTAATGTCTTTTCAAATTTAAGAGGAGTTGGAGTAGGCATTTTTAATGGTGTTTGATCGAAAGGAGGAACCTTTTTTGAGATAGTTTTTTTTTCAATTGTTGCTTTAGGCAGTTTTTTTTCTTCTGCAATTTTTTCTTTAATTTTTTGTTTTAACTCTGAGATTTTATCTTGTACTCGGTCTAGTTTGATTTTTGCTTTTTTACGTTTGCCTGTATCTAATAATTCGGATTCTTCTTCCGCAGTTATTTCAGGTTTAAGTTCTTCATATTCAGGTGCTTCGAAATCCGCATCTCCTTCACCAAAAAGTTCATCCATACTTGCCATAATTTCAGGTTCAGCTTCTTGAGGGATTTTCGAAATTTCATCCCTAATTTTTGCTTTTTTACGTGATAGAGGTACAATTTTTTTAGCTTTTCCTTTTGGTTTGGCTACTATTTTGTCTCTTTTCTTTCTGTCAAGTATTTCTCTGTCTTCCATTGATGTTTCAGAAATATCTTGACGTTGCTGCTCTTGTTTTCTTTCTTTAGCAACTGAAGTGTCATTTCTAAATGCAATCCATTCTAAGGACTTATTAGGACTTTTACAAAGAAATTCAGCATCTTCTTTTTTAGCTGGTTTGGGTTGAGGAATTTTTTCCTTTTTGAAATAGCTCCCTCCATCATCTAAAGTAGGAATACCTTCTTCAAGATCGGAAAAATCTTCTTCGGGTGGAATAGCCATCATTGGCGGCGGTGGTGGTGCTGTAGGTATTAATTCGGATTCAAGACGTTCTTCTTTTTTAGTATCTTTAGATGAAATAATAGGTTCAAATGGAATTGCTCCTGCAGGTTTCCTTATGATTGGCTTAGCTTCAGGTTTTTCAGATGTTGGAAGTGTAATTCCTCGAAGCATTTCATCTTTGGGAGAATACGTTGGTTTCGGTATAGACATTTGAGGTAATGCGGGTATTGTAGGAAGAGCAGACGGTGGAGGCGGCGGTGGAGGCGGAGCATCTATTGATGTTGGCTGTTGCATTGGTGGAGCTTGCGGTGATGGAAAGAGTGGTCCTGGTGGCAACAATTCAGGAATTGGCAATTCTAGTTCTGGCTCAGTTTTAGGTTTAGCTTTCTTGCCTCTTGAAATCTGTCGTTTTGCACCCTTTTTGTCTTTTTCTAATCCGAACGTTTGAATAATATCAGGGGATGGCGGTTTTAAAGGAGCACGAGATTTTCTTACGATTTGTTTTATATCAGGACCTTCTTCACCTGACTTGGGTAATTCGACATCTGGAGACACTTCTTCTATTATTTCTTCCGCCATTTTATCAACATCAGGTAATTTCTCAAATGATTTTGGTGGTTTAGGCAATAACGTTGGTGGTAAAGCTCCTGTAGTCTCATCACTTTCTAAAGGCATTAAATATTCTTGTTGTTTTCCTAAAATATCAAGGACATCAGAAGAACATTGCAAATCTTTAAAAGATATAGAAGCTGCTTCTTCTTTAGGTTTTTCAGTTACTGGAGGTAATTCAACTTCTTTAAGCTCTGGAAGCTCTGGTATAACTATTTCAGCGTCTGTTAATTCTATAGGTTGAGGTTTTTCTAAAATACTTTCCATAGGAAAAGCAGCAGGAAGTAAAGGTTCTACGATTTTACTTTTTTCTTCAATTTCTGATTCTAGATCTTGAATTTCTTCTAATTCTTTTTCTTTTACTTCAGATATTTTCTTTAAAATGTCTTCTTTTGAAGGCTCAATTTCTGACAATTCTGCATACAATTCTGGCTTATATTTGGCTAAATATTCTTTTCGAATGAACAGAATATCTTCTTGCATTGCTATGACAACTTTAATTTCACAACCCAATGCAAATTTTAAATAGTCATAATCCTTCATGAAAGATGACCAGTCAGAAGTAGCAACTACTAAATGAATGCCTTCTTTATATAAAGGAAAATCATTTTTTCTTTTGGCAAATAAAAATGCGCATTCATCAACTGTCTTCCAATCAAGTTTAATTGCTTTTAGTTTTAAAAATGGAATGCTATACAAAATAGCCATAATTCGAGAGACTATTTCAGAAGGACAACCAAATTCTAAAAGAGATTCAAAATTTATGTCTCTATTTATTTTTTTATAATATTCATACCATTTCCACAAGATTTCATCTGGAAAAACATGTAAGATATCAATAATTTTAAGAAATCTTTCTTTAGCTGAAAGTCCGGATATGGTATTTTTCCAAAATACTCTAATTTCAGATTCAACAAATTTAGTTTCGTATTCTATATAGTATGCGTTAATACTTTCATCAAGAATCAATTCCATAAGCTGTTGTTCTGAGACCTTTAGAATTTCTAATGCTTTTTGAATTTCACAGAATATTGAATCTTTAACTCCAACTCCTTCTGGGTTGTGGTTCATTGAAGTTGTGTTCAATTCCGTCAACAATTCCGATTCTAATTCTCCCAGTTCATGAACTTCTTTATCATGAATATTCTTTTCTTCCGCGTTGATTTTTTCTGAATCTAATTTATCGAAAGCATTGCTAATTTCCTGGTTATCAACATTTTCTTCTTTAATTTCTTCAATGATTACAACATCTTTATCATTAGATTGTGTATCTTGTTCAATTTTCTTTAGCGGCTCTACTTTCGATGTAACAATTGGCTCTCTATTAAGAGTTTTTTCTATATTAGAATGTTTTCCAATAATTTCAATTTCTGCGTCAATACCATAAATATCTTCAGCATCATAAATTGCTTCCAAATCATTTTGAATAGACTGTGTTTTTATATCTTGCGTACTATTTTCTTCTGCCGCAATTTCAGCTTCTACAGCTTGTTCAATTTCATCTAAAATTCCAGAGTCGTCGTCGTCTTCTTTAACAGCGGCTAAAATAATTGGCTGAGTTTTCGGTTTTTCTTTGTACTCATTAACTTCTATTGTCGCCTCAATAATTTCCGGCTTATTTTCAAAAACTATTTTGGGTGTTTCAATTTTTTTATAAAGCCATTCGGATATTTTTTCATCTGAAATAGTAGAAATATTTTCAGAAATATATTGCCAAAGTTCTTGCTGAATGCGATGTGTTTCCCTCCAAAGATAAGAAGGTTGTTTTCGGCAGTCTGGTCCAATACAAATCCACTTTAATAATCGAATTGCAGTATAGCGTATAAAATTTTCAGAATGATTACTAAGTTTAAATAGACTTGTTATTGTACTTTCCCATATTTCTTCTGGCAGTGTTCTAAATAGTTGAACGATAGCCTCATGTCTTGATAATCTAGAATAGTGCTGGCTTGTTTTATGAAATTCTAATCCTTTCAGAATATAATCAATAGCATCTTTAGGAGAAACAAGCGTTAACCAAAATGATAGAGCATCTTTCCATTTATTTTTATCTTTTAAAATATCTTGTATTTTTTTAGTAATATATTTTTTGAAATATTTTTTATTAGTTCTATCATAAAATTTAAGTAAGAAAGAGCATTCATTTTTTTCCTGTATAGATAATCGAGATAATATTTTTTTTAAGCATTTTTGTTCAGGAAAAATAACTAACCCTTTTACTAAAGATTGAATTTCTTCCTGGCTTAATTTGCTGATATTTTGTGTTATTATTTGGACAAACGATGTTCGCCAATTTTGTCGAAATCTTGTATCTAATTTTTCTGGAATTGGAGTTGAAAAGCATGGAGAGAATTTTGAAAGTAAATTAGAATGTCGAGATTCCTCGCAAATTCTGGAAAAGTCATGATAATACCATTCTTGACAAGCAAACCATAATATATAACTAGTATTATAGGGCGATTGTAAAGCCACTAACCATTTTTGAATTTCTATTAAAGAGGAGAAACGAATTCCTAGACGAGCTAGCATTCTCCAACAAAATTCTTGTATTTGTGGCATATTTTTTAATTTTTTAAGACTGGAATATTTTCCTCTCCATTCTAAAATATTAGAACCAAGAGGGGTCCCTGTTAGCATTTCAAAAAAAATCTTTCCTAAACCTAAAATGTCAACAGATTGATCCGAGCATGATTTTCCTTGATTTTCTAAAGTTGGTTTATATGCTAAAGAAATTTCTTGATTCTGAGAAATAAGAATATTTTGGGATTGAAGTTTCCCATAGCAATTTCCTGTAGAACGATGTACTTGATCAAGTAAAGTAATTAAAGAAGATAAAATGCTTAATGATTCTTCAACAGAAAGTTGACCTGTTATATTCAGCAGTCCACGAAGATTATGATAGTTAAAGTCAGTTGTCATAATATATATTGATCCTTTGTATATATTTTCATAAAAAATTTAAGCTGACTGTTTTCAGTCAACTTAAATTTTTTGTCTATAACTTATTTTTTCTCTTGTATTCGTTCAATGCTTTTTTGCAAGATATATTTAATCATATCGTTGTTTTCAGCGGCTTCTTGTTTTTGTAGAGCATCTAATGCTTTGGCTTCTCCAATTTCCATAAGACTTGCCGCACAGGCAAAGCGAATATATTCATTGCTATCATTAAGAAAATTGATTAAAACTGGTGGTGCGATGTTTTTCATTTTTGTACAAGCAGTAATAACTTGAGAAAGCCAATGTGGGTCTTTTAATGTTTTTAAAAGATATTCAATTGCAATAGGAGATTTGGTTTCTTCCAATGCGACAATTGCAGCCTGTTGAATAGATTTATCAGGATTAGAGAGTAACCGCACTAAGTAAGGAATCGCTGGAACTCCTATTTTACCAAGGTTCCGGGCAACAAATATTCGTTCTTCGCCTTTCCATAGTTTTAAATAATCTATCAAAGGTAAAATTGCCTTTTGAGCTTTTATGCCCATATCACCTAAAGTTTTAATTAAACTACGTTGAGCAAGTTTATTTTGGGGTGGCACTGTTTTGAGAGAGTTTAGAAGAGAAAGAACAGCAGAATTACCAATTTTGGCTAATATACGACTTACAGTATTACATGATTCTTCATTTTCGCTATTTAATAAAATATTTAGCAATTTAGGAATTGCAGGAGTTCCCATACGACTAATAGTGTCGATTAAGGAATTTTTTACAACAGTATTAGGATCATCTAATTTTTTTAAAAGAATATCTAATGTTATATTATTTTTGCCAATGATAGGGATAAGTTGTGCTACTAAAAATGGATCTTGGCCTTCAAGAATAACCTTTGTAAGTTCTTCTAAGTTTCCACCACTAAACTTATCTAAAACTGAAATTGCTAGCTGTTGAACCTGTTGATTAGGTTCTTTTAGCAATTCTAGAACATCTGAAAAAACTTGTGGACCAAATTGAATTAAAGCAACTTTAGTCAATTCATATACTTCAGGATCATTACTTTGCTTTGTAACTTGTAAAATTTTTGATAAAACAGTACTATTATTTTTAATAGCTTCAGTCCCCATATTCCCTAATGTGCGAATAGCTTCTTTTTGAAGGCTGCTATTAGATGAATTTAAAAATCCCATAACATTATTCAAAGAGCTGATAGCATGCGGACCTAAGTTACTCAACGCTTGCAGATATAAAATGCGGTAAGCATCATTATTATAACGATTCAAAGCTAATGTAATATATCCAACAGCCTGTGGTCCCATTTTTCCTAAAGATTTTATTGCAGCATTACGAACGAGAGTAGATTCATCTCGTACCATTTCTACTAATGTACGAATACTTTCTGGAAATGGACCAATTTCTGCAAAAGCTAATGCTAACTCTTGACGAACTAAATCGCTTTCATCTGTACGAGCAGCACTAGATAATTTTGCTAATAAGAGTTGCGCATTTTTTCCAATATATTTAAAAGTGATTGCAACCCCCAAACGAATAGAGGAATTTCTATTGGTTTGCAACATCCTCAAAAGTTTGTTATTTAAAATATTGCTGTTTGATTTTGCAATTTGGGCTAATGCGATAGCAGCAGCTTGCATTTCTTTTGGTCCATAGTTGATAAAAACTTCTACTAATGGATCAACACTGTCTTGCAATTCTTTTGGAGAGCCTTCTACTTTAGATGCTATTTTACCAATAGCATCTGCAGCAGCGCGAACAACACTTTCATCGGTATCTTTAGATACGCATAGTACTAATGTGGGTACTGCTTTGATAGCACCGCTCCCTATATTTCCAATTGCATCACATATTGATTTACGAACTTCAGGAATTTGTTCTTTGAAATCTTCATTTTCCCATTTTAATCGTTCTAAAAAAACCGGTAAAGCTTCTTGAGCTGCAATACCTGCATTTGCTAGACAATCCGCAGCAGTAGAACGGATTAAATAATCTCTTCCTGCTACCTTGACAACCATTTTTAAGTCTTCTACAGCATCTTTAGAAGCATCTCCCATCATACTAAGAGCGTAAAGTGCGGGATATTGAAGATCATTTTTTTTGCTTAAAAAAGGCTTTATCACAGGAAAGGATTCTTTCGCATCTGTACCAAGAATGGCAAGTGCTTCAAAAGCCAGCTTTTGTTCATCGCGAGTGCCATTTTCCAAAATATTTGTTAATTCTTTAACAGCATTTGAGCCAAAAGATTTAATCACTTCTTCTATCAAAGAATGTACTAATGGACGGCGATCTGCTAAAGAATTAAGAATATTTGGTATAATTTTTACACCCATTTTTTTGAAGATTTTTTTTACCAATTCTTTGATTTCTAGATCAAGATTATTTTGCAATGTTTCAATAGCAGGAATAACGAAATCTTCTCCGAAACTTTCCAAAATTTGAATAAGCAAGTTACGTCCGAATTCGCTGCTAGTTTCTTTGAGGACTAAAATCATACTATTGACATTTTTTTTTCCAACAAACTTTAATAAATTTTGGATATTTTCACTAAGTTTGGGATTAGGATTTATTTCCGCGAGTTCAATCAAACGTTGAATGATTAAAATTGTATGAAGTTTACTAAGTTCTTTTAATTGAGTAATTGCGATTTGTTGATCTATAGCATCGTTCGATTCAAGCAATTCTGCAAATGTATCGATTTCATCTGCATTATGTTTAGTTAATAGAATTGCTGCCTTATTTTTTTCTTCAACAGTACCATTTTTTAGGAGATCTCGAATTGCAAATATCCAATCTTCTTTTGCTTTATTAAACATAGATTGCGTAAAATTTGCAACATCGGTATTACTATGAAATGCTAGTTCCAAAAATCCTGCAACGATTCCTTCTAATTTAGGATCCATTTCTAAAAAAAAACCGGCTGCTGTCTGTACAGTTTCTTGAGTCGGAGAAGCTGCAACGATTTCTAAAATTGTGGGAATAGCCGTTTCATCTTTTTTTAGATGCAATATTTTTAATACAGGAGATTCTTCTTTTTCACCTGCAACTTCATTATTTTCTTGGCTAAGAATAAATGCTCCTAAAAAAAATAGCATCAGAATAAAAAAATTTAGTATATTCTTCATCGTGGCTTTTCCTTAAATTTTAATTTGTACAAGTAAGAAAAAATTTTAGTGAGATAAGCGAAATGTCATTTTTTTAAAGGCAGGGTTAATAGCCTGCCTTTAAAATTATAAAACTTTCATTATTCCAATTTCTGCCATTGTTACAGGATAAGAAAGATGGAAATTTTGAAGGATTTGTGGATGTACCTCACCTAAATAAGCAACAAGTTGATTAGATAATTGAATTTGTGCGCAACGCCCTTCAATAAAACTTGGATGATTGCTAGCAGAATATGTTCCTGTGATCCCTAATTCTTTTAATACGGCATCTAAAACAGCACGTCCTTCTGCATAACCAGTTTTTTCACCAATAATAGCAAATGCTAGTCTGCGTTCTTCACGAGTCCCTGTTTCGCTTAATTCATCAAGTAAAAGGACATTTCCTAATTCAAAAAATCTTTGTGGAGTTGGTTTAATACGATTTTTTTCCAAGCTTTCTAATAATCCTGTCATAAGATGACAACGGACTATATTATAGTCAGCTGCTTTAGAATTTAGCAATAAAACATATTCCTTCGGAGGAAGGCGTAGTGCATCAAAATGATTATATTGGGTTGTGATCATAAGAGAAAAAATTTCAGAAAATCCCAATCCGATCATACTATCACGAGCAATATGTGAGATTTTTTCTTCAGGACGCTCTTTGGCAACAGTCATTGTGGGAACTAGTTTCATAGGCATTCTATGATAACCATACGCAATAGCTAAATCTTCAAATACATCAACTTCATGTTTCATATCACTGCGGAATGCAGGATATTTTACTTCTAAATCATTGCCAGTACCTTGGACCGAAAAACGCATACGTTGCAGATATTCAATAGCTTCTTGTGTGGAAAAATCTATGCCTAACCAATGTCGTGCTTCGTTAAGATTTATTTTTATTGTTCCTGGTGTCAAATCTGGTGTTACAAAAGTTTCATTTGGACTTCCAATTTCTACACTTTGTACTTGTCCGCCTAATTCTATTAAAGATGTAACTAGTGTTTTCAATGCTTTTTGAACATCGCTTATTGTAATTCCTGTTACATCAATAAATAGACGGGTTGTTCCAATTTTTATTTTAGGTTCATTGCTATTGATGATTGGTGGCATGGATAAAACTTGATTATGGCTATCTATCAAAATTGGATAAAATTTCATAGGTGTTAAGAGATGTGCATATCCTACGCCTTTAGGATGTTTTTGCAGTATTTCCGTTGGAGTCATGAGTTCATCTGGGCGGCCTAGCGGATGAAATTTGATACCATGAGGATCCACTGCTATATAACGAAATGGTGCTTGGATAGCATCCAAATCATGGACTCCAATTGCACAAAGTTTTCTATCTCTCCCAATTCCCCAGTGCAAATTTTCCTGTAATTTCATTAAAGTTCGCAAAAGAACAGAATCAACCGGAGGCATAGTAACTACAGCACAAACAATATATGGGCGATAACTTTCAGCCTTATATAATTGCTGATCAACTGTTACTTTAATTCCAGAAGGTTGAACAGAATATTCTGGTAGACCTGTTTGTAAATTTAGATAGCCTTTTATTGCACGAGCTAATCCGCCGGCATCAAATAAATCTGGACGTGCTGGAAGTAAATCTAAGCGAATTACTTTATCTGTTCCAACTAAAGCAAAATCAGTTTCGCTTTCATGTCCGCAAGTATTGCAACGGCGTGGAGGATCTTCATGTTCAAGTTTGTCAGCAACAACATTACATTGTGGACATTGGTAAAGTTTAATATCGGCTACTTCATCTAAGTCGCAACCTAAACGTTCTAAAGTGTCGCTAAGAGCTTCTGTTGAATATGTTTGTCCTAGAAGCTGATTGATTTGTTGTACAAAGACGCTAATTACTGGCACAGCCGTACCTCCTCCAACCAATCTAAGTCTGAACCATAAAGAACACGAATATCACTTAACCCATAACGAAGCATGGCGAGACGTTCCAAACCTAACCCCCATGCCATAACTGGTGTTTGGCAACCAAAAGTTCTTGTAACTTCCGGTCTAAAAATTCCAGAGCCTCCCAATTCAATCCAACATTTTTTTGCTTCCATCCAAACAAAAATTTCTGCAGAAGGTTCTGTATAAGGGAAAAAGGCAGGTTTAAATTTAATCTTTTGAAATCCCATTAAGGAATAAAAACGTTGTAATGTTCCTAAAAGACAGCTAAAAGAAGCATCTTTATCTATAATGATTCCATCAACCTGGTGGAATTCTGGTAAATGTTTGAAGTTTATTGTTTCATTGCGGAAGACTCTTCCTACACAAAAAACTTTTCGCGGAGGATTTGGATCTTGTGAAATTGCTCGGATAGATGTTGCTGTGGTATGGGTACGCATAACCATTTTACGAGCTTCAGCTTCTTCCCATTGGTAGCCCCATCCTGTGGAGCCTGTATCTCCACCATTTTGATGCGTCTGGCGGACTTTTTCTACTAAATTTGCGTCAGGTAATTTGCCTACGTTGGGAATTTTAAGATAAAAGGTATCTTGCATATCGCGGGAAGGATGATCCTGTGGTTGAAAAAGAGCATCGAAATCCCAGAAACTTAGCTCTGCATGGGGGGATACGATTTCTTCAAATCCCATTTGCAGAAAAACTCGGCGGGCTTCTTGCAATATCTTTTGTAAAGGATGACATTTTTTAGGAGCAATAGTTTGAGCAGGAATAGTTACATCGTATGATCTTAATGTAATATTTTTCCAAGCTCCGGAACTTATGTCTTCAGGGGTGAGTTGATTTTTTTCTTCGTCTTTTATTTGCATTTCAGCAGCAATTTTGCGCCCGGTTTCTGTAAGTTTAATCCAACGAATGGTTCGTTCTTTTATTTTTACAAATTCACTACGATTTTTAAGTAAAGACTTAATCCGTTCAACATCCAATCCTAAAACAGCTAGTTCATCCATAAATAAGCAAGAAGTAAATCTTTGGCCTTGTTTGAGTTCCTTCTGAAGACGTGCGTGTGTAGCAGGATCTGAGATGATTTTTAAGGCTTTCTCATCTGCATCTTCATTTTGTAAAGCTTGATTCCCGCTAGGAAGCATCACTAATTGCCCAGCTTGCTTATCTAACCAACCACGAAGACGACCCCACTTTATAATTTCATTGAGTTTTGTTCCCAACTCTTCGGCTTTTTGTGAGGCTTCTTTCATTGGTAATGGGCCATTTTGAAGCAACGCCAGAATCTGTCTCTCTGGAACACCTTTTTTAATTACTTCACTTAAGTTTTCAGATGGAACAATTTCTTCGCGAATGGATTCGCTCATTTCAAGCCAACCTTCATTGATGCCATGAGTAATTGTTCCCATAGCCATAGCTTGTTCCATCCCAACTTTATAAACTAAAGTTTGAAAATCGATTGCATCGCTAGTATTTTTTAAAATTTGAAATAAGCGATATTGATCGGCTATAACTTGAATCGCCATACTATTTTCCTGAAAGAAAAAACATAAAAAAAATTTAAAAAAAATTTTAACATAGAGAATAAAAATTGTCAACTACCAAAATTTTTTTGTTCCCATGCAAAGCATGGGAATATTTTTTACACATCAACAGGTTTAAATACAATATCATTTGGTTCATAAATAAGGCGAATAGAATTTCCAGAAACCTCAATAATATCTTCTAAAAAAAGATGATGGCGATTTGCAGAAATAACACTAACTTTTTCTTTTTTCTTAGACAAAAAATCTTGAAAATGATCCAAATTGCTATGATTGCCTAAGTATTCTTTTAAACGTCTCCAAAGTTTTGGGAATATAGGAGGAATAGTCGAAAGATCTCGTTCTGAATTAACTTTGACACCTAATGTTGAAGCATCTATTTTATGAAGCCCAAGTTTTTCTTGCTTTGCTTTTAAATAGGCCTTATTCAAACCTTTCTGTATTTCTTCATCAAGAGTTTCATAAAATAAAGTATAACTATAGCCGCTAGCAACGAGTTTATAGTTCACACTTTTTTCTAGCATAGTTTCCGTTAAAACTATCTTTTCGCCATCCTTATTGTCAATATCTCCAGAAAAAACAAAACAAACAGGTCTTCTATTTGTTTCAGCTTGTTTAGAAAGTATATAACCACGATATTTTTGAGAAGATTCTCGTAGTAGTTCTAAATTTTTTTCTTTTGATTCATTTGCTAATGGTTGCAATGCTTGTTTTTCAATTGCATCAATACCTTCATATCGCAGTTGTACAGTCCCATCCTCTTTTATGTCAACAATTCCTTTTAATTTTCTAAAAAGAGAATTGTTATCGGCTTTAAAGCGAACAGAATCTCCATCAGGGATACCTTCTTTAGGGCAAAAAGTCCCTTTAATAATAAAAAATTCGTTTGACATAAAAATATCTCCTTTAAATTGTTACAATGTCTATATACGAGTTTATCACTATGATTAGAGAATTTCAAGAAATTAAAAAAATTAAGATATAAAATAAGTTGACAAAAAAGATAATATTTTTTACAATTATTTTAGGCACATTGCCTCAAAAATATCGGCTTTTTAATTTTTTTGGGAGTTATATTTATGAAATACACTATTATAGCTATTCTTTTGCTTGTATTGCTCGTTTCGAGTATGGCTCAGGACAACCGAGAAATCCAAACTCGAATCAATTATACTCGTGATCTGATTGAAAAGACCAATGCTGGCTGGGAAGCTCGTGAAACTTCTATGTCTCGCTTACCATTAGAACAATTTCAGGAACGTTTGGGCCTTGTTATTGATGAACAAGCTACTCATGAAAATATTCCCCAAAGTACCCCTGAAAATTTTACTTTAAGAGAAGTTCCAAACTATGTAAACTGGCTTGAACGTGGTTGTGTAACTCCTATCAAAGATCAGGGACATTGTGGCAGTTGCTATGCTTTTGCTTCTTGCGCTTTGCTAGAATCATTTTATTTAAAACATTATCAAAAAACATTAGATTTATCCGAACAATATTTTATGATGAAAACCAAAGTCGCCAATTTATTTGGCGGTTGCAAAGGAAACACTCTTTGGGTTTGCGCAGCAACCTGTTTAGCTTTTGGTGCACCAGAAGAAAGTTGCTGCCCATATAAAGCAAAAGAAGAAGCCTGCCCAAGTGATTGTCCAAAAAATTATCGTGTTGGTTGTTTAACCACAGGACAAATTGAAGGATTCCAAAAAGTATTAGCAGAACATGGTCCTATTGTAGTTGGATTCTTCGTATACGAAGATTTCCGAGATTATGCTGGTGGCGTATATAAATATGTTAATGGCTCATTCTTAGGTGGCCATGCTGTACTTATTGTAGGCTACAACAAAGAAAAACAATACTGGATCGTCAAAAATAGTTGGGGCAATGATTGGGGCGAATCTTGTGATGGAAAAGGCGGCGAATGCGGCTATTTCCGTATTGGATTTGGCGAATGTATGATTGAATTCCCATTGATGGGACCATTCTACGCACCTAACAAATAAATTCGAATTCTTTAACTTTCTCCTGCATTTAAAAAAATCCTTTTAACCCCTTTTCAGGAGAGAATTTATGAGAATATTTATTCTTGTACTTTTTCTTGTTTTACCTTTTGCTATGGCACAAGATAGCCTAGTTTGGCATACAGATATTCAAAAAGCCTTTCAAGTAGCTCAAGAAACAAGAAAACTTTTATTTGTAGATTTTTCTACAGAATGGTGCAGTTGGTGTAAAAAGCTGGAAAAAGAAACATTCACAAACCCTAAATTCATCGAAATTGCAGCTAAATTTGTTTTACTTAAAGTAGACGGTGATATTGAAAAAGAATTTTGCGCTAAATATCAAGTACGTGCATATCCTACTTTACTTTTCCTCAAAAATGATAGCACGGAACTTCATAGAATCAAAGGATTTGTAACAGCAGATGTTCTTGTTCCTGTGATGCTTGATGTTTTAAAAAACAATCCTACACTTTCTCTTTCCTTGCCTTGGTTTACAGATATTAACCTTGCATTTCAAAATGCCACAGAAACCCATCGCATTATTTTTGTAGATTTCTATACTGATTGGTGTAGCTGGTGCAAAAAATTAGACGAACAAACATTTTCTACCCCAGAATTTCAAACTATTTCTGCCAAATTTGTTTTACTTAAAATCGATGGTGATAAAGAAATAGAATTCTGTGCAAAATATAAAGTTCGTGCTTATCCAACAATGCTTTTCCTTGATGCCCAAGGTTTAGAATTAAAAAGAATTATTGGATTTGTTCCAGCTACTACATTAGTTCCTGAGATGGAAAAAATTTTGCAAAAATAATCATCGATTTTTAGCCCCGGTTTTCTCCGGGGTTTTATAATTTAATTCACAATAAGTTAAAAGTTTCTTTTAAGGTGAAATATGGAACCACAACAATCCTCTACCCCAAAATTTTGGGTATCTGTTCTTCCTGTACTTTTTTTAATGATGATTTTGGTTTTCAATATTACAATTTATAAAGATTCTGCGGCATTTGGACCTAATCAAATAGGGCTATTATTTGCAGCAATGGTGGCAATGGGAATAGGTGTTTTAGTTTATAAGCAACAATATGGAGTAATTGAAAAGCAAATTATCCATTCTATCAGCTTATCTATGCAAGCTATGCTTATTTTGTTATTAGTAGGCTCTTTAGTTGGTGTTTGGATATTGAGTGGAGTAGTACCGTTTATGATTTACTATGGACTGAAAATCATAAACCCGGATATTTTTTTACCCGTAGCATGTATTATATGTTGTATAGTTTCCGTTTCAACAGGAAGCAGTTGGTCAACCTCTGGTACTGTTGGAATTGCTCTCATGGGAATTGGACATACACTAGGAGTTCCTGCAGGAATGACAGCCGGAGCTATTATTTCTGGAGCATATTTTGGTGATAAAATTTCTCCCTTGTCTGATACAACTAATTTAGCTCCAGCAATGGCAGGAACTGATCTTTTTACGCATATTCGCCACATGATGTATACTACAATCCCCTCAATTATACTTGCGATTATAGGTTTTACCTGTCTAGGATTTTTTTTCCAAACTAATACGGTAGATCCTGTAAAGGTCAAAGAAGTTTTGGATGGAATTTCTGCAAACTTTAATCTTAATCCTTTACTTATGATTGTTCCGATTGCAGTAATTGCCATGATTATTAAAAAAGTTCCAGCTTTTCCAGCGTTACTTATATCTATTTTAATTAGTATTCTCTTTGCAATAATTTTCCAACAAGAACTTATTTCTAAGTTTTTAAAATCTATTCATCAAGAGTGGTCTTTAAGTGGCGTTTATCAAGTTGTTGTTACAGTATGCTGCAAAGGATTTGGATCAGAATATGGTTCATCATTTATATTTAAAACAAATCTTGCAATGGTTGAAAAGATAAAAGAAATTAAAGATGGTATACCGATTTATGAACAGATTTCCATTATTGATAAACTGTTTAATCGCGGCGGTATGGCAAGTATGCTCAATACAATTTGGCTCATTTTAACTGCTATGATTTTTGGTGGAACTATGGAAGGTACTCGAATGCTGCATAAAATTGCAGAAGGAATTATGAAACTTGTACGAGGAGTTGGAACTCTGATTGGAGCAACATTACTTAGTTGTATTTTTATGAATGTTGTTGCCTGCGATCAATATCTAGCAATTGTTATTCCTGGACGTATGTTTCGTAAATCATATCAGGTTTTTGCACTACAGCCTAAAAATCTTTCGCGTGCATTAGAAGATTCAGGAACGGTAACATCTGTACTTATACCTTGGAATAGTTGTGCCGCATATAATAGTGGGGTTTTAGGTGTTGCAACGCTAACATATCTTCCTTATTGTTTCTTCAATTTGCTTAGTCCGTTAATTTCTGGATTTTGTGCTGCATTTGATATTACAATTATCAGAATGACTCCTGAAGAACAAAAGCAAGCAGAACTAGAAACAGCAAAATCTTAAAACTGAAAATTTTTTTCCATAAAAAAACACCCTGAGAATATTCTCAAGGTGTTTTTAGAAATCATATATTTTCTCTTAGCTCTTAGTGCTTTGCGCTTTTAATTATTTGCAACCTTCTTTTTGTCCACATTTTTTAGTCTCTTTGCATTTTTCAGAGCATTTTTCACATTTGCAGCCTTCTTTGCAAGCGGCTTT
>CAZPDM010000008.1:45949-61102 GCA_964585305.1 uncultured Planctomycetota bacterium | reverse complement strand
CTTTGCATTTTTCAGAGCATTTTTCACATTTGCAGCCTTCTTTGCAAGCGGCTTTGCATTTTTCAGAGCATTTTTCACATTTGCAGCCTTCTTTGCAAGCGGCTTTGCATTTTTCAGAGCATTTTTCACATTTGCAGCCTTCTTTGCAAGCGGCTTTGCATTTTTCAGAGCATTTTTCACATTTGCAGCCTTCTTTGCAAGCGGCTTTGCATTTTTCAGAGCATTTTTCACATTTGCAGCCTTCTTTGCAAGCGGCTTTAGCTTCTTTGCAACATTTTTCTTTACAACAACATTTTTCACAAACGCATTTGCCGTCTTGGTTGCCTTCACAAGTACATTTACCTTCGGCGCATTGGCAATCTTGAGCGCAAGAGCATTTTGCGCATTTATCTTCTGGGAAAAGGCTTTCTTGTGCAGAAATCAATCCAGAAAAAACAAACATTGCAGCAAATACTAATAAGATAGTTTTGTTCATGGTAAAACCTCCATTTATAAAAATACTTTTAAAATTATTTACATTTTACATTTTTTCAGGGAAAGAAAATTCCCCTTTTCTTTCATAAAACCAACAATCTAAAAAAAGGATCATAAAAAAATATTTTTTTAATCTTTTTTATTTAAAAAAACTCTAACTTAAAAGGAGAACAAATGATTTCCGTAATTGTTCCATGTTTAAATGAAGGTGCTACAATAAAATATGTTGTAGAATTTGCCAAAAGTTGTTCTTTGGTTTCAGAAATAATTGTGGTAGATGATGGTTCTGTAGATGATACCGCTAGTATAGCAGAAGCAGCTGGAGCAAAAGTAATTACAGCTTCTTTGTTAGGAAAAGGAGCTGCAATGCAAGATGGATTACATGTTGCAAAAAATGAAGTAATTGTATATTTAGATGGAGATCTTTCAAATTTATCCAAAGATTTAATTGAAAAAATTGCTACACCAATTTTACAAGATCAAGCAGATTTTATAAAAGCAAATTTTTGCAGGAGTGCTGGTCGTGTTACTATTTTAACAGCACGTCCTTTATTGCTTATTTTCTTTCCTGAAATTAGCCATATTGTTCAACCTTTAGGTGGGATTATTGCTGTAAAACGTTCTCTTTTGCAAAAGCTGCATTTTGAATCAGACTATGGTGTGGATATTTGTTTGCTTTTAGATGCGGCTCATATTGGAGCTAGGATTCAACAAGTTGATATTGGTTACATCGAACACAATAGCCATAGCTTGGAAATATTAGGCGATATGGCAAGACAAGTATGCCATGCTATTTTAAATCGGGCAGCACGATACAATCGTCTACACTTAGAGCAAATACATGAGGTACAGGAAATCGAGCGACATGCTCAATCCGAACTTGAAATTATGATGAAAGCCTTTGGAGAAATTGAAAAACTAGCTTTATTTGATATGGATGGAGTTATATTAAATGGAAGATTTATTCAAAGTTTAGCAGAACGTACTCATAAAACAAAAGAACTTGCACATTTCTTGGATAATAATAGCATGTCTGCTGAAGAACGTTCTCAACAAATTGCTAAAATTTTCACTGGTGTTCCTCGTGCTGATTTTGAACAAACTGCAAGAACAGTTCCTTTAATGCCAGGTGCTGTGGATACTATTATAGGCCTTAGAAAAAAAGGCTATCATGTTGGTATTGTTACAGACAGCTTTAAAATAGCTTCTGAAATTGTCCGACGAAGGGTTTTTGCTGATTTTAGTGTAGCCCATTTAATGAGATTTCGAAATGGTGTTGCCAGTGGAGAAATCTCATTTTCCCAGGCAATGCAACATTCACAAGGTTGCACAAAGCATCTTAATTGCAAAAAAAATGTCATGCTTCATCTTTGCGATAGACTTAATATTTCAGTAGATCAAGTTGTAGTTATTGGTGATGGGCTAAATGATATTTGTTTATTAGAATCCGTTGGCAAATCCATTGCATTTTGTCCCAAAGCTGATGCAGTTAAAGTTGCTGCAAACCACGTTGTTACAGTACCCAATCTTTTGGAAGTTTTGAAAATCGCAGAACAATTTTAAGAACAAAGATATCTTTCCACCATAAATGAAGGATTAGCGATTTCTCTCACTTTTTTTTAAGCGAAAATCTCAAAAAAAAATACATGCTATTATGGCATGTATTTTTTTTTGAGATTTCTTAATTTTTTTTACTGCGGAATTTTTCCTGAATTTCTACAACTCTTTGGAGAAATTCTTTGGAGTAAAGTTTCCCAATTTGTCTTTCTGCAATTCGTTTTCCAAATTGTTCAAATTCTCGAAGCCATTCTTCATCAGGTGTAACTTTTTGAATGTTATATTTTTGTTCAAGTTCTTTGAAAGCATCTTCATTATCCTGGTTAATTTGGGCAGCAAGGTTAAAGAAGTGTTTGCGACAAATTTCGCGAAATACGGAGCGATATTGCAAGGGGATTCGTTCGTAGGCTTTTTTGGTAATGATTACTGCACCAATAGGATTTTCAATAGGAGAATCTGTCCAATATTTTACATTAGTATGCCATTGCATTGCCAGCAATCCATAAGGTGAGTTATAAACACATTGTACCATACCATTTTGTAGAGCAGGTAAAACACCACTACTTCCTAAAGCTACTCCACTGGCTTGTAGTTCACGGAATCCGTCTTCCATCAAAGGATCGCCAGGATAAATCCAAGGTTTGGATTTTCTGAAGTCTGCAATTGTGCGAATAGGAGAGTAAGAATAAATATAGGCAAATCCTGCATAGGCCCATCCCATTACAATATAATTTGCTTTTTCTAAATCTGCTTCAACTTCAGAACGAATATCTTTAAAAACAAATTTCCATTCATCAAGAGATCGATACATATAAGGAATTTCCATGATGCGTAATCTAGGAGAAAATTCTCCTAATGCAGCAGCAGCTAATCCTGCGCCATCTAATTGTCCGCCTTTGATTTTTTGTACCATCGCCTGGTTCTCGCCAGCGGTTCCTCCTGCATAAAGAATAAATTGAATTCCTATTTTTCGACAGTCTTGATCAATATTTTTCAAACATTTAACCCAAGATGATCCTTCTGGGACAACTGTTGCTATGCGGATTACAATCGGCTGTTTAGGTTGTGCTAGGAGGAATTGACTTAATAAACTATATAGAAATACAAATAAAATGCTTCGTAAAATCATTATGGTTCCTTTCTTGTATTTTTAATGATTTCTTGTGAAAGTTCCTTTTTAGTTATAGAATTCCCATCCAATAAAGCCATGATTCTTTTTGCTTCATTTTGCATTTGTCGTATATTTCCTGGCCAGGAATAATGCAAAAGAAAATCTTCGACTTCAGGCTCAATAATTGGTATAGGCTTATTCATATTTTTTGATTGTTCTGCAATAAAATATTGGAAAAGAAGCATTATATCTTTACCACGTTGACGTAAAGGAGGTAAAACAATGTTTACAACATTTAAACGATAAAATAAATCTTCTCGGAATCTCCCTTGTTTCATTTCTTCTACAAGATTTTTATTTGTGGCAGCAATCAATCGTACATCTACTTTTTTAACTTGTTTGCCACCAACAGGTCTTATTTCTCCCTCTTGTAAAGCTCGTAGTAATTTTTTTTGCATTCCCTGACTCATATCACCTAATTCGTCTAGAAATAAAGTTCCTGTATGTGCAATTTCAAAAAGACCTTTTTTGTCTTGGTATGCTCCAGTAAAGGATCCTTTTGTATATCCAAATAATTCGCTTTCTAAAAGAGTCTCAGGAATTGCCGCACAATTTTCACTGAGAAACGGTTTGTCTTTACGCGGGCTATTTTCATGTATTGCTTGTGCAATCAATTCTTTTCCTGTACCACTTTCTCCTTGAATAAGTACAGGTATTTTATCTGATGGTGCAATTTTATCTATGGTCCGTAAAACATCTATTAAAGCAATACTCTCGCCAATAATTTTTTTGTAGTCAAATGTTAATTGACTTCTTAGCGAAAAATGTGATAAAGGTTTGGCTATAATAATTTCTGTTGGTGCTTCATCAATTTCTTTTCCAGTATTTAAAGATATATCGAGTGGGATTTTTAAACGCTTTGCGATAGGTGTTTTATTTTTTTCTTGGCCTAACCAAAGCTGAAGAAGGCAGGACAAAATGACAAGAAAATCTTGAAAATTTCTGGTAATTTCTTTAGGATTTTCAATGTGCAAAATTAAATCAGGGGATATTGCTAAAGATATTTTCCATCCACCATTATTTAATTGATATAGTTCCCCCATTTTTGTACCAATTTCATGCCAAGTAGAATTGTCATCTTGAATAATGTGGATAGCTTGATATTGTTCGGATTCAAAGATCCCCCAGCTATGAGCAATTTTGATTTTTTGAAGAAGTTCATCTAAATTTTTCCATATTTCATTGCGATTTGTTTGATGACATAGTTTTTTTGCGAATTCACTTAATGCATACCAATGTATCATTGCTTGCCCACCCTTCTAAAATATTCTAATAGGGAATATTTTGTTATGAGAAAATTTGCATATTTAGTATTTTTTACGATGGACAAATTTTCTCATATCCCAAAAATGTTTTTTTTAGATTTTTAAAAGATCTGAGTTTAGAGTTTTGGATTAGCAGTTCTTTTTTGAAGAATATTGCTTTAACAGAAACAATATCAGCAAAGCAAAAATAACTTCAATTCCTGTAGCACCGCAAGATAATATTGCATCATCGTCATCATCGTCATCGTCATCATCGTCGTCATCATCATTGCTTGATGTTGTAGTATATTTATAAAGGGTGGACTTTGTTACTCCGTCATCATACCCGCCAAATAGATAATATTGTACTTTAGTACTTGTGAATGCACTATATAAAACTGCAGTTGCATTGACTGTTAAAGGCGTAGTTTTTTTAGCAGACCAGGTATTCTCTGAAATTTCATAATACCAGTGTGCATCTGTAGTAATCTCAGCACGATTGGAATAATCATCTGAATCTATATTATAAGGACTGTCTTGAGTATAATCAAAGCCTTCTCTTTGGTTAATTTTCCCACCAATTAACCAAAATCCTTCGGATGTATTAACATGTCCAGAATATGCACGTGCAACTATTTTATTTTTTTGTTCTATAACTGTCCATGTATCAAGTTCTGTATTATATACCCACATATCGGATAATAACCCACTTGTGCCTTTTCCTCCATAAACATAAATTTTAGTTCCATTTGCAAATAGGTGATGTCCGAAGCGTTTAACAGGCATGGGATTATTTATATTACCGGTAAATTTTGTCCAAGAATCTTTATCAATATCATACCGCCATAACTCAACATCAGGAATAGTAGATTCAGAATTTCTTCCCCCATATAACCAAATTTTAGATCCGATTAAAACCATTCGTTGGTCGTATCTTGCAGAGGGTCCTGTAGTTTTAGATGTCCATTTGGAATCGCTAATAGAATAGGCTTGCATTGTATTTAAAACAGTTCCATTACCATCTATTCCTCCAAAAACATACATAATGCCATCTTTGATAACTGAACTATGTCCGTAGCGTTGTGTTCCTGTATCTCTGCTGATCCATTGTCTGGCGTCAATCATATATATCCATAAATCTTTTAGTGTTTCACGAGATAAAGTTGTTCTTCCTCCAAAGATATATATGTTATTATTGCTGATACAAGCACTATGTCCTTCACGTGCTGATGGAGTTGAGCCTACAATGGGAGAAATTTTTTCCCAAGTTTCTGTACAAATTCCATTAGCAGTAAATAAAAATAAGCTGCATACCATAATGAATAATTTTAAATACATCATAACTTTTTTCCCTTAATTTTTTATTAGCCTTATCACAAAAAAAATAGTGTGATAAGTTTTTTTTAAATGATATATTTTCAGTTTTTTTTTACTGTTTTTTACTAAATTATTGTTTTTTATTGCTTTTTGGCTACGACTCTAAAACCAATAATTTTGTCTGCACCAGATGGATCTCGTTTTCCACGGTATGCAGAACGAAGTGCTGAAGCGTCTCTAAACCAACCACCACCACGATCTACACGATGTTGCCCTTGAGCTGGCCCTGTTGGATCAGTTACAGAATCATTAGAGTATGATTCTTGATACCAGTCTGCGCACCATTCCCAAATATTTCCACTCATATCATATAATCCAAACGCATTTGGATTTTTTTGTGCTACCGGATGGGTTTCACTTGAATTTATATTATACCAGGCATATTCTTCAAGCTGCTCGATTCCATTTCCATAACAATAATCTCCATCGCTTCCTGCTCTTGCCGCAAATTCCCATTGAGCTTCTGTAGGAAGTTGCAAACCAGATTTTTGGCAAAATTCCATTGCCATATCCCAAGATATTCTTTCTACAGGATAATTATTTCCTTTCTTAAAATAAGAAGGATTGTTCCCCATAATTTTATACCAGGCTTCTTGTGTTACTTCTGTTTTGCTAATAAGATAGGGAGATAATGTTACTTGATGAACAGGCTTTTCATTGGGATAACCATTTTCGCTTCCCATAAGAAATGTTCCGCCTGGAATTAAAACAAATTCCAATCCAGTTTTTTCATGGAGATATTCTTCAACAGTCTTTGTAATTGTATTACAAGTATAAGTTGCAACACGAAGAAAGGTAAATCCTTCAAAATTTTTTTCAGAATTATTTGCAACTTTTGTTTCGGTTTTTTTTTCTATATCATTTTTATTTTGTTCAGGGAATTCATCTACTTGTTTTTTAGGTTGTGTTAGTAAGGATAATGTACAAAATACTAAAATAACTATAAATACAAATCTTTTCATAAGATTCCTTTTTTTCAAAAATCCAAGGCGCAGTTTTCACTGCGCCTTAACATACTTTTATTTTCTGGTAAAATTTCGTTGAATAAGTTGTTCAAGTTTTTGGGCTGGGTCTTGAATACGAGTGAGGAATATCAATGCAGAGATAATAAACGGTTTAAATCCGGCTTGTTTGTAAGTTTCAATGCGAGCTTTTTCAAAAGTTTCTTTAGAGACCTCTCCATGAGTACAGCTAACATCGGAAATATCGGCAGGTAAACAGTGCATATATAGTGCTTTTCCATTAGCAGCAGTTAAAGCCATTTTCTTTTCATCACATTCCCAATTTTGGAATTTAGCATTATTGGCCAAGCATTCTTTTTCAAGGGCCGTTAAACCAGCTTTATCACTTTTCTTAAGCAATTCAGTTCGGCGTTCCATTACTTGAAAAGGTGCCCAAGATTTGGGATATACAATATCTGCTTGTTCAAAAGCGGCTTCCATACTATCAAGGACTTCAAAACTACCATGATACTTTGTTGCATTTTCTCCTGCTAATTTAATTACTTCAGGAATCAGATCATATCCTTTAGGATACGCTAAGGAAACTTTCATTCCCATACGAGTCATCAATCCAATAATCCCTTGCGGAACTGAAAGTGGTTTTCCATAACTTGGAGAGTATGCCCAAGTCATAGCAATTTTTTTTCCTTTAAGATTTTCTAATCCACCAAAGTATGCTTTTAATTGCATAAGATCCGCCATAGTTTGTGTAGGATGATCTATATCACATTGTAAGTTAATAATGCTAGGACGTTGGTGTAAGACTCCTCGTTCATAACCATCTTGTACAGCTGCGGAGACTTCTCTCATATAACGATTACCTTCGCCTAAAAACATATCATCGCGAATTCCAATGGTTTCTGTTAAAAAAGAAATCATATTGGCAGTTTCTCGTACTGTTTCGCCATGTGAAACTTGCGATTTTTCTTCATCTAATTCAGAAAGTCCTAGTCCAAGGCTATTGACTGCGGAAGCAAAACTAAAACGTGTTCTTGTAGATTTGTCCCTAAAAATAGAAATAGCTAAGCCAGTATCAAAAATTTTGCAAGAGATCCCTGCTTTGTGCATTTCTTTAAGACATTCTGCAAGAAGTAATACACTTTTAATTTCATCGTCAGATTTTTGCCATGTTAATAAAAAATCTTTATTATACATATCAATTTTTAGGTTTTTGAGAACTTCAAGATTTTTTTGAATAACAGGATTCATCTAAATTTCTCCAAGGTGGTTGTTATTTTGGTTTTAAAGCTGCTTATTTAAGCAATCATAAATCTTTTATCAAAATTCTACCGAATAGAACGATAATTTATTTTCATTAAATATATTTTTTATTTTTTTTCTGTCAAGGGAAATTGCTATTTTTTTAGCAAAATCCGTCTATATACTACACAACATATTATAGCAATTGAATTTGCTAGTAACTGAGATAAGCATTATTTAGTTGGTTCATCTTCAGTAATAATATTTCCTTGATATAAAATATCGCTTGTTGCAAATTTATTAAGTTCAAAGAGTATTTCTGAAATACTTTGGAAGCGTTCTTCTGGACGTTTTTTTAACATTCGGAGAATAATTGAATCTAACTGATAAGGAATTTTTTTATTAAAGGCTCTCATTTTTGTTACAGGAGCTTTGAGTTGTTGTTGAAGCAATGCTTTATCGGAGGGAGCAGTAAGATGTGCTCGACCACTAAATGCTTCATAAAATGCTGCTCCTAAAGCAAAAATATCGGTACGAGCATCCGGACGTTTACATTGAATTTGTTCCGGAGCCATATATAACGGGGTGCCTTCTCTTCGACGAGGCTTAAACATGGAAAAAAAACTTAACTTTTCTGCAATTGAAAAATCTATGAGTCTTACTTCTCCCTGAGCATTCACTAAAATATTTTCTGGTTTTATATCTTTATGCACAATTTTTAGGCTATGAAGATATTGAAGTGATTCGCAAATTTTTCTGAAAATGCCAATTCCTTTATCACCTAAAATAGTTGATTTTTGCAAGATTAAAGTTTTAAGAGTTTCGCTTTCAAAATATTCCATGCACATTGCAGGACGTGGTGTTCCTTGAATAACACCATAAGTTTTAACAATATAGGGATGATTTAAGCTCTTCAGTAGTTTTACCTCATGGTAAAATTCTTCACGTTGAAGCCAATGTGAGGCAGGAGCAGGATTGAGCATTTTAATTGCGACAGTTTGGCGATCAATTGCTCTTTTTGCTTGATATACTGTACCAAAACCACCTTCTTTAATAAGTCGTTCAATACTATAGCCTGGTATGAATAAATTCATGCGCCAACCTTCCAAAGAAATAATTTAGGAATTATTTTAATAAGCGAATTGTATCAGTTAATCATACAATTTTCAATCAAAAAATATAAGCAAATTTTCATAAAAAAATTTTGTTGATTTTCTATGTAAATTAGATTAAAATAGTAAAAAATAGTCTCGTTTGTTGTTAATATTAGCCAGGGAATAGTCACCTGGAAAGGAATAACGCCTTATGTTTGAACGTTTTACGGAAAGAGCGCGAAAAGTCATGAGTCTAGCGCGGCAAGAAGCTCAACGTTTAAATCATGAGTATATTGGCACAGAACATATTCTTTTAGGGCTTATCCAAGAAGGAAGTGGAGTAGCTGCGAATGTACTCAAAAATTTGGATGTTGATCCTCGAAAAATCCGCGCAGAAATAGAACGTATTGTAAAACCTGGATCCGGCACAATTCAAATGGGGCAACTCCCCTTTACACCTAGAGCAAAAAAGGTTTTGGAGTTAGCACTTGAGGAAGCTAATAATCTAGGTCATAATTATATTGGTACAGAACATTTGCTCTTAGGACTTTTAAGAGAAAACGATAGTGTAGCTGCGCAGGCATTAACATCTGTAGGTCTTAAACTTGAAGAATTACGCGATGAAGTTTTAGAATTTTTGGGTGCAGAATCAGCTACAGTTAGCGCGGAAAAAAATCCTAATGCTCCAAATTCTGCCAAATCCAAAACCCCCGCGCTTGATGCTTTTGGCCGTGATCTTACTGATTTAGCTCGTAATCAAAAATTGGACCCTGTGATTGGTCGAGAAAAAGAGATCGAACGGGTTGTTCAAGTCCTATCTCGCCGTACTAAAAATAATCCTGTTTTATTAGGCGAAGCAGGCGTTGGAAAGACGGCTATTGTTGAAGGTCTGGCTCAAAAAGTTGTACGCGGAGACGTTCCAGAGATTTTACGCGATCGCCGTATTGTTATACTTGATTTAGCTATGATGGTTGCCGGAACCAAATATCGTGGGCAATTTGAGGAACGTATTAAAGCTGTTATGAGCGAAGTAAAACGTGTTAAAAATATTATCCTTTTTATTGACGAATTACATACGCTCGTAGGTGCTGGTGGTGCAGAAGGCGCGATTGACGCTTCGAATGTTTTAAAGCCATCACTTTCTCGTGGTGAAATTCAATGTATTGGCGCAACAACTTTAGATGAATATCGCAAGTATATTGAAAAAGATGGGGCTTTGGAACGAAGATTTCAAGTTATTATTGTAGAACCGCCATCTGCTTCAGAAGCCTTAGATATTCTTAAGGGCTTGAGAGATAAATACGAAGCCCACCATCGTGTTAAATATCGAGATGAAGCATTGCAACTTGCTGTAGAATTAGCAGATCGCTATATCACAGGGCGATATTTACCCGATAAAGCAATTGATGTAATGGATGAAGCTGGCGCGCGTGTTCGCTTAAAAAGCATGACAAAGCCACCAGATCTTAAAGAACTTGATGAATGTATTCGAAAGTTAGATAAAGAAAAAGAAGAAGCTGTTGCCAATCAAGATTTTGAACGTGCTGCTCGTTTTCGTGATTCCGTAATGAAGCAAAAACGAAAACGCGATGAAATTCATCGTCAATGGCGCGAAAATATTTCACAAAGTGAAGGATTGGTTGATACAGATATTATTTGTGAAACAGTTTCAAATATTACTGGAATTCCTTTAACTCGCTTAGAAAAAGACGAAGCCCAACGATTGCTTACTATGGAAGAGACGTTGAAAAAAGTTATTGTTAGCCAGGAAGAAGCAATTGCTGCAATTTCCCGAGCTATTCGCCGCAGTCGTACAGGTCTTAAAGATCCACATCGTCCAATGGGAAGTTTTATATTTTTAGGTCCAACAGGTGTTGGAAAAACACACCTTGCAAAATCTCTTGCTAAATTTATGTTTGGCCAAGAAGAATCTTTGATTGTTGTGGATATGAGCGAATATATGGAAAAGCATAATGTTAGTCGTTTAACAGGTGCTCCTCCAGGATATGTTGGTTATGAAGAAGGCGGACAACTTACAGAAAAAATCCGTCGCCGTCCCTATGCTGTAGTGTTATTTGATGAAATTGAAAAAGCTCATCCTGATGTTTTTAATATGCTTTTGCAAATTATGGACGAAGGTCGCCTGACAGATTCTTTTGGCCGCCATGTAGATTTCAAAAATGTTATTTTAATTATGACTTCTAATATTGGTGCAAGGCAAATTAAAAATCAAACTTCTTTAGGTTTTCATAATTCCAGTGATGAGATCACTTATGAAAAAATGAAAGAACAATTGCTTAAGGAAGTTGAAAATCATTTCCGCCCAGAATTTATCAACCGTCTTGATGATTTGATCGTCTTTAAGCCATTAAATAAAGTTAATATCCAAAATATTCTAGAAATCGAATTGCTTGGATTAAAAGACCGCATTAAAAATAAAGGTCTAATAATGGAATTGAGCCAATCAGCTAAAGACATTATTGTTGATAAAGGCTTTGATCCTGATTTTGGTGCTCGTCCTCTTAAACGAGCTATGCAAAGACTTCTTGAGGATCCTATTTCCGAAGATTTACTTCAAGGAAAATTTCAAAAACAAAATTTTATCTATGTTGATGCTAAAGATGGAAAAATTTTCTTTGAATCTTCTTTTAAAAAAGAGTTAGCTCCTCCAGAAATTAAAGCAGAAACAAAAGCTAAAAAAACATCAGAGACTGAAGAATCAATATTCTAAAAGTTAAAAAATTTTAAGTTAAACAGGAAAACATGAACCCTAAAGATTTGGCCATATTTATTGGTAAATATGTTCGACAAAATAGAGCGAAAGATATTACCATTATTGACATATCTAAAGTTAGTTCCTTAGCAGATTATTTTGTAATTTGTACAGGATTAACTAATCGTCATAATCAGGCGATGATTCAAGATTTAAAAGACATATTATCTAAACAAAAAATTAGGCCACAAGGAAGCGAAGGCTTAGAAACTGGCCGTTGGGCAATTCTTGATTACGACGATGTTGTTCTTCATATCTTTTCAGAAGAAGGTCGTAAATTTTATGAATTAGATGATATATGGAGCGATGGAAAACAAGTTCAACTTCCTCCAGAAAGTCCTGATGAACAACCTATTTCTCCAGCTATTCACGCTATACTTACTAATTTAGAACCGGCTCCTATAGTAGAACAATCTTCTATTCAGGAAGAATCTACTGAATCAGAAAAGAACGCATTAAATCAAGTAGTGGAACAATCTCCTATTCAGGAAGAATCTACTGAATCAGAAAAAAAATCATCTAACCAAGAACAAGATGATATAACTAATACACCAGAATAATTGCTGGTACAATGCTTGAAGGCTGAAAAAAATGTTGCCGCAGTATAATTCTGCGGCTTTTTTAATAAGGAAAAAGTGTAAGAGATTACTTTTTTCTTTGATATTTTGGGAGATAACAAATGGAATTAGATCGTAGAATTAAATTAGTTAATGAATATTTAAATCGCCTTACTTCTGGTAAAGTGAAAGAACTTGTCGAAACTCAGCCGGGCGTTTTTCGGATTGATTTTCGATCTGGAACAGCAAAACTTGAGCTGACTATTTTCCAAAAAGAAGATATTCTTTATCTTAGCTCTACTTTATTTGATATTTCTAGCATTGATACTCCAGAGCAAAAATACCAATTGTTTGAAGAACTGTTGCGATTAAATTCAAAATTGGAAACTATGAGTGCTAAATTTGCATTAAGTAAAGATAACTTTATTGAAGTTATTGTTGCTCGAAAAGATTTAAAAGACTTAGATTATAATGAATTTCTTTCTATGTTGAAAAATGTTTCTAATGTTGCAGATGTTATAGGAGGTGAGATCTCTGCTAGATACTTACTTGGCAAAGATAATAAAATGGATATTACTCCGTTAAATTAGATCTCAAAATAATCTGCTAATTAAATTTGGCTTTCTGAAGTATAGTTATTTGTTAAAATTTACGGAGCGTTTTCCTTTATGAAAAATTATAAGCTGGCAGGGATTGAGCGGCGTGGTGATTTGCTTTTAGGATTGATTTTAAAACAGGAAACAGATAAAACTGAAATTTATTTAGAAACAGGTGAAAAAGCAAAAATTGCTACTTCAAAAATTCTTTATATGTTTAAAACATCTTGCGTTGCAGATAATGAAAAAACGATGAAAATTGCTTTGAAAACTGCTAACGAGAATTTTCAAAAACAAACCGTTGATTTATCCATATTATGGGAATGTTGTGATTTGGATGATGAATATTCTTTCCAAGATTTAGCAGCGTCATATTTTCAGGATTTAAAGGATGATAATGTTGGTGCGTTATGGATTTCTTTGTCAAATAAACAGCCACATTTTACTTATCGAAATGGATATTTTGTTAAGGTTTCTAAAGAATTAGTTGAAGCTAATTTGCGTCGTGCTTTAATAGAAGAGCAAAATCGCACTGTAGAGGATAATTTATTATCTTGGCTTCAAGATAAAGACGTAATTTTTAATCCAGAAGTAGAACCTGCAAAAAAATTACTGGATTCTTTAAAAAAGTATGCTTTAGAAGGTGAAGATAAGGCTACACCTGAAGCAAAACGTTTTGCTAATATATTATCGCTTACTGCGGATGATGCTCTTGCTCTACTTGAACAAAAAGGAGTGCTGCCAAAAGATATAAATGAAACATTGTATCGTTTGGGAATTTCTTGGGAATTTTCTTCAAGTTTATTTGCTGAATCTGAGAGAATACGAAAAACTCCTACACATTTAGAAAATCGTCGGTATTTAAAAGATTTTTGGAATATTGCAATAGATGATATTGAAACTTTTGAAGTGGATGATGCTATTTCCTATTACCAAGAAGATGGTTATCATGTTATTGGTGTTCATATTGCAGATGTTGCTTCTTGTATTGAGAAAGATAGCGAATTAGATCGATTTGCCCAGGAACATTTTTCTAATGTTTATTTTCCCGATCAAAAATATTTTATTTTTCCTGTAGAGTTAGTAAAAGAATGCTTAACTTTAGATGTTGGAGTAGGACGGCCTACAATTTCTGGTTTTTTTTATTTTAATGATCAAGGTGATTTAATTAAGTATCATTTTGAGCAAACCGTTTTAGAATTAGCCAGACGTGGAACGTATGAACAAACTTCTCCAAATGAGTCTTTAGGGCAAGAAGAGGAATTTTTACAAATTCAAAAAATTGCTTTGCAATTAAGAGAAAAGAGACGGTTAAATGGAGCCGTTATTGCAGAAATTCCAGATATTAAAATAAAAATAAGCGATGGTGATGTTACTTTAAAACTTTTACAACCTATGCCTGGAAATTTGGTTGTTTCAGAGTTAATGATTCTTTTTAATACAGAGGTAGCAAAATATTTTATGCAGAATAAAGCGGCTACTCTTTTTCGATTACAATCAGCTCCTACTGCATCTATTGCTGATATTTCTCCAGACGATCCACTATATCCATTAAAAATTCGTTGGTCATTGCCGTCAGCAAGTCTTTCTTTAGAGCCGGGTACTCACTATACTTTAGCATCTCCCGCATATCTTCAAGCTACATCTCCAATGCGACGATATAGCGATTTGATCATCCAACGTCAACTTGTTGCTTTGTTAAGAAATGAACCATTGCCATATAATGCAAAAGATTTACAAAGAATAAAATTAAATATTGAACGTATGGAAAAAATGATAAAGAATGCAGAACATTTACGTTCACAATATTGGATTTATAAGTATCTTCAAAAAACAAAAGGGGAACAATATACTGCGTTTATTAGTAGATTTTTAGATAATGATAAAGTATTAGTTTTTCTTCCGGAACTTATGCAAGAATTTTTATTTAAACCAATAGCATTACATCCCGAAATCGGACAAAAATTATATTTGCGTTCACAGGGAGCTTCCCCTCGTAAAAAGAAAGTACGCTTTGAAGAAATTCCTCAAATTAAACAAGAAAATAAAAATGAGAATATTGATTCTATCTAAGAAAGCAATCAAATATTTTTAACGGAAAATATTTGC
>CAZPDM010000008.1:7335-45849 GCA_964585305.1 uncultured Planctomycetota bacterium | reverse complement strand
CGCTTAACCTTTGATTGGGTACAATCAAAGGCCGCAACAAATATTTTCCTACCTTTATTTTTTAACGGAAAATATTTGCCGCTTAACCTTTGATTGGGTACAATCAAAGGCCGCAACAAATATTTTCCTACCTTATGGAAAAAAAATATGAATATTTTTAAGATAGTGCTAATTATTTTTTGTTATATATATATTATGGGTTGTAGTCTAAATCAAGAAAAGATTAAGCAACGCGATGACTATATGGAACGTGCCCAGGAATATTATGTAAAAGGAAAGTATGAGAACGCGCTTACTCAATTAAATTTTGCTTTAGGCATAGATCCAAAATATAAACATGCTTTAGTTTCTAAAGGTTGGACACTTTATTTTTTAAACCAATTTGAAGATTCCGAAGAGATTTTTCAGAAAACCTATAAACTTGATGATACAGATCCTTGGCTAAATTATGGCTTAGGTGCTATATATTATAAGAAATCTTTAGACTGCAGTGCTAAAATTGCAGATATGCTTAAAAAAGCTCAAAAGGTTGATGAAAATAGCACTAATTTTGATGTCTGGGTTAAGCAGATCGAAACAGAGCAAACCCAGAAAATGACATGGTTAAATAAAAGTCAAACTCATTTTCAAAAAGCTATTGCTATCGATACTGGTAATCATGGCCTTCATAAAATGCTTGCAATGACTTATGCGGCAAAAGGAATCGATGAGTTTCCCCAAGCGATTGATTCCATGACAATGTATATAAAATTGATGGATCAAGAACTTGCTGCATATCAAAAAGATCTGGCTAAAGTTCAAGAAGAACGAGCAGCACCGGATATTAAAGAAGATAAAAAACAAATTTTAGATCAGTATGTTGTAAATCTTAAAGATACTATAGAAGATAATCGTTTAAATTGGCAATTAGCAGAAGTTCTAATGGCCGATTGGAATTATGAATTAGCTGGCCGTGAAGCACGTTTAAGAGAAGAAACTAAAGAACCTAGTAAAAAGGCTAAACATCAGGCTCAAATGAATAAATATGCAGATCAAGCAAGCGAAATATTGAAAAAACTTCTTGAAGTTTCCCCTGACTTATCTAATCACTATCGTAATCTTGCAAAAATTGCTTTGCTTCAAGATAATCCAGATCTTGCAATAAAATATCTACAAGAATTTTTAGATAAACATCCTTTAGCTAATTCTCGAGCAAGAGTTGAAGCTCGCATGGAAATAGAAAGAATATTACAAAAAAAAAGTAAGCAAGGTTAAATAGTTAAGAATCCTGTTACCTCGAAAAATCTAGGTGACAGGAATATTTTTTGAGAAAAGATATTGAGTTATGAAAAATCGAATTTTGATGATTATAAGCAATATATTAAAAATATTTTCGGCTATTTTAGTTGGTATTATTATTACACGTTATTATTCTGATGTATTACTAGGTACTTATCAACAAGGCACATTACTTTTTTCAACACTATATGGTGTGGTTGCCCTTGGTCTTCCGAAAGCAGTAATATATTTTGTTGAGAAGAATTTTGATAATCCTAAAAATGTTTTGTATCATATTATTATCATGCTTTTAGTCTCAATTATTTTTTTTATTTTGTTACTTTTTTTTATTTGGAACTTTATATGTGATTTATTTTCTAATCCCAATCTGATACCATTATTTAGTGTTATTATTTTAAACCTTGCATTAAGAACTCTTAATGAAATTTTCATTTCTGTTGCTATTGTTGCTAAAAAGCAATGTTATATATGGAATATAGAATTTTTTTCTTCCTTTATTATGTATCCTATTCTAGGTATGTTTAGTTATTTGCATGTTGAATTAAAATATCTTTTTCTGATCAATGCTTTGATCGAATTGATTAAAACGTATTTCTTAATAAAATTAGTTCGTTATTATTTTGCTGGCGAATGGCTGGGGATGGATTTTAAACTATGTAAAGAAATATTACTGTATTCTTTTCCCTTAGTATCTTCTTTTGCATTATTAGTTATAGCTGCTAAACTAGATAGTTTTCTTATTTCAAGTTTTATGTTACCTGAAACGTATGCTGTATATTCCCGTGGTGCAATTGAAATTCCATTTGGAAAAAGTATTATATTTAGCATTGGTTTACTTTTAATGCCTAAATTAGTAAGATGTTATCAGAATAATGAACATTCTACAATCATAGAAATTTATCATACGGAAATTATTCGAGGTGCTATTCTAATAATACCAATGTTTTTTTCTTTTCTTTTGATTCATGTTGATCTTATTCTTCTTTTTTATACAAAAAAATATATTGCCAGCACACCTATTTTTGCTTTATATATTTCAATACTTCCTTTGCAGCTATATTGCCCAGATCTTTTTTTACAAGCTCTTAATAAAACGAAATATATATTCTATATTGCTTTGGCTACTGTACTTTGTAACTTACTTTTTGGAATATATCTGATTCCTTCATTAGGCCTTCTTGGCCCGGCTCTTGGGACTTTCTTATCAACTGCTTTGAGTACATTGATATATACAATTATTCTTACTCATGTTCTTAAAATAAAATTTCAAGATTGGCTACCTTGGAAAAAACTTTTTAAAACATTTACCTACTGTTTTATAATATATGCTGTCTTTTATAAAATATCATCATACTTAACTATATCTTTATTTTTTAAAATAGCCTTAATTTGGACAGTTTCATATTTGTTGCAAGTATTTGCACTTTGGAAAAATAATGTTATCTCTATAGAAGATAAAAATGCCACTCTTGAAATGATAAAAAAAATACGAGAAAAATATAATTTTTATCCGTTTATAAAAAAATAACCTGGAAGATTTTTTAGCTTCCAGGTTATTTTTTTTTAGAAATTTTGATTTGTTATTTTGCTTGTAAGATTACAGTTGACCAACTATTGACAGTGTAAGTGCCGCTGACAGATGCAGTATCATTGGCCCAGAAGTTGTTGTTTGCTTCGGCCCAAGAGGCTGTGTCAATGACTCGTACCCAGCGTTTTCCAGAATCAGCATTTGGAATGTTGAAGATAATATTATCACTCCAAGTATTAACGAGAACGAGGAAATCGCTGTCGCCTACTACAGAACCGTCAATATGAACACGAACAGCTCGATCTGAGCCATCTAAACCACCGCCATTGGCTTTTGCAAAATTATAAGGGACATTATAATTGTTTTGATGTAAGGATTTGTGGGATTTTCGTAAATTGACAAGTTCTTTTACGAATAAGAATAGGGCATTTTTCCCATCAGCATTTCCATCTTTTCCAAAATTATTATGATACGATCCGCCATCGCCAGTGCTTACTAAATGAGGGCTGTCGGATTTGATCATATCATAGTTATTCCAAGTGGCAACAGAGTCAATGTTGTAAGGATTGTTATTGCCATTTTGGGTACGAGCAAATTCATCCCCATAAACAGCCATAGGAATACCGCGAGAAAACATTTGAAGTGTCCAGAAGTTTCTGAGTTGTTGACGACGTAAAGCAGTATTGCCACCATGATCCCAGGAGTCATTATTATCACTACCGCCATCAGATGGTCCAAATGGCCAACTGATTTTATTGTTTTTGTTATTGTAGGAAACTAAATCCATCAGTGTAAAACCATCATGTGCAACTATAAAATTAACTGTTTTATGTGGACCACCTTGATCTTGGTACATATTGTAACTGCCATTGAAGAAATCGCAGAATCCTGTACTAACTCCGCCGCCTTTAACAAAGCGACGTAAAGTATCGCGGTATTGTCCATTCCATTCTGCCCAACCAAATGGGAAGTTCCCGACTTGGTAGCCGCCTGGCCATTGGCAATCCCAAGGTTCTGCAACCATTTCTGCATCGGTTTCACCATGAATGCGACCAATTCTTAGCAATAAGTCTGCATTGGAATTAAAATCAAAATTACCAAAATCGCGTCCTAAAACTGTTGCAAGATCAAAACGGTATCCATCAACTCCTAGCTCTTCAACAAAGTAACGTAGAGAGTCACAGACCATTTGTTTGACAACTTCTTTAGAAGCATCTAAATTATTTCCACAACCGGTAGATTCCCAATAGCCACTAGGATATCCATGAGGAAGAGCATAATATTCTGAATTATCTATGCCGCGGAAGCATACAACATCTGCAGTTTTTCCTGTTGCGTCCCAATTTCCACCTTCTCCGGTATGATTATAAACGACATCTAAGTAAACTTCCATACCAGCGTCATGGAATGCTTTTACCATTTCTTTAAATTCTCGAGTTGGGCCGCCAGGAGATTTATCAAAAGCATAACGACGATCGGGTGCAAAATACCCAAAAGTTGCATAGCCCCAATAATTTCCACCTGGAGAATCGGCGGGATTTCCATCATTGTCGGTTTCGTGTACAGGTAATAATTCAATTGTATTGAATCCTAATGCTTTAAGATATTTAGCCATATATCCAGCACCTTTGTATGTGCCGCGATAGGCTGATGGAACATTAGCAACATCTTCCATACCAGAGATTCCAGAAAGAATAGTTTGTAATCGGCTGGCAGAAGGATGGTTTGTCAAACCACGAACATGCGCTTCATAAATAATAGCATCTTCTTGTGGAATGCATGGTTTATTCCCATATCCAGCACCAGTGTTACGGAACAAAATAGCTTTGGGAATCCATGCACCGGTATCAAAATTACGACGAGCAACACCTTGATACAAACCATCACCAGTACCAAACATCCCAGGGTTATGTGGACTTGTCATTACTGTAGGATTAGATTTGTCGTGGGAAATTTCTTTTGCATACGGATCATAAACAACTTTGTTTGGGTTAAAACGATTTCCAGTTGAATCCACATCGCTGATAAATCCTGCCGCGCTATTGCCGCGTTTCCATGCTTCAGTGTAAGGCCAATTTAATCCCCAAAGACGGAAAGCGTAATATACAACATCACTTGGATTAGCAACTTTTACACGCCAAATATTGTCGCTACCTTTTGTCATCCAATAATCGTATTGAGCTGCTACACCATGAGGTTTGGCATAGATTTCTAGCATAACTCGGGTTGCATTTTTAGAATATAATGCAAAAACTGCGTCGGAACCTTCATAATAACTGCCTAGTTTAGAGGCGCGATCAAATTCATCGCAAACTAATTCAGAATATGCACCATATTCTGGATGGTTGAAACCAATATCTTGGCTCCAAACTAAGCTGCTTGCGCAAGCTAAGAATAATATGAACACTACTAATTTTTTCATAAGAACAACCTTTTATAAATAAAATTTCTTATCGAGTTCTAAGCTAGGAAAATAAACAAAATTAGAACTCGATAAATTAAAAAACTATACAAATTGTCCAGTTTGTTTACGCAATTTGCTGTATTCTTCAGAGAGATTAAAAGCTAAAATATCTAAGATTGCTTCATTTTTAATAAGGTCTTGGCTTGCAATTTTTTCAATCTTTACTAATTTACCATTTTGTTGTAACACCGTAAAACGATAGATCATACTGATTGTTAATTGGAGAGAATCTGTAAACATAAGAGCGCATCGGTTAGAAGCATAATCAATTTCTCTAAGATATGAATTGAGATCCTCTTGGGCGAGACGATTCCAAAGTTCTGCGCGTTCAGCAAGATCTTTTTTCTTAATTTTGCTGGTTGAGAAAATAGCTTTTAGTGGTTGCAATTCTTTTTGTATTGCTTTTAGTAAGGCCTCGTCTTCAGCACTATGAGTTGTTGGTTCATCGAGAATAGATTCACGGAAGAGCCGGAAATATTGGTGAAGTTCTTTAGGTTCGAGTTTGTAAGCAAAGATTTGGTTTTGGCAAAGGAAGAACATATATTTTGCAACTATAAAACGAATATCATCTTCATTTAAATTTTCAAGGAGCGGTCCACTTAGTATAAGGCTAGGAGGTGTTGTGTTTTCAAGATATACACGTGGGGATTTTTTAGGCATAAGATAAATGTCTATTGCTTCAATTTTTAAGATAGCTCGTAGTTCTTCTGCTGCTTGCCATAGAGTTTGAGTAATATGAGTAGTTGCAGTTAAATTTGTTAGACGATCTTTTCTTTTGAGTCCGTATTTTTGGTCTAAATCCACAGCATAGATTTTGTGCATCAGGTCTGCATTCAATTGCATGAGATCACGGTGAGCACTTGTCTGATTCTTCCAGAGGGAAGGAAGTAAGATTTCTAATGGAATAGATGGTTGAATTTTTCTAGGCGGATAATTGGCCAAAAATTTTTGTTCAGATTCTAATACATTTCCTAATACGGCTAAAACTCGGCAAGATCTTAGAGATTCATCTATATGGTTTTGATTTAAATAAAGTTTATGAAGATTACGATAAGATGCTAATCGTACCGGTTCTTTTTCAATTAACCAAAGATGTTCTAAAATAGCTTCATTCTCAAGTTCTTTGGAAGTTGCCTTGATATTTGCAAGAGCAGCATGAATTGCTAAGTGATTTGGGTCTATAGTAAGAGCTTTGGTAAACTGTTGAATTGCTGCTTTAGAATCGTTAAGTTTTTCAAAATAAAGCGTTCCTAATGAAATATAAATGGGCAGTGCTACTTGATTTTGCTGTTCAGGTAATTTCTCGAGAAAATTTTGATATGCCGTTGCTAGCACATCCCATTTTTGTTGTTTTTCATATATAGCAGCGATTCCTCGTATTGCAGGGATCCAAGATGGTTCTATATTTAAAACTTCTTGATAAATTTGAATAGCTTGTTCAGGTTGTTTGAATCCTTCTTCAGTAAGTTTTGCAACAATACAACGATTTTCAATCTTTTGTGTAGTTTCAGAAGTATCCAAACATTGGTAGTGCTTATCAAGGAATTCGTAAGCTTTGTTCCAGTCTTTTACTGCGATATAGCCTTCGCCAATACTTCTAAAAATATTATGATCTTCTACACCCATACCAAGAGCTTTAAGACGTGCTTCCAAAGCCTCACGATGTCTTTCTAATCTGGTTTGGGCTTCTGCAATAGCAAGATAGGCATTACGGCGTTCTTGGAAAGTAGAGGTTTCGCTTCTTGCAGTAATTTGCAAATATTTGAGAGCTGTTTCATCTTCTCCACGTTCAATGTGAAGTTTAGAAAGTGCTTGGATACTTGCAGGTTCTTCTGGAATTTGTGCCAGTACTTTTTGATAATACTCAATGGCTTTATCAGATTGGCCAAAGTTACTATATATTTTCGCCAAACGTCGTATGATTTCAAGCTTTTGATCGCCTTCTAATTTAGGATGTTGATAAACTTTTTCATAGATATTGAGAGCTTCTTGCCATTGAGCTTTATCAAATCCCCATTGAGCACGTTCAAAATATAATGCACCTAAAGCAACTAAGGAATCCAAATTGTCTTGTTTGATGTCTAGTGAATTACTATAACGAATGATGGCATCGTCTTTCCGGTTGAGAGTTTCTGCTACCACGCCCCATTTGTAATATATATTAGACAGTTTCTCAGTTGTACTCTTATCAACAAGCAAAACCAAACGACCAAATAAAGTTTCTGCTTGTGTGGATTCTTTTTGCCCGAAATGAATATCAGCTAGAGATTCGATAGCAATAATAGATTTGGGATCAATTTCCAAAGCCATTTGAAATGCTTCTTTTGCTTTTTGTATGAGTTTGAGTTTATTTTGATAAAGAGAACCTAAATCTGTAAGGGCCTCGACTTTTTCGCTAGGTTCTTGAATATAGGCAATTTCCATGCTGATATATTTTACGGCTTGAGTCCAATTTTCTTCAAGTATTGCTAATCCACGAAGTGCTTTGAGAGCTTTGCGCATATTGGGTTGATAAGTATTAGCATCTAGGAAAAGTTGACGTGCTTCATCTGGAGAATGAAAGCGATCCCGTTTGATAATTCCTAAACGATAGCATAATTCAGCTTTTTCATTCGCATCATTGGTAAGCACAATTTCTTTTTCACAGATTGTTGCCAATTCCTCCCATTTCTTTTTACGGAGATATAGCCAATCCAGAGATTTTAAAACGTCCAATCTTTCTGGATTGATTTGTAAAGCATATAGGAAGGCTTCAATAGCATGGTCTGGATCGTCAAGTTCTTTTTCATAAAGTGTCCCAAGATGTGTATAAAGTTCAATTCTATCGCTATCTTCTTTGCAAATTTTTAATTTCTGTTGTAGTAACTTGGCCATTTCTAGTGGTTTATTAAGGCTTTTATAAAGTTTTTCTAGAGATTGCAATGCTTCAGAGTGAGCGGGTTCAAGTTCCAAAACTTTACAGAATGATTGAATAGCTTCTTCTGGTTTATTAACGTCATCTCGGTACATGTTACCAATATCTAATAATAATTCAATTGCTTCTTCAAAATTTTCATTCTTTAATGCTTCGGCTATCAAACGTTCATAGACAATAATCATTTTATCCCAATATTGGCAACGTTTGTAAAGCCTTGCTAAGGCTCGTATGGGGACAAAGTTTTCAGGATCAAGTTCTGCAAATTTTTCATAAGCTCGAATGGATTGTTCGTCTTCAAATAGTCTTCTTTCCCAACATTCTGCAATTTGTCCATAAAGATAAAGTATTCGAGAATTATCATAATTATCAATCTTATTGTTATTATTAGCATTGTTGATAATCAGGATTTCTTTTTGATACAATGGGATCAACTTTTTATAGTATCCCCATTCTTTATAGAGTCTTTGTAAGATATGGATAATATCAAGATTATGTGGAGCTAATTCCATTGCACATTCGTAATGTTTGATGGCTTGATTTCCAATGTGCAATTGCGCATCATAGATTTCCCCAAGTTGCAGGTATATTTTTGTGAGAGCTTCCGGATCAGTAACAGCATCACGCTTAAAGTTTAGGATTTGGATGAGTTTTTTCCATTTTTTTTGTATAGTAAAAAGCTCTTCAAGTGCGTCCAAACATTCCATTTGTTTTTTATCAATTTTAAGAGCTGAACTATATTTATCAATTGCTGCTTCTTGGTTGTTTAAGTTTTTCCAAAAGATATGTCCTAATTTTAATAACTTGGGTAAGACTTCTTCTGGTTTTTGTGTTACGCTAATGTCACGTTCTATAATTTCTGCTAAACCAGAATAATCGCCAACTTTTTCTTGAATACGCATTATTCTTTCAGCCGTAGGACGGTGGAATCCATGCCCCATAACTTTGAGGTAGCAAGTAGATGCTTGATGTAGCATATTGAGTTTTTCTTCCCAATATTCTCCCATCTTGAGATATAATGGCGGTTTTTTCTTATCATCAACAAGTTGTACTTCTACATTGAGAAATTCGATTGCATCTCCCCAACGTTTTTCACGTTCAAAGATTTTTCGCATTCCATTAACAGCTGAATAATTCTTGTTATCCAATGTATAAACAATTTGATAAGAAAGTAGTGCTTTGGAATCGTTTTGTAATTCTTTCTCCCAAAGTTCCCCGATTTTTAGATGTAAAGTAATAATTTCTTCTGGGTTTTTAGTGATTTTTGCTGAATATTCATATATGTTAATTAAGTCTGGCCACCATTTCAGTTGTGTACGAATTTGTATTAAAGCCGCAATAGCATCTTTATTTGTAGGATCAAGTTTGATTACTTTATCAAAACATTCATTTGCGGTTGGCAAATCTTGTAGAACATTCATCAATAATTTGCCACTTTCGCTATGCAAGAAAACTAACCTCTCTGGGAGAGAATCCCATAAGTTTGATTCCCGTTGGAATGTTTCTACCAATTTCTTTGCAGCATTTGTCCGTTGATATTGGGATTCAAGTTTAATTATAGTGTCTAAATCATCTTCGTGAATTGTTAATGCAGCTTCTCCATGAGTAATTGCTTTATCTAACAAATTCAGCTCTCTATCATAAACATCTTGTAGATCTTTATGTAAAGGAAGACGATCTAAAGGTTGTTGGCAAAGCAGAATTTCTTTTTCGACGAGTTCTGTATATGCTTCCCAACGTTTACACGTATGTAAAAGTTTTTTGAGTCTTTGTAAAATTGGCATATTGCTAGGACGTGAAAGATGTGCTTCAGAAAAGTGTTCAATCGCAACATCCAGACTTCCTAGTTTTTCTTCCATCAAACAAGCTAATTGAAGATGTACCATAATTAAGCGGTTACTGTCTTTTTGAAGTTCCAACTCTTTAAAAAGCATATTTTGAACATCATTGTATTGCCCGCTTTTTTCATAAAGTTCTTGTAACCCACGTATAGCTTGTAAATTGTTAGGATCTAGCTCGATCTCTATAACCGCAAGATAATTTTGGATTGCACCTACATAGTCTTCAAGATAGTATCGCTGTAATTCTGCGCAGGTAAGTAGAACCCAAATTCTACGTTCTGATTCGATTTCTGGTACTGCTAATTCTTTTTGGTATGTATCTAAAAGTTCTAAATACTGTTGATGTTCTAGATAAATTTTTTGAATATTTTTTATTGTTATAAGATTGTGGGGTTGGATTTGAACCACATTATGATAATAAGCTAAAGCCTGTTCGTGCTGATTGAGTTTATCTTCTAAGAGCCTACCGATATTATATAGAAGTTCTGCTTTGCGTTCTTCATTATTTGCAAATTCTAGTTCTTGTTGATAATGCTGAATGAGTTCCGGCCATTCTTGAAGGCGATGATGTAAAATTTCAAGATAGTTACGTGCTGGTTCATAAGTAATATCTATTGCAAGTGCTTGTTGTAAACAAATTTTACTATTTGTAGCATCATCAAGTTTTTCATCGCGAATTTTAGCCGATTGTGTCCATAATTCTTTTTGCTTATCTTCGGAGGAATTAGGAATTTCGCGCTCAAGAATAATGACTGCTTGTGCGTATGAATTTTGTTGGTAATGGATAGAAAAAATTTCTCGATAAGCAGCGTGATTACTAGGATCAATGGTTAAAATTTTTTCGTAAGATTCAATTGCAGTTTCTAAATCTATCAGTCTATTTTGACAAATATTTGCTTTTTCAAATAAGAGAGAAATGTGTTTTTCTCCGCTATCTGTAAATTGCAATTCGTCGTTTATAGTTGCAACAACTTGTGGATAGTCTTGTATCTTGTAATATAATCTACGTAATGCTAATATGGCATCAAGGGATTGGGGATTATGTTGCAAAACAGCTTCATAATGAGAAATTGCTATAGGATAGTCAAACAATTTTTCTTCGCAAATTTGTCCCATTTGCATTAAGAGTTCTTGTTTTTTATTCGAATCATCTGTAAGACTGCACTCTGTTTTAGTAATTTTTTCGAGGCAATCGTATTTTTCTAATTGACTATAAACTTCTTTTAACCCATTGATAGCTTCTAATTCGGAGAAATCCAACTCTAAAATTTTATTATAGATTTCAATTGCTTTGTGAGGAGAATGTAATTTATCCCTATACAAACTGGCTAATTCAAAGCACAAACGAATAATATCTTGATTTTCGTCAGTGTTAGTGATTTTCTTTTGATAGATTGTGCATAGTTCTAGCCATTGTTGTTTGAGTTGGTATAACTTCATCAGTCGTTCAATAGCAATCAAATTTTTTGAATCACAATGAAGCACTTCTTCATAGTAAAAAATTGCTAATTCGATATTATGAAGTTTTTCTTCGTATAGCTGGCCGCATTTAATAAATCGTTCGATTTTTTCTGAAATGTTTTCAGAAAGCTGTCCTTGTTTAAAATAGCAGTTTGCTAATTTTTCGTATTTCTGATGTTTTTGATAAAGGATTTCTAATTTTTGCCAAGAAGAGATATTTTCTGGACAAGCAGCAACTACACGTTCAAACGAATCAATTGCATTTTCTTGTTCCTGCAATTGTTCAAGATATATTTCTCCAATTTTATAGTAGTTATCTGCAATTAATCCTGGTTCGTGGGAGAGTTCAGTTATTTTTTCTTTGATACGAATAATATTGCGATAGTTTTTATCTTGGGTATAAAGCCGTTCTAGCTCAGTTAATGTTTCCAAACTATTTGGAAATAATAATAATGCTTTTTCATAAAAGTAGATAGATTTATGAAAATCTTTTAATTCTTTTTCATATACTTGGCTGATGTTAGTATAAATTGTAAATAGTTCATTTAAAGGCCATGCAAAAAATTGCGCTTCGCGTTCTAAAACATGTACATATTTTTCCCAGTTTTTTTGATTTTTATAAAGAATTTTTAAGTCTTCTAATGCCTGTCGTTGATTAAATTGCAGGGATAAAATATCTAAGAGGCTTTTTTCTTCTGCACCAGCTTGATTTTGTAATCGTGCGACTTTACACATTGCAAAATATAGAGAAATACTTTCTTCAATATTTAAAGAAAGTTCCAATCGCTTTTGGATCATTTCTAAATATTCTGCCCAAGATTTTTGTTCTTCGTAAAGATTAGCTAAGGCTTTTATTGCTATAATTTGATGAGGATTGACCTTTAAAACATTTCGAAAATTAATGATAGCTTGCTCAATATTTTTGATATTATCTCGATAAAGAGTGGCTATTTCTAAGTAACTATCTTCTGCTTTTTTAGGATCGTATAACAAAATATTTTGTAAAGAAATAATAACTTGATTATAGTTTTTTACGCGATTGTAATATTCATAAAGTTTTTGCTGGATGTCTAGTCGGGAAGGATCGATTTTTATTATTTCTTCAAAGCATTCAATTGTTTTGGATTCATTATTTAGCTTTTCTTTCCAGATTTCTGCTGTGACTAAATAAACTGGAATTGCGCTTGATTTTCCTGCTTTTAAACTAATTTCATGTTGTAATATTTTTATCAAAGCTGGATAATTTGCTAAATTAGTATAAATTGCTTTGAGATTTTCAATCGTAGGATAATGAGATGGATATTTTTGAATAACTTCTTCATAAATATTTGCTTGTGTTTTAGGATCTTTTAAGTCGCGATATATTTCTGCAATTTTATAAAAGATTGTAATTTTATCACTCTCATTTTTCTCATCAAGTAATTCGATTTCTAAACGGTATACTTCTTCTAATTTTTTATAGTCATTAGCTTTTTTATAAAGTTCTTGCAGAATTCGCAGCAGATCTATGTTTTTAGGATTTTGCTCTTGAGCTGTTTTGTACCAACGTATAGCTTTAGCTATATCTTGTAATTCATCTTTTGCGAGTTTTCCTATTTTGCAATAAAGATCATTTTGGATAGCAATATCTTGGGTTCGTTTGGATTGTCGTTCGTAAATGTCAGATAATTTTACCCAATTTTTTTGGGCAATATAGTTACTCTCTAAAGTTTTAAGTATGCTATCTGTTTCTTCACAAGCTAAAGATTGTTCATAAAATTTAATTGCTTCGCTAAGATTTGTAAGCTGCTCTTGCCATGTTTGAGCGATATGAAGTAATAGCTTGTTTTTCTCCTCAGGTTTAGGATAAAACTTAAGTTGCTTTTGTAAAATTGCAATTAATTCTGGCCAATTTTTTTGAGTAATATGAAGGTTTTCTAGTCGTTTTAAAGTTGTCAGATTATCTGGCGCAATGTCTATAATTTGATTAAAAAAAGATATTGCTTTTGCTAAATCAGGTATTTCTATACAAGTATTTCCACATCGTTCCAACCATTTGATTTTACTTACAGTATCGGAACTATTTTTAAAACCAATCTGACATATTTCTAAAAGTTCTACCCATTGTTTATCTTTAGTATATAGTTTATCAAGAGAATTTAATGCCTCTTGATTTCGTGAGTCAATTTCTAATATCTGTCGAAAATATTTTTTTGATTCATTTACATTTAATACTCGATCACGAAAGATTTCTGCGATTTTCCCAAGCAAGGAAATTTTCTCATCATTTTTGCTAGCAATTTCTAATTGTCTTCGGAGTACTTCTAAGCACTTATTCCAATTACTTTCATTGGTATAAAGATTGATCAGTACTTCTCCATAGTTTTTTTGTCGAGGTTGTAATTGGAATGCAGTTTGATAGGATGTTCGTGCTGCTTCTTTTTCACCTAACTCTTTTTCCTGGATTTCGCCACTCTTAAAAAAAAGATCGGCAGCTTTTGGAGCATCTTCATTTTTTATTGCTTCAGCGCGACATAAATATAGTTCTAAAAGCTTTTTCCGGCTTTGGGATTGAGAGTATTCTGTTTCTAAGGCTTTAAAAGCCGTATTATCCTTAGGATTACTTTTAAAGGCTTCAGTTATTTGCTTAAGTGCCGTTTCAGTTAAAGGCATACGCATTCTCCCGATTTTAGTTAACAGAAACTTTAATAAATCTCAATGGAAAATTCGTGCTTGCCGATCTCGGCAAGCTGTTTATATATTTGTATTTTACTAAAAATTTATATCTTTAGCAAGATTTTTTCCGCAAATTTTGTATCAACTTTAGGATGGCTTATATTGTTGGGCGACCAATTTCTCTATTTGAAAATATTAAACAACCTAAAACTCCAATAATTCCAGTTCTTATTATAATTAGATTAAAAAAACTATAGATTGTTGTAGTCCATGAAATCAAACGTCCAGAAGATAGTGCATCTTGAGGGGAGTATTCAGAAAAATTTGGAATAACTCCATAAAGTATTTTGAGAAAGATTGCGGAAAACATTGAAAAAATGCTGTGTTCTGGTTGTAAATTTGAAAAGTTTGGTAGTATTTCAAGAATAAACCCTGCCGCACTTCCTAATAATAAAATGCACAATCCAAAAAGTAGGGCAACAGAAAAATCCAAAAAAGTAGCGGCAAACAAACCTGTTGCTGCTAAGAAGCAACTTATAAAATAAATTAACAATAAACCATTAAAATAATTTACTATAAAATATCCATTTGGATATAGTAATTCAATATCTTCCTGTGGGGGAAAAAATATTACACCAGCTTTTGGATCAGTATTAAAAAAACGAATTTCTAAAGTGTGATCTGTTTGTATTGTACTGCTAGGAATAGAAAATTCATAATATTCTTCTGGTTTAACCTTTGCACGGTATATATATTGGGAGGCTCCCCGACCTATCTGCCAGTTTACTTCGCACAAATATCCCATAGGGGCTTCTGCAGCAAAAAATTTGTAACGTATTTTAAGTTGCGTAGATGAATTACGGAAATGAGGTGGAATATTTTGAAATATCCAGTTTTTGGTATAGTTATATAAAACAACTTGTTGTTGAAGTTCAAACTTTTTACGAAGTTTTCTTTTATAAGAACGTTCATCTAAATCATCTGGAAGTACATTTTCTCTTTTATCTTTTTCAAATTCTATAATGACTTGTTGTTCAATTTCAGCAGAATAATCATTTGGCAAAATGCTGCTATATGGAATAAAAAGTTCTTCGGATATTTTTTCTTGTTCTGCTTGTGTTCCTTGAGAAGATTTCCAATAAAATAATAGTCCATATACAATACTTCCAAAAATTAGCAAAAGTAAAGCATTAAGCATTGCAACACCAAAGAATTTTCCCCAGTAAAATTCCCACCGTTGCAATGGTTTTACTTCTAGTAAGTAATATTGTTTTGTTTTAATTTCTTTATTAAAAGAATGGACAGAGAAAAAAAGGCTAATTCCATAAACTAGCATGGCTAAAATTGATAAACTATAGTTTAGTACTAATTGTAGATGACTTTTTAATGTATCATCGCTTTTAAGCCCAAAGGGGATAATTAATAATAACAAAACTACTGTAAAAATTGCACTTATAATTCCATTATTTCTGCGTGCTTCTTGTAAAAATTTTTGGGCAATGATAAATATGTTTTGCATAATTAACTACCTTTGGCCATTTTTATTTTGTTCTGTTTCTGGAAGTAGTTGATTCAATATAGATTGTCTTTCAACTGTTGATTCTGATGATACTTCTAAAGATTTAGTAGTAGTGTTTTCTTGAATTTTCTTTTGTTGAGTAAGTAGTTGTTGAAGAAAAGTGCTTTCTGGTTCTTTTATTACTTCTAAAGTAGATGGAGTTTTTTCTGAGGCATTTTGAACAATATTATTATCTGATTCAGAATGGAGTAGTTGATTGATGACATCATTAGTAGTATTCTTAGAATTTGTGAGGTTTTGAGTAGAAAAAAGCCCTGTCATAATTTTCCCAGCCTCTGCTCCAGATGTAGGAATTTGTTGAGTCCTAGCTTCTTGTACAACACGTAAAAAGAAACTTTCTAATCGTTCTTTTGGACGTTCTAATGTTGCAAAGATGTTTTGTTTTTGCAACCAATTAGACAGTTCTTGAAGTTTCTCTTCAGTAATTCCATCAAGAGAAATTTGAGTTGTTTGGTGTTTGGTTAATAAATCTGAAATAGTTCCTTCACAACGTACTTTACCACCATAAAGAATGGCGACACGGTCGCATATATCTTCTACATCAGATAAAAGATGGCTGCAAAGAATAATAGTTTTTCCACATTTTTTTAAATGAACGATTAAGTCTTTTATTTCTTTTGTTCCAATAGGATCTAAGCCAGTAGTAGGTTCATCTAAAAAAATTAGCTCAGGATCATTGATAAGAGCTTGAGCAATTCCAATTCTACGAGCCATACCTTTAGAATATTCTTTTAAAGGCCGAGAACGTGCTTTTGTCAATCCAACCATTTCTAATAGATCTTGTACACGTTTACGACATAAATTTTGAGAAAGACCAAATAAACGGCCATAGAAAAACAAAGACTCTTCAGCATTTTGATAAGGATAAAGATAGGTTTCCTCAGGGAGAAAACCTATATATTTTTTATTTTCTATGTTATGCGGAGATTTTCCAAGTATTTTTATTTTACCGCTGGTTGGGAATAACAACCCCAAAAGTAATTTTATGGTGGTTGTTTTTCCCGAACCATTTGGACCTAATAAGCCAAATATTTCACCTCGATATACTTTAAGATTGAGGCGATCTAATGCTTTGACTTTTACTCTTCCCCAAAAATCACGAAATTCTTTAGATAAAGCAATTGTTTCAATCAATTCTTGCATAATTTTAAAAGTTATCCTCTAATAAAAACTTTAGTTACTAATTCTAATCGATTGCTAAGAACTCGAGAGTCTTTTGTGGTATAAAGGCTAGGATCTAACCGTATATAAATATAAATTTGGTTATTTCCTGTTGTTGCATCAGTGTATATTTTTAAAGCAAATGGCTTTTGCTTCCAAGCTTCATCACCTGTTTTTGTGCTATCGAGCGTTGTTGCCAAACCATATACTAAATTTCTTTCTTTCACAACAGTACCAGAAGCATTAAGCAATTGGCGATAAAGGCTAGCTTTTCCGGATTCAGTTTTTACAATGTAGCGAATAGAATGATCTACATATTCTCCACCATCAAATAATACTCCAGTTTTTGTATATTGTATGTTTCCAGAAAATTTGATGCTATCAAATGTTGTACCAGCAGCTAGTACAACACTACTATATTTAGCTCGGATAAGGTCTTGTGAACATGCAGTGAGTCCTAATTGGAGCTTAGAATTTGCAGATATTTCTTGAGCGTTTGTATTCCAGGTACGAGTTGTTTTTATCATACTCATGAAGACTGTTGTTGCTACCATTGCTAAAATAGTAGTACTGATTAAAATTTCAACTAAACTCATACCAGATGATTGTGTTTTTTTCATAGTTTAACTCTTTGCTCGTAAAGTAGAAACTAATAGTACAGGTTGTTCTCTTCCTTGAACAGTGGCATAAACTGTAATTTGCTTAATATCAACGGCAAAATCATTTACAATAATGTTAGCAGTAAGCCCTTGATAATTGATGGTTTTATTATTCCAGTTTGGAATATTTGTATAAACATCGGCACTAATTTCTTCCATAATTTGTTGAACAAATTTTTGTAGTCTAGTATTAAGACGAGAATTTTCAGATGTAAGGAGTGATTGTTGCATGGTAATAAACATTGCCATAAATAAAACTGCTAAAATTGCAACAGCTACTAACACTTCTAACAAAGAAACACCACGATGTCGAGATAAGCTATGGTACATATTATATTTTCCCTCCTAAAATTTTACAAAAATTTTTTAGGTATGTTTGGCAACAACCAAGAAAAAAGTTGTTGCCAATGGTTAAAGATTATTACTAATTTTTGAAAATTTGTCAAGCTATTTGCTAAATAACAGAATGCTGCGACTTTCTGGGTGAGAAGGCAAAATTTCATAATTAGAAAAATGTTGTTTTCCCCATTCTATCACAATATCTTGATGATAATTTTTTGCAGAAAATTGGGATAAATTTGGGAAAAAGGTAGGTTCTCCACAGATTTTTTCATCTTCTAAAGAAACAAATTCTAATACTAAATGTTTTTTTACTAAGGGAAGTAATGTATCTAAAACATAATTTAAAGGTTTTCCTAAACCTAAAACTAGGTGATGAACAAGTCCTAAACATAGAACCATATCACTAGCAAGGCGTTTATGTGTAGGAATAAATATATTAGTATCAAGAATATTTGCTTCTGACAAATCATCAAAAGATAAGACAAGAGGAAGTATTTCTGCTTGATTTTCTTCTGCATATAAAAATAAATCATCCATACAAGATTCATCCAAGTCAAAAGCAATAACTTTAGAACCTAAGTGAGCTGCAAGTTTACTAAACCAGCCTGTATTGGCCCCAACATCTAATACTTGCTGCGGAGAATATTTTCGTAAAATTTGGGCTATTGATTTTTGTTTATTTGGCCAAGATTGCCAATTTTCTAGTTCAAAACATTCCTTTTTTTCATCATAATAAGAAAGGTAGGGACTGCGTGAAGGTGTAACAGATAAAGATTTAACTAGTTCAATTAAGTTTTCGATATATTTTCTAAATGTAAGGGATGATTTACGATATTCTGTTATTAATTTACGACTTTGAAAAACAAATTTTAATTCTTTTGGACGAGTTAACCACCATTTTATTAAATTTTTAGTTCTTCTAAAAAAATTGGGATGCTTATCTGGTAATGTAATTGCTAAATTTTTCCAATTAGGCGCGGGATTTTTTCCATTGCAAACATTATTTTTTAATAAATTGCGGCCAAAAGAATAATTCTTTCGAGTATATGCTAGAAAAGGAATTAAAAAGTATGGAATTAGCATTTGATCAACAATAGAAAATCTTAAGTCACTATACTTTTGTTGAACTAACCAAGTTTCATTTTTTAATTGGCTAGTTTCTATTAAAGAAAGAAAGTCAATAAAAATAGGTCTGTAGGCATCAAAAAGTATGTTATTAGGCAAGGCGTCTTTTAAAGTCATTTCAAATTGATCTAATTCTAGAAATAAATGGAGATGATGTAAAAGTGCTGACTTTAACATATTAGCTGGCCATTCATAAGGATATGTTGCATAGTATTTAGGGTGAATTAAAGTATTTGCTTCTGGGCCAACTTTTGCTGCGACAATACCTTTTTCTACAAAATCGTTTTTTTTATATGCTTCCAGCAGACGTAGTATAGTAGGCCAATATTCGGCCTGGATTTCGCGTTGTATATAATATGGCAATTCATATATTTTGCCATGATTATCATTGCTTGGTAAAGGAAGTTTTACATCCATGAAGTGTTCCTTGAAATAAAAAATTTAAACTAAAATAATCATATCATTTTTTTGGTAAACTTGCTAGCTTCTTAAAAATTGTTTTTTTAAAAAACTATCAAATAATAAAGGCCAGGTAGTTGACCTACCTAGCCTTTATGTTAATTAGCTAGAACTTGCTTATATTAGAAGCAGCCCATAACGCATTGTACTACTTGTGGACCAGCGCAAGTTGCCCAGCATTTCCAATCGGTACCGCAAGAGATGCAAGAGAAAGCAGCAGAACCGGCGCATTTTAGGATGCACATCCAGTCATATCTATCATTGCTGCCTTCAAGAGCAATACTGGCTTGGGTGTTATCGAATTTGATGATGATGGTTTTTTCATAAATCTTACCAAAAATGTTGATTTTGATAACGATTTTTACGCCACCTTCGATTGGAATAACTTCCCAATAAATTTTCTTATCGCCAGATTCCATATAGCCTGTTCCCATTTCGGTACCAAGGTATATAGATGCGCCAGTTGTGGAAACCATGTATTGGCCATCGCGTTCTACGATCATGCCATTGGCTTTCATGGCTGCAGCATGTTTCTTTTGAAGTTCAGCGATATTTTGGGCGAATGCAACAGTTAATAATACACAAAGAATAATAACTAGAGCTTTTCTCATTTTTGACCACTCCTTATCAAGAAGGTTTGAAAGTTTGCTTTTGCTGATATATTATTTCGCAAAATATATACCATAAATAAAAAAATACTTATTTTTATTCTAAAATAATTATAACTTATTTTATATAAATAAATTATAATTATTTAGATTATGAAGAACAGTAATATATTCTTTCCCTTTTTTTGTGATATATCTGTTACAAACTGTAACACTTTTGTATTTTGTTAAGAAAAGGTTAAATTTTTGTAACTTTTTCAGAATTTTTAACGGTTAATGGTTATATTGTTTCGCCTTTTGTCCGCAAACGTCCTTTGGCCCAGTCAGCTTTGCCTGAGCAAAGCCAAACAATGAAACCTTCAGCTAATTCCGGTGTGTCTACTAGGATCGATTTCTAAATATTGCGAATGATGCTCTTTCAAGTTGAGAAACTATGTTTGAATGGAAGACATAAGTTATTTTTTTTATTTTTTTGATAGTTTTAAAAAATTTAGTTTTATAAAATTATCTCTACTTATTTTAAGAAATCTTCTATAATATATTTTTGAGCTTCTTCCCAATATTCTACAGATTTATTAAAATCTACTTTCATTGCTTGAATTTGGTGGGGCGTTTTTACAAGTGCGGAAACCTGGACTTGTTTATTTAAAGGTATTTGAGCGGATTCTCCTAATGCTAAAATTGTTTCCACTTCAGGAGATAATAAAAATTCAATAAGTTTTTTTCCATTTTCAGGATTGGGAGAATTGGCAATCAATGCAACAGTATTGGGGATAAATAATGTTCCTAATTTCTGAGGAGGTTGAGAATCTGGATATATAATTGTTACTGGCTTTTTTTGGAGAATTTCAATCATTGCATCATCAGTATCTGTTAATGCTGCATATAGTTCTCCAGCTCCTACTTTTTCTGCGCAAGATTTATTTCCGCTTTCAATTCGAACATCATTTGCTTTCCACTGTTGTAGCAATTTTTTAACACCATCTGTACCAAGTTCAGCAAATAAACAAGCAATGTGAGTAGCTGTCGTTCCCGCAACTGGACGTGCGATACCAAATTTTCCTTTCCAATAGGGTTGTGTAAAATCCGTGATACTTGAAGGATAGTTTTCCGGCTTCACTTTTTCAGTATTTACTATAATAACTCGACTTCGTGCAGCAAACCCTGTCCAGTAGCCTTGTTTATCATAAAATTCCTTTGGAATATTGATTTGTTGACTTGGGCAATATGTGGTTAAAATTCCTTGCTTTTGGAGTCGCAATGTGTGTAGAATTTCGTTATTCCAAAAGACATCACAGCGTGGATGGTTCCTTTCTTCATATAAAGCTGCTGTAAGTCCAACAGTTTTTGTGCTTTCTGTATCATATTTGCATCTTACAATTATTCCACTATTTTGTTCGAATTTTTTTAATATAGGCTCAGAAAAGTTCCTATCTAATGCAGTATATATAATAACTTCTTCAGTTTTTTTTGTTTTACCGCAAGAAATTAATAAAAAAGTTACTAAAATAATCCATAATGTTTTCATAGCATGTCTCCTTTCTTTAAAAAAATATTTTTTTGTTTTTTTCAAGAAAAATTTATAGAAATTTGTGAGAAAATTTATCATAAACTTGCTTTTATGATTTTTCTATCTTATAATTTGAAGTCTTATTTTTTGCGCACTTATGGTGCGTGGGTTAAAACGGAGGAAATCTTATATGCTGTTTACAAGCAGCGAGACTCAAATTTATCAAGAGTTATTAACAAATGCTGTTTATTTAGGTGTAACAACTACTTCTATACAAGAAGCCTTAAGAAAAATAGCACAACAAAACCGCAATAAAGTTACTTCCATTGCAACATTAAAGACGTATCTTAATAGTAATCATATAGCAAAAAATTAAAAAAGATGTTTTTTTTCAAACAAAAAACTTTGACATCAGTTTATAACTGATGTGTATTTTAATTTTTTGTTAAAATTTTAAGGACAGTATTCTTTTTTAAGCAAAAGATACATGTTAATGTTATGAAAAAATTTATTATCTTGTTATTATTGATTGGATTGGGAGCAGGGGGATATTATTTTTGGCAAAAAAATGCTCAAGACGTTGATGAAACTACCAACAAACCAAAAACAACAAAAGTTGAACGTGGTAGTATTTTTTCGATTGTAGATACAACTGGAAAAGTTGTTTCCCTTAGAGATGTTGAAATAAAATGTAAGTCTAGTGGTCAAGTCATTAAACTACCTTATGATGTAAGCCATTGTGTTAAACAAGGAGAATTATTAGTTGAACTAGATCCAGTAGATGAACAGCGTTCTGTTCAACAGTCAAAGGTAAATTTAGCAGCTTCTCGAGCGCGTCTTGCACAGGCCGAGCAAAATTTAAAAATTGCAGAAACTAAGTTAGTTTCGGAACGAAAAAAAGCAGATGTTGCTTTGAAATCTGCTTTGGCACGTGCTAATGAAACGCAAGCTAAGATGAAACGGTTAAAAGAGTTAGTTCAAAGTAAACTAACAAGTCAAAGTGATTATGAAGCCGCCGAAGCATCAGCAATTGAAGCTACATCAGCTTTAGAACGTACGAAGATTGAAGTAGAAGCCTTAAAAGTTGATGAAATGGCATTAGAGGTTAAAAAGAACGATATTGAGCTTGCTAAAACTCAAGTAGAGCTTGATGATATTGATCTTTCTAAAGCATTACAAAGACTTAATGAAACAAAAGTTTTCGCGCCTATTGATGGAGTTGTTTCCGAACAAAAAATCCAAATTGGCCAAATTATTTCATCTGGGATTAGCAATGTTGGTGGTGGAACTGCAATTATGATATTGTCAGATCTTTCCCATATTTTTGTTGTTGCTTCTGTTGATGAAAGTGATATTGGTAAAATTGCTTTAAATCAACCAGCTATTATTACAACAGATGCCTATCCCGATCGAAAATTTCCTGGAAAAGTCGTTCTTATTTCTACAAAAGGCCAAACTACTTCAAATGTTGTTACATTTGAGGTAAAAATCGAAGTACTTGGAGAAAAGCATTTACTTAAACCTGAAATGACAGCAAGTGTAAAAGTTATTCCTATAGAGAAAAGGAATGCTTTAATTGTCCCATCTGAATCAGTATATCAAAAAATTATTGAAAACGAACACAAAAAAATAGGTGCTGAAATTACTATGTCTGGAGATGAAAAATCTAAAAAACGCTATGGTAAAGAAAACGGTTCTTCAAAAAATTCAACAGATGAAGAGGATGCTGAAAACACTTCAGAGGTTTCTCAAAATCAGCAAAAAAATAAAGATGATAATTCTGGTTCTGTAAATCCAGAAGAATGGATGACAAAACGTCGCATTCGACAGATTTACCAAGTAATTCCCCGCCAATATTGTGTGCAAATATTAAAAGAAGATGGAACAACAGACGAACGCGAAATTAAAGTTGGAATCGACGATGGCACAAAAACAGAAATTCTTGAAGGTGTTCAAGAAGGGGAAAACGTTATTTTAGATAAAGGATATTCCCAAAGTCGTTGGCAAAATGATGCAAATATGAATAGGGGACGTCCTAGAGGAATGCGAGGCATCTAGTGATAGAGATCAAATCTTTAGTCAAGAACTACAAAATTGCTGAGAATGTTGTTCAAGCACTAAGATCGGTAAATCTGACTGTTGATGTTGGTGAAATGCTTGCTATTATGGGTCCCTCTGGAAGCGGGAAATCTACTCTAATGAATATTCTAGGATGTCTGGATCGCCCAGATTCCGGCCAATATTTATTAGAAGGTAGAGATGTTTCTAAAATGAAAAAGGATGCTTTAGCTGAGGTACGCAGTAAACGTATTGGTTTTGTTTTTCAAAATTTTTATTTGCTACCACGTATGACAGCATTAGAAAATGTTGAATTGCCTATGCTTTATGCCAATTTGCCCAATAGTAAAGAGCGTGCTCGTAATGCTATGGAAATAGTTAAATTGGCAGATCGTATGGAGCATGAACCTAACCAACTTTCAGGTGGTCAGCGTCAAAGAGTAGCAATTGCTCGTTCTATTGTTAATGATCCTGCGATTATTTTAGCAGATGAACCCACTGGAAACTTGGACACAAAAACCGGCGATGAAATATTAGCTATCTTTGAATCTCTTAATCAACAGGGGAGAACAATTATTGTAGTTACACATGAGCCTGATGTCGCAAAACATTGCAAACGCCAAATTCATTTGAGAGATGGGCAAATTGTCGAAGATTTTAGGAGTTAAGCTATGTTATTTGGAAAAATCTTTCGTGTTGCAATTAAAAGCCTATTTGCAAATAAATTGCGTTCATTTTTAGCTATGTTAGGTATTATTATTGGCGTAGGTGCAGTTATTGCGATGTTATCTTTAGCTGCTGGCGCAAGTTCTAAAGTGATGGCAAATGTTACTTCTCTTGGCACAAATTTGCTTGTTGTACGACCCGGACAACAGGGTATGCGTGGAGTAATGTCAGGAAATTTTCAGACTCTTACTGTAGAAGATGCTCAACAAATTTTACAAAAAGTAAAAAATATCAATCAAATTGCTCCCGTAGTTAGAACTTCGGGGCAAGTTAAATATTTTAATAAAAATTCACGAACTTCTATTATTGGAAGTACTACAACATATTTTCCTATTCGTAATTTTGAATTTGAGTTAGGAAGAAAATTTACAGAAGGTGAGGTAACTGGGCGTATGCGTGTTGCTGTATTAGGCCCTGTTACTCGTGAAAATCTTTTTGGAAAAGAAAATCCGCTTGGTCGTACTATTAAAATTAATAGACTTAATTTTGAAGTTATTGGAGTGTTAAAATCTAAAGGCGATGGTGGTAGCGATGATCAAATTGTCGTTCCTTTTACAACTGCAATGAAACAATTGATGGGTGTCATACATATCCAAGAGATTAATATAGAAGCATCCTCAAGAGAATCAATTAAAGGGGTTCAGGAAGATGCGACCAAACTACTTCGCCAACGTCATCGCATACGTGAGGATATGCAAGATGATTTCTTTATTATGAGTTTAGAAGAATTTATTAAAATGGCCAGTGATTTTAGTAAAATTTTCACAATTCTTCTTGGCGGTATAGCAAGCATTTCTCTTTTAGTGGGTGGCATAGGCATTATGAATATCATGCTTGTAACAGTAACAGAGCGTACCAAAGAAATTGGTATTCGTAAAGCTATTGGTGCTAAAGAAAGACATATTTTACAGCAATTTTTACTTGAGGCTGTATTGATGACAAGTTTTGGCGGAGGTATTGGAATTTGCCTAGGTATTGGTATTGCAAAATGGGTGTATTGGTTGACAGAATTCCAAACATTAGTAGAGACTTCTAGTGTTATTTTAGCCATTACTTTTTCTGCTGGAATTGGTATATTTTTCGGGTTTTATCCGGCAAGACGTGCCGCAAAACTTGACCCAATTGAAGCCTTGCGTTATGAATAATAAAAATTTTTATAGTTTTTACTAGTTTTTTTTAAAATAAAATCAATAATTTTTTCCTATCAATTCAAATTTTGGGAACAAATTTTAGAGCTATGGATTCAAAATCACCCTCCCACTCTAATCTGTATGATACTAAAAAGATTAGACTAAGCCTAACAGAACGTATGGCTATATTAGTTATTGGAGATATTATTCTGCTTAGTATTTCCATATACTTTTCTTTAATAGCAGCTCGCTATTACCATCTATGGAAATTACCGAATGAACCTTTTCCCCCAATTCCTTTTCTATGGTGGCTTGTTATTCCCTGGTTAATCATTTCAATTATATGCGATTCTTATAATTCAAATAACCTTCGCAGGCTTCAGCAGAGTTTAAAACAACCATTGAGAATAACTATTTTTGTAGGATTTCTTTATACAATTTTATATTTTTTCGCGCCTAAAGATACATTACCTCGTTTTGTTATTGTTGCTTTTGGAATTATCTCTTGTCTGCTTCTTATGGGTTGGAGATTACTTCATTTTTTATTTTGTTCACGAAGAAGTCTTCGATATAAATTTTGGGTTGTTGGTGATTCTTCTGGCATTTCACAAGTTCAAGATCTTGTACAGCAAGATAAGCTTCATTATGAGATCGTGGGGGAGTTATTAGAAAAAAATGATATTATCCAACCTATCGATAATTTCAATAAATCTTATGTTAATAATCCTAAGATTCAATCCGATGATACAAATCCTTTGACAGAATCCGTAAATAATAATAAACAAGAAAATCCAATTTTGCAAAGTTTAGGTCGTGTTGATAGTATTATATTAGCTTTGGAGAAAAAGCCTTCGCAACATATTTTTGATTGCTTAATTCAGTGTCGTGAGGCCGGAATTCCTATTATTCCAATGCCTATATTTTATGAAACCATACTCAAACGCTCTCCAGTGCGTCAACTTCAAGGCTGGTATATGAGTCTTTTGCCTATGCAAGATGCAGAATGGAGTGGGTTTTATCCTATTATTAAACGATTGTTAGATATATTTTTTGCATGTTTTGGATTACTTGTATTGATGCTATTTTTCCCATTTATTGCTTTAGCTATTAAATCCACATCTGCTGGCCCATTATTTTTTTCTCAAATTCGTGTGGGGAAACATGGCAAAACTTTTCGACTATGGAAATTTCGTACAATGATTCCAGATGCTGAAGCTAAAGGCAGTATGTGGACAGAAAAATCAGACAATCGGCTTACTCCTGTTGGTGGCATTTTGAGAAAACTTCATCTTGATGAACTGCCACAATTTTGGAATCTCTTGAAAGGAGATGTTTCTGTCGTCGGTGTGCGTCCACTTAGTGTTACACAATGCCAGGAATTTCAAAAACAAATTCCGTTTCATAATCTAAGACATTTAGTTTGTCCAGGAATTACCAGTTGGGCTGTAGTTAACTATAAACATGTTAACGATCTTGCTGGTGCTGAAATTCGCTTAGAATATGATCTGTATTACGTCAAGCATCAATCGTTGTGGTTAGATATTTTGATTATCTTTCGCACTATATGGACTATTATTACGCTTAATGGATTATAAACTTTAAAAATAAAAAGCGGAATCTAAATTCTAGATTCCGCTTTTTATTTTTTTATTTTTTCATCAGATTTTTAGCGATTTTTAACAGTTCAATAAATTCCTTACGATATTCATCAGGATTATTTCCTAATCCTTCTTCAGCTAATTCTAATGCAAAGTCTATTTTCATAGTTCCTTTATATTGAGAATCTCTTAATAACATTCCAAAACAGACAACAGAGCTTGCAAACATGAAATCTTTAGAAGACTGTTGCATTTGTTTTTGTTCATCTTTGATGGGGAATTCCAAAAGTTTACTAACATCACCCATAGGTTCTTTGTAGCGGAGTTTTACTGTCATAGATTCTTGAGATTTTCCAGCATCACTAATTTGTGGTTGTACCTGATATTTTAAAGGATCCACATTTCCTGCTTCAACCTTTTTTGCTCCGACAGGTACAAGTTCATAGAAAGCAGTTACAGTATGTCCTGCTCCAATTTCGCCTGCATCCTTTGCATCATTGTTAAAATCTTCTGCCTGCATAAGTCTGTTTTCATAACCAATTAAACGATATTGTAAGATATGTGCAGGATTAAATTCTATTTGGACTTTTACATCTTTAGCAATGGTAATGAGTGTTCCTGCAAGTTGTTCGACAAGCATTTTTTTTGCTTCAGAAATATCATCAATGTATCCGTAGTTGCCGTTGCCTTTATCTGCAAGCATTTCTAATGTACTATCTTTATAATTGCCCATTCCAAATCCTAGTACAGTAAGAAATACTTTACTTTTAGCCTTTTCTTCAATTAGGCGCAATAAATCTCCATGGCTAGTTCTTCCAACATTGAAATCACCATCGGTTGCTAAGATAATTCGATTGGCTCCATCAGGTTGAAAATTTTCGCCAGCTAATCTATAAGCTAATTCAATTCCTTCTCCAGCATTAGTTGAACCGCCAGATTGCAAACTATTGAGAGATTGGAGAATCGTTTGTTTTTTATCTCCGCTTGTTGGAGGTAAGACTACTCCAGAAGCACCAGCATATACTACGATAGCAACTCTATCTTTTTCTGTAAGATTTTGCACAAGAAGTTTGAATGCTTCTTTTAAAAGGGGTAGTTTATTATAATCACTCATAGAGCCAGAAACATCTAGCAAAAATACTAGGTTACAACTGGGGCGTTTTTCTTGAGAAATTTCTTTTCCTTTTAATCCAATACGCATTAAGCGATGCTCTGCTTTCCAAGGACAGTCTGTTATATCTACTGTTACAGAGAAAGGATCTTTTCCTTCAGGTTGAGGATAATCATATTTAAAATAATTTATCATTTCTTCAATACGTATAGCATCTTTAGGAGGAAGCTGATTAGATTTTAGAAAGCGACGAATATTAGAATATGAGGCAGTATCTACATCAATAGAGAATGTAGAAAGTGGATTTTTTACTACATCTAAAAATTGATTTTCTGAAATATAGCTATAGTTTTCTGTATTAAACTCTGGAGCAGGACTAGTAGTAGTAGGAGTAGTAGGAGGAGCAGAGATCTTTTCACTTTCAGTTGCAATACTTAGACTCGTATCTTTCATTTCTTTATTTTTAAAATCTTGCTTTTTAGAAGAAATCATAATATTTTGTTCAGCGGGCATAGATTGTGAAGGTATAGATATAGAAGGGGAGGGAGGAAGTATAGGTTGTGCTTGTTGCCCTTTTACTTGATTGTCATAAATATTGGGTTCTTGTTTTGTTAAAGTTTGTTGTTCTATTTTGCGAAAGTTTTTTGAACTTAAGGTTGAAGGAATAGTTAATGCAACTATTATAATAACTGCTAAAATGAGAACTAGCCAAAAAAATTTATTTGTAGCTTTCATCTTTTTTTCTCCTAATTTTGTAGATTTTTTTCTTTTAACTTTTTTTTGTAGAAAAATTTTTGTTTCTATACTTTTGTCGTTTCTTCTTTTCTAAAAGTTCCTAAAAATTATTTTTATATAAAATATTTTTTTATTTATGAGTAACATATTTACAGTATATTAGTTAGATACAATTTTACTTATAGATTGACTTTAATAAATCTTTTGATAAAATGAAAAGAAATGAAATTATTTTTAAACTACTAAAAAAGTTAAGGAAAAAAATATGAATGATCAAGAAGAATCTTTGATAAATTATTATTCCTTAATGGAGTTGTTAGAAAAATTAGGAAAAGAAGGCGTAGCAGAATTAGTAGCCAAAGGGAAACCTAGAAAAATCAGCCGTGGCGAAATGATATATTTTTTACGTGAAGATGTTCATCGTATTATGGGTGATGAAATTATAGATGATGATATAAATGAGCCTGAAGACGATATTAATGATACTGAAAATGATGATGATAGTGCAGGTTTAATTGTTGATAAAATTATGGATGCCAGTGATATTGTTGCACGATTTTCTTTTAAGGAAACTCTTCTTATCCGTCAAGATGGGAGGGAAGATGAAAAAGTATATCATCATAAAGTTTTAGATCTCAATCAGGAAGTTTATTATGGAAGAAGCCGTGGAAACCCGGAGACAATGGCTGCTTTTAAGGGGCATGGAATTATTTCTTCTTTGCATGGCAAATTATATTTAGATCAAGAAGGCAATCTTCTTTATCAAAATATTGGAGTAAATAAAAGTAAAGTTCGTGGTTGTAGAGATCAGTCGTATAATTTATTAGATCAAAATGAAATAGGTATTTTAGTAGAACGACAAGTTTTTGATGAAGTAATTGTTAGGCCAAAGCCTTTACTTATGATATCTATAAAATTGGGTTATCAATTAAAACCATATTTTATTATTCGTATTAAAATTACTAAAAAGAAAAGAACGTAGAAAATTCTATCAAAAAAAGGAGAGTCAATATATGGGACTCACCTCGGCGCAAATATTGTTAATGGCTCCAGATACTGCTTCTGCTAGTAATGGCCAAAAATTGTCTCATATTAAAAATTGGAAATCATTGGGCAAAAATGATGTTGCAATTTGGGGAGAATGCCAGGGAAGCGCATTATACCAAGTCCGGGTAGAGCAATCCGGACAAGGTTATAAATGTAGCTGCCCAAGTCGGAAGTTCCCTTGCAAACACATTCTTGCCCTCTTATTACTTTATGCTCAAAATCCTCAAAATATATCTGAAAATACACCACCTGCCTGGGTACAAGAATGGTTAGATCGCCGTGAAAAAGCCGAGCAGCGAAAAGAAGCAAAAGAATCAAGTGTAAAAGAATCAGCAAAATCAACAATCGTTTCTGAAAAACAATTGGCAGAAAAACAGAAACGTAGAGAGGAACGCCAGAAAAAAATTCTTGATGGCTTGGAACAACTTGATCTTTGGCTTGCTGATTTAATTCGCAATGGATTAGCCAACCCGCAGATTCAGAATCCTAAATTTTGGGCAGATCGTGCTGCACGTATGACAGATGCACAAGCTCAGGGAATTGCAGGAAGATTATTGCGCATCGGTGAAATTGTAGGAACAGGTGATGGTTGGGAAGCAAGAGTATTAGGTGAGTTAGGAAGATTGACTTTATTAACTCACGCATATCGAAATTCTGAAAAATTGCCTTTAAAAATAAAAGAAGATTTAGCTCAAATGATTGGCTGGACTGTTCAAGATGAAGAGTTGCAAACCCAAGGAGAAAAGTTCATAGATGAATGGATTTTTCTTGGCCAGCAAATCGAATCTCTTGAAAAATTACGCTGCCAACGAACTTGGATATTGGGAAAACAGACCAAAAAAGTTGCTATGATATTACAATTTTCACCCGAACGTCAACCATTTAAAGAAGTCTATTTTCCTGGAAGTTCGCAAAAAGGTGAAATTGTTTATTATCCTAGCAATTATCCCCTACGAGCAAAATTGAATACGCATATAAAAGGCTTTGATATTTATCAAGGAGGTATTTCTGGGCATGCAGATATTGAGCAGTTTTTGGGACATGTTGCAGAAATTGTTTCTCAATCTCCTTGGGTAGATCAATTTTTGTGTATTTTACAAAATGTACGAATTATTTTTGAAGCCTCGAAAAAGAAATGGTATGTCCAAGATCAAAATAATCAATCATTACTTTTACATAATCAAAACTGGCCACTACTTTCCATTGCAGGTACTAATACAGTTGATATAATTGGAGAATGGGATAGTATGCAGCTTACACCATTTTTAGTTAGTACAGATCAAAAAAATTGGCAAGTATTACAAACAGGAGGATGGGCTTGGGAACTTCCTTTTTAAAACAAGCTTTGCTAGGTTTATCAACCTCTGTTCCTTGGACTTTACCAAAAGATATACAAAATCTTTTGGATAAATATCAGGAACAAAACCAGACACCAGAAAAAAGATTTTTATTGGCAGCAGGATTAAATTTCATTTATGAACGTGCTGGTTGGCAAAGTTCTCAATCTATTCCTACTACAATAGGAGATTGCCCATCTGAAAAAGAGGGCTTTTATTATTGTTCACCTACTATCAATGAAACTATTTTGGGAATAATGAGAAATCAAAAAGGTAGCCGTTGGGATTCTTGTGGACAGAATGAAAGACTGCTCATTGAAGCTTTTCAAGAAATGGAAAAACAAAAGCAGTTGTTCAGACCTAGTAATTTACCAGATTCCTTATATTATTTTTCTAAGGCAACGGAGTTACATCCAACTTTATGCAATGTTTTGGGAATGAGAGCAGCTTGGTTAGCAACATTTGTTCCAGCTTGGAGTTGGATTTTAGAATCTCAATCTTATTTAGATTTAGTGGCAGCAGAAAATACTTGGAATTTGGGTGAATCTAAACAACGTTTGGCTGTATTAAAAAATATACGACAATATAACCCACAATTGGCTAAACAATGGTTAGAAAAATCATGGAATCAAGAGTCTAGTGAAGATCGTTTCGAGTTTCTTGAAATCTTAGAAAATAACCTTTCTCATCAAGATTTGGATTTTTTGGAAAAAATATTGCAAAAAGATGGCAGTAGAAAAGTTAAGATATTGGCTGCAAAATTACTTTCTATTTTAGGAAATAATGCGTTTGTACAACGCATGAAAGATAGAGCTGACCTTTTTATGCAATATAATAAAAGTTTGGATAAAAAAAATAAAAATGAGATATGGACAGTGAATGCAGAAAATTTTCCCAAAGAAATTCCCAAAGGTTGGTTAGATGATGGAATACAAGATTCTTCAAATGAAAATGGGCCGCGGAGTAAAAAAGAAACATGGGCAATCCAAATTTTAGAATTCATTGAACCCAAATATTGGGAACAAAAATATCAACTTACTCCTAAGATTCTTTTAGAGAGATTAAAATTAGAAGATAAAAATTGGTATATAAGTATTCTGGTTGGTCTTTCACGAGCAGCAGTTTTGCATAAAGATACAGAATGGATGTCAGTATTATGGGATATTTGGCAAAATCTTCCTGCAAAAAGTGCAAATCGCTATGAACAATATTCTCAGTTGATAAAAATTTTGGAAAAGTTGCCAAGTCATATTATTGAGAAAAAACTTTTGGAAAGTTGGAAAACATCAAAAGAAAAAGAAAGACATATTTCCGATGAAGAGCTAGTAAAAAGAATATCTATTCCTTGGACAAAGGATTTTTGCCAAAGTTGTTTTCAATATCTGCAAGAATACATCAATAATTTAGAAACTACAGAAAAAGAAATATACAATTGGAATACTACACTTTTTATGGCTTCAATTGCTATTTCTCAGAATTCGTTAGATGATATTCCTAGTTTAATTTTTCCTGAAATAATTTCCCCTGAAAAATCCCCTAAAGCAGATGCCTCTCTTAAAAATATCAAAAGCTTTTATGAAATATTTTTAAATATCATAGAACTTCGTAAAAAAATCATCAAGGAGATTCGTACATGGCACCCCGTAGCAAAGTAAAAAAAACTGACGTTGATACATCTGTAACACCTGTAGCAGCACCCACAGAAACATCAGCAGAAACACCTAAAGAATCCGCATCTACAGGTCCTGTAGAAACACCAATACAACCTTCCTCTCAATCTACATTAGAACCTGCTAAAACAAAATCAATCAAGTCTTGCAAAAATAAAACAGGAGATGCTAAAGTAACAGAAGAAAGCAAAAATAATGTAGAAACAAGTATATCAGAACCAAGTAAAAATAATATGAAATCTTGTGAAGCCCAACAAGAAAAAGAGCCAGAAAATAAACTATCAGATTCTGTTAAAAAACTTATTCGTGCTCATGCAGAAGAACAATTTAAACAGGAATTAGATGAACTTCAGAAGTATGACCAACATGCTAAACCTACCAATTGGAAATTATCTCCCTGGGCTGTTAAACAATATCTTTTGGGTGGTAAACTTCCTAATGGTTTTGAAATTATCCCTAAGTATATTGGAAATCCTCAATTAATAGAAATTGCTATCGCTACTCTTGCTACGGATCGAGCACTTTTGCTATACGGTCTTCCTGGTACTGCAAAGTCTTGGGTAAGCGAGCATCTAGCTGCTGCAATTTGTGGCGATTCAACTTTAATGATCCAGGGAACTGCTGGTACAGATGAAACAGCAATTCGATATGGGTGGAATTATGCTCGCTTACTGGTTGAAGGTCCTTCTAAACAAGCACTTGTTGAAACTCCTATGATGCGTGGTATGGAACGAGGACAAATCGTGCGTATTGAGGAATTAACACGTGTATCAAGTGATGTTCAGGATACCTTGATTACAATTTTATCAGAAAAAACAATGCCGGTGCCAGAGTTAAATACTGAAATTCGGGCGCAACGCGGTTTTAATGTTATTGCAACTGCAAATAATCGCGATAAAGGTGTCAATGAACTTTCTAGTGCGCTTATGCGCAGATTTAACACAGTAATTTTGCCGGTTCCAGAAACGATGGAACAAGAAATAAACATTGTAGAACGTCGTGTTAACGACCTTGGTAAAGCATTACAAATCCCTGCTGAAAAACCGGCGATCGAAGAAATACGCCGTGTTGTAACAATTTTCCGTGAACTGCGTAATGGCGTTACAAATGATAACAAAACAAAGGTAAAAATTCCTTCTGGTACTTTATCTACAGCCGAAGCAATTTCTGTTCTTAATAATGGTATGGCTATGGCTGCATACTTTGGCGATGGTTCTCTTCATGCTAAAGATTTGGCGACAGGTATTACTGGTTCTATTGTTAAAGATCCTGTCCAAGATCGCAATGTTTGGCAAGAGTATTTGCAAACTGTTGTTAAGGATCGAGATGGTTGGCAAGATTTATATCGTGCCTGTCGTGAGGTATTATAAGTATGTCTGTACATTTTTTTGGAATTCGGCATCATGGGCCTGGCTCTTCCAAAAGTCTTGTCAAGGCATTACAGGAGCTTAAGCCTGATATTCTTTTGATAGAAGGTCCTACCGAAGGTCAATCTGTCATAGATAATATAGATTCAGAAGATTTGATCCCACCAGTTGCAATACTTATCTATGATGAAAAATATCCACGTCATGCTGTTTTTTATCCTTTTACTAATTTTTCCCCTGAATGGCAAGCAATTCGTTATAGCTTGCAACGTGGAATCCCAGCACGTTGGATAGATTTACCTTGGAAAAATCGTTTTGGTGATGTAAAAAAAGAGCAGAGCAATCTAGCAGAAAAAACTGATGAAAATACTTCTGAAAAAACAGCGATTTCTGAAAAATCTTCTGCTAATATAAATACCACAGAAGAAAAAGAAGAGGCTCAGAGTTATAACGATTCTTCGTATGAACCTCTTGAAGTATTAGCAGAAATCGCAGGTTATTCTAATGCGGAAGAGTGGTGGGAAAGTCTAGTGGAACGTACCCATAATCAACCACAAGATATTTTCCAAGCTGTTGCAGAAATGATGCGAGCATTGCGAAAACAAACAGATCCTCTGGCAGCAAATAACGTTTATCAGAATGATTCTATTGAGACATTGAAAATTCCTCAAAATTCGCTTGGCAGTCTCTCAACAGAAGACGATTGTCGAGAGGCTTATATGCGAAAGGAAATTCGCCAAGCCATTTCTGATAAAAAAGAAAAAATTGCTGTAATCTGTGGAGCTTGGCATGTTCCTGCATTGGAAGACTATAATAAGGAAAATCAGGAACAAATTGATGAAAAAATTTTGGCTTTAAAACCATCGCAATCTTCAAAATTATTAGCGACTTGGGTCCCTTGGAGTAATTCTCGGCTGTCTTATCGAAGTGGTTATGGAGCTGGGATTTATTCCCCAGGTTGGTACCAACATCTTTGGGAATATGAAGATAAAGCTTCTGTACGTTGGATTGTTCGTGCTGCACAGCTTTTGCGTGGGCAAGATTTGGATGCTTCTTCTGCTAGTGTTATTGAAGCGGTTCGTTTAGCTGAGATGCTGGCAATTATGAGAGAAATTTCTGGGCCAGGTTTAAAAGAACTTACTCAAGCTATTCAAACAGTTTTGTGTCATGGAGAAAGCACTCCTCTCAGTCTTATTCGTAATCGTTTGGAAATTGGAGAAAGTATTGGAAAAATTCCTAAAAATACTCCCATTATTCCTTTGCAAAAAGATTTAGAAACTTGGCAAACTGGAAAATTATTGATTAGTGAAGTTGAAAAGACTATTGAACTAGACTTGCGTCAGAAACTTGATTTAGATCGTAGTCTGGTGCTACGCAGGTTAGATATTCTTGGCGTTCCCTGGGGAAAATTAACAAAAGAAAACCAAAAAGGAACAGCCCGCGAATTTTGGAAATTAAAATGGGATGTGGCTTTTGTGGTTATGCTTATTGAACAAAGTATATGGGGAACTACTATTGAAGAAGCTGCCAATAATTTTATGTGTTATCAAGCAAAATCTAGTGATAATCTGAAAATATTGGCGGAAAACTTGACTCATTGCATAAATGCGAAGTTAACAAAAGCTGCGGATGTATTATTGGATGCTATCCAGCAAAAAAGTGCAATAGCTAGCGAAATTGTTAGCCTTATGGAATGTCTTCCTCCTCTGACAGAATTAGCTCGATATGGAGATGTTCGACGTAGCAATCAAGAATTGATTTTGAATCTTATTCAAGGAATGTTTGAGCGCATTCTTATTGGTTTGCCAAATGCGTGTATGTCCTTAGATGATGATGCAGCAAATGGAATGCTAGAATTTCTTGGCTATGTTCAAAATGCTTTAAATACACTTAATCAAGAGCAGATGAATCAATCTTGGCAAAAATTACTTTATAAACTTACTAATCAGGAACATATCCATGCCTTATTGCGTGGTTGGTTCACTCGTATTTTGTTTGAGAAGAAAACGATTAACGAAATCGAATTTCAGACTATTACTCGATTGGCTTTGTGCCCTGCAAACCCTCCGGAAAAAAGTGGAGCCTGGATTATTGGTATTCTAAAAGGAACGGCAACTTGGCTTATTCATCAGGAAGGATTTTGGTTTAGTTTAAACCAATGGATGGTAGAGTTAAATAGAGAAACATTTGTAAAAATTCTTCCTTTACTTCGTCGGGCTTTTTCTGGTTTTACTTTTCCAGAACGTCGGTTAATGGCAGAACGTATAAAAAATATTGGAGAAACAAAGGATAATTTACAGCAAGATAAATTATCAGATTGGGAAAGTAATATTGTTTTAGAACGCGCACGCACAACAATTCCTATACTTTCAGATCTTTTATTAGGAAGACAACAATAATGGATGCTCAAGAAAAAGAAAATGAAAGGTTGCGACGGTGGCGTTTAGTATTAGGCGAGCCTTCTGGTAAAAATATTCAACCTTCTGATGGGCTTGGATTTGGTTGTGAACTTAGCGATGAAGAACTAGGGATGGATCGAGTGCTGAGTGCATTATATGATTCTGAACGTTCTGCTGGATTAGGCAGTTCTTGCCCTAATGTTCATCGTTGGTTAGGAGATATTCGCACCTATTTCCCAAGTTCTGTAATCCAAATCATGCAAAAAGATGCATTGGAACGATTAAATTTGCGTAGCATGTTGTTAGAACCAGAACTTTTAGAGACTGTTGAGCCGGATGTAAATTTAGTGGCAAGTCTTATTGGTTTGAAAAACGTCATTCCAGCTAAAACTAAAGAAACTGCTAGAATGGTTGTACAGCGTGTTGTCAAAGAATTAGAGCAACGCTTGCGCAATCCTTTACTCCAAGCTGTTAAAGGAAGTTTGCAACGTTCTCAACGTACCAAACGTCCACGAGCTAGCGAAATTGATTGGAATAAAACTATTCGTAGCAATTTACGTAATTATATTAAAGAACGGAAAACAATTATTGCCGAAAAACTTGTAGGATATGCTCGTAAGAGAAATTCTCTCCGAGATATTATTCTTTGCGTAGATCAAAGTGGTTCTATGGCAACTTCTGTAGTTTATTCCTCAATATTTGGTGCAGTTTTAGCGTCTATCAAAGCTGTGAGTACAAGAATGATTGTTTTTGATACTGCTGTAGTAGATTTAAGTGAAGATCTGCAAGATCCCGTAGATTTACTTTTTGGTACTCAATTAGGAGGTGGAACCGAAATTGCTCGCGCTTTAAAATATTGTCAACAACTTATTTCCAAGCCCAATCAGACAATTTTGGTTTTGATCACGGATTTATATGAAGGTGGTCCGGATAAAGAAATGCTAAAAACGGCTGCAAATATTATTGCAAGTGGAACACAGATGGTTTGTTTGCTTGCTTTAAATGATAAAGGTTCACCTTCTTTTCATCATAAGAACGCAAGCAATTTTGCCAGCATGGGTATTCCTACTTTTGCTTGCTCTCCTGACCAATTCCCTGATCTTATGGCTGCAGCGATCAATAAACAAGATATTCAACTTTGGGCTGCAAAAAATAATATTATTACCGCTCCTATCAACCAAAAAGAATAATTTTATTGAAAAAAATCAGCTTAAAAAAAGAAGTAGCAACATAGCTACTTCTTTTTTTAAGCTGATTTTTTTGATGAATTATAATTTTGCTTGGAAAGATTTTTTGAGGTTAATTCTAAGGTTTTAATTTTAAATAAGTGTATAGTAACTCCAATTGCAATTCCTAAAAGAATCAACTTAACCCACCATTGGGTTATTACAAAAAAGACTGCATATCCAATGGTTAACCAAAGTAAAGTAAGTGCTAGTATTTTTTGTTTAAGTAATATTCCTTTGCCTTCCCTATAATTTCTGATATATTCCCCGCACCATCGGTTAGTTAATAGCCAATGATAGAAACGTTCGGAACTACGCGCATAGCAAGCAGCTGCTAAAAGCAAAAATGGTGTGGTAGGTAAAAGCGGTAAAAATATACCAATAATTCCCAAAGTTACACAAATTGTTCCGCTGATAACTAGTAATGTTTTCGTTAAACATTTCATTTGTTTTTTCCCAAAATGATAAATAATTATCTTAAATTATAGCAAAAAAGAAAAAAAGATCGATATAAAAAATATACCAA
>CAZPDM010000008.1:0-7235 GCA_964585305.1 uncultured Planctomycetota bacterium | reverse complement strand
ATTATCTTAAATTATAGCAAAAAAGAAAAAAAGATCGATATAAAAAATATACCAATCTTTTTTTCTTTTTAAATGCCATAAAATAAATATAGCATAGTTAATGTATTATGAAGAGAATGTACAAATATAGATAGCCAGATTTGTTGGCTTCGTTCATAAAGAAGATTGAGAAAGATGCCAAGTACTGCAATAGGCAAGATAACAAAAGTACTTCCATGTATTACAGCAAAAATAATAGAAGTAAAGATAATTGAATGGATTTTTCCTATTTTGGGACGAAGATAGCCATAAATATAACATCGAAATAACATTTCTTCGGAAATAGGTGCTATGATAAGAATCGAAATTATTCCTAAAATAAGGGGAATTCCTTGAGCTGTTAAAAGTTGGTTAGCCACTTCTTGAGATTGAATAGGAAAATTAAAATATCCAAATGTAATGAGAGTAATAAGATATGCTATCCAATAACATGGAAAAAAGGAAAAATAAGATAATGTGGCTGTGCCAAAAGAAGAGATTTTAGGGATGCTAAATTGTTTAATAAGATTATTGCAGAAATCTGAAAAGATATTTTTTTTATCTATATTTGGTTTACAATTTTTAATATACCATAGAAAGTAAGCACACCAGGCGGAAGTTGCAAGAATATAAGAACTAACTTGTCTAGCATAATCATTATCTAAAAAAGCTAAATGTATTTCTTGAAATAGAAAGGAAAAAATAATGTGGATAAAAAAATATAAGACTATTCCAAAAGAAAAGAAATACCAAGAACAATTTAAGTTAGCATTTTTAGAATCTTGATTATCAGCAAATGCTGATAAAAGATATTTTAGTAGTAAAAAAGAATATCTTAATACAAGAAATATTGTAAACAAAAATAGAATAACATGAAGTGGATTTTTTAGTAAAAGTAACCAAGTTTCTTGACTACTTTTCCATGAATCAGTAATAGCATTTTGTGCATATACTGAAGAGGAAGCTAGTAATAATATTCCCAAGATAATTTTTTTTATCAGAGAATAAAAAATGGTTTTGAACGAATTAATGTTTTTCAAGTATTGTAACAGCTGCTTTGGCGAAAACCATTCTTCCCATATTGGTTTGTAAAACATTAGTAACAACAACCTCCACTGTTTGATCTATATATGCAAGTGCATTTTGAACAATAACAACAGTTCCATCGTCCAAATAGCCTACTCCTTGATCGGGTTCTTCTCCTGCTTTGATAATTTGAATTTGAATTGTATCACCTGGTAAAACAGGAGGACGCAAGGCATTTGCAACTGCATTAAGATTAATTACTTCAACATGTTGAAGTTCTGCAATTTTTTTTAGGTTGTAGTCATTTGTAATAAGTACACCATCAAGTTTTTGGGTTAAAGCAATAAGTTTATCATCCACTTCTTTAATATGAGGCAAAATATCAGGATCAAAGTATATCTTAAGATTGTTTTTTTTCTGCAATTCCCCTAAAATATCAATTCCTCGCCTTCCACGACTACGTTTTTTACGATCTACAGAATCGGCTAATAATTGTAACTCGTTTAAAACAAACTTTGGAATTGTATAAGTTCCAGCTAATATATTGGTATCACAAATACTTAAAATTCTTCCATCTATAATTACACTGGAATCTATAATAAGATAACGTTCATTAGTTTCTTTATTAAATTCTACAAAGGGAATGAGAAGTTTGAAACGGTTACGTGTACGTACTAAAAGTACCACCACTAAATAACAAAAGAAAAATGTGATTCCTATTTTAAGAGCATCTTCAATTTGTTCAGCTTGAAATCTAGGGAAAAGCTGCTTAATAAGACGGAAATGAGGAATTAAAAATAAGGCTTGAAGAAATAGATATGCTGCAATGAATCCAATAAGCAAACCTAAAAGAAGAGTAAATATGCTCACAATAAAACGATTGGCATATTGTAGTTCTACCCAGATTATAGCTACTGCAAGTAACGCCCCAATAATGATGCTTACTATATTTATCCAGGAAAATGGTGGTGCAGAAAAAATAGCTGTGGCAATTTGATAAAAAACACTTGCCAAAATAATAACAAATATTAGCCGAAGAAAAAATAACAAACCTTTCACAATTTATTACGCTGAAAACCTCAATATATGAGGAAAACGCGCCTCAAAAGTAAATCTTAATAAAAATGTGTACAAAAAAAACTATTTTACAAATTTGCGACATACATTATGGAATAATGTATATTGATAACCTGCATGAGTGCTGAAAGTTCTTTCTAATAATGGTTTCATTTCTAATAATTTTTGGAGAACTTTAGGTGTAAAGAGATTAAATTCTTGTGCTAACTGTCGTACAGACCAGGGTTTTTGGTTTTGTGATAATGTAATAAAAATTTGTTTGGATAATGTAGAATTCCCAACATATTGTCGTAATAAAGAAGCTATATAATTTTTTGTAAAACTTTGTTCAAAAAAAACATTATCTTCAGGAGATAAGTCAATTTTTTTATATGTGGCAATTGAATGCTTTTCCTGTTTACGTTGGAATAAAATAAAAAGTAATCGTTGATAAGAACTTTCTTGCTTAATTTTTTGAAGAAGGTTATAAAGTTCTTCAGAACTTAAATATTCTATCCCATCTATAATAATCGCAGCTTTTTTTTCTGGGAAGATGTTTTTTGAGATATTAGCAAGCCACGTTAATATTTTTGTGCTTGATGGGCATAATGATTCATCGTAAAGAAAATAAGATTCAACCATATCAGCTAAATGGGGAACAATGATTTTGCCTAAGTTTGCAGCTAAAGCAGTTTTCCCAGTTGCAGGGTATCCTTCAATTAAAATATGTGATGTTTGCTTACGATACTGAATTTCCCAAAAACCATCTTGAATAAGTTGATAAAGTCGAGTTTCTAACCAAGGGGCTATTGTATATTCTTTTTGGTAAGGTTCGCAATAGCTATTAAAATTTTCTATTTCTTTATTTTGATATTGTTTCCAGATATTGGGAAACCATTCTTTACATCCTGCTGCAAATGATTGATCTTCTGTTTCTGTCCATTGTCCATTGTAACATTGAAACCAGGGAGATAATATTAAAACTTTATTTTTATAAACTAATTTATTTCCTTCAGAAATTTTGCTAGCTTCTTCTAAGAATGATAGATCTGCAAATAAAGATTCTACCAATTCAATTGTATCGCTAATATCATTACTTGAAATTGCTGCTGGCAAAAAATGCGAAAGTTCATTAAATATAAGTAGGTTTGTTAAACGATCTTCGGTTTCTTTTTTTAAAGAAGGATATTTTTCTCGTAGATTGCTCCAAGGCAAAACTGAGATTATTTGTTTTTCTTGCAATGAGTTGAGAAAAAGGCGCAAAAGTTCATGAGTTTCTTTAAGATTTGTCCCAGAATAAGTTAAAATCTTGGACAAAAGATTGGGAGCAAAACAATTAGTTTGGCTACATTCTAAAAAGGCCAATTGAGTAAGAAACTCAAGCGTTTTTTTGCATAAATTGGCTAAATTAGCAACAAGAATTTCTTTAGAAAGCCCGTTTCCTTGTGAAAAAGAAGATTGATACAAATTTGCGAGAAAATTTGGTAAATATTTTATAGAAATCATATTTTTTCCCAAAATAATTTGCTTAAATTTGCTTCTCAAAAATTGAGAGAAAGCTCTTTCTTTTAATTTTCTTGGCAATTTATCATTTTGAGGTGGATTTCAAATTCGAGTCGTCCTTCTTCATATATTTTAGGGTCTTTTTCTTGAACAATTTGAAATATAGATTGAAATGATTGCTTAAAATCTTTTAATGCTGTATAAACATCATTGTTAGATTCTTCCACAATCCCGCGTATAAGAATTATTCTTTCTTCTTCAGGAGGTTTAAATGAAATTTTGGTTAGATAAATTTGTTCTGGAATATTTTTTTGAAACCAAGTTAATGTATCTAAAATATATTTATTCATAGAAATTTGGGATTGAAGAAGAACAACTTTGTTTTGAATTTGTTGAGTTTCCTGTTCAAGTTCTTGAATTTTTTTGGCACGATCAGATAGTGTTTGGTAACGTTCTTCTGTATGCTGGGCAATCGTTTTATAATGTTGCTGAAAATAAAAGATATTTGCAAGTGATATAAACATAAGAATTAAAGTGATTCCAATGGCTGAGTATTCCCATATTTTTTTCCCCCAGATATTTTCTTGTTGTTGTTGATGTTGAGTAAGTAAAAGCAATTTGGATTTAGGGCGGGCAATACTTAAAAAAGCAAGTCCTAAAGCATTTGTAAATAATTCTGGTTGTTTTGACCAGTATTGTTGAGGGTCTGCATCATTCAGGATTGTAATCTCTGGAGAAAATTCTAAACGACTTGTTGTGCATTTAAATTGTTGTATAAGAATAAGTTCAAGTTCTTTTTGAGTGCTGCTATTTCCTGCTAATAAAATTTTTTGAATTTTCCGATCTTTCAAACTTGTTTGCAGTCTTGCAAATTTTAAAGATGCTTCTAAAGCATCACTAATTTTATGAGGATCGTTTATAATAGGAGAAGGAATTGTTGTAGTTTTATTGGCAAGATTTGCTTCTTCTGCAGAAATGGTTTCTATTCTTTCCGATATTTCATCATCATCTAATATTATTTGATTAGGAGAACTTATTCCAATATTAAGATTACGCAAAAATATTAAGTTACTTTCATAAGCAATTGCAATATCGCTATGACTATGCTCTAAAGAAACTAAATACACTAATTCTTTATCACAAATTTTTCCTATTTGGCAGTATGCTTGATAAAGAGCAAAACTGTTTGGAACAAATCCTAAAATTTTAACTCCAGCAGCTTTAAAAAAATTTTGCAATTCCATTAACCAAGGATTATGAGCAATTGCCATTACTACAATGCCGCCAGGTTGTCCCTTGAAAAAATCCAACGGCATATAACTATGAACAAGAGGAATTCCAACCTTTTCCGAAATTTGAGCCAATTCCATTTGAACGATTTGTTCAATTCGATCAGAGGCGGCTGTCATTACTTTAATATAACGTACATTGATTTCTTTACCAGATATTCCTACTAAAGCATTTCGAATAATAATTTTTTTTTCGGCCAAAAATTCTTTTAATTGATGAGCTGTTTGTATTGAAAAGTTTTCTATTGTTTTAGGCAGATCAAATGAAAACAGTTTCATTATTTGTATCTGTCCATTTTCTTGGCTGATTTGGCTAAATTTCAAGCTGGAGGTTCCCACATCTATTCCGAATCCTATCATATTCTCCTCCTACGAAATTTTTTAATATTTTTTAGTATACCTAAAAAAAAAGCGGCCTTAAAAGGCCGCTTTAGTGGTGGGCGGTACTGGACTCGAACCAGTGACCTTCACGATGTCAACGTGACACTCTAGCCATCTGAGCTAACCGCCCAAACTTATGAATGTATTATATCAAATTTATAGAAAATGTCAAGCAAAATTTATAAAGTTCATAAAAAAAATGTAACATATTTATAATAATAAAGTTATAAAATATATTATTTGGTACTTTTAAAAGAAATACAAAAATATTCATCCTCAAGCTAAAATTTGAGAATGAATATTCCATGATTTATTCTTCTTGCCAAACCCAATATTCGCCAGACCAAGAACCTAAAATTGCAGTTAAAAATAAATACCCTCCAATAATTTCATGCCGTAAAGTACCACTGCCACTTTTAATTAAAAGATGGAATTGAATCGCTTTTCCATTTCCATAAGACTTGCTATTTGGTGCCGAAACAGAAAATGCTCCATGAATATTAACAACTGCTCGATTGGAATTATTTATATGTATGTCTAAAATGGTAGCTATATTTATTGCTATTTCTGCTAGTTCTTGGCAAGGATTTTGTTTAGATAAAGCTTCTTGAAGTTTTTCTGCCTGTTTTAAAATAACTGGTAATATTATAGAATCTGGAAACTCTAATGCCTTTCCCACACGAATGGAAAAATCATTTTGAGCACTTAATATTGAGCAAGAAAATTCTCGAATCAATTTCTTTTCTTGGAATTTCCATGTAATATTAACTAATGCTCCCTTTAGATCTCCATAAAATTGAATGGTTTTTCCTCCATCTTGCCAACGTCCTGAAAAAGATTTACCATTTTGGAAAATTGTCCAAGGAACAGTAGTTGTTAATAAGCCACCATCTGTCATAGAGCCTTTTACTGATAAAATGAAACTGGAGGATTCACCTACCAATTTGGAATCCAATAATGATTTATGAGTATCTTGGGCAGAAGTTACGATTTGCTTCAATTCTTTCATATTTAATTCTTGTGCCGAAATACTCAATATACATAATAAAATAGATATGATAAAAAAATGCTTCATAATATATACTCTCCTAATTAAATGAATAGACAAAAGTTTTTGGACTAAAAAATATGCCAACTACGTGTTTGAATTGAACTCGCCGCTGCAAATTTTCTTTCGTTAAAGCCATCATTTATAAGCGGCGGGTTAATTCAGGGTTAATTTCTACCATGCACTGACGTGCATGGACTAATACACTAGGATAAGGAAAATATGTCCAGCAATTTAGTTGACAAACCACTTATTCCTTCTTTATTGAAAATTTCAAACGTATTGTATACTGTTTGCTTAACACATTGGCAGATTCCTGCTATTTGTTTTACTGTATAATTTTTTGTTACATCTGTCGCCAATAGAATGATTTGAGAACGATATGCTGTCTTTCCTTGGCATTTTTTATAAATTTTCTTTAGCAATTTTCGTTCTTTTCCGGTAATATATTTAATATATTTATTTTTCGCGTTCATTGTTTTTCCTTTATATTGATCTAATATATGCAATGAACGCTATTTTATTTTGTTTCTCTCTTAAAAAACACTTTTTTCCTAGTCCAAATACTTTTGTCTATTTACTTAGCAACTTGGGTACTAATCCAAGTTAATCGTTGCAAGTTTATTAAAAATAACTTTTAAAGCTAAAATCGTGCCAATTAAAGCTAAAATTACGTTGAATTGCTAAAAAATATAAAATTTTAACACTATATTTTATAATATGTTATGATGATTTTTTTTAAAACCGGAAAAATTCAGTTGACAAATGAGAGAGAATTTGATATACTTACTCCCGTTATAAGTGAAAAAGAGAAAAATTAGAGAAAGAAAAGAAGAAAAAATAAATCTTAGAAATCTCTAAAAAAACTCTTGACAAATTTAAAAGAAGTGGTATAATACCAAACGTCAAATAAA
>CAZPDM010000007.1:0-80300 GCA_964585305.1 uncultured Planctomycetota bacterium | reverse complement strand
GAAAAGTGCAAGGTATTAGCTACAAATATTGCAAATTATTAGCCAGAAGCGATGGTTACGACTATTTAAGAAAAGGACACGGTTTCCTCCCAAGCCTAAAGGCTGGGGTTTCCACCGTGAATATTTTATGATAAATAATCACCCTTTAATTGGAAAAACCCTAGCAGATGATTATCAAGTGGTTTCATTTCTTGGAAAAGGCGGCATGGGGATGGTATTTGTTGGCGAACAACTATCACTCAATCGCAAGGTAGTCATTAAGCTATTGCCCACACTTGATCTAAGTTCTGAAGAGGCCTATCGTTTTGAAACTGAAATTGCGGCAATGGCAACTCTATGCCATCCTAATATTGTTACGATTTATCACCGCGGCAAATTTGGTGATCCTCCGACATTATACTATGTCATGGAATTTTTAGAAGGTGGTTCACTAAAAGACTATCTTAAAGAATATGGGAAATTACCAATTTCAACATCCATACGACTTATTCGACAAGTTGCAGAGGGATTATCTTATGCGCATGAGCAAGGTTGCGTACATCGCGATATTAAACCAGATAACTTACTTTTCAATCGTAATTTTCGTATTCTTAAAATAGCCGATTTTGGAATTGCCAAACAAACATCAGGTTCTTCAAATATTACCAGCTCTCAAAATATGGTGGGAACTTTTTTATACGCTGCACCCGAACAGATGAACTGGTCTAAAGATGAAGATTCAAAAGAAAATATTGTTATTGATGGTCGCGCAGATCAATATTCTTTAGGAATGGTTTTCTATGAGATGCTTTCTGGACGTCTTCCTTATCAAGTTCGCAATTTTTTTGAAATGGTTAAGGCATTAGAATCCGCGCCAGTACCTCTCTCCACAGCAGTTGGTCATGCTATGCCAAATAGTGTAGAATGGCTTATAAATACAATGATCTCTAAAGATCGGACTCATCGATTTGCTAATGATGAAGAACTTTTAGAAGCTATTACTGATGTGGAAATGGAACAAGCATCTTCAAGCACAACTCGCGTTTTTTCTATCAAAAGTGATGAAATGATCCAAGTTCCTCCGCCTCAATTCAAGAGTTTTGAATCTGCACATTTCAAACCACCTGCATCCTCTCAAAATGAAAAAATGTTTATTCAGAATCTTAAAACAATGGATTGTTCTCCACAACAGATGTTGGCAACAGAACTAAAAAAACGTCATGCGATTATGGCTGGGACCTGTCTTGGTATTATTTTTTTATTGATCATGCTTTGGATAATCTTTAAACCTAGCTCTGAAGTTTCTCATATTTTTGTAAAATTTGCTGCTGGCTATGATATTCTGCCGCCTAAGAATTATGCTAAATTACAAGTTTTTATCTTGGATAAGAAAACGAACCAAAATATTGAATTACCCCAAACAGTTCCAATTGGACAGTACCAATTAACGGTTGTTTTGCCCGGATATTTTTGTACAGAACATGGGAAAGAACTAAACATTACAGGGAAAAATAGTGGAAATGATTTTCGTTTAGATTTGCATTTATTAGCTATTCCCAGAAAAATTTCTCCCCAGATTTTAAACGAAATTACTAATCAAAATATTACGCCTCTTATTTTTAAAATTGGGGATAAAGATATAATCCTAGAGCAAGAATTATTACCAGGGAAATATCCAATTTATGCAAGATTCCAAAAATATTATGATATTCAAACAGAAGTTGAAATTCCTTTAGGTGCTGGAATATTTCAATATACTGCACCACTTCGGCCTTTAAAGGAAATTACATCTGTTTTCCAAAGTATCAAATATCCTAATGATAGCAAAATTCTTTTAAAAATTATTGTGGATGGACAACAGTTAGCCTCCGAACATTATAACTATCAAGAAAAAGATTGGTTATTTATTAGTATCAGAGTCCCTGATAATAGTAAAAAAATTCTCATCTTTTGGGGATATTATTATGAGGAATTGCAAATAGATCATCTAAATAATGTCCACAATTTTTCTAAAATTGATGCTTCTCAACTTATACAACATCTACAAAGTTGTAAAAAAAATCAAGAACAATTGCAACAAATGTTTGATTTTCTTTGGAAGAATGATCAAAAGAAGTTACAAAATCTTTCATCTTCTCATCAACGACAAATATATGATTGGTTAGTTCAAAATACTAAAGCAGAAGAGTCAAAAACATATCAAGCTATTCAAAACCCAATATGGCTACTCAGACAAACATTAAATTCAGAAGAATCTCGAGAAAGAAGTGCGATCATTGATTCGTTATCTAAATATCCTACACTTAATAGCAAAGAACGAGTAGAGACTTTAACAAATTTACTTAAACAATTTCCAGATGGTGGTTATAAAGATTATCTTAAAAATTTGCTTGAATACGATTCTGTTCTTTGGGATTATGAAAATGAATTTAGAAACAGTGTGCAAGACTATGTGTTAAGCCCATCAGAAAGAAGAAAATTATTAACTTTACGACGCAAGATTAAATCTGAAGATATACAAAAAATTCACGAACGAATAGAAGCATATCTTAAGGAAATAAAATGTGATCGGAGCCTTAAAGAAATGCTTAGTGAATAAGCAAATTTTACAAATACCGCGGATCAAATGGATCTGCGGTAATATTTTATTGTCTTGTTTATGGATTATAATTTCTCTTAGTTTTTTTTATTTCTGTCCTCAAAAAAATAATAAAGATATTCTTTTAGCATTGCGTTTTTTTTGTCTAGGAAATATTTATATTTTAGGATTATGGATGATTTGGAATTATTCCCATCATCCTCTTTTTGTATGGATATTAGGAATAATTCACATTACTAGTTCTTTTATGATTGTAAAAATAAGTACTTTTGAAATGGAACATTCTCTTTTACCTAAATTTTGGCAAATTTGGCTAATATATATTATTTACCTAACTCTTTTAATCAATATTCAAAATCTTTTACAATCTATATTCAAAAATAGAGAATTTGTCGCTATTTTTTTGATTTTATTTATTTGCTTAAGTATAGGAAATATTTTTATCCTTCCCCAATTAGAAACACTCGTACTGCCAATTCCTCTTAGTGAAAAAATATCAAATCAAATTTTCTCAAATGCCTCACCAATTTTGACTTTGGCTTTATATTTAAATCCTGTTATATTAGTAGCGACATGTTTTCCTGGATATGACTATCTACGGGGAATATTTTTTTATGAAATTATTACTTCACATTTAGGTCCATTTTCGTATCCAGCTTTTCAATCAATTATTATTTTTTATTTAATATTTAATATACTTATATTATCGCTCAACATATTGATAATTATTATCAAACGCAAATTTTTCAAGAAAAATTATGGGGACTTCTAAGTTAAAAAAAATACGCTCTCACTAAAATGTGAGAGCGTAAATTCTTTTAACTTAAATATTTCCAAGTTGGTTAATTAACTTGCGTGTATTATTTAGTTGTTCCAACAGTTCTTTGGGAATTCCAATATCAACAACAACAACTTTTCCAACATATTTAGGTCCATATTTAAAAAGGAATCCTTTTTTAGGATATGCAAATGTAATAGTTAGTATTGCTGGAATTGCTGCGCCTAAAATATCTCCAGTATTCGCATCTAAACCAGAAGGAGTATCTAAAGCAATAATTGGCTTTTTATATTTAGGAATTTCTTGAATGATGTTTAAAAATGGTTCACGCACAATTCCATTTAAACCCGTTCCAAACATAGCATCCACAATTATCTCTGGCTCTGGATTAGTAGGCCAAGTACTCTTTAATGTCGCAAGATCGGAAACTTCGTAGATCGGAATTTTCATGCGTTGTAGAATTTGCATATTGATACCTGCTTCGGTATCTAAGCTGATTTGACTGCTATTTCCAATAAGTAAAACTGTAAAAGGAATGCCCCAATTATGCAGGTATCTTGCTAAAACAAATCCATCACCACCATTATTTCCCTTACCACATAAGATTACTACAGGGCCAGAAGTCATACTTGCTATAATATTTGCTGCTTTTGACCCAGCATTTTCCATTAAAACAATTCCAGGAATACCATATTGTTCAATAGCAAGGTGATCCAACTCTCGAAGTTGTTCTCGAGAAAGATATGAATAATTTGAAATATTATTATGGGTATGAGATGGTAAAGATTCTAAAAAACCAAAAGACTGAATCAAAGCTTGCGTTTGTTCTGGAGTAAAAACTTGACGTAGGTAAGAAAAAATTTGGCCGATATTCGTATGAAAATTCGGCTCTCTCATAAAAATTCTCCTAAAAACTCTTCACGAATTCAAAATTTTTGATAATGTCTTTTATGAGGAATAAAATTATGTTGCAGTTAAATGAAATCTCAAAAATTGCATATTTAGCACGCATAAAAATAAATCCGGAAGAGGAAATTTTTTTTCAAAAGGAATTGCAAAACATTTTAGGATACTTTCAATCTCTTCAAAAAGTAAACACCACTAATGTTGATATAACACTACATCCTATAACTATAAAACATCATTTCAGAGAAGATATACTTCAAAAAAGCTTTTCTAGAGATGATATTTTTGCTAATTCTCCAACTAACCACCCTGAATTTTTTATTGTTCCTAAAGTCATGGATAATTGATATTGTCTCTAAAACATATTTTTTTCTAAGTTTAGAAAAGCAATATATTTAATTTGTTCACTTGTCAATAATAATTTAAGAGAATTTTGCCAAAAAACAAAATTCTCTTAAATTTCTAATATAATTTGCTAACTTATTTTTATATCTTTTTTAGAAATGAAAGATATTTGTGTTAATTTTCATTAGAAAGATACTCTACACTTTTTGTAGAAGAACGCATAACAAGTACACTAACAGAATCAAAAGATGCACAGCGTGATCCTTTTCCTTGACCAGATCTTGAAGTAAAATCGATGGTATATTTTAATTTGGCACCATTTTGAATCGCTATATTTTTTACATTTCCCGACCCATCTTTTTTAGGTGCCAGACCTTCTCCATTATATCCTGGATCACTAGAAGTAGGTTTTGAGTGAGATTCGACATAACTGGAAGTTGAAGTTTCCGCAATGTCTGCTTTACATAAAACATAAGGAATATCCGCATTAGAAAGTCCTGCGGGGGGAGTTTGGGTGGGATAGGGGTAAGCATTCCAGAAAATTGGGCCAAGGATACCTTCATAAGGTATATTGATAACACCTGTATAAGAAGAATTTGAAAATCGAGTAGGAGTAAATGATGAGATAGTACCATTTGTTGCGTTATATGTACGTAATCCATCTATAGTAACATTTCCAACATTATGAATGACATCTGAATATCGGAATGTCATTCCATCTTGATTTGTACTTTTTTGTTGTCGGTAAAAACCACCAATAAATAATCCATCCATATCACGACTGCTACTTTGATTAGCAAAAGTTTCTGGAGCGCATTCATTCAAAATACAGAATTCACCTTTATTTTCTTGTCCAAGCCAATAAGGAATAGCTGATTTTTCTTCGCCATCAATATATATACGAAGGCTTTCATTTACATTTGTTTTTGTATCGTTCCATGTAATAATAAAATGATGCCATGTATGAGCAGCAAAGATATTTTTATTATTACCAGTAACAAGGTCAACTACAATATCTCGTTTAGGGCGTTTTCTGTTGGTATCGCATTTTTCTGGATCATAGCACCCATAATATGTTCCGTCTTTACTAAAATATCCTGCAAAATACATTCGAGAGAGACGCAGTTTTCCATTTGCTGTTTTAAAAAGATATGTTTGTGTACCTTCGCGATAATTATAAGGTTCAAATGTTATAGAGTTGTCAGCATTCTTTTTCATGCGTTGGTTGCCAGTAAATTCTTCGCTAATTTGAGTCCATCCTAATATTCCACAGTTAATTTCTGCATCAGGAGGTACATCAAATTTTGCCCAAAATTCTATTGCTCCACTATAATTTCCAAGACGGCTTTTTTTACCAGAACTAATATTATAAATATTATCACTAGAAGTACTGCGATTTTTACTTAATTGCCCAATTTTACTTGAATGTCCTGGTTCCGCAATTGTATTTACAGCGAGATAACGCGGTTGATGGGATCCGCCTTGTAAATACATTTGATCTTTAGAAAGAACGCCATCTGGTAAAAAGTTTGTCGGAGGACCAGGAGGAGGAGTTACTCCACCAACAGGGGGTGGTGTATAAGCTGCATCCATAGAACGTGGAGCAGATGGTTTAGTTCCATTGATCATTCTATAACCGCCAAGATCTGTTGTATCAAGTAATTTTTTTACTTTAGATATATTAGCTGGCGGATCAAGTTCTTTTCCAAAAAATCCATGTTCATCATCTTCATTATGAACTTCCATCATTTTGCTATATGAGATTCCATCTACAGTTCGTGCAGATTGTAATTGAGTTTTAGGTTCAATCCATCCTACTTGAGCATTTTTATATGTCCCAGCAACTTCAGGATAGGAAAGACTTGCTCCTGTAGAAAATGTTGTGCTTGATTCCGCACCATCAATGAATTGATTTTGTGTAGTATGTGTACATACATCGCACATTTTTACTGATGTACGAACAATCGCTGATGCAATTGTTTTTGTTGCTATTTCATTTGTAACACGACCTAAAGCAGTAATTTCAACATAGCCTTGACTAAAAAAAGTTCCATCTGTACTGTATCCAGGAGTTATTGAAACACTTGCATTGTTCTCATTTGCAACAGTATATAACTCTGCTTTAGTAATTTCTCTATAAGCGTATTGGTTAGGATTCCAAAAATTAATATTTACGTTGGGATTAAAATTTGCTTTTATAGCATCACGACAGACTTGTACCCATTGATTTTTATAGGGATTATAACTAGTATTAGTTTGAGTGTTGGATGCAGTAACCCAATTAACATTGGTAACAGCTCCATTATTGTTTGTGATTTTTTTTGATGGATAGGGAGTAGCTGTAGTATCATTAGGTACTGGGAAATCAGAAGAAGTAAGAGCATCTACCCATGCTTCAAATTCTCCCGTATGCTTAAACGGTACAAATGTAGTTCCTGAAGGATGTATACGAGCATAAATTTTTTTAGCAATTTCATTTGCTATATTTTTGCCAGAAGCATTATTTTTATTAAATTCTCCTACAAGTCTCCATAGATCTGGAACAATCGCACTTTCACTTTTTAAAGTTTCTGCGCCAGTCTGTTTAGAGTAAGTAGATTCTGAGACTGTTTGTGTTCCATAATTATACATAAATGCACTAAATTTAATATTAGCAATTAAAGCAGATATCAATGCTTCTGATGCTAAATTGATTTCTACAGGAGATCTTGCTTCAGCATAGTATGTTCCATATTCTGATAGCGGAGGTTTTAAAAGTGTTGCCTTTTGGGAAGAAATATTTTTATAAAAAGCTTGAGTATTAGAATCCATCCAAGAAGAAAGAGTCAAATTAGAATGCAGTGCTTTCTTTTTTAAATCATTATTATCTGTCGTTTTTTTGCAGTTATCTTTAATAAGAGCCCAAAGTTCTCCCATGGAAGTATATTGAGGAGGTAAATTTGTATCTACCGGACGTATTGCATCAGCGATGCGTTCGGCATCTGTTTTACTATCTGTATCTTGAATAGTGTCATTGATTTCGCAAAAAACTGCCAAATTTCTAATAAGATTATTCATTACTAAATTAGATTGTCTCTGATTTGCCTTTTCTTGCGCGGAAGTATTTTTTCCAGTATTATGACTATGGACATTTAATTTACCTTGAGATGTAAGAATTTTTAAAGCATAAAAATTTCCATTTATCTCATAACGTCCTTTACGATTTGGAGAAATAGCTCCTGCATTGACAAACATTCCTCCAACTATTCCGGAATAGCTATATACTCCAAGATTTCCAGATGCTTTAAGAGATAAATTAGCATTTGTTTGGCTAGCAACTTCAACATTATATTCTGCATCATCATAATCATGCGGATACCAAAAGTTAGAAGTAGTTATTTTCCCATTCTGTAAAAGGTCTTGCCACATTACAGCTTTTGCTCTTTCTATCCCAGCCAATGCAGTAAATCTCGCATCTACAACCGCAACATAATTAGTTGAAGCAGCTTGTTCATAAGTCATCATTCTAACAAATGTAACCGCCATGACTGAAAGAATCATCATTACGCTTACACAAAGAACTAAGCTGATTCCTTTTTTTAATCTAAGTTGTAGGTTCATTATGGATACTCCTTAAGAGAATGATTTTAGACAAACCTCATTGCGTCGGTTTGTAAACCGACGCATGGTAAATATACTTTACTTTGGTTTTTCCAAAAAGAATTTTTTGTGGCATCTTCCACATTTAAATTTTCCGCCATTTACGTTAATACGTGCAATAAATTTCGCTTGGCAATATGGACAAACAACTTTTAATGCTTGTTTTTGTTCGAATATTCCAAGGTATGTTTCCAATTGACGACGTTCTAATATGTCTAAATAATTTGGCAGACGATTTAAGCGATTATCTTTATCTACATAATTTTTTAATGTAGCATATTGATATTTTGTAATATGTCCGTCCTTTACTAAAAGGGTAGCTAAATTATCTGCATCTTTATCTTGTTCATATTGACGAAAGTAATTATCAAGTAAAGTTTTTGCATCTTTAGATGTAATCAGATCATAACTTAAAGCATGGCGAACAATAGCTGCTGCTTCTACGTCACTTAGATGTGCAGTAAGCTCTTCAATATTTTTAGATGCAATTTCTTGTGTAGAAATTTCTGGTATATTTTCGTATTCAGCATCCTTAGTCGTTTTACTTTTTTGAGTCTTTTTATAAAAATCTGTGCCTCGAATATCCAGTTCCATTGTACTAAAACAACTATCTTCTTTTTCTTGAGCTGTTCTAACAGTCATTACATCTGCAGCTTCTGATATTGAGCCAGAATCTTCATCTTTCCAAGAATCTGGATTGATCTCAATTGTACTTTCCCAATTTTCATTTTTGACACTTGGAATTTCCAATGCATCTGGTGTTTGTGTTGTAGAAACGACTGTTTTAGAAGATTCTGCTATACTTGTAGAAGGTCTTACTAAATTTGAAGCAGGTTTAGATACTGGATTTTGTGTTGGTTTTAGTGTTGCTGCTGGGGAAGCTACGGGCCTTGTTGTTGGTACGACTGTTGTGGGTTTAGGTACTGAAGCAACTGCTGCAGGTTTAGGTACTGAAGCAACTGCTGCAGGTTTAGGTGCTGAAGCAACTATCGCAGGTTTAGGTACTGAAGCAACTGCTACAGGTTTAGGTGCTGGAGAGACTGCTGTGGGTTTGGGTGCTAAGTTTGCAAGTGCTGTTTTGTTGATAAGTAGATTTGGTGTTGTCTCTTCAAGACCTGAAGTAGCTTCATCTAGGCCAATAGAACTAAGATCCATTGTTTTTGTAGCAAATATATTTTCAGGCAAAGATTTAGTAATAATCCAATCTTGAGGACTATTCCCCATAGGATTTCTGGGGATAACATAAAAAGAAATCTTACATTGAACGCAACGAAATTTGTTAGATTTTGAGCCACGTCGAATACGATAACGAAATTGGCAATCTGGGCATGCAATAGATACTGTATCAGTTGATGCTGAGGAGATGGCAGGTTCTTTAGACTGCACAGTTGTTTTTACAGGCGATTTTCCTATAGAAGTATTATTTGAACGATGGGAATCTTCTTGAGTAAGTTGTTGTTTTTCAGTGGTTATTTTTTGTGCAATAGTCCCTGTTGGAGTAGAACTTTTCTTTACTAGAGGATTATTGGGTAGAGTATTAGGTTCATTACTTTTTGCAGGTAATGTTCTTGCTTGAAGGACAGAAGCAATTTTGGAAGAGGAAAGGGGAGATGATTGGATTGGTTTTGCCATTGGTTTGGATCCAATTTGAGCTTTTTTTGCTGCTAGACCTAGAAAATTTTCCACTGCTAAATGGTTTCTTATATCAATAGGAGGTGGAAGTTGATTATTTTCCCGATCTTCTTGAACCCCATCTTTTAAGAAATCTATTTGAGATTCTGATATTCCTGCAATTTTAGTTAGCATACCTAATAAACTATAAGATTTGCCCTCTTTTAAAGCTTGATAAAATTCTTTTAAATAAGACTCTATGGTATTTGGTGGCAAAAACCCCAGCTCCATTGCTCCCTTAACTACAACCAATTCTTCAAATGGAGAAAGGGTTGATGTTTCTTGTCTCATATTTTTTTCCAAAAAGTTAGGCAGTTAAAATTAAATAAATTATTGTAGTTATATTGCTATTTTAAGCTTGATGGTGAGCAATCTAGCAAATTTTCCTTCAAATTTTTTTAATTTCTTTGAAGAAAAATTTGCTGCCACTACTTAATGTTTCAAGTAAAATCATGATTCAACTATTTTAAAATATTACGAAATATTTTTTCATGTTGAGAATTAAAAATTTGTGAGATGTATTTTGTTTAAATAGACTTTCTATTTTATAATAAATTTGTCAGAGGTTTGTAATTCTGGCAAAGTTTCTGGAGCTGTTTGAAGAATTTTTTCAACACGGCATACTTGATTATTTTCTAATAAAATATTAAGTTCTTGACAACGATAGTTTAGTGGAACTATAAATGCAATTCCTTGAGAAAATGCACTATCAGAAGTATATGCTTCTTTTGGAGAAATTCCAGAAACATTTTTATAGGTCCATAGTATGCCATTCTCTTGTTCTTTTTTAACTTGAGGTTCTCCCAAAATAAGTATAACCTCTTTTGAGGTCATACCTGGAATAATTTCTTTATTTCTAAGAGCTTCTTTTTTTTCTTCGTTCATTTCAGATTGGGTCGAAATATATTTTTCTAACGTGCTTGTACAACTCAAGATAAAAATTGAAATATATAAAAATACAATTATTTTTTGTGACATGTTTTTATAGAAAAAGGCAATTTAAATTTTATGTTTTTTTGATAAAAATATAAAGGGTATAATTGTTATTACAGAAGCAAACCAAACATCCGAAGCATAATGAGCACCAACTTTTATTCGACTGATGGCAACTAATATTCCCCAAATAATACAAAGAATAAAAACAATCTTTCTTATGCCAGGGTATTTATAACCAATAAACAAGGCAAATGGGAGTAATACCCATCCAAGTCCAGTATGACCAGAAGGAAAAGAATGATGATTTTCTAATCCCTGAGGTATATACCAAGGACTAAAGGTTAAATTTTCGCTTAACTCTCTAAACCTAACTCTTCCCCATAATGTTTTGAAAAATTGAATAAAAAATTGGCTGATAAGTGCTAACCATACGGTAATTTGAGCAAACTTTTTCTTTTCTTGAACAAAATTTTTTGCAAAAAAGTGAATACTAAAAAAAGTTCCTAATGTTACTATTATCATCGAAATTTGTAAAATCATTCCCCAATCTTGAGAAAACTTTTTGATTTGCTCTATTTCGTTCATATCAAGGTATGAAGGAATTGCTCGAATAAAAAAATACTGTCCAAGTAAAATTAAAACAAGTAAATTAAAACATGTTAACCCTATACGAGCAAAGATATTTTTAATCTCTAAACCACTTGTACAAATTAAAAGACTTATCCATATCAATGATATTCCTGGAAGTTCTCCATACTTTTCAATAAAAATTCCCCATTGTGAATTACGATTAACAAATGCTTTAGAAATGTCAAAATCATACATTGTAACAACAATACCTAATATTAAAAGCAACACTACTACTAATAATTGGGAAATATTTTTTTGTTCCATTAGTCCCTCGTTTTTATTTTTTAAATTATTCTATTTTTCGGATTATCCGTCGTTCTATAGTTAAGTATATTATAGCAAAATTGAATTGTCCAAAATATTTCTTTTTAGAATAGGATAAACTTATTTTGTTTTTTTCTTAACATTTTGTTCTTTGGAATAAAAAGATTTCCATAGGTTATACGCTTCTATTTTTTTTGGCTCATCTTGATTTATAAGATAGAAAACTTCTAAAGCATCAATAAAAGCTGGATGTTTTAATATTTTTTTGTTTTTAGAAAGTAACAAATTGGAATTTTCTAATTGATTTTGAATATATATTATTTCTGTAATACGTTCTAAATTTTTTTTTGAAATACTAATATTATTTATTAAACGCATTAGCTTTTGTTTGCAAAAATCTTCGAGACTTTTAACTTTGTGAATATCTCTTAATAGTATAGGAAAATAAATGGGGGACAATAATACAACATCATGCAGATGGTTTCTTTTTTTAGATTCTAAAGAATCTAATGTATGTAACATTTTTCGCATAAGATGCCCGGAAAATTGTTTAGATTGGCACCAAAGGCGATGAATATCTGGCGCAACAATAGAAAATATAGAAGAATCTGCTAGTTGATCAAAGCAATCGTAGCTCGAGCCACTTTTTAACATTTTCTGCAATTCAAGTAAAAGGCGTGCTGGAGCTGTATGTCGAACATTACCAACACATTTACTAATGGCATGATTCGTTACCGGTTCAATTTCAAATCCTAAGATTGCTTGCATTTTTAAAGCTCTGATGATACGAACAGGATCTTCAGAAAACCTAACTTCTGGATCCCCAATACAACGAATTAAACCATGCTGCAAATCGTAAAGTCCATTGACATAGTCAATAACTGTACGCTCTGTTATATCATAAAATAATGCGTTAATAGTAAAATCGCGACGGAGAGCATCTTCCTCATCAGTACCAAAAACATTATCACTGTTGAGTAGTAAATCTCCATTTTCTGGAAGAGATCCTTTCCATGGTGATCTGCGAAAAGTGGTTACTTCTACAACTTTCATTCCAAAAATAACACTCACAATCATAAATCTTCGGCCAATAATTCGACTATTCCAAAATAATTTATGGATTTGGTTTGGTCTGGCCGCTGTTGCAATATCGAAATCTTTAGGGATTTTTCCCAATAAAAGGTCTCGAATGCAACCTCCTACAAAATAAGTTTTATAACGGTTTTCATGTAATCTTTTGTAAACTTTTAAAGCATCAGAATCAAAATTGCTGTGTAGCAATGGTTTAACTAAAGGAAATTTTATTACATCATTTTGCATAATCATAATGATTCCAAATTGAGCAAAGCTAAGAAAATATGCGTTGTTAAAGTTTGCCTAAGATAGGCCAACGTATTTTTTTTGTTAAAAAAATTGATATAGTATATGCAGCTAAAACTATCACAAATGGATAATTTTTTCAAGATATTTTGAAAAAATATCTAATTTTTCCTAAAAAAGGAGAATTATATGCATAATATTATCATATTATTTGTCTTGACTGCTCTTTTTAGCTCCATCACTATTCCTTCTACTCCAGACTTGCCTGAAATTATTACTATTTCTGAAATGAAACCTTTTCCTGAAAAAATTTTACCCAATGTTATCACATTAGCTCCGGAAATAAATGAAAAATTTAATATTCAATGGATCCTCATAAGAGATATTATAGAAAAAAATATAAGCCCCGATACATTTTATAATCTCTCTAATTGGGCAAAGGAAGAAACAAAAAATTTTGTGCCTTCTTTAGGCTGGATTCGTCAAATTCCTATGGATTCTGTAAAAAAAATTTCAGAAAGTAATTGTGTATTATTTTTCCAGGATACAGAAAAGGGTATCCCTCTCCCTAGTCATAGTTCTATTGTTTTTCGTAGAATTGTTGTTGCTGTTCTATATGATTTAGAAAATCAGAGTATTAGGAAAGTGTATATTACTATTCGAGGTTGGCGAGAAGAATAATTTCTCTACAAGAACTTTTTTAAAAGTAGTTGACAAAAGTAAAAAAAACGTATATTATATAAATGTTTTTATATTTTTATTATCTAACTTAAAGGGAAATATATGCTTTATGAAGAAGAAGATATTCTTACAACAGCAGAATTAGCTCACTTATTATATTTAAATGAACATGCTTTAATTAGATTAGCAGAAGAGGGAAATTTACCAGCATCTCGCATTGCAAATCAATTTCAATTTAGCCGTGAAAAAATTTGGGAATGGCTAGATGTTCAAATGAACCAGAATAAATATTCTGAGGCATTGTTTGAAGACTTAGAAAAAGGTGAATTTGGAAGAGCAGTTCCAGTTTCAAAATTCTTAAAACCTAAACATATTTTTTTAAATATGAAAGCAACAACAAAAGATGAGGCTTTAATAGAATTGACTGAAAATGGAAATGAAACAGGATTAGTAAAAAAACCCCAGGAGTTATTAGCTTCTTTACGAATGAGAGAAGAATTGGCATCTACTGCTTTGGATCAAGAAATTGCATTTCCACATCCTCGCCAAGCTAATTGGGAGATCATGAGAAATACATTAGTTTCAATCGGTGTTTCTCAAAAGGGGATTGAATTTGGGTCCATGGACGGCCTTCCAGTAAAAGTATTTGTTATGTTAGCTATTCCTATGCTGCCATTGCATCTTCAAATTTTATCAAGACTTGCACGGATATTCCGTGATGGAAATATTAAAAAACAAATTTTAGAAGCAAGTACTCCTGATGAAGTTGTGAAAATTATTCAAGAGAAGGAAAATCTTCTTTCCAAATTATCAAATGGAGAGCATTCTTAATGGAACCTTCTGAAACTTTGCCAGCAGAAAAAAAATTTTCTACTGATTTTGCAAAACCAGAAAGAAGTGTTTCTTTTTTGTTGGAAAAACAAAGAGCATATTTTTCAAGTGGAGCTACTCAATCAATTAAATTTCGTCGCGAGCAATTATTAAAATTAAAATCAATTATTCAACACTCAGAATTAGAAATTTCCTCTGCTTTAGCACTTGATCTGGGGAAACCAGCTTTTGAAGCCTATACAACAGAAATAGGAATGGTTTTAGAGGAATTAAAGTTTATTTATAAAAAACTTCCTTCTTGGGGAAAAACTTGTAAAACTCAAACTCCCTTAGCATTATTTCCTGCAAAATCATATATCTATCACGAACCTTTTGGCGTATGCTTGATTATTTCACCTTGGAACTATCCTTTTCAATTAGCACTCTCACCACTTTTAGGTGCAATAGCTGCTGGGAATTGTAGCATCATAAAACCGTCTGAATATTCCCCAAATACTTCTAAAGTTATAGCTGATCTTATCCATAAAAATTTTCCTTTGGAATATATTGCTGTTGTAGAAGGTGATAATCAAATTGGTCAAGAATTACTAAGACAGTCTTGGGACTTTATTTTTTTTACGGGAGGACCAAACATTGCGAAATTAGTGATGTCCTCTGCATCAGAACATTTGACACCCGTTATTTTAGAATTGGGTGGAAAAAGTCCATGTTTAGTAGATGAAAAAACAGATATTACTTTAACAGCACGTCGTATTATTTGGGGAAAGTTTTTAAATGCTGGACAAACATGCGTTGCTCCGGACTATGTTCTATGCCATGAAAAAGTAAAAGAATCTTTGATTTCGGAAATGATTCAAAGTCTTAAAAATTTTTATGGAGAAAATCCTCAGCTAAGTCCTGACTATGGGAGAATTATCGGGTTTAAACATTTTGATCGGTTAGAGCAATTTTTGAATGAAAAAAATTGTTCGGGAAAAATTATATCATTAGGCAAAAACTCTCGGGAAAACAGATATTTTGCTCCAACAATCATAGATGAACCATCTTGGAATGATTTGGTGATGAAAGAAGAGATTTTTGGGCCAATTTTGCCAATCCTATCATTTACTGACTGGACAACAACATTCTCTATGTTAAAAAAAATGCCACGCCCACTTGCCGCATATCTTTTTTCTACAAACAAAAAACTCCAGAAAAAGATTATTGAAGAATTATCTTGTGGAGGAATTTGCTTAAATGATACTGTTTTACACTTAGCTAATCCTTCTTTACCTTTTGGCGGAATTGGCATGAGTGGATTAGGACAATATCATGGTAAAGCCTCTTTTGAAGCCTTTTCTCACAAGAAAAGTGTTTTAAAAAAATTCTTCTTCTTAGATATTCCTTTACGATATCCCCCATACCTAAATAAATTAAAATGGGCCAAAAAATTTTTGGGATAGTGAAAAGCCACTTATTTAAATATAAGTGGCTATCATAAATTTCAGGAGCAATTACTGTTTTATGAAAATTCAAGTAAAATGTGATTGCGGAAAAGTTCTTTATGTTCCAGCTCAATATGCTGGAAAACGCGGTCGTTGTCCACAATGTGCTCGATTATTAACTGTTCCAGAAAAAAAAGATACCTCAGAAAACCAATCTGTGCCTGTAAAAGTATGCCCTACATGTGGGTCCTATCTTAGTCCGGATGCTGTAGTTTGTGTAGCCTGCCAGATGAATCTTAAAACTGGGCAGTGGAACATGGCTGAGAACATCTCATATCGCTGGAACTATATTTGGAAGCGAACACTATTGCTTATTTTAGGATATGCTATAGTAATTGGATTGCCTATTTTCGCATATTTATTATGGCAGCATTTCTATTTACCACGAATAGATTATTCTATTTGGAATACGGGATATTCAAATATAGAAAAAATGCCAGAAGATTCTGATATAAATATCCAAAAAAAAATTATTGCTTTGCAAGAATTGTGGCAAAAATTGCCGAAAAATATATCAAGTTCTTTTCAGAAAATGAAAAATTTGCAGGAAAAAAAAGATAGCAAAAAAATTTGGGATCCTGCTTTAGAAATTGAATTGCAAAAGGAAAAGAATTTATTAGCACGTTGTTGGAAATGGAAAATTGCAGATGAAAAATTTCATCAACCAATTACGGAGCAAAATTTGCGGGCTGCCGAACAAAATTTAATTCAATTCTTGAGAGAAAAACAAGGAGAAATCCATCAACTAAATCAAGAAGAGAGACGAATTGAGATTTTTACAAGAGTTACACCAAGGCTGATCTTATTATTTGAAGAGGCTTGCCAAAATATTATTTCAAACCCTGAACTTTCCACAACTTGGCAGACATTACGAGAAACTTATCAAAATCTGGATGCTCAAGAAACTAAGATAGCACCACATACTAGCAATATGGATGATAATAACATTAAACAATATACAGATAAATTACCTCAAGTTATTATAGAATTTGAGGACTATATGAAAATCCGAGAATATCAACAAGCTCAACAACATTTGGAAAAATTCTGGCAAGATTTGCATAGTTTACAGAACATAAATTCTGAAAATACAGTGGTAGCAGAAGTTAGAAATCGATTGAAAGAAGTCCAATCTGTTCGTGTGTTATTTTCTATAGCAAATGAAGGTGCTCGAAGCAATATAGGATTAAATAAAGCCATTTTTTCTAAAGATGGTAAGGTTTATGTTGGAAAAATTATGCAATATGCCTTAGAAAATTTTTATATACAGGGAGATGATGGAAAAGTTTCAAAAATTGCTCTAAAGAATTTACAACCTGAAGAAATTGTATTTTTTGCCATAAATTCTCAGAAAAATAAGCATATTTATGAATATGCCGGTATATTTTATTTTTATGAACGAAAATTTTCCTTATCTCAACAATCCTTTATTAGTGCATTGAGACATGGGGCTAATGATCAGGAAATAAAAAAATATTTACAACGTGTCCATGGAGAAGTCTCTAAAAATAGTAATGAAAAATAAGAAAATTTATGAAATAGTAAAAATGTTTGTAGCAAACATTCTCTAAAAAATGGTACAATATATTACTCTACATTATTATAGCGGATAATCGGAACAATCATATTGAAAATATATTTTGAATTAGCTGTTTAAGGTTTATTTTATGGTTATGGGAATATTCGAATCTATAAAAAATAAAAAAGAATTAGAAAAATTAGAAAAAGCTGCTAAGGAAGATCCTACATCGTATAATTTAACAGTATTAGTAAAAAAATATTGGGAGATAGGGGATATTGATAATGCCATAAGAATAGCTAAACAGGCATTAGATAGTTTTCCTGATGTAGATGAAGTTTTTGAAATATATTCTAGATTACGGAAAAATCAAGCTCAAAAAGAAATTGAAGCTCTTAAAAAAATGATAGAAGAACGTCCAAGCCCATCTGTTTTCGCACAAATTGCTGAAGTTTATACGGATCTTCGAGATGAAGATACTACATTAAAATATTGTCGAGATTCTATTGAAATGTTTCCTAAAGATGATAGTGCATATCTTATCATTGGTGAATTAAGATTAAGACGTTTTTATATGGATCTTTTGGAAAAAGATGGTCGTTTGGCGATGGAAAATTTAGAGAGAGCTTATGAAATCAATAATAAAAATTATAAAGCACTGATTTCTCTTGCTAAATTTTATTTGCAAATTGGTATGCTATCCAAAGCCCAGCAACGATTAAAAAGCATTGCTCTTTTTGCTCCAGAAGATGATGTAGTAAGAGAACTATCAGAAGTTTTAAAGAAAATTCCACAACCCCCACATCAAAATTTGGATTTTTTATTACAATCTATTGAAGATCAACATCAATTACACTATAAATTAGAAAAAGATACTTCTTCTAAAATAACAATAACTCCTGAGATTTTTATTGAACCTTTAGAAGGTTTAAAAGAAATGACAGGAGTAAGAGTTTTGTTGATATGTAGCAAATCGGGAAATTTAATCAATTCATATAAAAAAGATGATGTAGAAACCATTGATTTAGTTTACGAAATAGGAATGTCCATTTTTAATGCAATCCAAGAATCTTCTAAACAAATGGATTTAGGACGCTTCCATAAAAGCGAACTTGAAACACCTATAGGAAGTTTCCACTTTATTATCTCAGAAGAGGTTATATATATTTTTTTAAGCCAAGAAAATGTCCGTCGTGATCAAATGCGTAAACATATTCAAGAATTTTTAGTAAAAGTTGCAATTGCCAGATTGGCATATATTCATCGTTCCAATAGCTAAAAATTTTCTTGATCCACTTTGATATTTTTGTTTTAATTCATATTTTATCTAATATTCTGTAGAAAGAATTATTACAGAATATCCTCAAAAAACTGGCAATTTAGATTTTGATAATATTGTGATACTTTTATTAGCTAATATAGATATTTTTCATTTAACTTTTCTAATATTTTTAGAAAAGTTAGATTTCCATATTTCCCCTAATTTCTTATAGGGATTTTATCTTTATGCGAAAGATACTACAACAACTAAATCGCGAAGTTGGCGTTAAAGGCAGCATGGTTATTAGTTCGGATGGACTAGTAATTATGTCTGTTTTAGGTGAAGGCTTAAATGAAGAAATTGTTGCAGCTATGGCATCCAATACAATTCGTTCTATAAAGAAAAATCTTAAATTACTAGGGCAGGAAAAATTTAATCGTTTAATACTCATGTCTGCTCATGGTAGAATTGTATTCGTTGATGTTGATTTAGCATGTTTGCTTGTTGTTACAGACAGAAATATTAATATTGATCTGACTCTTTTAGAAATTGATGGCGTTGCACATCGTCTTAAAAATAGTTGGAAAATAGAATAATTTAGGGAGAAAAGCGTCTATGGTCCAGGTGAATTTATGTCGGAAAGAAGTTAATTGTAAAATAGTATATTATGGACCTGGATTATCAGGAAAAACTACTAATCTTGAAATGGTTCATAGTAAAACACCTGAAGGTCACCGAGGAGATCTTACAACAATAGCCACTGAACATGATCGTACTTTGTTTTTCGATTTTATGCCAATTGATCTTGGTAATGTAGCAGGAATGAAAACCAAATTACGTCTTTTTACAGTTCCTGGACAAAGCTATTATAATGCTACCAGGAAACTAGTTCTTCAAGGAACAGACGGTATTATTTTTGTTGCAGACAGTCAAAAAAGTAAACTAGAAGAAAATAAGCAATCTTTTCAAAATTTAAAAGAAAATCTTGCTGTTCACAAAATTGATATTGCTACAGTTCCTTTAGTAATACAATGGAACAAACGTGATATGCCTGGAATTATGTCTGTCGAAGAATTAGAACATGAAATTAATTATCTTCATAAACCAACTTTTGAAGCAGTTGCTTCAAAAGGTATAGGTGTTTTTCCCACACTTAAAAAATGTGCTGCTTTAGTTTTGGAGAGTGTAAATAAAAAAGAAGAAGAATTATCTGGAAAGCCATCTATTCCTACTATCAAAGGTTCCGAAACCCCAGATATTGGAAAACAACCTGGCTTTAGACCAGTGCTAATTACTAAAAAAGCTCCTCCACCATTTGCTAGACAACCTGGTTTTGCTAACAATCCTAAACCAGAAGATCCAGCTGGTCAAGCTCCAATATTTAAAAAGCTATCAAAATCCATAACAGAAAGTTCTCAAACCCTTGAATAAAAGTTTTCAAAATTATAAATAGCAGTTTTAGCAAAATCATTTTTTAGAGAATGGAAAAACTCATGAGTGATGATGATAAACTCAAATTACAACGCCTAGTTTTCTACAAAGACGATATTGAACTGATTGATAAACTACTTGTCCTTTTCTTAAAGCGCAGCCAAGCCAAATGTGCTATTCTTATTGATAAAGAAGGCCATCTCATTACCATGCACGGCGAAAGCAAAAATTATGATATGGATACGATCTGTACCCTATTAGCTAGCACATTTGCCGCAACTAGAGAATGGGCAAAACTTTTAGGTGAAGAAGAATTTTCTGTACTATTTCACCAAGGAAAGCGTGATAGCATCCAAGTAACTTTAGTAGGCGATCGTACTCTTTTAGCAGTAATTTTTGATGAACGTACACAATTAGGTATGGTGCGTCTTTTATGTACGGAAGTTGCAAAGAAATTGGACGAAATTTTTAAACAAGCTGAAAGTAAACGTGGTGAAATTCCTCAAGAAAATTTGGTTGCGGAAGGATTTAGTGAAAACGCAACTAAACTTTTGGATGATATTTTTGGCGAAACAAATTAAAGTATATAGGGGCTATTTTTTTAGCCCCTATATTTTTTCCCATTGCTATTTTAAACAAGTTGGGTTTTATATATATTTCTCATTTTTTGGAAAAAATTGATATATTCTAAAGTACGATAGTCTGGATATGTCCAAGGTAATGGTGAGAATTTTTTTTCTTGATAATGCAAAGTAATTTCTCCGTAAATCCCATCTCCTAAATATAAACGATGGCTATAGTCTTTCGTGGTTGCTAATATTACTTTAGAAAGAGATAGATATCCAGGATCTAGATTAATTGGTCTAGAAGGTGGGCCATAGTGTAAGGATAATTCTCTTTCAAGCGAATTTGTCCAATGTTTGATATCTTTAAGAATTCCAGGATCAATTAAACTTTCAAAAGAAAGAAATTTTCTTAACAATCTTTCGCCCATTTCATCAGCATAATAGTTTGTAAAAGAAAAATTCCAAGTTTCACTAAATAGATCAAATTTTCCAAACTGTTGTCCTAATTTTTGATAAGCAATTTCCAATGCTTCAGTTTTGCAATCATTTACTAAAATTCCTATAAATAATTTAACTAAATTAGGATGTTTAATTTTTCCCATTGTTTTTTTCCTAAAAAAATGATAAAAGATTATTATTATTGTTTTTTTTTAATAATTTGTTTGTTAAAGGAATTTATATGGGGTATGAAGGAACTCTTAATAGTGAATCCTTTGCTAATATTTTAGACATTTTATGTGGATTAAATAAAGACGGAGTTTTAACAGTTTTTGATGATAAACGCAAAAAATCAATCTATTTTCATAATAAAGGAGTTACACTGATTGGCGGAACTCAACGAATGAAAATAGGAGATATGTTACTTCGGACAAATAAAATAGATCCTCGTGAATTAGATCGTGCTCTATCAGAGCAAAAAACAACAGGTCGGCTTCTTGGGGAAATTATTATTGAACAAGGATTAGTAACAGCGGAAGAAATAGATGAACTGATTGCAGATCAAATAGAAGAAGAAATTTGTGATTTCTTTTTTTGGGAAAATGCAAAATTTATTTTTCAAGAAGGCCCATTACCAAATACTTCAGAACCATCTTATGTAAACCTCACTTTTGATGTAAGAAAGTTATTATTTAGAATCGCTGACAAAATTGGAGAATGGGAAAAGATTAGGCAACAACTTCCTTCTTTTGGAATTATTCTTGTTCCTAGCAAAAGTACTATTGATATTGAATTATCGGAAAAGGTGGAAGATCCCCAAAATTTTGAACGTGTTCTAATTCATCTTAATGGCTCAAATGATATTTTTGATATTATTCGTTTAAGTCAACTTACTGTTTTATCTGTATGCAAAGTTTTATTGATTTTGTTAGAGCAAAATGCTATCCGGCGTGCTTCATTTGAAGAGTTGATTCTAATTGCCAATGATTTGGGAAAAAAGACAAAAACACCAAAACAACTTCATATTTTAGAACAAGCTTTATTATTACGTCCTAATGATGAGCAGCTTTTGCTACAAATTACCCATGCTTATGAAAATTTAGGAATTGGCAAGAAAACAGCAGAATTTTACTTTAAATTAGGGGATAAAGCATTTCTAAGTGATCCTAAAACAGCGATGAAGTATTTAGAACGTGCGATTTCTCATGCCCCAAATTTTGTTGAAGCTTATGAAAAAATTTTGCTTCTTGTAGAAGGAAATGTAGAGCAAGAGTTAAAATATAGCAAAATACTAATAAATATTTTATTACAAGAAAAATTATATAACAAAGCAGAACAAGTTGCACTAAAATATTCCGAGCGATATTCAGAAGATATAGAACTTATAGAAAAGCTAGCAAAATCTTATACAGTACAAAATAAAAATAATTTAGCTATTAAATCTTATGAAGATTTAGTTTTCCTATTTCATAAAAAGGGGATACAAAACCTAGAAGTTTTGTATCTTAATAAAATTCTTGAGATTGATTCCAACCGAGTTGATGTTTTACAGCGTGTTCGAAAAATTGAATATTCTCTAAAATGGGGAAAATATCGCAATTTTATTGTATTAGGCATTTTTGTTAGCATTTTGGTTGTCATTGGAATTAGCTTTATAATTTATTATGAGATGGCTGCTCGAAATTTGTACTCGCGTGCAAAAAAATCAGAATTTGTGAATGATATATTGGCAAAAAAATTACATGAAAACCTCATCAAAAATTATTCCTGGAGTACAATGTCTGATGATTCAGAAAAGGCACTGGAAGCCATTGATATAAGGCTAAAAAGCCAGGTTATCAAACCTCCTTCAGAAGAAATAGATCAAGTTCGTCTCCAGCAATTTGAATATGTAAAAAACCTTGCAAAATCTGGAAAATTTTCCGAAGCATATTCTTATTTAGTCAACTATCGCCAAGAATATAAAGAAACCAAATGGCAAAAAATGTGCGATGATATTGAAAAGTTTATAAAAACAAGAGAAGAAGAAAATTTAAAAAAAGAATTTCAAAATAAACTTAAGATAGCTAAAGAATATCAAAAAGAAGGAAAGTCAGAAGATGCAATAGTTTTGTATCAGACTTTGCAAAAATGTAAATTCAATGAAATTGCACAGGCTGCTAATCTTGCGTTGAATGATTTACAGCAAAAGAAAACATTGCAACTTTTAACCCAAATAAAGGAAACATTTGAAGAGGGCAATAAAGAAGAAAAAAATGGAAATTTAAAAAATGCAATGCAACTTTATGAAAAAATTAAAATGCTATCAGATGAATGCAAAAATCTTTCTAAAGAACAAGAACTAGAAGTGCTGCATTTTTGTCAACTTGCTCATAGTGGAATATCAAGAATAGATTCTTTAAATAATGCGGCTCTGGATTATTTAAAACGTGCTCAAGAACTTGAACAACAAGGAAAAATTACAGAAGCTTTTCAAACAGTACTAGAAGTTCTTGAAAACCCCAAATTAAGTAAAACAGAAATTGCCTCAAAGGCTTATTTACCAATTCAGATTATTACAATTCCATCTAGAGCCACAATCAAAGAGTACAGTGGCAAAACGCCTATAGTAATTCCGATTAATCCCCAAAAGCTGCAAAATATTGAAATTAGTTTTCCTGGGTTTATAAATTCCAATCTAATTTTAAGTTCTAAGAGTAATCCTATTGTAGAAGTAGTTTTGCAAAAAAAAATCCTTTGGAATTATGATGCAACGGGAGCAATTTCAGGGAAAGTTGCCCATTATCAAAATATGCTTGTTTTAACAACTAGAGCAGGACAAATTGCTGCACTCTCTTCTAAAGATGGTAAAGTCCTTTGGGAATACCAAATCCGCTCTAGCATTGGAGATATTGAATCCGGTGCCCAAATAGCAAATAACAATGTTTATGTTGGAAGTAATGATTGCAATCTCTATTGTCTTAATATAGATACTGGGAAACTAGATTGGTCCTTTAACAGTAAAGGTTTTATCACTACATCGCCACTTATAGAACAAAATAATGTTTTATTTGGTAACAGTGAAGGAAATTTTTTCTGTCTGAATGCTTCTAACGGTAAAAAAAATTGGGAAATTCAGCAAAGAGCAAGTTTTTCAGTTTCTCCAGTAATATGGGGCAATGCTGTTATTGCTGGAACTAATCGGGGAGAAATTGTCGCTTTAAATATATTAGATGGCCGTCAATTATGGACCCAAAATTTTGAAGAACCAATTATAACAGAACTTATTCTTGCTGATAAAAGTCTTTACTTTTCTACAATAGATAGTTTCTTATATTGTTGGGATGTCGAAGATAAAAAATTGAATTGGAAAATTAAAATCCAAGGACAAATTTGTGGACACCCTACTATGTCAGGGAAGTTTCTTTATCTTGGGACAACAAGTGGAACTATCTATTGTATATCTCGAAATAATGGGCAAATTATTTGGAATAAAAAAGCCGTTGACTCTATGCGAAGTGCTATTTCTGTAATAGAAGATTTTCTTTATGTTGGCGGTATGGATGGATTTCTTTATATTTTAGATAAAGATGGAGAATTATTTTGGAAAGGAAGTTTTGGAAGTAAAGCTATACGCAGCGATATTACATCTACTGAAGGAAATATTTTTATTGGCACAGAGGATGGGATTTTATATAGTCTGCCTAAAAAATAAATTTAACAGATATTATTTCAGTTAAAAAAAACTTATCATTTAGAATTAGCCAGTTTAAAAAACTGGCAAGCAGTAGCAGTAGTCGCTTTTGCAACTTCTGCTACTGGTTTTTGAATACATTCAGCAATTTTGCGTACAACATACATCAAATATGCAGGTTCATTTCTACTATTATTGTAATTTCTATTTGGAATATTTCGTGGTAGTAAAAATGGGGCGTCAGTTTCGATCATAAGATGGTCTAATGGAATTTTCTTTACTAAAGAATGCAAATGCTGTCCTCTTCTTTCATCACATATCCATCCTGTAATCCCAATATAAAACCCCATTGATAAGTATTTCTCTAATACATCTTGATTTCCTGTAAAACAATGAATAACAGTGGGAGGTAGTTCAGATTGATAATGGGAAAGAATTTCAATTAGTTTTTGATCGGCTTCTCGTTCGTGGAGGAAAAGGGGCATTTTGAGTGTGCAAGCTAGTTTAACTTGCTCTTCAAACCACCGATTTTGTATTGGACGTGGTGAAAAATCTCGATTGTAGTCAAGGCCACATTCCCCAATTGCTACGACTTGGGGATCTCTCGCTAATTTTTGTAGTTCGTCTAATGTTTTGTCATTGCACTGTTTAGCATCATGAGGGTGAATTCCAACCGTCGCATATAAAATGCCAGGTTTAGTTTTTGCTAAAGTGATAGCTTCTATACTACCGCGAAGGCTTGTTCCTGTGATAATTATTTTTGTTACACCATTGTTAATTGCTCTGCTAATTACCATTTGGAGATCTTTTTGATACGATAAATGTGTAAGATTTGCTCCGATATCTATCAGTTCCATAAAATTATTGTCCTATTAAAAAAAATGTTGTAGAAAAATTCAACTATTTGAATCTTTCCTAGTTCTTGAAAAATGGATTGACAATATTATAAAAAATGCTAAAATTTTAAATGCACAAAATTGTGATTTGATATATAGAATTTAATAATGTGATATAATCACTTGATATAAGCGAGTATAGTTATGAGTGTTGAAAAATTGTTAGGAAAGCTTGCTGTAAAATATGATTGGGTTACAGAAGATCAATTGAAAGAATGTTTATCTATTTTAGAAAAATCGTCTAAAAGTAATAAAAAAAATACTTCTTTGCTCGACCTTTTAATTGAAAAAGAATATCTCACTGCCTCGCAAAAACAAATGTTGCTGGAAGAAATGAAGAAAAAAGGGTTAGAAAATGGTGAGTCTATAGATACTAAATCTAAAAAAGTTAAAGTAAGTACATTAAAAGAAGATAAAGAAGATGGAGAAAAACAACATATTATTTGTGATTCTTGTAAAGCTCATTTTCGTATAAATATTCGCAAAATTCCAAAGAATTTTAAATGTGGCCAATGTGGTGCTCCTTTAAAAATTCCTATGACAGAAAATAGTTTTCGCGCTAAAATGGGAAGAACATTAGCTTTTTTAAGTGTAGCAGCTTCTCGAAGAAGAATAAATATTCCTGATTATCGTATCATAGAACAATATTCGGAAGATTCCACTGGAACAATTTATAAAGGGATCGAAGAATCAAGTAATACATTAGTTTGGATTAAAATATTTAATGAGGAAACTCGCCAAGATGCTCCATTTATGGGGACTGTAGAACAAAGCATTCAAAAATCATTAGCGTTAGAAATCCCCCATATTAGTAAAAATATCAAATTTGCCTTTCAAGGAAAATATACATATTCCGTTTCAGAATTTGTAGAAGGAGAAACTATCCGAGATTTAATGGAACGGCAAGTAGAAATTACAATTGATAAGGCAATTAAAATTGGCATTCGAGCAGCTAAGATTTTAAACCTAGCTAATAGTCAAGGGGTTTTTCATGGGAATATAACGCCTGATACTATTATGGTTAGTAAATCTGGTAAAGTTTATATTATTCAGCTTGGTCTTCCAACTAAAGCAGTCCGAAATGTTTTTCATGTTGTTGAAAAGCATGGAATTGCACCATTGTATCTGGCTCCAGAGCATATTTCTGGGCAAGAACCTCCAGATTTTCGTAGCGATATTTATTCACTAGGAGCAGTTCTCTATCATATTCTAGCTGGACGTCCCCCTTTAGAAGGAAATACCCCCTTTGCTTTATTAACCATTATGTCTGAAAATGCTGCAATTCCTTCTTTGAGTCTATACAATCCATATATTGAGCCTGAAATATGCCAAATTGTCGAAAAAATGATGGCTTTAGAACGCAAAGATCGTTACCAATCTTATGAAGAATTGTTAGAGGATCTACAACATCCTGAGAATATTGCAAAGAAGAGAGCAGCTGCTGAAGCACAACCTATAGAGGTAGAAGCCTCAGAATTAGAAGCAGTACCAGTTGCTGTAGCAGCAGATAACGACGAGCCTCCTAGACAGCTTGTTTTAGCTGATTCTATGGCACAGTCTAGTGAAAAACCAAGCCAAGAAAACGGCGATGATCTACGTATAATCACAAAAAATAAGCAAGCATCAGCTAGCCGTGATGTATTAAGAGCAAATCGTGCTTCTCCTTCTATATGGAAGCGATTGGTAATAAGCTCTATCTTTTTTGGATTGATTGCCTGGGGAATATTTGCTTTTGTTCAACGAAACATTCTCTTGAGAGAGGCTAATTTGGAATATCAATCACTTCTCCAAGAATTTTCAGAAAACAAAGATCGTAGCGAAATTTGGTCGGGATTAGAATATAAATTTCGAGACTTTTTGCAACGATACAGAGAAGCTAACCTTCCTAAATATCAAAATCAACGAAACTATGTTGAAGAAGTTGAAATACTACTAGAGAAATTAATATCTATACAAAATATGTTTTGGGGACAAAAAGTTGATTTTTATAGAATTCAAATGGAAGAAGCTCTTAAACAAGAAAAGTTTTCTTATGCTTTAGATATGTGCGATCAGGCTTATCAAATTATGCCAGAAGAATTCGCAAGAAAAGCTTCTGCAATACGTGAACAAATTCCAATACGTGCGCAAGAATCCTTAAAAAAGATTCGTGAGGAAATTCCAATTTCGTTACTTACTGCTAGGATTCAAAGCGTTCATACTCACATTCAAAACTTAATACAAAATTGTCTTAGAAAAACAAATGAAACTCCACCAGAGTTAGCTGCTGTTGTTTCAGATTTGAAAAAAGAATTGGAAATAGTTGAAAAAGGTGTAGAAGAATATCAAAAGAAATTGGATGGAGAAAAACGTCAAATTTCTCAACAAAGATTAGCTTCTATTTTTGCAGAAGCATTACCCTCTGTTCAACAATATCGTTATGATAAGGCAGTTGAATTTCTAAAAAATTGCCAGCACATATCAGAATTATATCCAGAAGAAAAAAAAGAATTAGCTGAACGAATTCGACAAGTTGAAAATCTTATCCAAGCAAGAAATATATTGCTAAAATATTTAGCAAACCTAACCAAAGGTAAAGTTAAGGTTGTATTACAAAAACAGCTGAAAGATGTAAAAAAACTAGACAATTATGGAATACATATTTATCCTAGCCAGATAATTCCTTGGCAAGAATTTCCAACGAGTCAAATATTAGCTTTAGTTCAATTTGCACTTAAAAAAGCAACGCCACAAGAAAAATTTTCTTTAGCCGTTTTATGCCTAGAAAATAAAGAATATCGTTTTACATATCAACTATTACAAGAAATTTCATCTTCTAACCAAGAAGCAAAAGAATATCTTAAATATTTAGAAAAATTTTTAATTCAAAATACAGATCAACAATTACAAAAAGTTCAATCATTAGTTAGTAGATCAGAGATTGAAAATGCTATACAGAAAACTTTAGCAATTCAAGATAACTATGTATTACCTGGGTATTGGAATAATCCACATCATGATAAATTAACCCAAATTTTTAAAAGCTATTTACTTCACCCTATTGCAAATGATAAAGAAGTTAATGAAATTTTTCTCTCTTTTGATCCTAGTAGTAATATAGAGAATTATATTTCTGGGACAAAAAGTCTCATGTCTCTACAACATGGTGTACTAGAAATGAAACTAGGACAAATCAATATTCCTTCTCCTAATCTACAATCTATATTTGGCACAATGAGATTAAGTTCTAATGACGATACAGCCCAAGTACTTTTATGTAAAGCAGGGAAACCTATTTATTCTTTGCAAGTCCGTGGTGATGGAAATGCTGTGTTTGGAGTTTATACAGAAGGGTCTTTTAAAAAGAAAACTTTTTCTGCCTTTACACAATGGTTCTCTTTTGGATTTTATTGTACTTCTAATAATATAATTTGGTATATTAACCAAACAGAGCAAAATTCTTTTAGTCCAGGAACTCCGATTATTTGCGATTCTGCAATTATAGTAGTAAATGGAACTAGAGATGGTATATGGGTGGACAATATTATTGTTACTGGATTAAAAGAATAATTTTTTTTGATATAAATAAAGCCGGGTGTTATTTTCAACCAAGCATCCGGCCAAATTTTCTCAAATTGTGATGAGCAAAGTCAAGTACTCCTTAACTAAAGATCTAGTGTCTAACTGCTAGTTTTCTCATTAGAAAATTTTATAAAAATTATGAACATTCGTGAATATGTCCCTCGAAAGATCTATTATTCAATCAAAAAAAAGTTGCGTATTAGAGCAATAATAGAAACTCTTTTTTGTTGGGTCTTTGGAATAATAATATTTTTTTTGCTGCTATATTTTGGCAGTTTTCCGTTGGAAAATCAAGAATATTTTTATTTTCGAGATCATGCAAATATTTTTTTTGAACGTTTTTCTCAAACAGCGTTTGTGATATTCCCTACCTTATTTATGATCATTGGAATAAGTTGGGGATTACTAATATTAGATTATTTTATAAAAAAATTACAAAAAAGAATATTGTGTACTTCAATACCTCAAAAAACTAAGGAAATATTAACTAAAACTTGCTCTCTATATTTGGAATGGATAGTTGTTTTTTCTGCTATTCCTCCATTTATTACAGCTATCTTTTTTATTAAATGGATGGACCTTGATACAATCAATAACTCCAATTTAATATATGCTGTTGTTTGTCTAACACTATTTAATCTACAATATTCTTATAATAGACTATCTCATAAATTTAAACAAGCATATCAAGAGGATTATATCCTATTCGCACGATCTCTTGGAATTGCCAATTCTGCTATTTTTCGACATTATATCTTACCAAATCTAGTAAGAGATTATTGCACTTTATTGAGAGAACTTGTTCCACATTTAATTGTGGAAAGTACTATTTTAGAATATACCTTTGGATACAATGGACTCATGCGTTCAGCACTAGAATCCTTACGTTATCATAGTTGGCATTATTTTATAATATTTCTTTTTGCGGTTATTTTATTCGCAACTTTTTTTGATATACTATTTCGATGTATAGAAGACTATTTAGCTGTGAGAGAAGGATAATTATGGTAGAAAATGAATCTCATAACTTAGATGAAAAAAAGGAATCTAAGAGTTTTGATATACAAAAAGATTCTCCGATAAAAAAAGATATTTTATCAGAGGCACTTTCTAAAACTCCTCAAGAAGTGCCTTCCACACAGGAATATCTTTATTTTCGATGTGCAAATGGGCATGAAAATTACATGCCTTTAACTAAAGAGCAGACATCTATGGAATTTGATAAAGAAGAACTTATTGTTCAATGTCAAAAATGCCATTGGCAATCTCTTCCATTTCGTCCAGCTTTATTTCAGCATCATGGGGCTGGAGATGTTTTGCTATGGGTATATACAACAAAAGACACAAATGCGATCAATTCTATTTATAATATTTCTTTTGAATCATCTACTAATATTCCGCAGAACACTATTGTTTCTAACAAAGACAGCAGCCCAAATATAGAAAAAAAAGAAACATCAATTTCATCAGCAGGTACCTCTCCTAAAGAAAATATTTCTAGACAGCAAAAAAAACATAGATCTTCTGATACAATTGAGATAAAAATGCCTTCATATAATGAAAATCTATCAGAAAAAGATATTTCAAAAGATTTTCTCGAAGAAAATAAGAATAATTTCACTGAAAATGACTTTATCACAGTTGAAGATTTATCATCTCATTTAGATGATACAGTAGAAATTCCTCAACATAAGAAAGAAAAAAACACTCAACGAACTTTAGCTAGTAATACTAGCGATCATAATTATTACCATTACTTCCCAAATGAATTACCACCATTTAAAATTCCACAGCCTTCTTTTGTTCCATTAGTGCAAACTGGATTATATATATTAGCATTTTCAATATTTTCTTTTTTAGCTTTACATTCATGCAACGAACAAACGGAGAAAATTTCTCAATCTATTCGTAGTATTCAACTGCAAGGAAATTCTCCCGTACCTCAAATTACATATATTCCTACTGCTACAACTGTTGCTCCAGAAGATCAAAAACGAGAAGAAGTTTTAGCAATGCAGCAACGTATTTTGCAACAAAAATTACAAGATCTACAAAAAGAAATTGCTCAACAAAATCAAAACTATAGTCGGTTGCAGGAAAACTACAAAGCTCTTAATGTCAGTTATGAAACTGAGCAAAGAGAGAAAAAAGATATTCAAAGCCAATTAGAAAAAATTAACAAAGAATTTTCACAAATACAATCGGATTATAAGCAACTTACTACTACTCAGCAAACAATTTTTCAAGCATTGCATCGCGAATTTGAGATTAAACAATTAGATAAATCTGATCAAGATTTTATTGAACCCATGATGGATAAAACAGGAAAATTTTTATTATTTGCTCAAGAAAATCAAACAGGTAATTCTATTCAAACTCAATTGAATTTTTCAATATATCAGGATAATGAATTAAAAATTTTGCCAATTTTTAAGACAAGCCCTATTCAAGCTAATAAAAGAGGTATTCCATTTTTATACAGTTGGGATGGTATTCGGAATATAGCTCTTGTTACTAGAATTGACGGAGAAAATATTCTCTACTATATAAATTTTCAATGGACTCCTACAAAAGGATTAGAAGTTTTACAAAATAGAAAAATTTTATCCGCAAATCATCCTGAAGTAATTGGTGCCGCTCAAATTTCTAATGATGGGCGTATGTTATCTGTAATCCATAAAATAAATAATGAAATTTGGGTAAAAGTTTATTCTTGTGAAGATGGAATTTTAAAAGCCAATACAATTGGTGGCGGTGATACATCTCGAATGCCTACTTGGAATCCTGATAATAGTAAAATATATTTTTTAACTAATGATCGAACTGGAATTGTAGAATGGACTTTACCAAAAGACAAAAAAATTAAACAGATGGGGAAGGAAATTTACGGACGATATATAGTTCTTTCTCCAGATGGAAAAAGGATGGCATTTTTTCTGCAAAGTGAGCAGGGAAAAGGATTTGTCCATTTCTGTATTTGGAATATAGAAAAAAATGAAATATCTTTTTTACAAAAAGATATTTTAACTACAGAAAACTGCCGACCATCTTGGAGTCCAGAAGGACGATTTTTGGCTATTTTGCAAAGTGGCTCTCAAGATCAAATTGTAATTTATGACACTTTCACAAACCAACGATATGATGTTGTACAAAAAACCGGAAAAATAAAATGGCTCGACTGGTCAAATTCTTCAAACTTAATTTTTTCCTATCAAGAAGGTCTTTTTAACCGTCCATATTCTATACAACTTCTTTCATGGTTTTCACGAAATTAACCGTTTTTCTCTCCTTGCTATCAATAGCAAGGAGAAATAAAATTTGGAGGTTATATATGGGACTAGTAGATTTAAAACTTAAAGTTGGGCAATATATAGATACTTATAAAATTGTCCAAAAGCTGGGCCAGGGTGGCATGGGGGCTGTTTATAAAGTGCAATCAAATGATGGGACCTTTTTTGCATTAAAAATTATGATTCGCAGAGAAGGTTTGGCAAAAGAAGCATTAGAACGTTTTAAACGAGAAGTTCAATTATTATCAAAAATAGAATTAAATAATATCGTAAAAATACATGATGTTGGTATATGGAATGAAAATCCGTATTTTGTTATGGATTTTCTTGATGGTATAACATTAGGTGAATATTTTCAACGTAAAAAAAGATTGGATCATGTTGAAGCCTTGCAAATTGTATGGAGAATTGCATTAGTTTTAGCGGCATTGCATCGCCAGGGAATTGTTCATCGTGATATTAAGCCTGATAATATTATGATAGTGGATAAACGCCCTTACTTGATGGATTTCAGTATTGCAAGAAGTGAAGATGAAGAACAACGTTTAACTGAAGCAGGAGCAATTATCGGTACCGCAAACTATATGCCGATTGAACAAGCAAAAGGACAATTGAAAAGTATTGGTCCCTGGTCAGATGTCTATGCTTTAGGAGCAACATTATTTCACATTGTAACAGGAGTTCTTCCCTTTGAAGCTAAAAGCAGGGTAGAAGTTTTGCTTAAAGTAAATCAGGAAAATTTACCCTCTATACAAAGATATAATCGAAAAGCGCCCAAAGAAATTGATTGGATTATCCAAAAAGCAACCGCAAAAAAAATTTCTGATCGCTATCCCAATGCAGAAGCATTTGCTAATGACTTGAGAGCTGCTATTCATAATAAAAAAGTCTCCGTCTCAAATCCTAACTTTATTCAATGGAATAATGCTAAATTACCAATTCTTATTGGCCTAATTTTCGTCCTTTTATTTATTTTTATATTTTTTTCTAAAAATATCTTTATCATCAATTCAAATTCTAATTCTACAAATATTGTTGAGCCACCGAAGAATACAAATCCATTGAATCAATCTCATCAATCTACTTCTCATTCTTCTACAAATAAGCCAGAGAATATAGGAAAACCTCCAGTTAAACCAATTTCTACAACTGATAATAATTCTCAAGCAAATGATAAAAATCCTATTTTAGCTAATCCAGATTTTGATTTTGAGAATGAAAAAAAAGATCCTATAAAAACTAATACTGGAGCAAACATATCAGCTTCTCGAATTGTTATGAGATGGGATCAATGTAAAGATTTCGCTATAAAAAATAAAGTAAAGCCAGAAAGATTCCAGCAACTTCGTCAACAAATTGTGGGAATAGATAGGGAGATCACTCTTTATAGTAATGATTATAAAAAACTTGATAATCTATATTGGGAATTAGCACAATGCTATCAAGAAATTGGACGATATGGTGATGAATTAAATTATTTAATTGGCATCCAAAATCCTAATGCCACAATGTTGTTACGCCGTTTAGAATGTTTGGAAATGATGGATATGGTTGGGTATATGCGATATAATTTAGATTTATTAGCAAAATTTCCAGAATATAAGAAAGAACAAGAACATTATCAGAAAATACTTCAAAAAGTACAACTTCCTCCACCATTTTCTTCCGGATATAATATCCAGCTTTTACATACATTTTCTTATGCTGCGGCGTATAATTGGGAAGTAAAAAATAATCCTGCATTAGTCAATGCAATGAATGCAATTTTTGCAGAAGCAGAAAATTTTAAAGAATTAAAAACAGCTATTCGTTGTATTCAAATCTTGATGGCTATAAAATATAATAGCTTAAATGCTGTCCAAAATTTACTCAACACAATTGGTGATAACAGAAACTATACGAATGAAATTAACTATGTAAAAGCAATATATTTTTTTCATCTGAAAAAATTTAGCCAATCTTTGCTTTTGTTTGAACAAATGGAAAAAGACATTAAAGCAAGTAATTGCGAAGCAGAATTTACTGCTATGGTATCTTTATACTTGAACTATCTTCGGACAAATCCACCTCCTAAAGAACTTCCTAGCTGGGCAATTTCTCAACTAAATAAAGGAATGGATGTGATTTTAGTTGTTCTCAAGATAAAAGCGTTGCGCACAATTAGTTTAGTGTGGACAACTGATTTTCCCCAGGCAACTGCCCTTTCACAAACTTTTATTTATTTAGAATGTCGCTATATTCATATTACTCACTATCGTTTAGCCTGTTGCTATCTTATTCGTGAAGAATACAAACTTGCTGAAAAACATTTAACCATTGCTAATAATTTTGGCTATTTAGGAGATGAAGTAACGTTTACTCTTGGAGAATTATATTATAAAACAAAACGTTATACAGAAGCTAAATCTTGTTTTGAAACTTGCATCCAAAATGCTGTAAATTTAGAAACGCCCTTGGTTCAAAAAAGTAAAAATTATCTTAAAGAGTTATCTAAAATAGAATAAAATATCACAACAAAAACTGCGGATACTTATTTCCATTAGAAAAAGTATACGCAGTATTTATTTTATTGCGCAGAAACATCCAAACAGAACAACGTTTCAGAATCTCGAAGTAAAAGCCTTGCTCCTACTAAAGCCATAGGAGCCCAAGCATCACGTCCTTGCATAATGCGATGTTTTGCTAAAGGAAAGTAACCTTCTGCTGTCGCTTTTGCTATAGTTAATGTCCCATCATCATTTAAAATAAATATCTTTTTATCAGCAATAAGAAATGGCCCAAGCCCAAATCGTTGAGTTTTCCCACTTGTCCATATAAATTTTGTTCCATCAAAAGGCACGCAACAAATAAGTTGTCCTCTATATTCTCCAGCATCTTTTGGTAAAATTGCAAAAATGTGATCATTATAAAATATAGGTGTTTGCTGCTCGCTTGCAATTCCATTACCGACTTTAATTGTTTGAAGGACTTGGATATTAAAAAAATTTTGATTGATATGAAAAATTTTATTTTGCATACAAGGGCATATAGGCTTTTCATTTTCTTCTTCAGAAAATAAATTTGGTTGCAATACTTCAGAACTTAGCTTATTGATAGATAAAGTTTCTTCCGTTGCAACATCTTTAGGAATTAGTTGTATAAGCATGCTTCCTGCACCATAACCTGCTGTTAACCATATTTTGCCATCTGGTAAAACTAAAGGACTAGGAGCAATAACTTGTGGATTCCATGGAGTTTTAGATAGCTCTAATTCTGCTACTACTTTTCCATCTGGCGAAAAGACAGTTATGCCACCCAGACTACAATATACGAAATATTGCTGACCTTGATATTCTAATGGCATAATAGAAGAATGAGACATCTCCCATTTTTTAGGATTTTCAATAGTCCAACAAACTTTACCTGTTTCGCACTCTACAGCTAAGATCAATGCTTTCTTTGATCCTACTGCTAAAATTACACGATCTTGATAAATAAGTGGACACTGTCCAGTATACCAAAGAGGGACAGGACTATCCCACTCTGAAACAAGATCAATTCCCCAATACAGATTTCCAGTTAGAGCATCTGCACACATAACTTGGCATTTTGGGCCAATTGTAACAACATATTTTCCTGAAATCGCTGGAACTGTACGTGAAAATCCATGGTTTCTTTTAACATTTACTTTATATCCCCGCTCCCAGATTATTTCTCCTGTATCTAATGACAAACATTTTAAAATATCACTTTTAGTATTTTCGTCATAATCTAAAATATACACTTGTCCATAAGCAACTGCGACACCTGAATGCCCTTCTCCTAAATCCATTTTCCATAATATATTTGGCCCAGAATTTGGGAATTTTTCAACTAAAGAAATTTTTTCATCACTAATATTATTAAATTTACTGCCACGAAATCTTGGCCAGGTGCTTGCTAATAAGGAGCGCATTCCTTTTCCAGATTGAAAAAAATCGCCAATAGAAATAATTGCTGGTGTGGAATTTTGTTTCATATTTTCCATACCTGGCAACATTGGAATAATTTCTGGAAGGCTAGAATCAGAACTATTATAAAACCAAAAAGCTAATAAAAAAAAACCAACTATAGCAAATAAAGTTGGAAGAATGAATTTGATTACATTCATACAATCCCTTTATGTAACATAGGAATTTTGCAATGTTGCCTTATAGAATCGCCTATTTAATTATAACAATTTTTTCTCTTATTTGCGCATGTTCAGAATCTTCTATAGAGAAAATTTTAAATAAAAAATTTGAAATTCGTATCAAATTAAGTATTTCTAATAATTCATGTAAAATTGTAGTTACAGGCCCATGTGAAATATTTGATAGCGAAGGAAAATTATTGCTCAAACAAAATAATTTACCAGAATCTTCTGTCGGGATTTTTTCAAAAGGATTACTTTGGCAAAACAAGCAGATAAATGAAACTTCCTTGCTTATTATAAGCACAAATCCTGAAATAACAATAAGAGTGAATCAAAAAAATTATCGTGGCAGTATATTACTTCAGAAATACAAAGAATCACTTTTAGTTATCAATATTATTGATATTGAAAAATATCTTGCATCAATACTTCCTCAAGTAATAGATTTAGAAGATCCAGAGCAATATATTAGTGCAATGGCAATTGTGCTTCGTACCGAAATTATGGTTGCTAAATATAAAAACTTTTATGAAAGATTTGATTTAGAAGATATCCAAGATAATTATTTTTATAAAGGCATTGCAGAAGAAAATAATTCTGTCAAATCTATTGTAGCTAAAACAGAAAGATGTGTGCTAACATGTAATGATCAATTATTTCAGCCATTTTATCATCCCTGTTGTGGAGGAGCAACAGCCTCTGCAGCAGATGTATTTGGTTATCCTCAAATTCTTTCACTCATAGGCCGGCCTTGCCCTATTTGTCAACAGAGTAAAGAAAGTATCTGGGATAAAAGTTTTAAGATAACAGATTTGCAATATCTGTTTGTGGAAATGAATTATGCTTCGAATCAAGATGTCGTTAATCAAAAATTGGGAATGATAGTAAAATCTCGTAATCAATATGGTCGTGTTTTAGATATGAATATTATATGTGGAAAGAAAATCTTATTCATTAAAGCACTTCAATTGTCTCAATACAAAAACTGGCAAATATTCAAAAGCACTTATTTTAATATAAAAATTAGAAATAATGAAATATATGTTATTGGAAAAGGAATGGGACATGGTGTTGGATTATGCCAATATGCTGCCCGTCATCTTGCAGAAAAACACACTGCTCGTGAAATATTAAAATTATATTATATTGGTTCTCAAATACAAAGATTAGTTAAGGAAGATGAATGAGTAAACTTTTTTATTTTTATAAAATAGTTTTTCTTTTATTTTTTATAGCCATGACTATTTTTTTAAGTTGCCAATCCCAAAATCAAGTTTTGGAGTTGCCATATCTTGAATTGTCTAATATTAAACATTCAACGATTTCTTTTCCTGATAATTCTTTCTTAACATGGAAAGAAACTATTCAACTTGCACATCAACATTGGCAACCTGCAGATATTTCTTTGCAACATAGCATTATACAATTGCAAACACTTTTATCAACACGCATTCCAATAAATGCAGAAGTTGAATCAGCAGATGATTTAAAAAATGAAATAGAATTAGATAAAAATTCCCCATTTCATTTTCATACACCAATTGATGAGGAAATAACAAAATCATCTATTCCTGTCTTATCAGCAATAAAAAGTTCTCAATTTCAAGGTTGGGAATTACCACAGACACAAATTCCTGAATTTCAAAAATCATGGTATCAATTAGAACAAGCTGAACAAGATTTTTTACATGCAGGAGTAATTATAGCAGAATTGCGTCAAAAATGGCAAAATGTTGAACCCCATGCATCATACACGGAATTAGTGTCTGCGTTAAATGAACTTCCTTCACAAAGTTGGCTAGAATATCGAAAAAAACTATGCCATAATATAGCTATGGCTTATCAACAACTCATGATCCAAAATACTTCTTTGCATCCTCCCCAATTTTAAAAAAATTTAAAAGGGAGCAATAAACTGGCTTTTTATGTAAAAAGCCAGTTTAGAAAATCTATTATTGCTTTTGAAAAACGATCCAAAGAGTTTGAGAATACCTATTGTAATACCTATCTTTAGGATAAATAAGTTTTCTAAACATTCTGATTAAGATATTTTTTGGTTTTTCTGTTAAGAACATTTCTTCTATTTTAATATTGAACTCTCTTGCTTTTGCTTCAACAAAAGATTTTGCTTCTGTAATAGAGAAAAACCATTTATGTCTATCATTTGGTTTTTCGGCAGGCAATCCATAATGCCTAAAATGTCCTTTTCCTTTCTCTATGGGGCATCTTGCATCACGCCAACAATTCGGAAGAGAGACGATCAGATTTTTTTTTGTAACCCTGACTAATTCGGAAAAAATAGAATGCAGATTATCAAGGTGTTCTAAAACATCAATGCAAATTACACATTGGAAAGAACTATCCTCAAATGGTAACCGATCGATTTTTTCCAAATTTATTTTTATATCAGGATTCCCATCCATATCTACACCAGTGTATGATATAGGATGAACAAGAGTTCTAAGAGGAGCTTCATAACATCCTACATCTAAAATAGAGATCTCAAGATATTTTGAAAATTTCTTTGCTACAAAATTAGTACGGTCTTTTCGTGTAGGAAAAGCAATATATTCAGTATAAAGAGACATGATGCAATCCTTAATTTTTTATAAATCTAAAGATAAATTTATTTGGATAGTATTTTCTTGTTGTTCTGAAAAAATTAACAAGGTAGGGGAAAATACTTGAAGAAAAAGTACGTATTCTAGCATTATGCGTTCAATTCTTTTTCGTTGTTTTTCAAAATCAATTCCTTTTTCTGATAAGAGATGAGAGATAATTTTGCTGTTTTGCTTAACAACTTCTCCCAAATTATTTCCATCAACATAAAGACCTATTGGGAATAGGTTTGTTATAGACAGCTGATGGGTAGATCTTGGAGTCACCAAAGGAAAAGGGTTTGATTTAGCGGGTTCAATAAAATCTATGGCATCCAACCAATCTTTAAAAAACCCTTCGTGAGTTGAAATAACCAAGTAATCAGAAACAACTCCAATAATGGGACGAATTGCTCCACCAGTATTATCTGGCCATTTAATGCGTAAATAATCTTTTCTTGCATATTTTTCTTGGGTAAACAAACTCATTCCATTTTCAACAGCTTCTTTGCCTAAAATTATCGGCGTAAGTTTAATCAAAAATTCAGAGAGTTCTGACAATACTTTATCTTTATGTACTATAGGAATAATAATGTTAATATTGGGATAAAGGTCATACGGAGTTACTTTTTCTTTTGCAAAGTTTGTTTTTCCAATAGTAAGTAATACTTCTGTTTCAAGATTTTTCTTTAGCCATTCCTCAGCAAAATCTGTAGTTTGATAATAGCGATTGAGTTCAAGCATACACTTATCAAAATTTGGGCGAAATTGAGGAGAAATGCTCTTTTTGAGAGACTGCCAAGCTTTTTGCCAAGAAATACTTGTACTAGTATATCCAACTAAATTTTCGGGCCATAATTTAGGTTGCTTTGTTGCTGAAAGATACTCTTGTGTTTCGTTAGCAAATTCTGAAGTACAAGTAATATCAAATTGAATGTTAAATTTTTGAGGCTCCATTTTAATGCTAAAAATAACATTTTCTAAAGGAATATTATTTATAGGAATATTATTCTTGATAGCATTTTCTGTAAGTTTTTCATCTTTGATAGATTGAACAATAGATTTTGCAGAAACAATTCCTACAATATCAACTTTAGGTTTAGAGGTTTTACTACTTAGAGAAGGATAATTAGAAGTAAGATTTTTAGAGATTGTGCCAGAAATAATTTTTTCAACATTTGTTAAAACTCTTTTTTGATTTGTAAAGAAGAATACATCTTGTTTTCTCCATATAAAACTACTTTGATGTCGATCTCTTATTTCTAAGAACCCTTCTGGTGTTGAGTATATTCCAACTTTATTTTGCAATGAACTAGGCAAACAATCTATAATGCCATAGAGAACACGAATTAAAAAAGATATACGAGTGGCAAATAGTACATCTACATTTTTTTCTGGATTGAATCTTTCCAATCTCTCTACATTGTAAAATTTAGCTTTACCCGCAAATAAAATTTCTTTTTCTAAAGTATGCTCCAACACTGTTTCTAATGTAATTCCTGAATCTTTTTCAAACTTTCGTCGTTGTTTTTCCGCATCTAATATTGCGGTTTGAATATCTTTAAAAGTTTGTGTTTGTATGAGTTGAGGCCAACTAGGATTTGTAAAAACTTTGCTCCATTTGGGAAGAGATTGAAAATGTTGTGGCAAAGTTTTAGGATTGGGAATATTTATAGCAAAATCCCAATCTTCACTAACTAAAGAAAATAAAGAGTCAGGATAATCGCTTTCAAAAGGATTCGCAATAAAAATACAAAATAACAAAAAAAGAATAAGTAAGGAAATCCCTAATCCTACAAAAAATTTTTTTAATTTTCCCCAAGATTTTGGAGTATGAGAAGATGTAGTCATATATCTTATTCCTGCTATCTACTTTTTTGTAAGTGATTGTTAAAAAAAGTGCGAGAAATCGCTAACCCTTTAGAATGGCGATGAAAGCACTCTTAAAAAAAGTGCGAGAAATCGCTAACCCTTTAGGGTGGCGCTGAAAGCACTCCTAATAATAAGCCCGTAGGGCTTCAAAAATTTTTCATGGAAAAAATTGGTTCATCATTATTAAAATTTAAAGAACCAATTTTTTCCCACCTTGAGAAACTCCAGCCATTTATTTATGGCGGAGAATATGTCCTTTTTACTTGAAAACTTTTGCATAACGATAATAAATTTCAAGTGATAGTACGTTGATTGCTGTGGTGTATACTCTTCCTCCCTCTGTACTCCAACGGTCTTCTGTTGGCCAGGAGCCTTTACTGCATCCTTCGCGACATTGGTTAGCCACTAAAACATCTTTCATCTTTTCATTCCAAGTTGTCCAGAAGTTTCCTCCCATTTGGAACATAGCAAGGGTTCCGTAATACCAATAATAAAAATCAATCATATTTTGGCCTTCGCGTACAGCTCCAGCTTTTGCATCCCAAGCAGGAAGACTCGTTTGTAAAAGACCTGCTCCTCCAATTAGATTAGCATCTTGAGCTTCTGCACCCATAAAAACTCTCGCAGTCATAGCTACAGCAGTCATACATTCTGCGATATTAACAAATTGTTTTCCTTTTTGTGTATAACCTGTATAATAGTAATCATCGGTCATTTCATTCAGATAGTTTTTTGCTGATTGAAAAGCTGTGTCTGGAACAAATAAACCTCCAACTTTAGCAGATTTTAATGCCATGATACACCAACCGCTAACAGAAGTATCATTATCTCCACATCGGTAAGTATATCTCCATGCCTGGTTAGGATTTTGTGCCGCAACAAGAAAATCTACTCCTTTTTGCGCACTATTTTTTAACATGGGGTTATAATTGGATAATGTATAGGCTTCTGCAATTGCTAAAGTTGCAATCGCATGATTATACATATAATGCCCCGCACGTGGACCAAAACATCCTTCCTCTTCTTGGATGCTCATTAAATACCGAACGCCATTTTTTACTTGATCTTTAAATTCTCCAAGATTTGTACTATTTCCTGCTCCCAAAAAACAAAGTAAAGCTAATCCAGTTAGACCAGGATCAAATGCTGGATGTCCTGTCCCACTGCATAAACCTGGAAGAGCAGAATCTTTTCCGCAACAAGCTGTAAAATTGTTTGCGCTCCAGCTGCCATTCGGATTTTGATGACGTTTGAGCCATTGCAATCCTAATTGAACTGCGCTTTCTGTTTGTTGGCTGCCACCGCGTTTGGATAAATTTTCTCTTCCTCCAAAGCGATCTCCAAACATTCCGCCTGCACCACCGCCAACGCCAAGTTCTGACTCATAACGTTCCCTTTGGATAGCTTTTCCTTCCAAAGGATTATCAGACATTCCTTCGGCAGTTCCCTTAGAAGCATGAAAATCTTCTTCATTCGCAGTTTCATTATGATCTGCTACTTTAGTATCTTCTTTTATAACAGGGTCTTCAATTTGTTCTTGGTCTGCATCTGTAGTTTCTACAACTTTTTCTGTTTTAAAAATATCTGGTTTAGGCTCAGGTTTAATTTCTTCTCGAACTTCTCGATGAATTTTTGTATTTAAAGATATTTTAACTTCTTTTTGAGGAGGAGGATTTCCTCCAAATAAAAAAGCTATAACAAGGAGAAAAACGTGTGCAAAAACAGATGCAGCAAACCAAAGCACTGAAGTAGGAATAGGCATTTTTTTAGGCTCTGGAGGCATATAGTCGTCATCCATATCGTCCAGATCATTCTCAGCACTACTCCGATTTTTATAAGAAGAAACTTTGCCACCTATTGCTATTGTTGATGTTTGTTCTTCATCATCTTGTTTAGCCGCAAATTTAGTTCCTGTTCTCGAAGATCTAGAAGAACGGGATTTACGACTGTGTGGTATATCTTCTATTTCTTCCTCATCTTCAAATTCATCATCAAGATTATAATCATTACGTTGAAAATCTCCTTTTTGGAGCATAAAGAAGAGAAATATAAGACTTCCAATAATAGGAACAAAATTAACTAAAAAATACCAGCCACTTTTATTAGTATCATGCAATCTGCGAATACTTACAGCAATACACGGTGGAATTGTAGCTACGACAAAAATTCCCCATAAAATAAGAGTTAGAAAGCCAAATTTAGGATGAGCTAAAAAGCAGATAAAAACAAGGAAATAAGATAATATTATAAAAATACTGTGAAGTAAACCAAATATCCAATATTCTGCTCTGCTTGCTCGTCCTTGGCAACTTCCATATTTTTTTAGGACTAAAAAGTACCAATGCATATTTTGCCTCCTTAAAAATTTTCTCTATTGTAACAAGTATATTTATTTTTGGCAAGTATGTTATTTGGCACAAAAATTTTCTAATACTGGATTTCTTTTTTTATTTTTGTTAGAATATATATCTCATTATCAACTTTTGGAAAGTTGATTTTATTATTTACATTTTAAATAAGGAAATAATTATGTTTCCCCAAGAAATTATCACTAAAAAACGCGATAAACAATCTTTAAAAAGAGATGAAATTGATTATTTTGTTAAAGGAGTTGTTAATGGCTCTTTTCAAGATTATCAAAGTGCTACTTTATTGATGGCTATTTTACTTAATGGCATGACTCCAGAAGAAACTAGTTGGCTGACTGAGTCAATGATGCATTCTGGCGAAATTATAGATTTACACTTTATTCCAAAAGCTAAAGTTGACAAACACTCTACAGGTGGTGTAGGGGACAAGGTCTCCATTATCTTAGCACCTTGGGCAGCTGCATCAGGGATATGTGTTCCTATGATTAGTGGCCGTGGATTAGGTCATACTGGAGGCACATTAGATAAATTACAATCTATTCCTGGCTTTAGAATTGATCTATCTAATGATGAATTTAAAAAGATGCTTGCTGAAGTAAGTGTTTCCATGATTGGCCAAACCGCAAATATTGTTCCAGCAGATAAAAAACTTTATGCTCTTCGCGATGTTACTGCTACAGTAGAAAGTATACCTTTAATTTGTGGCAGTATTATGAGTAAAAAACTTGCAGAAGGTATTGACTCTCTTGTATTAGATGTTAAATTTGGCAAAGGTGCGTTTATGAAAACGCTAGAAAAAGCCAAAATTTTAGCAGAAAATATGGTTGCAATTGGCAAAAATATGAATCGCCAGGTTGTTGCGTTATTAACTAATATGGATCAACCATTAGGAAAAATGATTGGAAATTCTTTAGAAATTATCGAATCTATTGAATGCCTTAAAGGAAGAGGGCCAAAGGATTTGATGGATGTTACAATAGAACTTACAGCACAAATGTTAGTGCTAGGAAAAGTTGCGACAACAATTGAAGATGCAAAAAAAATTCTGCAAGAAAAACTAGAATCTGGTGCTGCATTAGCAAAATTCCGTGAAATTATTCAATGGCAAGGAGGAAATCCTGATGTCATTGACAATTATAATTTGTTGCCACAAGCAAAAATGAAAAAAGATTTCTTATCTCCGCAAAGTGGCTATATTCAAGAAATTGACGCATTGAAAGTAGGCATTGCAGCTATGCTTTTAGGTGCAGGTCGTAAAAGTGTCCAAGATATTATTGATCCTGCTGTAGGTATTACGGATTTTGTAAAAGTTGGCGATAAAATTTCTGAAAAAGATTTACTCTGTCGTATTCATTATAACGATGAAAATAAAGAAAAAGAAGCCTGGGATTTACTTAAAGAAGCATTTATTATTTCTTCCGCACCAGTAACTCCTCCTAAACTTATAGAAGAAACTATTCTATAAAATCAAATTCGTATTTTGGATGCCATTTAAGGAGACTCCGATGCGTTCAATATTTGCTATTTTTTTTATTATCTACATTTTTTGCTCTATCGTTGAAGCACAAGAAGAGTTTTCTAAATCACGATTGGCTATTCCCAAATTTGAAACACGTGGAGAAGCTAAACAGGACTTAGGAGAATCCTTAGCAGATTTACTTGCTTCAGAACTTAAAATATCTAGGTATTTTCAAATTATAGAACGTTCAAGGTTAAAAACAATTGTTGATGAAAGAACTTTAACATTAGATAAAATATTTAGCTCGGAAGAAGCTTATAAAATAAGTCAGAATCTTCAAGCAGATTTTGTCTTATTAGGTGCTATTGAAAAACATAATGGAAAATGGATTGGCCATTACCGTTTAGTTGAAATAAAATCTGCAAAAATACAGGACGGATGCACAGGAGTTGTTGAAGACGCTAAAGATTATCATGATTTAAGTTCAAAAATACGAAATAAAATACAAAACGAATTCGTAGACTTAACTGGTTTAAGCAAAATTGCTAGAACTTTAGCAAAAAGTATGGCCAAAGATTTAACAAATTTTGCTCCCAAAAGTAATCAGTGGAATGTAGTAGTTTTCCCTTTTGGAAATTTACATAATCAAGCACCAGCAACTTTTGGGAATTTGCCTTTAATCATGCAAAATGAATTAATCCGGTATTTGCAGGAATTTTTACCAGAAAATTTACCTATTTCTGTTTTGACTCCTTTTCAAATACAAGAAAAATTGAAATCAAAAAAAATTGACTTTACTAAGATAAGTTTAAAAAAACTTGGAGAAGCAAAGCAAATTCTTCAGGATAATAGTATAGAAATTGGTATTTTAGGGCAATTTGATGGAAATGTAAGTGGATATTTGCCTAAAACTTGGACTAGTGTAAAAGCCTATCTCATTTTTTCTAATCTAGATAAAGTTTATCGTTATGAAGATACAATTCACTATCAAGAACTTAAACGTTTAACGAATATTATTCCTGATACTAAAGCTACTCGTTTTGGCTTAGAATTTTGGGTAAAAATAAATGAAAAATTACCTGATAGCGAGCCTAGTTCTTGGAAGAAAATTGAATTACAACGTTGTAAATCGCCTAGTTCAAATTGGTACAATGTCCGCTTTTTACTTTTAGAGTCCCATTATCTTGGAAAACGATATAAAATTCGTTTAAATAATTATGGTCTGCCAAAATTGCAAAATCATCCTTTAGATAAAGATCGGTTATTTGCAGTAACTTTATCTATTGATGGAGTCAATACTATTTATCATAAAGCATCTACAATGAGAAAGGGTGAAAAATCCGATTCCTATATTCCAGTTATTGTGCATCCTAATAAAGCCAATAAGTGGGTACTATCTGCGCCTAATCGTGCTTTAGTAAATTCCCCAGAAGGGATGCTGCGAACGTGTCTAATCGCCAAAGAATCTACAAAAATTGAAGGAATGAAATTAGTAGATGCAGAAGGAATCGGCAATAGCCAGCTTGAAATTTTAGGCTTTCAAACTGGTATGAAAGAATCTTCACTTTTTACATTTGCAAAAGCAAAAGATTCTATTGCTGAAACTGTAGGGCTTACTTCTCAAGTTGGTTTAATCAGTGCATATTTTTATCCAGAAATTTTACCTCTTATTGATGAAGCTGTTCCAGCTGCTACTTCTGCTGGTGCAGAAATTTCTCATCAAGTAACAAAACTTCAATTTCAGAGAGAACAAATTCCTATTGAATCTATTCATGTTGTCTATCGTTATAGAGATGAATTTCCTTGTGCTTTGGAAGAATTAGAATTGATTCAAAACGACTAACTGATTTTATTTTATTGTTTAACGGCAGCTTAAGCTGCCGTTTGTGTTATTGATATTGATAATTTTTAGGTGGAAAAATTATGAAAATATATATTCTTTTTTTATTTATTTTAATGATGGGATGTCAGGATAAATTTAGTAATTCAAATGCTATTCCTACACAAGAGATAAAAAAAACAACAGAAGAACCAACAAAAGAAATTCTTACAAGTGAGGAAATAGAAAAACCAAAAAATTTTTCTTCAAATCCTAATCGTAAAAATATTTCGTTTGATGGTATTTCTGGAAAAAATGATTCTTTGCAAAATAAGAAAGATTATAATAATAAACATTATAGCCAAAATTCAAATATTGCTCAGCCAACTTCTAATGAAAAAGATAATTTAAAAAATACCAAAGAGGAAAATCCCCCTATAGAATTTGCAATCCCAATAGAAGTACCTGAGATTGAAAATATATCAGAAAATGAAAATATAAAAGATAATCAGAATAATTTTTCTTCTTCTCATAAAATGAATGCGAATAAAATTTCCAAAGAAAAAAATAGTTTAACTAATAATAAAGTTATTAAAGTTCTTGATGATACTTTACAAGGAAATTTATATTTACTTGGAGCAAATAATTCTCAACAACTTATAGATAAGTTATCAATAGCTTGGAAAAAGATATACCCACATGTTTCTTTAGAAATATCATATTTTCCAAGTGCAGAATGTACAGAAAAAGTTCAAGATAATGATAGTAAATATCACCTTGCTATTTCTTCTATGCCATCTCAAGAAGCTCAAAAGGTTGAATTAGGAAACGATTCTTTGGCAATTATTGTTCATGTTCAAAACCCTGTTACAGAAATTACTAAAGAAGAGCTAGGAAAAATTTATAGTGGAGAACAAAATAATTGGGAAGAAATTACATCCAATATTTCTGGACAAATTATTTTATGCGGTCGAAAAAACGATACAGGAGAATGTAGCATTATGCAACAAGATATTCTTGCAAACTATACAGGATTTTTAGCAGATATGCTAGAATGTATAGATGAACAAGAAATTCTCCAAAAGGTTTCTGGAAATGTCTATGCAATAGGATTTATTAGTTATGCATATCTTAAACAAAAACCAGAATTAACTAATATCAAAATTTTAAAAATAAATGGTTTTGGACCAAGCCAAAATGAATATCCTATTCGTTATCCTTTATATTTATTCTTTAAAGAAAATACTGAAGGTGATCTTGTAAAAAAATTTATTGAGTTTTCTAAAAATACAGATGTTCGTCAATGTCTCAAAGCAAGCGGATATAGTTTTTAACTAAAAAAACATTTACAAAAAAACACGCTTACAAAAATTGTAAGCGTGTTTTATGAGATTTTAGACAACTAATTTTTACTTAACCAAGGATGGCTTTAAGATCACTTTGCACAGTGGTAATAGGTTGGATGTTGAATTTTTGAACAAGAACATTGAGTACAGCAGGCGAAACAAATGCTGGCAAGGTTGGACCAAGTCGTATGTTTTTAATTCCTAAGTAGAGCAAGGTTAATAAAATGCAAACGGCCTTTTGTTCGTACCAAGAAAGAATCATAGAAAGAGGTAGATGGTTAACATCTGTATTGAATGCATTAGCTAAAGCAACTGCAATTTGGATTGCAGAGTAAGCATCATTACATTGTCCAATATCAAGTAAGCGTGGAATACCGCCAATATCACCAAAATCGAGCTTGTTGAAGCGATATTTTCCGCAGGCTAAGGTAAGAATGACGCAATCTTTAGGAACAGCTTCTGCAAATTGGGTATAATAATTACGACCACTCTTAGCACCATCACAACCGCCGATAAGGAAGAAATGTTTAACAGCTCCAGATTTTACGGCATCAATCACTTTACCAGCTACACTCATAACAGCTTCATGTCCGAATCCAACAAGAATGCTCTTTTCTGGAGTTACATTTTGTTCAAAACCTGGAGCTTTAAGTGCAGCTTCAATAACAGGAGTAAAGTCTCCGTTTGCGATATGAGTTACGCCTGGCCATGCTACCAATCCACTGGTAAAGATTCGGCTTTTATAAGATTCTCTTGGGCGTTGGATACAATTCGTAGTCATCAAAATCGCGCCAGGGAATTCATCAAATTCACGGGCTTGATCTTGCCATGCACCACCATAATTTCCAACAAGATGAGGATATTTTTTCAATTTTGGATAACCATGGCAAGGAAGCATTTCACCATGTGTATAAATATTTATACCCTTCCCAGCAGTTTGTTGAAGAAGCATATCTAAATCTTTAAGATCGTGGCCAGAAACAAGAATTGCTTTCCCTTTTACTGGACTAATACGAACTTGAGTAGGAACAGGATGCCCGTAAGTTCCTGTGTTTGCAGCGTCCAAAAGTCCCATTACTTTAAGATTGACTTCGCCAACTTTCATTGTCATTGATACGAGTTCATCTAAGCTCGGATTTTCTTTGGTTAAAAAGTCTAGGGCTTCATAAAAGAAAGCATAAATTGTATCATCTTCTTTTCCTAAAACTTTAGCATGATCTGCGTATGCTGCCATTCCTTTAAGACCATACAAAATCAATTCTTGAAGACCTGCTCGATCTTCTCCAAGTGTTTTGATGCGAGATTGAATACCAATTTTTTCTCCATCTTGAACAGAGCCTTTGATATCTTCTGCAATAACCCATTGTGCTGGCCCATTAAGATTTTCCAGAGTTTTTCCAACTTTTGTACAGGTTTCAGTATAAATTTTGCGAGCATCTTCAAGATGTTTAGAAAGAATCTTCAACAAAGATTGAATACGCTGAGCGTCAAAGTTTACATTTGTTATTGTAGTAAAAAGTGCTTCAACTGTAAAAACATCCCAATTATGATTTTTTACACCCATAGCACGAAGACGATGAGCATACATTGCTAGGCCTTTAACGCCATAGCCTAATAAATCTTGTAAAGTTGCTGTCTCTGCGTCTTTTCCGCAAACACCAGCAATATTGCAACCTTTACCGCCAACAGTTTGTTCACATTGATAACAAAACATACCCATAATTTTTTTCCTTAAATTTAAATTATCATTAGTTTTTAACTACTAAATACATTTATACAAAATAAATAACTATTTTTAAAGATAAAAAGGAAAATATATCTTTTTATCTAAAGAATATTTTAGTATTTAATTACTTATTTGTCAAACTTTTTTTTTGTTTTTTTTTATATTTTTTTTATTATATTGATATGTATATAGTTATACCCAAAAAAATATAAATAATAAAATATAAAAAAAATACCAACGTTAGTAAAAACGTTGGTATTAAAAGAAGCGGGTGAAGGGATTTGAACCCTCGACAGCCAGCTTGGGAAGCTGATGCTCTACCACTGAGCTACGCCCGCAAAAATATAATAAGTGAGGTTTATTTTACCATTTTAAGAAAAAAAGTCAATAAAAAAATGAAATTTTTATTTTTTTTGCCCCAAGTTTTCTTTTACTAAGAAACTTGGGATTCCAATACCTTCATTTTCTTGACAATTTATAACAGTGTTGTTATCTAAAACAGTTTTTGCTGTTTGCTCTCTATACAACACATATTCACTATCACTTATAATATTATCTGAGATATGTACAATCACATCATTTAAAATAGTTATTCCAGCATATTTGTTCTTTTGAATTTTATTGCTAGTAATAGTAGAACGTGCGCGTTGTTCTAGTGCTATCCCGCTTATTAAATTTCCTAGAATAACATTTTTGTGAATTTTACTTTCACTATTATTGCAACAGAAAATTCCGTAGTACATATTTTGTTGAACACTATTATTCTCAATAAGAGATGTACTTAGCCCTATGAGAAAAATGCCTAATTTGTTATAGAAAAAATTATTTTCTAGAATGTCAAATTTGCTATAATTTTGAATGAATATGCCAGCATTTTTGTTTGCTACAAAATCATTTTGAAGGAGGACACCTTCGCTTTTTTCTAGTGCTAAAAAACCACTCAAGGAGTTTTCACAAATTTTATTTGAAATTATTTTAATTGTGCTATTTTCACAAACAATTCCATTTCCTTTATTTTTAATAATTTCAGAACTAGATACTATAACTTCTTTAGCCGAAAGAATCTCGATTGCGTTTTCACCATTTTGGCTGATTTTGCAATGTTGAATTTCTCCGGTACATGATTCTGCAAAAAGAATTGCTCCACCAGCAATTTTATTGCCCTTGAATAAAATATATTTATTGTCATCTAAAAATACTGGAATTCCTAAACCTTTTGAAATATGACAATAATGGAAAACTCCTTTTGCTTTACTTCCATATATTATTATGTTATCCCAGCCTTCTTTACTTGTAAATTCGATGGGTTCTTCGGCTGTTCCTTTTGCAAGAATATGTCCATAACAAACAATTCCTGATTCTCTAAACTCCAATTTAGTTCCAGGAGAAAGATTTAATATTCCGCTAGGATGAATGATAATTTTGTTTTTTATGATATAATTTTGTTTTTTCAGGAAAACTTCTTTGTCAATTTCTTCAGGAATTTCTTCTAAAAAAGTTCTCTCATTTTTTTCTAAAACGTTGATATTTTGCAGCTCTTGTTTACTTTCTTGAGTATTTAAGGTAAAATGGCTTTCATTGTTTTGAATATTTACTGAGGATGTTTGTGTATTTTCTAAGAATACTTGTTTGTTATCTGGAATATTTGTTGAAATTGCTTGTTCATTATTTTCTGGATTTGTCGAAGTGGATAATTCATTATTTTTCGTGTATATTGTTTGACTATCTAGTGGAATTGAGGATTCGCTATCTATTGTATTTATTGATTGTATTGGTTCATGATTTTGAATATCTGCTTTTGGTATGGATCTCTGTTGTACATCGGATACTTCAGTTTGTTTTTGTGCATTATCATTTAAGATTTGATGATCCATTTCTTGTTGCATACATCCTATAATATACAAGAATAGGATATATAAAATTTTATTACTCAAATTTTTTCTCCTTACAAAATTGGAATTTGCTTGCCTCTATCGGCAAGCAATAATAATAAATTTTTTAAGGAAAATTAAGTGGTCTGTCAACAAAATTGTTAGACATAATTTAGTTATCTCAATTGCACTCGTCCATGCAGTGCATATTTTTTAGTCCAAAAACTTTTGTCTATTCATCTATTCAAATTTTGGTTCTGTTCCAAAATGTAATGTTACTTCTTGGACTTCAGCACGAACCTTTTCTAAAATGTCATTATTATCTAAATTTTTGACAACTGTATCAATTTTTTCTGCAATCCATTCCATCTCTTGAACTCCCATACCTTGAGTAGTTACTCCTGGAGTTCCAATACGTAAACCACTAGGATTTTTAGGACTTCCAGGTTCATTAGGAATTGTATTTGCGTTAGTAATAATTCCAGCTTTTGATAATGTTTGTGCCAATACTTTTCCAGAAATTTTTTTATTGCGAAGATCAATGAGCATTAAATGTGTATCTGTCCCACCACTTACTAAATTATAATCTTTTTTAAGCAGCGCATTTGCTAAAGCTTTAGCATTTTCTACAACTTTTTGTCCATACTTACGAAATGCTGGTGTATTTGCTTCATATAATGCCATAGCAATAGCAGCAATTGTATGGTTATGTGGCCCTCCCTGTAATCCAGGGAAAACTGCACGATCTATATCTTTTGCATATTGTTTCCGGCATAAAATGATCGCACCTCTAGGTCCGCGCAAAACTTTATGTGTTGTCATTGTAACAAAATCAGCATACTGAATGGGAGAAGGATATACTTGTGCTGCCACAAGTCCAGCAAAATGAGCCATATCAACTAATAATTTGGCACCTACCTCTTGGGCTATGCTTTGAAATTCTTGGAAATCAATAATTCTAGGATATGCAGAACCACCACAAATAATAATATCAGGATGGCAATCTTTCGCAATTTTGCGAATATCATCAATATTCAACCATCCTGTATTAGAATCAACATGGTATGACACAGCTTTATAATAACGACTGGAATAATTGACTGTTGCTCCATGTGTCAAATGTCCACCATCTGTTAATCCCATACCTAAAATTGTTCCACCCTTGGGAAGTAATGCATAATAGACTGCCATGTTAGCAGGAGATCCTGAGTATGCCTGAACATTAGAATGCTCTGCACCAAATAGATTTTTAGCGCGTTCTCTGGCTAGATCTTCGATTTTATCAATGATCTCAGTTCCTTCATAATAGCGTTGATTTGGGTAACCTTCGGAATATTTATTGACAAGCATTGAACCTAATATATTGCGCACATTTTGGGAAACAAAGTTTTCAGAAGGTATCAAACGCAAAAACTGTCCTTGTCGTTGTTCCTCTTGTTGAATTAAAGAAAGCAACTGAGTATCTGGAAGAAGAGACACTATAATTCTCCTACGATGCTACTTTGCTCGGCAAAATAGCAAGAGACACAAAAATAGTAAAAAACATAGTACCAATCTATTAGTGCTATTATCGCCATCCTAAAAAAGGGTAGGCGATTTTTTGCACTTCATTTAGAAAGTTACTAAGATAATAAAAATTTTTTTTATAAAAACAATAAAAAAATTTTTTTATAAAGAATTTTTTTATTTTTCCACAGTAACACTAGTTCGATATATACTTACAACACCTGTAAAAAAATTGATTACACAATCCATGGGTTTGCATTCTGTTGTAATACGACAGTTTGTGTTTTCTGCTATTACTCCTCCATCTACATCATTTAAAGACATGATACCCCATAAAATATACCATTGTTTTTCTTCTTCAATTTTTCCAATATGTGGACCACTGCCAACAGTATGAACATGGCGGAAGCAACCAGTTAATAAAATAAAAAAAAGTAAAAAAATAATTAGAATTACGCTTTTGCGCATAGAAATTTCCTTAAAAAAAATGAGAGAAGTCGCCAACCCTTCATTTATTTATGGCGGAGAGTATATCTTTAACACTAAAACTGGAAAGAAATTTTTTATGAAAGTTACAATAATATATTTATTTTTCTTCATTCTGGGAATAGAATTATTGTCTTTATTTGGACAAGTAGGAAATACAAATATGTTTTTTGGGGGAAATCGTATCATTGTTGTTTTATCAGAAGATTGGCAAACCAGTATAGCAGAATTATATTGCCTTGAACGTAGTGAGCAAAGATCTTGGAAGGTTCAGCAAAAATGGACAGTAAGAATTGGACGTAATGGTTTAGGTTGGGGAAAAAGTCCATCTAATGAAAAATTTTTAGCCCATTGTGCGCAACTACATAAAAAAAGCATATTATTAGAAGAATCTACTTTGTTTTCTAATACAAAGAATGACTATCTTCAAGAAGTTTTACAAAACAATGCACCAAATAAAAGAGAAGGCGATGGAAAAAGCCCTGCAGGCATTTTCCAAATTCGTAAACAAATATATGGCTATGCGGAAAGTTATAATATTACAAAAAAAGAAAATAAGCAACAAAACAAAGACAGTCAAAAAAAATGGTCTTATACACAAGTTACAGAAAATTGGCTTGGAATAGATGATCCACAATCAAAATATTATAATCAGTTGTTAGATCAAAGAACCATTCCACAATCCGATTGGAATTCTTATGAAAATCTTCGTAGGGAAGATGATGCATATAAATGGTTTTTAATGATCGAACATAACACACAACCTCCTATTGCTTATCATGGGAGCTGTCTTTTTATCCATCTTTGGACATCACCCAACAAAGCTACAGCAGGATGTGTGTCCATGTCAGAAGAAAATTTCTTACGATTGTTAGAATGGCTGCAAGAGGAAGAAGACCCATATCTAATACAATTGCCTAGATTTATTTTCCAAAAATTCCAAGGAATTTTAAATATTTCTATTGATGAAAACTAGCTATTTTTTTAGCTTGCGGTACAAAGTTGGCTGATCTAAAATAGCCATATAATCTTGATAGTCTTCGCTACTTTCCAAGAGATATTCTGTAATCAAAATTTTTGCTGCTTGAACTAGATTTTGAGAATTCCAAGGTTTCTCAATATATTGATCTATTGCTGCCTGGTTAATTGCCGTAATTGTATCTTGATGAGTAGCCAATCCTGTTAAGAGAATTTTTTTTGTATGACGAAAGCGAATATCTTTATTCACTTGAATTAAAAATTCAATTCCGCTTTGTTCAGGCATGATATGATCGCAAACGAAAAGTACAATATGATCACCTTTTCTGTCAATATCTTCTATGACTTCTCTTGCTTCTTCTGTTGATTCGCAATATGAAACAGTAAAAAAAGATTTAAAAATTGTCATATCCTTTTTCAAGGTAGCTAAAACTTCTCTCTGATCATCAATGCAAACAATATTCAAACTCATCGCATTCCTCCAAAATGGATAAATTTTTGTTAAAATCTTATTCTACAGTTTTCAACAACTATAGAATAAGATTTTTCTGTTTTATAAAAATTACTGTGCTTCTGCAATTGGAAGATGTATAGCAAATACTGTTCGTCCAGGAACACTTTCTACTTTTATAGTTCCATGATAACTGGTAACAATCCGATGAACAATGGTTAATCCAAGTCCTAAACCGATAAATTGCCCATTTGATTTAGTTGTAATATGCGGTTGAAAAAGTTTGGGCAATAGATCACGAGGAATTCCAGGACCATTATCTGTGATCGTAATAACAGCATAATTCTCTTCTTTATTTACAGATATTTTTATCTCTGGGTGTTCGATCTTGGCTTGGATTAGACTTTCATACGCATTTTTTAAAAGATTAGTCCAAACTTGTACAAGCTCACCTTTATTAGCTAATACTAGTATATTGTCAGCAATATCTAATTGGAAGTTAATTTGGCGTAATGCAATATGGAGCAAAACAATAGATTCTTGAATACTTTCTTCAATAGTGTGAAGACTTTTTTGTTGGGAATGTTGTGCCAATTCTTTAACTGATTTGACAACATGAGCTGCTTGTTGAGCTGCAATTAGCATATCATGGCAAGTAGCTCCCGTTTCCCAATAATTATTAAAACGTTCAACTTCTTCTGTGCTTGCTTTCTTTTTAGGTAATTCCTCATCTGCTAATCCCATGAGTGCAATAGTTTCAGCGTATTCAGAAGAAAAACCAAGTTCTTCTAATTCTTTTGTCCGTTTACGTACTTCTCGACTTGATACATTACGACCGCGTGTTAATCCTATATCTAGATATTTCATTTCTAAAGAAGGTTTGGCTTGTTTTGAAGCTAAAATTTTAGGAAGGTTTTCAGAAAGCCAACGTGTATTTCTTTCTAGAACTGCAATTGCATTATTAAGTTCATGAGCAATACCCGCCGCCATTTCGCCCAAACAAGTATATTTTTCATTATTGATCAGTTGTTGAATGGCTCTTTCTTTTTCCATTACTGTTTCTTGCAGATTGATACCACGTTGTTTGAGTGCATTGACTACATACGGCATAAATTGCTTATAAATTTCACTACTCATTTGATCACAATCTAAACAACGTTTATCAATATAAGAAAGTTCAACATCTTCTAGGGCATAGATAGTTGCAGAACTATAAAATGTTTTTGAGAAAAAGCTATACAAACCGATAAAACTATTGGGTTGTGCTATAAACAATTCTAGTGTTGTTCCATCAAAATTGTCAATTTCACAACGCAACTTTCCTTTACGTACAAAGTAAAGCCGATCGTTATATTCTCCACGGCGCATTAAAACTTCGCCAGCTTTTAAAATTACAGATTTAATTGGATTGGAAAAATAAAGAGTAATTAAATATTGAATTTCCTGGCTAGTAATAAATTGCTGCATTTGTTCCAAAGGGACATATTTTTCTAAAATTAATTTTCGTGAAGATATAGAATCTGCCGGATTTGTGGCTTTTTCTTTATAGGAAAATTCGGATTCTTTATTAGAGGTTGACATAGGAGGCTTTTGTAATAAAAGTGGGCAGAAACATTTTTCTGAAATGCTTTCAATTTTTTGTTGAGTTAGCTTACAATCACAACTAGATTCTGTTTTTGAAGATTCTTCCATAAGAAATCTTTTTTCGATTTTTTTAAATAAATTTAGCTAGAATATACATAAAACCATATAAAATGACGATTCCAACTAAGCCGATAACTAAACCAGACTTAAACATATCTCTACTTTCTAAACGTCCTGCAGCATGAGCCATCGCATTGGGAGGAGTACTGATGGGTAGAGTCATTGATAGGGAACATGTAAATGTTACGATTAAAATTAGTATATTTCCCCCACCAATTGCTTTTAAACTTTCAATTCCTGCTAATAATACCATAATTGGTAAAAGTAAATTTGCTGCTGCTGTATGAGACATAAAGTTAGAAAGTAAGAATGTGATGAACGTAACAATTAGTACAATAGCGTAGGGTGACATATCTTTGAACGGAATCGCAGCAATAATATGTTTTGCTAAACCCGTTTGTTCTAATGAAGCTCCTAATGCTAAACCGCCAGTTAATAACCACAGAACTCCCCAATCCATGTTTTGCAAGTCTTTTGCTGTGATAATTTTGGTTGTTGTGAATACAGCTATTGGAATCATTGCAACAACGTAAGAATTCATGCCATGCAAAAATTCAAAAATCCATAGCAAAACAGTAATGCCAAAAGTAAGATAAAAAACTATTGCACGCCAATTCTTTTGGAATTCGGATTTTATTTCAAGATTGATTTCTTTAACACTTGTTGGAAACATTTTAATTAAAATAAACCAACTTGCTAAAAGAGCTACAAGAGTATAAGGAATAGCAAATGCCATCCATTGTACAAATTGAATTTCTGTAAGATATTTTAATGCAATCGCATTGGGAGGTGTTCCAATAGGAGTTCCTAAACCGCCAATATTTGCAGCAAAAGGAATGGCCAGGCACATTGCTATTTTACCTTTATCTCCTTCAGGGTATGCAGCGAGAATTGGAGTTAAAATAGCAAGCATCATAGCTGTTGTTGCAGTATTGCTCATAAACATAGAAAATACGGCTGTTACTAACATTATACCTAATAAAACACCATTAGGATTTTTCCCAAAAGGTCGAACAAATATACGTGCCAAATTTAAATCAAGGCGGTATTTAGTTGCGCCATCGGCTAGAAAAAAACCACCGATAAATAACCAAATAATGTCCGATCCAAAGTTGCCCAAAATACTTTTATACTTGATGAGATTACCTAAGTTTGATATATTAGAATTTCGAAGCCAAATAATACCTTGATCGGAGATAAGTAAAAGTTGTAATACGAGGACTAAAATTGAAGTAGAAAAAATTGGTATAGGCTCTAATACCCATAAAAGAGCTGCTAAAACAAAAATAACTAAAGTTCGATGCTCAATAACAGTAATTCCTGGAATAAACTTTGCAATCCAATCTGTTGGAATTGCTAAAATTCCTCCGGCTATAAGAACTGAGAGCACAAACCGCATCGCTTTAGACATAAAAAAATTTCCTTATAGCTATCATAAAAAGATAAAAAATATTTTGGTTGCCTCCTAATCAAATAAAGGAGGCAACTGAGAATTGTTTATACATCCAAATTATGAACATCAAGTGCATGTTTTTCAATATATTCACGACGTGGTTCAACGAGATTTCCCATAAGAATAGAAAATAACCTATCTGATTCACTTGCGTCTTCTAAGCGAACTTGAAAAAGTGTGCGAGTTGCTGGATTCATCGTTGTTGTCCAAAGTTGATCGGGATTCATTTCACCCAAACCTTTATATCTTTGTACATCTAAACCTTTACGACCGAGATTACGTATTTCGGTAATAATTTGATATATTGCAGTAATAGGAATATTTTCATGTCCTTCAAGTAAATCAAATTGAACTTGATCTGTATGAAAATATGTGTTGATTTTTATATTATATGACTCGATTGCAATGACATATTTATATATTGCATCAGAAGCATGTATTTCTTGGAAAATTAAAGGAATTTTAGGCGTCCCATTTGATGTTCCATTTCCATTTCCGTTATGTTCATTTTCTTCTTGTACTAAAATTTCCTGGCCTTCTTGTTCTTTTTGTACGATAAATTGTTTGAGTTCATTTTCAGAAAAGAAGTATCCTATTTCTGTTTTGTATTTATATTTAAATTTAGGAAATTGGCCAGTTTCAGCATGACGATTTTTTAAAAAATCTCTTCCGGAAATTCCATTTTTTTCTAAAGATCGTAATTGCTGCTCAAGATTAGATAGTGTATTAATGAATGTAAATAATTCTTCACCATGCAGAATTTGGTTACTTGAACGAATTTTTAATTGAGATTCTTCTGCCCCAAATTTTAACAACACATTTTGGAATTCTTGATCACTAAAAACATACTGTTCATTTTTTTTTCGTTTAAATTTATATAACGGGGGTTGTGCAATATAAATATATCCGGCTTCAATTAAAGGTTTCATATTGCGAAAGAAAAATGTCAATAATAAAGTACGTATATGAGAGCCATCAACATCAGCATCTGTCATAATAATGACTTTTCCATAACGTCGTTTCTCAATATTAAATTCGGTCTGAATACCTGTTCCTAATGCCATAACAAGTGTTTTAATTTCATTATGAGCTAAAATTTTATCTAATCTTGTTTTTTCTACATTGAGAATTTTACCTTTAAGTGGCAGAATAGCTTGAAATCTACGATCTCTTCCAGACTTTGCAGAGCCGCCAGCAGAATCTCCTTCTACTAGATATAATTCTGTTCTTTCTATATTATGCTCACTGCAATCTGCTAATTTACCTGGTAGTCCTCCAGAATGCAAAGGTGTTTTTCTTTGGCGTTCTAAATCGCGCACTTTTCTTGTGGCTTCTCGGACATGTGCAGCATTGATTCCTTTGTTAATAATAGCTTTCGCAGTAGCAGGATGTTCTTCAAGGTATACAGCTAATAAGTCATTTATGACAGATTCTGTAATGCCTTGCATTTCTCGATTTCCAAGTTTAGCTTTTGTCTGTCCTTCAAATTGTGGACGTGATAATTTAACAGATATGACAGCGGTAAGACCTTCTCTCCAATCGTCTCCAGTAAGGACTATTTTATCTTTATCTTTCAAAATATTTTCATTTTTAGCATAAGTATTAAATGTCCTTGTTAATCCAGAGCGTAGGCCAGAAACATGAGTCCCGCCTTCTCTTGTATGAATATTGTTTGCATATCCATAAACAATTTCATTATAACCATCATGATATTGTAATGCTAATTCTACAAGAACTCTCCCCATAAGCGAATCATTGACTTCTTTTTGAAGATAAATAATATCAGGATGGATAGGGTTTTTGTTTAGGTTAAGATGTTGGACAAAAGCTCGAATACCATCATTAGTAAAATAGGATTCATTTTTCCCATCACGCTCATCTACTAATGAGATATGTATACCTTGGTTTAAAAAGGATAATTCTCTCATTCTTTGAGAGATAATACCGTAACTGTATATTGTAGTATCAAAGATTGTAGGATCTGGCTTGAACCAAACTTTTGTTCCACGTTTGGATGTTTTTCCAATTTTTTTTACTTCATCTAATGGTTTTCCATGTTCATAACTTTGTATATGTACCCAACCATCACGAAATACTTCTATTTCCATGCGTTCAGAAAGCGCATTTACAACAGATAAACCAACACCGTGTAAACCACCTGAAACTTTATAACTATTTCTGTCAAACTTTCCACCTGAGTGTAATGTTGTTGTGATTACTTCTAATGTTGATTTTTTTTCCTTTGCATGATAATCTACAGGAATACCTCTACCATTATCTAATACAGAGATACTATTATCAAGATGTATCCTTACAATAATTTGATTACAATATCCTGCTAAAGATTCATCAATACTATTATCCACAATTTCATAAACTAGGTGATGCAAGCCAAAAGTTGAAGTATCTCCAATATACATAGCTGGAGTTTGGCGTACTGCATCAGCCCCTCCTAGTACTTTAATACTATTTGCACTATAATCAGTTGCATCTTTTCGATCAGGAGGTTCAATTTCTTCTACACCATCTTTTTGAAAGTCTAACATTTGCTTTTCAGGAAGAATATCTAAATCTTGTTTTTTAGTGTCAGCTTGTAGCTCAACATTTGTTAAATTTTGTGTAGTTGATATATTGCTTGGATTCGGTGGTGCAGTTGGTTCAGCTATAGTGCTTTGAGTATTACTATTATTTGAGTGAATTTGAGCATTTTCATTTACTTGGGTAGTAATATTTGCGGAAATTTTTATATTAGGATCAGAATTTATATTTGACTGAACATTGGTATTATTAGTAGAATTACTATTATTAGATTTTATGTCTGCTGGTAAATTAGTATCTGAAAAGATGATACTATTGATATGAGAAGAGTTTTCCAAATTATTATTGGAATCCATAGAAAATACGATGTTATAGCACCGTCTCCGTAGATAATATTTCAAAAAATTTTTGTAAGAGTACGAAAACCCCAGAGTTTTTCTCTGGGGTTTTCTGAGAAAAAATTAGCTTTTACAAACTCTTTGGCAGATAAAAGATATCTCACTAATTTCTAAATCCCCACTTACTGTTTTAAGTTTTTCAAGTAATTCGCGCTTTCGAAAATTTTTAAGCTCAAAACAGAACGGAGCAGAGTCAACTAAAATTTCTAATGATCTGCCGGTGAATCGAAAAGGACGTGTGTGTTTTTTTAAACATTCATCAGAAATTTGTTCCCAACTCTGAAATGCGACATATCTTTTCTGTTCACCTCCGAAGTTTTGTTTTTTTAACCAACGAGCCATTATATCACAAACTGATTCCGGTTCTTTTTGAATACTAATCTTCGGATGGATTAGATTCGGTTTGTTCATTGTCTTCCTCTTCTTCTTTGGCTACGGCAAGTTTGGGTACTTCGCTCATTCTTATTGGTAATACAACGTACCGAAAATCTTCACCGTCTTTAATAAACAAAGCACTTTTATTATCTTTGAGTTCAATTTCTGCTTCGTTATTATTGATACATTTAAGAGCATCTTGAAGGAATGTAGGATTAAAACGAATGGCCAAGCTGGTAATATTGGTGCCAAAAGAAAAATCTATAGGCATATTAATTTCGGCGTTTCCTACAGCATCATTTTGGACAGATATATTAACATTTTTATCCGTAAAATTTAATTCTATAACACGGTTCTTTTCATCTTCTAAAACAGTTATACGTCGTAAAGCTGATGTAAATTCTTTGACAGAGATTTTTCCTTTGTGAGGAAATTTATCAGGGATAACTTTTTCATAAGGAGGAAAAACTCCATCAGACAATCTAGTTGATAATACCACATCATTGGTTAAAAATACAAAATGATTGTCAATAAAATTAAATTTTACTTCTTTTGGCGATAATGTATTTATGATTTTTTCAATTTGGCGAAGGCCAATATTAGGTACTGTATAGCGTTTTTTTGCAGTTTTTCCTATGATACTTGGCTTATGATCGCAGTAAGCCAATCTTTTTCCATCGGTCGCTGCAAAACGTACAACGCCTTCAATATTTAAATCAATTAAAACATTTTCCAAGTCGTAACGGGTTCTTTCTGTTGTGGTTGCAAATATAGTTTTGTTGATGAGCTTTGAAAAATTTTCTCCGGAAATTTCAAAGGATTCTTCATCTTTAAACTCAGGAATTTCAGGAAATTTTCCTATATCTTCCCCTAAAATTTTAAATTTGCCATCTTTTGTCGTAATAATACCGTTTACTAGTGATTCTTTTTCCTTTACGCTTTCTTGTTCTAAAAGAATTTCTTCTTCATGCGTTTCTTTAACAAGCATAAAAAGTCTTGAGGCTGGTAATAGTAATTCCCCCTCTCTTTCTATAGTAACACCATCCATTGGCATATTGTATGTGAAAGAGATTTTTAAGTCCGTTGCTTGTAACACAATTTTATTATTAACTGCGGAAATACGTACAAATTGACAAATATTATAGAGTTCTTTTGGAGTTACCAAACCGCTACAAATTTGTAAAGGTTTTAAAAAAGATTGTCTTGGACATTTAATTTTCATAACAATATTTGCATACGGAATATTAAAACTCCGTATGTCTCCTTTATTCCCCATTTGCCATAATGATTAAAAATTTTCCTTCTGAGGTAGGAATAACAGAAAGATGTAAAAGCTCATCAGGAGCTAGATATTCAAATAGATCATCCAATTTATTTTGGAGTTTATTTCTTGTGATTTCGTGAACTTTAGCAACTATTTTGGTGCTGGTTAAGCCACCACCCATAACACTATGGCCGCCTGTCATCTCTTGAAGTGTAGCGATCAATGTATTTAAATTAGCCATACGCATAGCAAATCGGTCTTCAATATCTTGTAGTGTGAACGATGACGGTTCTTCATCTTTATGAAGGCTTAATTCTTCAACTAATGAATGTATTAAAGATTGGCGCATTTTGATTAAAATATCAAGAGCCGTTTGCATGTCATTTTTTTCCATGTACTTCCCTTATTAATGATTCAATAAAATCGCAAAAAGTGTAAGTTCTGATTAAAGTTGATTAGGTGTGTATATCATACCAAAAATTACTTGAAAAAGATAGTGTAATTTTGGAAAATAGATAAAGTTTTTAACTTTTTCTTAGATAAAGGAATATTTATGTTCATTGAAAAAATACAGGAATTTTTATTAAAAAGAATTCCTTTTGTTATTGTGAGAATTTTGGAAACAAATTCTATTAAATTACCTCTAGGTACTTGGCTTATAATAACTTGTGATCAAATAATTGGGAAATATCCTAATTACACTTCAGAACTAGCGGAAAAAGCTAAAAAAGTATACCAACAAGGTAGTAGTGAAACCCAAGAAATTATTTTTGGGAAAGATCGTATCCTTGCATGTTTTGAATATATGCAAGGAAGTCCTACCCTTATTATTGTTGGTGCTGGACATATTGCAGTGCCTCTGTATAATATAGCTCACACATTAGGATTTCGTATTATTGTTTTAGATGATCGGGAAGAATTTGCTAATAAAAATAGATTTCCTCAAGCCAATCAAATTTTAGTGATGGATTTTGTAGAAGGTCTAAAACAATTACATTTAGACGAAAGCACTTATATTACTCTTATTACACGAGGACATGTTTATGATCGAGATTGTTTAAAGATTATTCTTTCTCATAAAGTTGCTTATATTGGAATGATTTGTAGTTTGCGTAGAAAAACTGCTACTTTCGAATTATTGCAAAAAGAAGGGTATTCCAAAGATATTTTAGAGCAAATATTTGCTCCCATTGGGCTTCCAATTGGAGGCGAAACTCCAGAAGAAATTGCAGTAAGTATTATCTCTGAAATTGTTGCTCTTCAAAATCGCGGTGCAGGATGGGTTTGGAAAATTAAAAAAGGAGAATTAGCAAATGCATAATTTACCTCTTTTTAGTAAAATATACGAAATTGCTCAACAACAGCCAATAGTTCTAGCAACAGTTGTCAATGCGAAAGGTGCTAGCCCTCGAAAAATTGGTGCAAAAATGTTTTTTTTAGAAGATGGCTCTTCTTATGGGACAATTGGCGGTGGATGCGTAGAAGGAACAATTAAACAATCCGCAGCAAAAATGTTTCAGTCTGCTACTATATCTCAAATCTGCGAAGTCTCTCTTTTAGGAACTCCAGGTTCCTGCGAACAAGATGTTTGTGGGGGTAAAATGTGGATATTACTAGAAAAAATTACTAAAGGGCAAATAAAGGCAGGCGAAAAAGATTTAACGCTACTTGTTATGGCCGCAGGTATTGGAAGTCGTTATGGTGGAACTAAACAAATTGAACCAATTGGACCAAGTGGCGAAATTTTGCTAGATTACTCAATTGCTGATGCAGTTCAAGCAGGTTTCAATAAACTTGTTCTTATTATTCGTCCTGAATTACAAGAACAATTTGAGCCTTATATAAAAAAATGGTTAAGAAATTACCCCCTTCAAATTCAATATGTTTATCAAGAATTGTCCAATCTTCCAAAAGGATTCCATGTCCCTTCTAATCGTGTGAAACCTTGGGGCACTTCTCACGCTGTTTTATGTGCGAGAAATGTTATTGACAGCCCATTTGCAGTTATCAATGCGGATGATTGTTATGGCAGAGAAACCTATAATATCATGGCAGATTTTTTGTATAAAGTTGATCCTGCAAAACCTGAATATTCAATGGCAGCATTTTGTCTTAAAAAAACTTTTTCAGAAAATGGCCCGGTCTCACGCGGAGTTTGCTATGTAAACTCAGAAGGATACCTGGATCGCATTGTAGAACAAATTAACATTGAAAATAAAAACAGCCAGATTTATGCCAATGGGATTGTACAACCTGATATTTCTTTGGATATGCAAGTCTCTATGAACTTTTGGGGATTTACGCCTACCATTTTTGCATGGTTTGAAGAAGGATTAATCAATTTTTTAAACACGCAAAAAGACTTATCTAAAGGAGAATATTATATTCCTTTGGCAATTGATCAAGGACTCCAAAGTAAAAAATTTACTGTCAAAGTACTGCCTACTCCAGAGCAATGGGTTGGTGTTACTTATAAGGAAGATGTTGCTATAGTAAAACAAAAACTTCATTCTTTACAATTAGTTTAGTTAACTAAATAATCAGTCAACTAAGTCTTTGGATATTTAATTGAGAGGAAACGAAAAAATACATGTTTTAATCGGCATGTATTTTTTTTGTTTGAAAAATTTTCTTAAGAAAGAAAATAAAATGCTGTTATTCTTGTTCTTTGGGCATATAATAAAATGTTTGACTTAAATCGTCTTGACGAGAGGGATCTAAAATAACTTGAACGCTTTCTTCTAGACAATACGTGCTGATAATATCTTGAAGTGCGTTGATTTTTTTTGTTGTATCGATGATAATTTTTAAAGAATCTCCACCACCTGTTCCGCGCTGGAGTTCATCGATTTGACGTTTCGCTAATAGATGATCAAATGCACGAAGTATTTTTACTTTTTCTCCACGGCTAAAACCAGCAAAATATATAGTATATCGTGTTTTAGGTAAAGGACGATAATTTTTAAGATATTCTGCAATATCTTGTCCTGCTTTATGGCTGACTTTAGCAACTACCTGTTCTAATAAAAACCGACTGTCATTTTCATCTTGAACAAGGCGTGTTCCATAGCTAGCATCTTCCGGAGGAAATATTCCACTAAAGATTTTATTTTTTTCCCGATAGGGATATATTTCAACAGCGAGTTTTACTTGCCAATATTTCAGCTGTTTATCAAAGACTTCTTTTTGAAGAGAGTCTATTGTCAATCCTACTTGTAAATTAAAATGGCTTTTATTATGAGCTAAAAAACTTGATTCTTCTGTAGTTGCCATCATACCAGTTTCTTTTATTTCCCGATCAATCTCATTTTTTATACGTTGTGAACTTGTAAACTCAAGGCCATATTTTTTTAAAGTATTTTCTATTTGAGTTTGAGCAATATTTTGTAAATCTTTTGAATATGGAACAGAAATTTTACTTAATTCCGAAGGCCACGCTATAATTGCTATACGATTTTGTATATCAGGAATAATAATCTGCTGATGGGTATCTGTAATTAGTCTTTCATGATCAATTTTTCCACTAATTTTCATTTCCCAACCGTCCCAAGATTCTACTTTAGGCGGAGAAGTGAAATACTTAATAAAATTTCCTGCAAGATAACATTCTAATTCATTTTTCATTTTTTTTGAAATATCTTGTGGCAAAATTTTTGAGAGATAGGATTGCAGGGCTTCTTGACAGGCTAATCGAAAAGCTGTTTCTCTATCCATACTTTTGCCAAATCCTACGACATTTACTTCTAAGATTGATAAAGTGTCAATGGGAGGAACAATAGGAATAGATTCTTCCTGACTTAATCCAAAAGCCAGAATAAAACTTAATAAACATAGAACGATTTTATATTTAAACATTATTATATTCTCCTAAGTAGTCAACAAAATTGTTAGACATAATTTAGTTATCTCAATTGCACTCGTCCATGCACGTAGTACTAAGAATTAACCTGCCACTTATAAATAAAGGCTTTAACGAAAAAAATTTGCAGCAGCAGGCTCAATTCCTCTCAGTTGAATCTCAAATACGTAGTTGGCATATTTTTTAGTCCAAAAACTTTTGTCTATTCATTTATTTATTTGTTAATTTCAATATTGACTATCTTATCTCCTAATGTTACTTGTCCAGGTAATGCCAAACTTTTTAGATTTTCTTCAAATAAAGATTTGAGGGATAGCATATTACCTTTATACTGGAGCAAAGCTGAAATTGTGCAAGACATTGCTAATATATTTCCTACAATGGAAAAGTGTTTTGCCTTTTCCAATCGAAGCAACTCATTTTGCCATAATTTTAAAACTTCTGGAGTGTATGTATTGATTATTAAGCGAATTTGATCTTTCGAATGAGAAGGAATTTGTTGAAGAATTGTGGATATTGTACCGGATATATCTTTCGCTAAAATTTGGACAGCTTCCTGCTTTGCTAAGTTTTCCCCTTTCCAAGCTAAAACACCTTGCGAGCTAGAAAATTTATCGCGCCATAGAATCTTATGATCAAGAGAATCCTTACATTCTACATCTGCTATAGCATATATCCATTTTGAATCTGGAAGAGCCGGGTCATTGACACTTTTATATGATAAGGAGACATTCAAAACCGCATCCGAAGCAGCATTGGCTAGTTTTATATATGTATCAATTTCTGAAGGCAATATAGAATTTGGAATTTGTTGAGATTGTGGACGAATTACTGTAACATTTGGGCTAATGTTATTATGAATGATATTGCATAAATTTTCAACTTCTTTTGCCGAATCTTGTGAAGCAAGAATAATAATAGGACGATTTGTTTGTGGTAATGAGGAAGTGCTAAGAGATAGTTGTTGTACTTTAGACATAGAAATTTGATTTTGATTCGCAACAGTTTTTTCAGAAATAGATTTTTGTTTTTCAACAGAAATTTGAGTAGGAGGATTGTTGAAAATATTGCAAGACAACATGCCCAACATTATTAACAAAATCAATCCTATTTTAGGATAAAAACTTGTCATATCTATTTTCCTTATAATAAGATATAATATAAACTATTTCTTGCTTGCGTTTGATTACATAAAATTGTATGATTTCTTTATGATTTTTTTCAAATTTTAAATAAAAAGTGCGAAAAATCGCTAACCCTTTAGGGTGGCGATGAAAGCACTCCTAATAATAAGCCCGTAGGGCTTCAAAAATTTTTCATGGAAAAAATTGGTTCATCATTATTAAAAATTTAAAGAACCAATTTTTTCCCACCTTGAGATACTCCAGCCAGTTATGGCGGAGAGTATGTCTTTTTAAAAAGGATAGAATATGCCTTACGATTATGATGTAATTATTATTGGAGCAGGGCCAGCAGGATATACCGCAGCTTTGCGATCTGGGCAATTAGGAATGCGTACAGCCTTAATTGAGAAAGAAAAATTAGGTGGTATGTGCATGAATTGGGGCTGTGTCCCAGCTAAAATTTTTTTGGAAACTGCCAAACTATTACATAAAATATGGCAAGCTAGTAATATGGGAATTGATGGAGTTAATCCTGAGCAAATTCGCTTTAATTGGCAAAATACATTTTTACGAGCGCAAAAAATTACTAACCGACTTAAACGTTCTATAGATGCTTTATTAAGATGGAATAGTGTAGAAATTATCACTGGAACTGCACATATTGCAAGTGAAACCTCTGTTACGGTTGAAAACCGAAGAATAAGTGCGCCAAACATCATTATAGCTACAGGGGCATATTTTAAAAACATTCAACTTCCAATTCTTTCTAAAAATATTTTTTCTATTTCTCAAATTTGGCAAAATCCTCCTGTTGAGGAAGAAATAGTCATAATGGGAGGAAATTCCACAGCTATAGAAATTGCAGAACTATTTTCTTTGATTGGTCATAAAGTAACAATGCTTGTTTCTGAAGATCGCTTGGTGACAGTAGCAGATCCTTACCTTTCACATTATATGTTACAGCAATTAGAAAAAAGAAAAATAAATGTTATTCTAAACGCTAAAGTTATAGGTGGAGACATACATAGCCTAACAGTCGGAAAAAATATAATATCTTGTCCTATTATTATCAACAGTGAAAATCGAATAGGTGTTATCCCTACTTCTGATATTCTTTTAGAATGCGAAAATCATTTTATCAAAGTAAACAATTTTCTGCAAACCAATGTTCCTAATATTTTTGCTATTGGTGAAGTCAATGGAAAGCAAATGTTAGCTCATGTTGCTACTGCCCAAGCAATCCAAACGATCAATTATATTAAAGGCATTAAAGAACCTATGAATTATGATTCACACCCGATTAACATTTATAGCATTCCAGAAATTGCACAAATAGGATTAACAGAACCTCAACTAAAACAAAGAAAAATTGAATATCAAATTAGCGAATATCCTCTTTCTGCTAATGCAAAGGCTTTAGCAGAAGGTGACGCAGAAGGTTTTATCCGACTCTTATCAGAAAAAAAATATGGCGAAATTTTAGGTGTTCAAATTGCAGCAGCTCATGCGACAGATATGATTTCTGAAGCAGCAGTTCTTATGGAAATGGAAGGAACCGTTTTTGATCTTGCTCGTGTTGTCCATGCTCATCCAACTGTTTCCGAAATATTCTTAGATGCCGGCTGGGCTGCAGTAGAAAAGACTTTGTTAGAAGACTGACATTAGCATTTTATTGTGTGTGTATCAAAATAAGCCTTTTTTTATCTGTTTTAAATGATTTATCGAAATGAGTTATGATATGACAAACGAGCCAATCTATTGCTTAATTGTGGATGATGATGCCTTTATACTTGATTTTATTAAGGAAGCTCTTTCACAATTAGATTTATACATTATTCCTGTTAATAGCGGACAGGAAGCTATAGATACACTAGCTAGTGGTGCAAGTATCGATATTTTAGTAACAGATCTTAATATGCCAGCAATGTCTGGAGAAGAATTGATTCGCCGTTTGCAAGAAATTTCTCCACGTACTATTATTTTGGTAATGACAGGCTATGCAACAATTCCTTCAGCAGTATCTTTAATGAGACAAGGAATTTTCGATTATTTAACAAAACCTGTTGATTTAAAAAATCTTTTAGATGCTGTTGAGCGTGCAATCGCAGAGGTAGAAAACCGACGCAAAAAACATCATAGTAGCGATATACAAAAAATATGGCGTATTGGGCAATTTTTTGATCAAAATTTAACAAGCAATCGAATTTTGCAAGAATTTCTTGAAACTGCAATAAAAATTAGCGAAGCCAATGGAGGAACTTTGTGGCTTTCTTTTAAGCCTAATAATTGGGAGGAAGCCGCATCAAAAAATTTTGAAAAAGATTTAGCTAAAAAAATTATAGTGGAAGAAATTCCTAAAGAAATTATCAAATGGGATGGCTTGTCTCAAGAAGAAATTACTGGGAATTCCTTGCATACGATTGTAAAAGAATGTGAGCATATTCTAGTTGTCCCATTTTTAGAAGAGAATCATGTTGTCGCTTTATTACTTTTACGTATGAGTCTTCAAAAAGTTTTTCAACATACTCCAGGCTTGTTAGCAGTATTTTGTTGTCAATTATCTCCCATCATAAATATGTCCACGCGAATCATTCGACTGCTTCGATCGCATGAAGAAGCAATTAAAGCACAAAGTGATTTAGAAAAAGTCCATGAAGATTTAAAGCAGTCCAGTAAGTTGGCAGCTATCGGTGAACTCTCAGCAAGCATTATTCATGATATTAACGCTCCGTTGACTTGTATTATTGGTTTTCTTCAGCTTTTTATACGCTTCTTAGATAAACCCAATGTTACATTACAGGAATTACTTAATGCTCGCGATTATATCCAACGGGCACTTTCAGAATCCCAACGATGTCAACAACTTGTCCAAGATCTTTTGCTTTTTTCTCGTAAAGAAAGTAAAACATTTCAACCTTTTGATTTGCATGAAGTTTTAGATCGCATTCAAAAATTATTATGCGAACAATTTAGGACAGCAAATATAACTTTTGAGAGACAAATCCCTAATAATCTTCCTAAGATTATGGGAAACTCTAACCAAATTCAACAGGTTTTTGTAAATTTGTTTATGAATGCCAAACATGCAATTGAGCCAAATGCTGGGAAAATAACAATATCTGCTGAACTGCCTATACATGATGGCTCAAAAAATAAAAAAGCGAAAATACTTGTTCAGGATACCGGAAAAGGAATTGAGCCTGCAAATATTTCTAAAATTTTTCAGCCATTTTTTACAACGAATGCTCCTGGAAAAGGAACAGGCCTTGGACTTTCTATTACAAAGAAAATTGTTACAGAACATGATGGGGAAATATTTGTAAGTAGTGAAATTGGAAAAGGCACTACTTTTACTATATTTTTGCCAATAAATTAAAGTGAAAAAAAAGTGAAGAAAATTTCTTCACTTTTTTTAAAATAATTCATTTTTTCTTATTTTTATCTTTTTGTTGATTTCTAATTTCCTTCAATTCTTGTTGCTGAAGAATAATATCATAATTTTTTAAGGCTTCCTGATAATATTGATCCATAAGCTCACGTTGTTTAGCTTTCCAATCTTCATTTGCTTGTTGTTGCTGTTTTTCCTGATTTTTTTCTTGAAATTCTTGCTGTACTAAAAGTTCTTCATAATTTTTTAATGCTTCTTCCAAATAATTATTTCGCTCTTTTTTCTGTTCTTCACTTAAAGATGTTATTTCCCCATCAGTTGGTTTAGGCCAAATAGGTTTTATACTTCCGGATACAGCAGCTTTTACCAATTTCGAATTTTCAATTTTTTCTTGATTTTCTAAAATTTCGTCATAATTTTTTAAGGCTTGTTCAAGATATTGATTTTTTTCCTGGTTTTGCTGCTCTGTTAACTGTGGTAAAGTCACTTCAGAAGATTTTGAATCTATCAATGGAGTTTTATCATTTTCAGATTGAATATCTTGGGCAAAAGCATGTAAAATAAAAATTATTAAAAATAATATGGCTATAATTTTCATTTTTTTCTCCTTATGTTACTATCCTTTTTAAGGAAAAAACTTGCATTTTTTTTCTTATGCGATAAAATATCCTCCGATATTTTATAAGTATGACATACATAAAACAAAAAAGAAAGGGAATGTATCTTTTTATTTTAAAAAAAACCTTAAAAAAGGAATAAAATATGCACTTAATCAAACGCTATTCAAATAGAAAACTCTACGATACTATCTCTAAAACATATATAACATTAGATACTATCGCAACAATCGTACGAGAGGGTGAAAAAATTGAAGTTATAGAAAACGATTCAGGAGAAAATATTACCGCAGCTATCTTAGCCCAAATTATTGCTGAAGACGCAAGAAAAACAAATTCATACTCTCCATCTATTTTTGTACAAATGATTCGTAAAAGTGGCGACTTTATGTGGGGTTCTGCAAAAAAAATTGCGCAAACAGTCGGAGAAACAGCATATTCTTTAGAAGAACAAATTGAAACACGTATAAAAAAAATCACTACAGAACAACCAGAAGAAATTTCTGAAGAAAATGTACCTTTACCAAGTACATATCGTAAGATTGAAGAGCAGATGGAAATTTGGATGGTAGGAATTTTGCAAAGGTTAAATATCCCTACTAAAAACGATTTAAAAAAGCTGCAAAAAGCAATAGATGCTTTGGAGCAAAGACTCCAGCAATTTTCTACTAAATCTCTTACTATGATTTCTGAGGAAAAGCAAATAGAAATAATACCTTCCTCTGCAGAAAACACAATTTCCCAGAATTCTCCTACTCAAAATGATTTAGAAAAAAAAGATTCTTCCTCGCAAAGTGATTTAGAGAAAAAAAATTCTTCTCATTTAGAAAATGGGCAAACTAAGTAGAAACAACTTTTTTATTACCACGCAAAATGCGTGGTAATGTTTTTTAGCCAATTTGATTTTACATAAAAACAAATAAGATATTTATCTTCAGAATGTTATGAAATATAGAAAGAAGTCTTTTTACTCTATCTTTTGCCAAGAAAAACCTTGACATAAACGAAATGAAATAGTAAAATCTAGTATATGATATAATTTATGGGGAAATATGTTTTTCGATTGGAAAAGATTTTCAATCCACACATTTTTCCTTTTATTTTAAAATTAGATAATTTTTGCTCGAAAGGCTGAATTATGGGACGAAAAATGAATTTCAATCCTGGTCCCTCCGCATTACCTTTATCAGTTTTAGAAAAGGTACGTGATGAATTTTTAGATTTTCATGGAACAGGAATGTCTATTGTAGAAATTAGCCACCGTTCAAAAGAATTTGAAGCTACTCTTGCTTTAGCAAAAAGCAATTTGCGTAAAGTTATGAGTATTCCAGATACACACGAAATTATCTTTTTAGGTGGTGGAGCCAGCCTTCAATTTGATATGGTACCAATGAATTTCTTAGGCGATAATCAAATTGCGGATTATATCGTTACAGGAGAATGGGCACAAAGAGCTGAAAAAGAAGCCCGTTTTTTTGGAAAAACAAATATTGCAGCAAGTTCTGAAAAAGATAAATTTACATATATTCCAAAAGAATGTAAATTAACCCCTAATGCTAACTACGTTCATATTACTACTAATAATACCATTTATGGTAGCCAATGGAAGTTAGAAAATATCCCTAATGTAGGAAATGTTCCTTTGATTGCTGATATGTCTTCTGATTTTATGTCCCGCCCAGTTGATATTAGCAAATACTCTCTCATTTATGCAGGTGCACAAAAAAATATTGGTCCTGCCGGCGTTACTATGGTTATTATTTGCAAAAAATTCTTGGAAAAAGTAGTTACTTGCCGCAAAATCCCTACAATGCTACAATATAAACTTCATGTGGATAAAGACTCTCTTTATAATACGCCCCCTGTATTTGCCATCTACATGCTCGCTCTAGTTACTGATTGGGCAATCCAACAAGGTGGTATCGATAAAATACAAGAAATTAATACTAAAAAAGCTGAGTTGCTTTATAACACAATTGACAGCATTCCTGATTTTTATAAAGGAATGGTAGAAAAAGATAGCCGTTCTCAAATGAACATAACCTTCCGTGTACCAACAGATGAACTAGAAGAAAAATTTGCCGCAGAATCTAAAGCTCGCGGTTTAATTGGTCTTCGTGGACATCGCGCTATCGGTGGACTTCGTGCTTCCTTGTATAATGCTGTTACTCTTGAAGCTGTTCAAGCTCTCTGTGAATTTATGAAAGAATTCGCCCAGAAAAACATGAAATAATGGTGCGAAATGACAAAATTATTAACAATTTTGTCTATTTAAAAAAGTTCCCAGGAGTAAGATTTTTTTCAGCTCTTCTCCTGGGCTATTGCGTGGCGGGATAAGAACAACAATTTAAATAGGCAGGTACTTATTATGAGAGATTCACTTTATAAACAAGTATTAGTTAAATATCACTACATTCCTGCAACACAAGTCGCTACTTTAATGAAACAATACCAAGACTATCTCCATAAAGATTCTTCTTGCTCTTTTCAACAATTTTTGCTAAATACTGGAATTCTTACAGAAGATCAGGATAGAGAAATTTCAGAAAAGGTGGATCGTGAAGAAGCTAGTATAACAACAGAGCATGCACCGCCTGCAGTTGATGGGTTAGAAAAACAAGGAATTCAAAAACTTTCCCATTATGCAATTATAGGTAGATTAGGCGCGGGTGGTATGGGAATTGTATATCAAGCAAAAGATATTAAAACAGGCGAACTTATTGCTTTAAAAGTGTTGCAATCTCCTAATCATTCCGATCCTGATTTAGTCCGTCGATTTTTAAAAGAAGGAGAATTATCAAGCCAAATTCAGCATCCAAATATCGTTGGCGTGAGAGAATTTGGCGTAGCTAATAATATACATTATTTAGCAATGGAATTGATCCAGGGAAAATCTCTTGCTGAATATAAGCCTAAAAGTATTCAAGAATGTGTTTCAGTAGTTTCTCAAATTGCACAAGCCTTATCAGTATTACATAAACGAGGGATTATACACCGAGATATAAAAACCGATAATATTTTGATGGATATGAAAAACCCAACAAAACCGGTTCCCAAATTAACAGATTTTTCTTTAGCATTTCGAGAAAATCCATTAGAAACTCGCATTACTAAAACTGGTGCGGCGTTAGGAACTCCCTATTACATGTCGCCAGAACAAGCTATGGGAAATAAAGCACGTATTGATCACCGTACAGATATTTATAGTCTTGGTGTAGTACTTTATGAATTATTAACACAACAATATCCATTTACTGCAAAAACATTACACGAACTTTATTCTAAGATTATGAGTGAAAATCCCATTCCTCCTTCTCATTTACGACGTGGAATAAAAAAAGAATTAGATCAGATTGTTCTTAAGGCAATTTCAAAAGAACCGGAAGATCGTTATCAAAATTGTGAAGATTTTGAAAGAGATTTGCGTTGTTATATTCGCGGTCGTAGAGATCTTACCACTCGCAGGGAAAGTTTATTAGCCCAATTACGTAGAAAAGGATGGCTGAAAAAAAATAATCTTATTTTTGCAGGAATGGGATTTTTATTGTTATTATGTTTAATAACGATAATTAGCTTATTAGCTTCTGATAAACAAATAGCAGAACCACCCGTAAAAAACTCTCCACAAGAAACTGCTAATAATCAAAATACGAAAGTAAATAACCAAAATTCTCCGAATAATCCACATTCACAACCTAATAATCAAAATATACAAGCTAACCAAGGAAATATAAATTCTCAGCAAAATAACACTCCTCATCCAACAACAAATCATCAACCTATCAATAATCCGCCAATAAATAGGGTTTTACCAGTTGAACCTAGCACATTACCAAACGTTGCAGATAAAGATTTTGCCAAAATAGAAAAAAACTTAGAAAATGCTTCAGTATGGACAATATATCAACATCTTTATATGGATTTTAATGCCAAAATATTTTGGAAATTGGTTAAAATTTTAGAAAATACTTCAAGCAACCAGTTTATTGTCGCAAGCAAAAATCCACAAGCACAGCTAGACCCTTTATTCCAAAGCATATCCTATCTTTATCAACAAGAATTCCTATTAGCTTGGCAAAGTATCGAAAAACTAGAAAAAGATGAAAAAGATATAAAACAATCTGCAGGAATTTTATTTTATTTCCGTGGCCAAATTCGCGCTATTATGGGAGATTGGGATCGTGCTTTAGATGATCTGAGAAAAGCATATAAAATTCTGCCAAATCCTCAAAATTTAGATGATGGAACATTATTTTATTATCTTGGTAGTTATTGGTATCAAGAATGGTATCACCATTTTTATGAACTTAGAATAAAACATAATCCAAACCAAATTTTATTTTTATGTTTAGCTAAATACTTTCTTGCTCAAAGAAATGTTGCCCCAGAAGATAATCTTTCTCTTTTACAGGAACTTGCGGAGATTGCTCAAATCCCTGCTGGCTATTTACATCTTGCACGATTTTTAGGAAAACAAGGTAAAAGTCAAGAGTCTTTAAAATGGCTAGATAAAGCAAATAAAGTAAATATCCCAGAATTTCTTATATTATATTACTATCATTCTCAAGTTGAAAAAAATCCTTTGTTTAGCTTAAAGAAAATAGTTCAATTAGAACCTAAATTTTTACCTGCATATTTCCCATTAGTTATGGCTCTTGATGAAAAAAATCAAGATCAGGAACTTATTCAATATGCTAAAACAGCTATTAACATACAAGCTGAACCCAATCTTGACATGCACACTGTATTAGCTAAAACATTACCTGCTGTAGGAAAGATTCCAGAAGCATTGCAACTTATTGATGACTCTATTGAACTCTTTTATCAACACGGTCGTTTTAATATGAAAATCAACTCTGCATCTATTATCAATCTTTACCTTTTTCAGACTTTGATCTTTGAAAAAATAAAGATGTTCGACCGTACTAGAATAGCTTACCAACATTTATTAGATGTCGTACCTGAAAGAGAACGCACATATATTGATTATTGCACATTTTGCAAAAAAAATGGGCTTGAAATGCAATTATTAGAAGACTTGGATTGGTTAGTTCCCAAGCTACTTTATGAAAACAAATTTACCAGCAAAATAAAATTAGAATTAGATTATATTAAAAAAACTGTTTTAGAAAAACTAAGTGCTAAGGTTACTGAAACATCTGATACTGCTTCTTTAGCTAAGTTATATGCACAAATAGCCTGGGTACATTATCTTTTAAAAAATCAAGAAGAATCCACAAACTTTTTTACAAAATCTTATACAATAACACCAACCTCAGAATATCATTACTATATGGGACAAATTGCATTTCATAATCCAGGAATTAAACTGCAAGAAAGTTTGGATCATTTTCAAAAAGCACAGGATTTAAACCCTAGATTTCATCAAAATAATCTAGCCTTGTTATCAAATTACGCTCAAGCTATTATTGAAAATCTTTCTCCTGAAATTTTTCAGGCAATGGTAATAACTATAGAAAAGATGATAAGCCATTACCCTCAATATGAAAGGCATGATGTTTTTTCCAATTATATTGTAATGATCTTAGCCAAGTTTAGCCCGTTGGTAAAAAAACATCCCTATATTGGCAAAGAAATTACAAGAATATGCGAAAAATCAATTGCTTTTAATAAGAGCGGACGTCGGACAGGAGCACTTTTGTTATATTGCTTGGCTGCTGATATGCAACCTTTTGAATATAATGATAAAGCTGCTGAATATTATAAAAAAGCCATTATGTGGAATCCGTATTTTCCTCTCACAGTTTTTTATCATGCGCGTTTCTTAAAAATTATTGGGAAAAAAAAAGAAGCCTTAGCCGGCTACCGTTTTGGAACTTTTCTAGCTGAAAGCGCGAAACTTGAAGTAGGAAATGATTTGATACAAGAAATGATAGCTTTAGAAAAAGAACTCGCAAAAAAGCAATAGGATATATCTCTTAACCTTGAAAAAGACCTCTCTTTAACAAAATTAGTTAAAGAAAGGTCTTTTTTTCATAAAACTTAAGTATCTCTTTTTTCTTTATCTGCTAAGCATCCTAATCCTAATAAAGCATAGAAAGTATATTCTATATCTGAAGTTTGTGAATAAAGTGTATTTCCAAATCCACCTGTTTCTTCTATCCAATGACTAACAATAAAATCTTCTGCAAGTTCAAAAAATTTTTGTATATCATGGCCAATAATTTTCAAACAACAAAGTGCAGTTGCTGTAGAAAGTAAATCAGGGTAAGGGGAAGAAGAACTTGCTCGGAATCCTCCCATATTAAAATCAAACATATTTTCTAGCCAGTCAATATGTTGAGAATCAATCTTTATATCAAATGACTGCGCCAATAAGATTGCAGCAGTAGTATTTGGAACAGTGGAAATGCTTGAATTAGGCTTATTAGAAAATCCACCTGAAGAATTTTCACAGGCAGAGAAAAATTTTAAAATATCCCAATTTTGAGGAATATTCCATCCTAAACTTTGGTAAAGCTGACTCACTAAAAAATTGTCATATATGCTAGAATAGAAATACGATATCTCTTCTCTGCTTTGAAAAGTTGGTAGAGTATCATTAATTTTAGACAAAATTTTCTTTTTCATACCATTTTTTTTTATAGAAGAGAAAAAATGATATAAAGAACATAAGAGTTGTTGAGAAAAAATAAACTTATTATTTCCCATTATATCAATGATTTTCCAACACCTGGCCCAAGCAGAAAGATGAACAATATCTTCAAATTTTTTATCTAAATACAAGTATAAAAATTTGAGCAATCTTGGTAGGTTTAAAGGCTTTATTCCAAGTCCTAGCATACAAGTTAAAGCAAAAAAAGTATAATATAAATCACTGGAAATATCCAATTCGTTTGAAAATCCACCATCTGATTTTTGTTGAGATTGCAAATATTGGGACAATTTTTCCCTAGCAGTTTTATCTAAAGTTTGCACACCTAATTTAACAAAATCTTTCATGTTTTCAGTTTGAAGCATCTTTTTAACCTAAATACCAAATGGTTTTTCTTCTTCAAAATTAGGGCGATAAGTTTTCTGACTTTGTAATTCTTGTACCCAACCATGGTAGAATCCTAGCTCATTCATTTTATGAACAACTTTTTGATATTCGTCATATTCTAATGTTCGATTGAGAATGGGATGATGAGTTGCTTTATAGGTAGGATAATATTGGGACATCAAAGAAATATGTGCACCTGTTGAAAGATACTCGCTAATATATTCTAAAATACGAATGCTTTGTTCACTTTCTCCTGGTAAAACAAGATGGCGAACAATCAATCCACTTTCAACATACCCATCATCATTGATAGAAATATATGAACCTTTCTGACGATACATTTCTAAGATTGCTGCTTTCGCTATTTCAGGATAATTATGTGCATAAGAATATAATTCGGCAATATTAGGATCGATATATTTAAAATCTGGTAAATATACATCGATATAGCTTTCTAATTCGCGTAATGTATTAACTTTATCGTATCCATTACTATTATAGACAGTAATAAATTTTTTTCCTGTTCGACGTAATGCCTCTATAATAATTTTCATTTGGACTACACATTGGGAAGGCGAAACAAAGCCAATCAAATACACTCCACTTTCGATAAATTCTAATAGCTTTTCAATAATTTGGGGCAATTCCCAAACTTGATAGTTTTTTTCTATATTACAGCTAATCTGGTAATTTTGACAGTATATACATTGCAAATTACAATGTGGAAAAAAAATATTACATATTCCTTTTTTTCCAACAATAACAGGCTCTTCACCCTTATGTAAGGTAATAGATGCAATATTAAATTTAGCATCTAGTTGGCAATATCCTAATTTAGAGGAAAATCGATCTACTCCACAATTACGTGGACATATTCGACAATCGCGTAAAACTTCAAGAGAAGATAGCAAATCTTGGTAAGAATCAATAGCCATAAAAAATATCCTCCATAAAACTATGATTTAGCAAAGTCTTCTATAATTATAGTTAGAAAATCATAATCTGAAAAATTGCGATCGCCATCTCCAAATCTTACAATAACAAGATTTAACGATGGAATAATATATAAACGATTGTCTTTATAACCAGCAGCAACAACTAGATCAGATGGAAATGAGCTAGCAATTATTCCTTTTGTGAAAGCTCTTCTTAAAACACCAGGAAGAAATTTAGTCTGTTTCTCAGAAATTTTATTATTTAGCCAAAAAGTAAGACCATAAGCTGGCATGATTTCGCTTCCTACCAT